>DAIPKA010000028.1:0-84714 GCA_036769985.1 Candidatus Hydrogenedentota bacterium | reverse complement strand
AATATATCAGGTTCGGGTCAAGGGGTCAAAAATTGGTTACTGTCCCTAGTTTTCCCTCTGCTGTCCTTTCCAATACCTAGGATGCTTTTCGTTATATTCATCAGCGAGCGTATTGAATGTTTTCAGCGATTCCTCTGTGAGTGTTTCCTTCATCGTCGCAGGAGAGTATTCACCGAAAACCCATCGCGTGAGTGCGAAAATACTTCTGTAGCCGAATTCCCGCCTTTGAACCGTTTCCAGAACACCATTCTCGTTGCGAAGTAGAATCTGAGTTTCCGGATCGAAGCAGGTTTCATCTGTCAATTCAAGTTTTCCATCCTTCACCGCAAAGTGGAGTAATTTACCCGTTGGCTGAGGTATGTCATCCAGAACATGCTCTTTCATGCATACCACTTTTGTTTCAGTATAACTACTCCGGTCAAAAAACCACTCTCCATAAAAAAAAGGCAATACATCTGAAATGCCTAAAAGCTGTCCGGTGTGGATATCAGCAACACAATAGCTGCATTTTGTTATATAATCGTCACGTGTCGCCAATACCACAAAATTTTCTTCTATTTCTATAATGAAAGCATTTTCAGTGTCTTCATTGTGCGGAATCACATCCAAAATATGAAGAGTTCTTACTGGCTTTCCCGTTTCCAACGAAACTTCCTCGATAACCTGCTCCGTCCCTTCTATGCTCTTACAATAGAGATGTTTCGGGTTGGAGGGAGAAAGCCGATACCGCATGCCACGAAATAAACCGAAGGAAGGCGTACTCACGACAGCATTCTTCTGCGGATCAAAAACTACACGCATGCACTGGTCTGTATCGGTATCGACATAGGATATTAGCACAATATCTTCCAGTACCGGTTCAATTCGATAATCCGCCCGGATATAGACCTGAACCGGGCACTTTCTGAATTCGGATGACTCTGTATCAAACAGATAAAGCGCTCCCCGGCTGTCCAGAAGCAGCAATTCTCTCTTCTTCTCTTCAGCTCCGGGGAGCATCCACCCATCTCGTGGAAGGGCCATCTCCATGGCGTCTAATGGAAGCTTCCCGAGAACCTGCACGGAACCGCTCCTGTAATCGATTTTCAGCACACGCGCCTGGCAGTCCACATCGTAAAATTCCCATTCATCCCCGCAGCGGGGAGGATATCTCATGGAGAACCTGTCGGCCATGGCTCCGCCATGCAGAAAAATGAATGATAGCATACAGGTTAATACAGTAAAAACAGTTCTAATCATCGGTATATCTCCTAATTCCAGAGGGGCGGATATTCAGGATTTTCACTATTAATCAAGTTGCGCCTGTCTCTCAAATCCTCTGAGTAGCTCATTCCGGCCTCACTCGACGGCCGCCTTTCCCATATACCCGTGAACCTATCATATTTGTGATAGCGATATCCTGAGTTAAAGCGTGACCAGACCTCCGAAATCCCGGGACACCATACTTGATTCTCCTCTCGCGGTGTTTTGGGCCCACGTTTGCGCTTGCGGAGGAAACGCCCGAGGCGCTCTTCCAGGCGCTCGATGAAGTCCTGGCCGCATTCGGCGACGTGTGACGTCCATTGTTGCCGCCTCGTCACGTTCCTGAGGTGGCATGGGCATCGTGCCCACGCTTGCCTCAACACCTGTCCTTCGGAAGGAGGACGCATTGCCCTCATGGCTCGAAAGCGGGCTTTTCGAAGGTCCAGCAGTATTCGGCGAAGGTATCGAGGGCGCCCCAGGGGTCCATAACGCTGTGGGCCCAGCTTGTGTAAAGGCCGCCGAGGACGTGTGCATTCCCTTTCCGGTGTCGATGGAGCGTCTCGGCCCATTGGTAGGCGTTCTTCGGATTGAACCACGGCGATCCGGTGACGTCGAATCCCAAACCCAGGAAGTACTTCGTCGACTCCTCGAGCTGCCGGTCGACGTCGCGCTCGTCGTACCACCAGATGCACATGACGACGTCTTTCGGAATCATGGGCGCGGCGTCGGACATCCCGAGCATCGGGCCGTTCTGGTAGGGATTGACGGCGTCATCCCACATCATGATGCGGACCTTGGGATCGGCTTCGATGGCGTATTCGCGCATCTTCTTGATGTCGTCGACAAAGAGTTCGCTGTTGGTCATGCCTCGGTCGTGGCAGCGCTTGTCGCGGTTCATGAGCCGCGGCTCATCGTGTCCGATGTGGACGTATTTGGGCTTGAGGTAGTTGATGGCGTTGTGCACGGCATGCCGCATGAACTCCTGGTAGAGAGGCTCGGACGGGCAACAGGTGATGCTGTCGCGCGGCGCGTACTGAAAGCTCAGCAGCACGGTGTCGCCATCCCCAAGGCGGCTCTGTTCCGGCACCTCGATCTCGAGGGGCGAATTGTTGTCGTAGGGATAGCGCGTATCCGGCGGCAGGACGCGGTAATCCTTGCCCTCTTCATAGGTGATGGCGCCTGACGCGTCTTGCACAATCACGGGCGCGGCTTCGGTGACGATGACGTTGGCCAGCGGATTGGGCGGTTGGATGCCGACGACAGCCACGTCATCGAACCAGGCGGTTCCCGTGGCGTCCTGAATGCGGACATAAATGCGCGCGCGCGTGTACTCGCCGGAATCGAAGGGGGTAACCTCGCGCGCCCAATCGCTCGTGCCCCGGCGCCAGGTGCCTGTGCCGATGAGCCGGCCCAACTGCCCGCCGTCGAGGAGGCCGTACACTTCGATGTAGGCGCCCCCGCCCTCGATGTTCTCGATCTTCATGTGGCAGCTCGCTTCATAGCGTTGGCCCGCCAGGCAATCAACGTCGCACCACGCCCGCACGATACCGGTTTCTTCACGATGGAGGCGGATGCAGGCGTCTCCATCGTGCGCGCCGGCCTTCTCAACAAAGGAAAGCTCGCCGAAGCCTTCCATGAGCCAGCCGGCCGGTTTGCCATCCTCGATCTTCTCGAAACCGGGATTAACGACCTCGAGGGCCGGCGGAATGGGGAGGTCCGGCGACGCGATGCGGCCGCCCTGGACGATGAATGGCATTTGCTCGACATACACGGCCTCGACGGCCCTGGGCTCCTGGAGGAGAATGTGGTGGCCCCAACCGAGGCTCTGGAGCTCAGGCACGGGCTCGATGAAGTGGCGCCGGCACAGGGCGAACACGTCCTGCCAGGCCTGGCGTACATCAGGATTGTCCAGTTCGTACAGATCGCCGCTCTCGAAGAGGACGAGGTTATACTTGAGGGCGGCGAACTCGGGAATGCGCTTGGCGGCATCGTCACGCCCGGCGATGTAGGTGCCGCGCAGGCCGAAGTCCGGCCAGTCCGACACGGCCACACGGGGAATCCGGCCCTGGTCGTCGATGAGGCGGCTGAGCGTGACCATGCCGTAGTAAAGGCCCCGGGCATCCTTGCCGACGATGACGACGTCGCGCTCGGTAACCATGAGGCGATAACCTTCCGCGCCGGGTGCCGGGAGATCGGCCACGACGGCATCGAGGTCGGCGCACGGCTCGAGGCCGACCCGGATAGCGCCGTTGTTCCAAACGCCGGCGATTTCCAGTGGTCCGAGGCCGAGCGTGGCGCGACGCGCGTGGATCTGATCCAAACCGCCCGATAGGTCGGGGCATTCGGGCGTCATAACCACGCCCGTCAGGCCGGCGGCCGCGAGCCAGGCGGGCTGGTCGGTGGCCCAATCCATGTGACGGGGCGCCGGGACCACGGTAGGCAACGCGGCGTCTTCCCCCACGGCGGCAGCGGCCAAGCCGAGAAGCAGGCACGCGATAGCGACGGCGTGATGAGACTTCATGGCATCTTCCTCCTCGCGGGAGTCGTCACGAGTCCCCCGCGCCTGTTACTTGCTAACAACCTTTCGAATACAGTATTAGGTGTAGCGGGCGGAGTCAAACTGCAAAGAAGAAGGACCCGTTTCGTGATCCTGTTGATGCTCGGTATCGCCGTTGGTGTGGCGCTCGACGCGTCGGCTGTGGCCATTGCCGCGAGTATTGCGCTCTATCCCGTTACGCGCCGGCAGGTGTTCCGTTTCGCCTTTCACTTCGGCCTGTTTCAGACGCTGATGCCGATCATCGGCTGGGCCTTGGGCCAAACGGCGGCCTCGCTGATTCGCGCGTGGGACCACTGGATCGCCTTCGCACTCCTGAGCGTTGTCGGCCTGAAGGCCATCTACGAGGCGTTCGCCCACGATGACGCGGCCGAGACGAGAGCCAAAGACCCGACGCGCGGCTGGAGCCTGGTGATCTTCTCGGTGGCAACCAGCGTGGACGCTTTAGCTGTGGGATTCACTTTCGTCGCCATGGGCGTCAATGTGTGGCAAACGGCGGTCCTGATGGGCTTGGTGACGGCCCTGTTCACCGCCCTTGGCATGAAGTGGGGGGCTTTCCTGGGCGCGCGGCTGGGCCGGTGGGCCGAGATCGTGGGCGGCGGCGTACTCATCGCCATCGGTGTCCGGATGCTCGTCACGCACTTGATGCCGTGATGTCGGGCCGTTTCACGGCTGACACATGACGTTGCGCACCTCGGCAATAACGTCTTCGCGGCTTTCCCAACGTTTCGCAATGAGCGACATCCGAAAACCGTATTCGCGGCCGACTTCGTAGCCCGACACCACAAACTGGAAATCCCAGGCCGGATTCGCCGCGTCGCCGGCCGCGGTCATGCCGCCCCCCGAAGGTGAATGGGAGAATCGGATTCGTGGATCGTCGTCGAATAGGTAGATGAGTACCTGGTCGCGGAATCGGCCGTAGAAGAACGGCTCGCCGTAGCGCAGCGGCGAAAGGCTGTTGAAGAGGGATCCGTCGTTGGCCATGGGCGGTAACGGCATCTCGGCCGCATCCTCGTGCAAAACGGTGCTGTCGCGTCCGTGTACTTGCGTGCAGTACTGGACCCACTGAGGCTTATCGAGCGTCGAGCCGGCGTCCAGGAAATAGACGCTCTTGTCCAGCGGCGCCTGGATGTACGACGCCCAGAACACGCCCATGAACCCGCCTTCGAAAACAGCCTTATGCGGTATGCAGCGGAAGGCCATGTCGATCCGATTGGGCTCGCGCAACTGGAACCGTGTCCAGCTCTCGACACCATACACCGGCGTCGGCGGCTGGTACAGCTCGGCGGTGAATTCGTCCGAGCGGGTGAACGTCATCGGCGCGTGGCGCGGCTCCATGAAGATGGCGCGATCCTCATTGCGCGGCCGTGCGTCGAAGAAATGCTCGAGATTCAGGCCTGCGTAGGCCGGAACGAACGCCGAATCGGATACGCCCGGCATCCGCATCGAAAACACGCCATTGTATCCGGGGCGGTGCTCGCCCGCCTCGGCGTTATTGCCGATCACGCACTCGAGGCCCGAGACACGGAACGTCGCGTAGTCCATAGCCACTTCCCCACGGGCCCTTGCACACGCGGCCGGCACGAGTAGCAGGCCACAGGTGAGCCGAACCAAGACGCGTGCGTTCATGCGCTAGAGTCTCTTAAGACGGATGTTGCGGAAAGCGGCCTTGTGGCCGTGGTCCTGAAGACCAATGAAACCGTTCCGCAGCCGGTATTTCAGCTCCTCGTTATCGTCAAGGCTCAAGTCCTGAACGACTTCGCCGTTCAGAACAGCCTTCATCTTCGGGCCGTCGAGGGTGATCTCGAGTTCATTCCATTCGCCCACGGGCCTGCCGGCATTGCTGATCGGCGAGAGCACATCGTAGATCGCGCCCGTGACGTGTTCTTCGGGCGGGACCCCGTGGTCGCCCATGAGCTGGAATTCCATGCCGATCTTCGACGAGCGGCCGGCGCGTGGCGCGCGCAAGAAGATGCCGCTATTCGAGCCAGACTTCTCGAGACGCCACTCGAGGCGGAGAATGAAATTTTCGTAACGGTCGCGCGTCAGGATGGCCCCGCCACCGGCACGCTCCCATTCGATGTTGCCGTCGCGGGCCACGAAACCATTCGGCATGCCGGCGATCCACCAGCCATCGAGCGTCTTGCCGTCGAACAGCGCGATGAAACCTTCCTGGCGCTCCTGCTCCGAAAGAATCGAGTTGTCCGGCGTCCACGGCTGAGACTCCACAGGTTTCGCCATCACCCTGTCGAGGAGCGCGTAGGACGCTTCATCCGCCGGCAGAATGTAGTTGTCCTGTTCCGTCGGTTTCTCGGGCATCTTGCCCATGAGGATGACAGGGACGTCCGGGCGCTCCTTCGGTTCCTCGGTAACCAGCGCGACGTTGCCCCCCTCGGGCGCGGCCACGACGAGGCCCGGTGCCTCCTCGAGAAAAGCCTTGGCCAGCGCGCCCGAATGGGCACCGTCGATGAGATAGACGACCTGGTTGTCCTTGCTCAGTGCTTTGCCCGCGGCCCGCGCGGCGGCCATGCGCCCCGCCTCATCCTCCGGCGCATCGGGTCCGAACACGCGGCAGACTGGCCCGAGGCGACGCCACGTGGTCTGGCCGACCACGAGGCGGAGCGCTTGAACGCCTTCCTGCGAGAGCGCAGCGCCGTCGGGACTGAAACCGTAGAGATCGAAGCACACGCCGCTGGCGCCGGTTGCCGCGATCTTGTTCAACGGCGGAGCCATGGTTGCGATCGAGGGCGTGGGCTTGGCCAGGTCGGGCGCGGTGATCGCGTGGATCGAGAAGAAGCCTGCGCCGCGACGCAGCGAATCCTTGTAGACGCCGAACTTGTTGCGATTGTCCTCGGCGGCGTAGCTCGCCATGGCCACCGCAACCAACACGGTGATTCCGAACGATGCTTTCTTCATGGCTCCGTTTCCTTAGCGATGGATCGCAATAGAACTGCGGCGGAAGTGAAGGCTAACCATCCGCCCGAAAGGCACGCGTAGTGTACCAAACCCGTACAGGGATCTCACCTCGGCTCGGCGGCTATTCTGCCGTCGAGTGGCCAACGAAGGGAGATATCAAGCCTCTCGCAGGTCAGCCGGCCAGCGCGGTGGCCTGAAAGGCCTCAAGAATACAGCCCAGGGCAACGCCCTGGGGCAGCTTGCCGAGGAGCTCTGGACGGCCGTTAGCTGCAAGGCCCTTCCCTTGACGACGCGATGCACACCTATGGCGGACATTTCCGGCTCCCTTCGCGAATTGCCACATGGCCACGAAGTTTCGACACGTGCAGGAGCGCGCATTGGATGATAGTACGGATACAGTCATGAGTCAATCACAACTGGGTCAGGAGCTCTGGGCAATGGGTCCGAGCCCTATTGGACTGCGTCTTTGGCCGCAAGATCAGCGCAGAAACAAGCTGCGCCAACGACGGCGCACGATGATCGTGCGTTGGGAAATGACGTAGGGCCGTCCAACAACCACTAAATGCGCTGAATCCACGGAACTTCGCGCCCTCCGGTTCCGTGTCGTTCGGTGTATTCGGTGGTCGCAAAGGATCCATATGCGCGCGTCGAAACGCCACCCATTTCCTGTTGTGGCACGGTTTCCCGACCACGCCCCGGCCGCATTGCCCGGCAGTTGTGTGGCGCTTTACTTTCCTGCATGCTGTCTGATAGGATTTGCGTATGATGCAACTAGGTTATTATTGGCTTTTCAGGCATGCGGAGTAGGCGCAAATGAAGCTCACGGTACTCATTCACGAGGCCGAAGAGGGCGGATACTGGGCCGAAGTGCCCGCGATTCCCGGCTGCGCGACTCAGGGCGACACCTATGACGAACTGATGGCCAACGTTGAGGAGGCCATCGAGGGCTGTCTCTCGGTTGATATCGCGGAGACCAGCGTTACGGAAAAGGATCGAGTAGTCGAGATAGTGGTATGAAGGCGTTTTCCGGGAGTGAACTCGCCCGCATTGTCGAAGCACACGGATGGTCGCTCTTGCGCGTTCAGGGAAGCCATCACATCTCACATCTACGGTAAGCAAGGAAGCGACGTCCGGATGTCCATCCCCGTTCACGGCAACCGCCCCTTGAAACTCGGACTCCAACGGCACCTCCTGAAGTTGGCTGGACTCAATGAGTACCTCGGCTAATGCCTCGCCGCGGCGCGGTCTCCCGGTTACGGCGTAGTCAGGGGGCCGGAGATACCTCGCGCAAGCTCAAGACTCCGGCGCGTTTCGGTGACGGCGACGGGCGTGTAGGGCAAGGCCTGCTGCGATCACGCATCCAAGGGGTTCGGCGGTCGCAAAGGATCCATATGCGCGCGTCCAAACGCCACCCATTTCCTGTTGTGGCACGGTCAGGAGGCGAGGAAGTGCTCGTGCCGGATGAAAAGCCGGTAGATGCGAGGTCACGCCACGACGGCAGGTAGCTCTGAAATGGCGCCGATGTGCTTATCCGCCTCGGCGAGGTCGTCGGGCGTGCCGAAACCGTAGTCGGCGGCGATAGCGAAGATACCGTTGGCGTGGGCGGCGGCGATGTCTTCTTCGCGGTCGCCAACGACGAACGCGGGCCGTTCGGCGACCTGCGCGAGGATGTGGCCGACCATCGCCGCCTTGTCGCGGTAGTCGTGGCCTCGGCAGCAGACGAGGTCGAAATGGGGCCTCACGCCATGGGCGTCGAGAAAGGTGCTTACGTAGGCATCGCTGCCATTCGAGCACACGGCCAGGCGGTGGCCGCCGGCCTTGAGTGCGTCGAGGGTCTCCCGCGCGCCGGGATAGAGGTTGTCGGCGCCGGCGAGCACCTCGAGTTCGCGGCGATTTGTGGCTTCGACGAACTCGGTAGCCATGCCAGCCGGCACGAGGTCAGCCAGCCACGCCTCATAGGCATCGACGGGCTGCCCGAACGTTGCGCGGATAGCCTCGGCCTGCGGTGGTTCGAGTCCGTGCTCGGCAAAGGTCTCGCGAACGGCGCGGATCGTCACGCGATCCGTCCGGAGCAGCGTACCGTCGATGTCGAAGATGACCAGTGTGCCCACGGTGTGGCTCCTTTGTAGGTGTTGACGCGGAGGAATTAAAGGGACGGGAATTAAAGGGACAGACTACGTATCTTTTGCTCTCTTGCGATACTGCGTGCCGGGTTTTGGGCCGGGCGGTCTTCGGGTTAGCCTGCGCCCGAGCAGTTGTTCAAGCTTCTCGATAAACGTCGGTGACCCACAGGGCCGCCCGGTGTGCGTGTTGCGATATATCGAGGTGTGGATTCGCTCCTCGTTCGCGAGCGGCTCGTGTAGCCAGTGCGTCCAGTCATCGATCACGCCCGGGGGCGGGAAATCCGGGGAGAGCACGCCGTCGTGGCGCAATCCGCAATGGGCCGCGGCGCTCGACCAACGATAGGCCTCGGCGCGGTCGACCATTCGCGCCCGCACCGGGTTCAATTCGACGTACCGCACCGCTGCCCACAGGTACGATTCATCAAGGGGGCTCGAGAAGAATCGACCTTGCCAGCCATGCCCGGACATCTCCGTACGCGCGTTGAAGTACATGGCGTAGACCGTGTGCGTGTCGCGTAGTGCTTCGCTCAGCGACGCCTCCGTTTCCGGCACGACGACCAGATGGACGTGATTCGACATGAGGCAGTACGCCCAAACCGACAGGCCCCGCTTGCTACAGCAGCCTTGCAGGAGCCCCAGGTATGCTTCGCGGTCCTGGTCAATCTCGAAAACGTCCGCGCGACGGTTCCCCCGTTGCGTCACATGATGCGGACATCCCGGAACGACGATACGCGCCACTCTGCTCATTACCGTATCGTACCACCGATTCAGGGAATCAGCAAAAAGTTAAGTAGTCTGTCCCTTTAACTTTCTTTAACTTTCGCGAAAAGCACTTGGAATCTGGTGCGGTGCGTGGTATACTGTTGACAATTTGAAGAGGGAACTTTCCCATCCTCGTAGGGTATAGAGTAGATGTCCCATAGGGTGGGCTGAAGTTCTACGACCATCCGGAAAGAGCATGGCAGACAATGTGACAGAGTCCGCGACGTTGGCGATGCGGCCGGCTTTCCACCTCATCGAGGATAGCGGGTTGCCGATTCGCGAGCGGAGTGACGAGCAACTGATGCTCGAGCATGGTCGCGGCTCGGAGGATGCGTTCGGGGAGTTGGTGCGCCGCCACCAGAGGGGCGTCCTCAACTTCCTGTACCGCATGGTGCACAACCGGCACATTGCGGAAGAACTGACGCAGGAGGTTTTCGTAGCGTTGGTGCGCAACGCCGAGCGATACGAGCCGACGGCTAAGTTCACGACGTACCTCTACCGGATAGCGTCGAATGTGGCGTCCAAAGAATGGGCGCGCACAAAGCGGCGGCCGAAGGTCCTGAGCCTCTCCACTCCATGGGGCAAGCAAAAGGACGGCGATACGAACGGCAAGACGTATGAGGATCAACTCGAGGACGAAGGGGCGTGCCCGTTGGAAGCGTTCCAGCGCGGAGAGATCTCCGAGGCGGTGAACGCGGCGCTCCGTGAGTTGCCCGCCCATCAGCGGGAGGTTTTCGTCCTGCGACGGCTCAAGGACTTGTCGTACGAAGAAATCGCCAAGGTCACGAACACGCCGGTGGGCACGGCGAAATCGCGCGTAGTGCGCGCGGAACGTGCCTTGCGGCCGCTGTTGGAGAAGTTCCGGGAATACGTGATGTAAGTGGGAATCGCGCCCGGGGCTTGGAAGGGAGTTAGGAAGATGATGCGGCATCCTGGAAAACACGAGCTGTTCGCGTACGCCGAAGCGCTGGTGGATTCCGCGACTGCCGTTCCGGCGCGTCAGGCGGCGCACGTAGCGAAGTGTCGCAGGTGCGCCCGAGAAGTCGCCGCGATGCGTCAGTCGCTGGAGTTTGTGGGGCGGGCGCCGGCGTTGGAACCGTCGGCGGATCTCACGGCCCGGATTCTTATTGGAGCCCAGAAGGCGCGTCGTGCGGCCCATGCGAGAGAAGCGCGACGCCATATGGTGTTTGCCCTGCTGAAGGGCGCGGCCTGCGCGGCCGGTATCGTTTTCGTGGCCGCCGTGTACTTCAGCGCGGCGCTGCAGCCGCCTCAGGGCAAGACGGCCGTTGCCCGGTCCGCGGCACCGGCTAAGCGCGTCGAGAATCCGCTGCCGTCCATCGATTCCATTCGCGAGGCCGTGGCCGAAGTGGCCACGCTTGAAGCCGCCGTCAGTGCGCCCTCCGACCAGCCGCTGAGCCTCTGGGAACGCGAGCGACGCCGTGCGGTGCGGGCCCTCGATGCGGATATTGCTGCGGCCTTGGCCGCTCTCGAGCGCAATCCCGGCTGTCGGCGCGCGACGGATCTTGTAAGCACCAACGTCCAACGGCAAGCGGAAACGCTGCGCGACCTGTACATCGAGCGCAGCCTCTAGGATATGACCGGCATCTGTCGGATAGCCGCCAGGGCGCTGATCCTGGCGTGTTTTTTTGTGCCTCGGCCGGCCCAGGCCCAGGGCACTTTTCTGGATCGTGTCGGTACGATCTTCGACAACATCGGTCAGGGGCTGAGCGTTGTGGGGAAGAAGGCGAGCGACCTTATTGGGCCGGGTCTTGGTCTGGGCGAGAAAGAGACGGCCAGTTTCACGCAATCCCGGCATTTCAATGAGCGCTATCCCGTCAGCCCGACGCCCATGATAACCATCGCCAACGAGTTCGGCGAGATCCGCGTGACGACGTGGCCCAACCCGGTCGTGCAGGTCGATGCCGATATCTCGGTGGGCGCTGAATCGGCCGAGGCGGCCGAACAACTGGCTGAGGCTATCGAGGTTCAGGTGACCTCGGCCGAAGACCACCTCGAGATTCGCACCCGATTGCCGGACGCGCGTCCCCAAGGCGGCACCGTCACGATGACCGTGAACTACACCGTGACGATTCCTGCCGACGCGGGGCTCCTGACCGCCAACGATTGGGGCGACACCCTCGTCCGCGATATCGGCGGCATGGTGGGCGTTCGGTCCTTGTACGGCCTGGTCGATTTGCGGGACGTGTCCGGCCCGGTTCGCGTTCAGACACGCGGCGAGTTCGCGGTCGAGGCACACGGTCTCGCCCAAGGAGGCACGTTCGAGCTGAACGGCGCCCACGCTACGTTCAGCGACATTTCGGGTGCGCTGAACGTGCGCAATTTCGGGGGCACGGTCACCGTCCGTGATCTCGCGCCGGATGCCCAGCTCGACGTGGTCAGCGAGAGCGGCGACATTCAGATCCACCTCCCCGAGGAAGCGGCGCCCGACCTCGTGGCCTCCGCCCTTTTCGGCGATATTGCCTCGGATCTTCCGCTAGGCCGCAACACGCAGGGCCAACTCACGGTGGCGCGCAGTCCGAACGTCGAGGCCAAACAGCGCGTCGCGTTGAGGACGTCCTTCGGCAACATCCGAATCGTGCGAGACGGACTGGAGTCGGCGCCGCCCGCGCCGCTGATCGAGGGAACGTCTCCGTTCAAGAGCGTGCTGACCGAGCGTCGGCCGGTTGGTGAAGCGACGGAGCTCGTCATCGAGGCGATCGCCGGAGACATTCGAATCGAGGGCCAGGACGAGAACGTCATGAGCGGTAACGCGACGAAGTTCGTCCGAGTCCAGGACATGGCCAATGCGGAAGCGGCCATCGAGCGACTGAGCGTCGAGGTCGTCGAAGAGGAGGGTCGGGTCACGGTTCGCACGAAGCTCCTGGGTGACATGAGCGGCCTTGGCTGCCCGGCGTACCGGGTCGATCTCGACATTCGGTGCCCTCGGACATGCCCGATCCGGATCCGCGCGGAGGAAGGGCACACGTCGGTGACGGGTACCGGCGGAACCATCCACGTCGAGCAGACCGCCGGCACCGTCTCCGTCAAGCACGCCAAGGGCGAGCAAGTCTTGAGGAATGCCAAGGGCGACGTCACGGTCTCGGAGAGCGCCGGTCCCCTGGACATAACGGCCGTCTCGGGTTCGGTGAAGCTCAACGATATCTTCGGAAAGGCGCACCTCGTCTGCGATCAAGGCAAGATCGTTATGGAATCGGTCCATGCGGACGTGGAGGCGCAGAGCCGCAAGGGCGACGTCCGGATCATCAGCCTTGAGGGACTCCAGGGCTCGTACGACATCCGCGCCGAGGGCGGTGACATCAGTATCCTGCTTCCCACCAGCGCCGACGTCACGTTTGACGTCACCGCGGAGAATGGGGCGGTCTACAGCGCCATCCCGCTCAACGGCGCGATCAGCCAGGGCCTCCAGGAGTTCCGCGGCCGCCTGAACGAAGGCACGCATCGCATTGCACTTCGCTCCAAGGACGGCAATATCCGCATCAACTGACGGGCTTCCCTCACCCACTGTTCGCACTACCCGTCAGGTCCGCACCCGACCACCACGGGCTCAAACGCGGCCAAGCCTTGCGTCTTGACTCCGTCACGCGTATATTCATTCGCGTTTCGGGCGGTTGCGCCACGGGAGGAGCGGCCATGGGGCGACACACGAGAAGGGAGTTCCTGCAAACGACAACCGCACTGGGCGGCGCCCTGCTGTTGGCAGAAGCGTCTCGTGCCAAGGACGGTCTTCGGCCGCCAACCGAAGGGCCGAACATCGTGCTGATCCTGACCGATGATCAGGGCTATGGCGACCTCGGGCGACACGGCAATCCCCATCTCAAGACGCCGAATCTCGACCGTCTCCACGACACCAGCGTCCGCTTCGAGCGATTCTATGTCTGTCCCGTGTGCTCGCCGACACGGGCGGGCCTCATGACGGGTCGCTACAACTACCGAACGGGGGCCATCGACACCTATCTGGGCCGATCCATGATGTATTCGGACGAGGTGACCCTGGCCGAGATCCTGGTGGAGCACGGCTATCGCGCGGGCATCTTCGGCAAGTGGCACCTCGGCGACAACTATCCAATGCGCCCCATGGACCAAGGGTTCCAGGAATCACTCGTCCATCGAGGCGGCGGCCTCTGCCAGCCGTCGGACTGGCCCGGCAACTCGTACTTCGATCCGATCCTCAGCCGTAACGGCAAGGATGAGAAGACGTCGGGCTACTGCACTGACGTCTTCACGGACGCAGCGCTGCGTTTCATCGAGGAAAACCGCAACCGTCCATTCTTCGTGTACCTGGCCACCAACGCGCCCCACACCCCGCTCGAGATTGGCGAGGAATGGGCCGCGCCCTATCGCGCCGCAGGGCTGCCAGACGATCTTGCCAAGGTTTACGGCATGATCGCCAATATCGATGCAAACATCGGCCGACTCCTCGACCGACTGCAGGAATGGAGCCTCGACGAGAACACCCTGGTGTTCTTCATCACCGACAATGGTCCCCAGGGCTCTCGGCAGGGCGTCCGCTGGAACGCCGGCATGCGCGCGGCCAAAGGCTCCGTGTACGAAGGCGGGATCCGCGTGCCGTGTTTTGTGCGCTGGACCGGCCAACTCGAGCCCGGGCGCGTCGTGGATCGTATCGCCGCCAACATCGACATCCTGCCAACGGTGGTCGATCTGGTTGGACTGACGTCGCCTCCGGACCTGCACCTGGATGGCCGGAGCCTCGCCCCGCTCTTGCGCGATCCCGCCTCGGAATGGCCTAACCGGAACCTGTTCTTCCAGTGGCACCGAGGCGACACGCCGGAGCTGTTCAGGGACTGTGCCGTGCGCGACCAGCGCTACAAGTTGGTCAATGGGACCGAGCTCTACGACATCCAGAACGATCCCGGCGAGCAACACGACATGGCCGCCGAGGATCCCGATCGGGTGAGCGCCATGCGTGCAGCCTACGAGCGCTGGTTCCGCGATGTCGGTGCGACGCGGGGCTACGCGCCTCCGCGCATTCACGTCGGCTCGCCCCACGAGAATCCCGCCACGCTGACCCGGCAGGACTGGCGTGGTGCTAACGGCTGGGGCGATAAGGACTTAGGCTACTGGGAAATCTGGGTGTCCCTTGAAGGGCCCTACGATATCACGGCCCGGTTCACACCGAGGCCACGGCCCGGCACACTGCACGTCCGCGTGGGAACCGTTCATGCCGAACAGCCGGTCGAAAAGAACGCCGGCGAGGGCGTCTTCCGCGGCATGAGGCTATCAAGAGGCGACGGGCGACTCGAGGCATGGATCGAGGACGACGAGGGCTCCGTCGGCGTTCACCAGATCGATGTCGAACATGTCGGATAGGGTAGAGAAAACGCCAGGAGCCTCGGGAGAGAGCTCGCGCCTGGCCGGAGTGGAGAAGAGGCCAATGAAGCACATGGGGGCGGTTTCGCGAGCGATTGAGGAAGCCCTTCTCGGGTTTCCATGGCTGGATCCGCACACGCACTTGGATGCGCACCACCTGTCGGCCCGCGGATTGGACGATATTCTGCTGTACCACATGTCCGTGAGCGATTTGCGCGCGGCGGGATGTCCGGACGGGGCGCGCCTGTCCGAGGATCGCTCCGAGGAGGAAGCGCGCGCACGAGTTTCCCGCGCCTTGCCCTACGTATCCAAGACACGCAACACCTCGATCGCATGGGGCGTGCGGATGATCCTGGCGGATCTCTACAACTGGTCGGCGCCGCTCACGGATGCCAACTGGCCGGCGCTTCATGATCTTATCTGCGCGCGCAGCCGCCTCGCCGATTGGCCGGCCCGGATCCTTCAGAAAGCCAACATCGCCCGATTGAGCACGGAGCTATGGCGCGGCCATGACGGCCGGGCGGATCACCTGTTCGACTATGCGCTCGAATGGACCTTCTTCTCGCGAACGCAGCGGGGCGAGCCGGACATTCCGCTGTACGAGCTCGAGCGCGCGTGGAGCGCCGTCGAGCCCGGCCGCCCTATTCCCGTGAACTTCGACCGCCGCGCCGCCGCGCCGCCTTCCCAGACGATCCGATCGGTCGAGGACGTACGCAGGGCCGTTCAGCACTACTGCGACCTCATCCCGTACGGTCGCGTCGTCGCCACGGCTACCCATCTCTCGACGGAGATCGACTACTCGGATCCCGACGATGACGCCATGAGCACCGCCCTCGCATGCCGGGCGCACGCCGGCGACGCGGAACGCGACGTCTACGCCAGCTACGTCACGCACCGCCTGCTCGAGGAGCTCGAGCGCCGCAAAGCAGGCCTTGTGTTCCAGTTCTCGCTGGGCGCCGAACCGCTTCCCTTCGAGACCTCAAGTCTCCTCCGACAACGGACTATCGGCCAAGTAGCGGAACTTGTCGGGCGCTATCCGGGCGTCCGGTTCATGTGCTTCCTCGGCAACCGCGCCGGCAACCAAGGGCTGTGCACGTTGGCGCGCGAGCTGCCGAATCTGTCGTTGGCCGGCTACTGGTGGCACAACTTCTTCCCCGGTTCGATTCGACAGGTCATGGAAGAACGGCTCGATATGCTGCCGCTCAACAAGCAGATCGGCTTCTTCAGCGACGCGTATTGCGTCGAGTGGACCTATGCCAAAGCCGCTATGGTGCGCAAGATCTTGGCCCAAGTCCTCACCGACAAAGTGGCCCTCGGCCAGTACACCATGGAGGATTGCGTGGCGATTGGCCGCGGCATCCTGTGCGAGTCGGCCCGCGATCTGCTTGGCATGCGAGTCGACGCCCACGGATAGGCTCGCCTCGGAACGGGCATCCGACTATGGAGTCGCGGCCGGGCCTCGACTTGGGAGAAACGCGATGAGCATCTGGCGGATCTGACTCGGGGCAACCACGCGCGTCAAGAGGCATAGCCCGGCAAATCCCCCAAGTCCCGCCGCGTATCCGACGGGCGACTGGACCACAAGACCGATGGCCAACGCCGCCGCTGCATACAACTGCATGGCGAGAAACCGCCGGAGATCGATGCGCAGGCCATAGCGAACAACGTAGGCCGTTTGCAGCACAAGCCCGAAGACCACCGCCACCAAATAGGCGTAAGCCGCTCCGACGATGCCGAACCGCGGGATGAATACGAGGTTGAGGCCGATACTGAGGACGGCAGCACCGATGTTAATGACGCACACCGCGATTGGCTTGTCCAGCGCGACGAGCGTCTGACCCATCACCCCCGCCTGAACGCCCAGACTGAAACCCGCCAAGAGGATCCAGAGCACCGGGAGACACGGCAAGTACTTCTCCGAGAAGAGGAAGACGATGAGCGGGCGTTGCACCACCAGGAGGCCGAGAGTCACCGCGTAACTCAGCAGGCCCGTCAGGATAGCGGACTGGCTGGCCAGCCGCGCGGCTCCGTCCATGTCCGACTTGGCGATACGTTGCGAGATGCCGGGTAGATACGGCACCAGGGCCGCCGTCAGCAATCCGCTGATCAGGAGCGGCAGGCTCTTGGCCATTTCATAGTGGGCCACATAGACCGGCGCGAGCAGTCCCGCAACGATCATGGTGTCGAATCGGTAAAGGGCAAAGGCGAGAACATTGTTCAGGTACAGCGGCCAACTGAAGGCAATGATCTCGCGGTACGGCCGCCACAGAAGTCGTGGACGTCGGCCCTCGGGCAAACCGGCGTGCTGCCACATCGCCGCGACCGTATACGAGATGAGCGTCGCGAGCATGAGGGCCAACAAGCCCTTTCGGAGCCACCAGACCAGAACGGCGACCAGCATCAGATGCGCCAGGCTGGCCGCGATCAGGCCGCCCGCCCGCGCCGCGTACCGGTTCAGTCCCGCCATAGCGGCCATGGCCATATCGCGTTGCGTGCCCACGAAGAAGTAGAGGGGTAGCAGGCCGAGATAGGGATACAGGCCGATCCAACTCTCGTTTGTCGAGAAGGCCCTTGGGTCGCGAACGCAGAGCCACGCGGCGATGATCGCCACGCCCACGGCGCCGGACAGCACCCATTGCCAACCGAAAGCGGCGCTCACAAGCCGGGGGCGTTCCGCCGGATCCGCGCCGGCGACCAGTTTGGGCAACGCGCTACGGACGCCGAGGTTGGTTACGAGGATGAAGAGGTCGCAACTGAGAATCAGCAAGAGGTATACGCCGGCCTCAGACTCGGAAAGGATTCGGGTGAACATCATCCGGACGCCCATGGCCGCGCCCATCGAGAGGAACATGCCGGCGCCCGAGAAGAACGCGCCGCGCAACATGGTGCGCCCACTACTCATCCGAAAGGTCCCGCCACGGAGTATTCACAGGGGATTCTCGAAACCGTGTCACACCGTGCTGGCCGCCTGTCCATCCAGAGAAGCCGCGTAGGTGCGCAAGGTCGAAACGATCAAGAAGCGTATAGGAACGACAAGTGCCCCAAGGAACCCGGCCACGATCACGATGAGAGAACGGTGCGGCCCCACCTTGTTCTCCGGCACGGCCGCTTCGTAAGCCAGCTTCAGTTCGGGCGTGTTCTGCGCTTCCGCCAGCCGCGCCCCTTCGTAGTTGACCGCCAACCGCTGATACTGATCCTTGTACACGTCGATCTCGCGTTCGAGCGCGTTCTGGAGGCGTTGTTGCTCGGCCAGGTTCTGCTGGAGGCTGAGGACCTCAGCGCGCATTTCCTCGAGCTGCGATATGGTCTTCTCTCGCTCTTTCACCAGACCCGCCAAGGTAGATTCGAGCAAGGCCGCATTCTCGTGGAGTGTGAAATGGATCCAGTTGACCTCTTCGGAAGCCAGTACTTTCGAGGAGTCTGGAGCGCCTTGTGTAGCATCCAGCATCCAGTAGGCTTGGTCGGGCGGCGCCTTGTGCAGCGTCAGCTTCTCCGGCACCCCCTCGAGGTCCTTCTTCGCTTGAGCCAGCTCGGCCTCCGTCCGGGCGATGTCCGTACCCAACGTAATGACGCTGTGCTCGTACGTGGTGATCAGTTCCTGTGTCTTGGCCAGGCGCGCTTCCATGCCCACCACGTCCCACTGACTCTTGAGAATCTCGAGGGCTTTCTCCTTCTCGTCGAGCTCACGCTGAACGCTCTCGAGCCCGTCCGTCAGGAAATCAATAGTACCCTCTTGCCCCTTGCGGCTGAACTGCTCGGAAAGCTCGATGCCCAAGCGCGCCCACTCATCGGCAAGCGCCGAGGCAATCTCCGGCGACGTATGCGTGAAGTTCAGCACAAGAACCGGATCGTACTCGACGGCGTTCGCCGTCTTGCCGATGATGCGCGTCTGGACCTTCATCGCTTTGCGCACCTTACCCAGCGTTACGGCGGAGGCTCCTTCGTTGTCGCCGGCCTGCTTGAGCGACTCGACGAGCCTGTCCCGCAGCTTCTGCGCGATGTCGTCGTTCGTCAAGAGCTGCTCATATACCGGCACGCCCAGGGGCTTGGCCATAAGGAAACTCAAGGCCGACGCCGGCTCCGTGGCCGGATTGACGCCCCGAGATCGAGCCTCGGGCTGGTTGACCGGCGGGGGCGAGAAAAGGAGTCCGCTTCCGGCCCGGTAGATGTTGTCGAGGCTCAAGCTATAGGCCGCCGCCGCCGCCGCCGCAACGAGCGCGACGATCACCGTCCGTGTCGCGATACGCGAGATCACATCCGTCTGAACCTGGCTTGCATTGCCCTTCTTCATGGTGTCGTTCCCCATGCACACGAGCACTCCTGGAGTCGCCGGCGCCGTAACCCGCCACGCCGCAAACCGATACGAAGTATACTTGCCCCCCTGCGTCGGTGCAAACCGGCTAGGGCGGATCCCGGGCTGTGGCTGCCCGCCGGCATGCGCGGGGCGCGAACCGTTCCGTGTACTCGCCCCCGCGATTCCGGTAGACTGACGCCATCTCGAACGCGACTCGCGACGAGATTCAGCATCATATGAGGAGATGGATCATGAATGGTCTTTGCGCATTGGCCATCGCCTTCTCCGGGGCCGCGGCGAGCGCAGTGCACAGCCAAGGGATCGTCTTCACGCTGCCGGAGGAGGGCCGTCTCTTCGAGTACGTGGATACCTTCGAGACGCCGCGTGTGTTGACCGACGCATTTCTCGACAATGCGGATGCGAGCATCTGGACCCCAGGCGCGCTCGTGAGCCAAGGACCCTATCGCCGCCGAACGGTGACCTACCGATTCTTCGGCGACTGCCGGATCGCCGCATTCCAGATCGAGGTTGATCAGGCCGCCAACGGAAGAAACCTGGGCGGCTACAACTACCTCTACGTGTCGAAGAACGGCCTCGATTGGCAGGTGGCGGCGGACAGCCGAGCCATCGAGGCCGAGGCTTCCGGTTGGCAGCGAGGCACGCTCACGGTGCCCAAGGACATCTCAGCCACCATGGTCGGCGGCGCGGAGGTCTGGATACGACTGGTGCTCGACAACTCCTCCGGACTGGCCACGGGCCTATCGAATCGCGTCGAGGGGCTGACCGTCCGCATCGAGCTCGGCGAGGCTGCCTCGGAAGCCGACGACCCCCAGAGCGGCGCACGGCAGACATGGAACCGCGTTCGGCAACAAGACGACTGGCGCACGCTGACCCTCGATGCGGCGGATCCGGTCGGCGCGCGGCCGCCTCACTACTACGAAGATGCCGACGGCTGGTTACACCCTCCGGGAAGTCGCCCTGCCTTCGCCTCATATGAATACGACGGTTTCGCCATCTCGCGGATCTACCGCGACGGGGCGCGTACGCCGCTGAGCCTCGCGGCGTTCGTGCGCACGCGCGCATCCGAGACGCCCATTGCCGTCCGCGTAGGTATCGAGTCCGACGCCACCACGCATCGTGCCTTGGCCGTCGAGTGGGATGGCGCCCCCATCGCCGAAATGGATGGCGCAAGCTTCTTCGAGGTCGAGCGCGAGATCTTCGGTATCGTACCGGCACCGATCGCGGCGGGTGTCCATGAGCTGCGCGTATGTGGCCGCGACGCGGATCGTTGGGCGCGGATCCGGCGCATAGAGGTAGCCGGCCCGGCCGTGGAAACGTGGACCGAGAAACCGGTCGTGCCCTCCGGGACGTCCATCGAGGTCCTAAGCGCGTACTACATGGCAGACCCGCCGCCACCGCCCGATTCGCAGGCCGTCGAGGGCCGCAGCCCGGGCCAAGGCCTCACGTTCGGCGCCCTGCAGCGGTTCTACCGCGAGCATGACGGCTTCGGCGCGGTGCGCATCGCGTTTCGAAACACGGGCACGGCCGTGGCACGCGTCGGCGACACGATCCATCTCAACGGCGTGCCTATCGAGCAACACTACGTGGATTTCGTCGAGAGCCCGTGGGACGCGTGCGGTGTCGTATGGTACCGCGTCCGACCGCGCACGCTGGCGCCGGGCGCGTGCGGCCAGGCCTACATCCGGTTCAGACGCCGCCCCGAAGGTGAGGCCGCGGACATCGTGCTGTCCGTCGAAAACGGAGTCCCAGTCAGCGCACGGGTTCCTTACACAATGGCCCCCGTGAGTGTCGACTATGTTGCCGTGGACGAGGCGCGGACGATGGTCTGCGTGTATGCGCGGCGGCAGGATAGCGTAGCGGTGCCGTTGCGAAGGGTGTATCTGGACGGCGTTGAGCGAGCAGCCGACATCCACGGCGCGGGATTTCCAGGCGGCGTGGCGCTGGCATGTATCGCGCTGGACCAACCCCTCGAGATGGGGGCGTACCATGTGGCCGGCGCCGAGATGGCCGACGGCGCGCGCGTCGACGCCCAATTCCGCGTGTTGCCGCCTTGTTTTCCGCGGAGTTCGATCCATGTACCCGAGGAGTTGGCTGCGTCGATGCACATGAATCTGTTCACCTGGCTGCAGCGCGATGAAGATAGCTGTCTCCGCACCGGACTGCCAACAACCGCCATGCACGGCGATGTGCTGCGTCTCCACGAACACGTTCCCTACATCTTCGCGCCGGATGAACCGGACGCCAAGGATGATCGCGGCGGCGGTTATCTGAACGGCCTGGGCTGGCACGCGCGCACGCTCGAGGAGTCCGGTTGGCAGAGCCTTGTGGAGCGGCACGTGCCGCCGACGGCCAGTTGGATGAACATGGATGGAACGATTCGCCCCTTGAACTGGGCGGTGTATGGCCAGTTCGGCGATGTCAACGGTTTCGATCCCTATCCGGTCACGTACTACCATGCCGACCACGCGTACGTGCGCGAGAGTCTGGACTATGTCCGCCTGTGCGCGGCACCGACACCGATGTTCGCCATCCTCGAGGCCTACGGCTGGCAGTCCGGTCAGGGCGTGCCGGAAAGCGCCCGAGGACCGACGCCGGCTGAGTATCGGCAGAACGTTGTTCAGGCCATCGGCGCTGGTATGAAAGGGCTGACGAGCTGGGTGTACTCGGCCTGTGCCGGCGGATGGCAGCTCAACGATGCCTTGGCCGCCGAGATGGCACGCGTCAATGCACTCCTCGCGTGTATTGAGCCCCAACTCGTGCTCGCCGTGCCCGCAGGCCTGGTCGAGTATCCGGACGAGACGGTGCCGACAGGCACCGCCGGCGACGAGCGGTGGCCGAAACCGCGTGTTTGGGCACGCAGCCTGGTGTGCGGCCCCGACGCACTGATGATCGCCGTGGTCAATCACGTACCGGCGAGCAAGCCCGACCTGCCGACCCTCGAGCCGGCCCGCGACGTGTCTATCGGCGTCCGCCTGCCGGAGTATCTTCGGGATGGGCGGCTATCTGAAGCTACCGAGCGCGGACTTGTCGCGTATCCGTGCGAGGTGAATGATGTCGAGATGCGGTTCCGGATCGACGAACTCGAATCCGGGCGCGTGTTTCTGCTCCGCCGGTAGCCGCGCTTCAGAAGCGCACGTAGAACCGCTCGCGCGTATCTTGCATCTCAATGACGACACCGCGCAGATCGTCGATGGCGATAAGCTTGGCGTTCGTGCGCGGAATGACCTCGCCGACGAACACCTGGTTCAGGCTGATGATGGCGGAGGCGTGCGGCCGTTTCTTGTTGGCCGGTTGGAGCATGTTGACGCGCAGACCCGTGAGTCCCAGCCGCCGCCGATCCGATTCGCGCAACGGATGCCGCATCATCTCTTCCATATCCACCGCCACCGGCTCGGAACTCTCGGGCGATCGAGCTACCTGCTCACGTGGCGGCGCCGGCCGCGTCTTGATCATCGGCCCTTGCCATTGCGGTTCTGGGGCCTTGGGTGTCGGTTGAGGCTGCGGCTCGGGATCGGGCGTCACCATGGGAGCCTCAGCGGGAGGCGCCGGCGGAGGCAGGTCCGGTTCAGCCACCGCGACTTGAGCGGGTGGTTCCGGTGGCGCGGTTGGCTCGACGGGTTTCTCCCGTATCGCGGCAGGCTCCGGTTCAGCCGGTGGCGGCATAGGCGGCGCGGGCGATTCAGGGGTCGGTTCCGGTTCGGGCATGGGCTCGGGCATAGGCTCGACAGCGCTCGCTTCTGGTTGAGCCGGCTCCGGATCGACGGACTCGGGTTGAACCGCCTCGGGCGCAGGCGGCATGACGGACGGGGCCACTTGCTCCTCGCCGGGTACCGGTGGCTCCACGGAGACCTGCGAGGCTACACGGGCAGCCGGTTCGCCGCGGCCGGCAAGGATGATCGCGGCTATGCCGATCGAGACGCCCGCCAGCAACACAATGATCACGATGGTCGTGGCCAACAATGAAGCGGGGGTGAGCCGTATGGTCACGCGATCGCGCAACACGTTCCGCTCAAGGAGATCGCGTTCGGCCAAGTCGAGATCGGCGCCCGGCTCGACGCTATCCGAGCGCATCTCGGCCTTCTCGGCCTCGAGCTTCTTGAGGGCATCAAGAATGGAACTCATGGCGCCGCCTTTCCGGCGGCCGACTCGCGCGGCACTAACGGCGACGTTGCTGCGGCAGGCGGCGTGACATCCCGCGGGCCAACCTGCTCCGGTGGCGGCAATTCCTCGACGCGCACGCGACGTGCGTCCGGATAGATCTCCAGCTCAGGTTCGGGCGCTGGCTCGGGCGCAGCCGCCACCGAAGGCGCCGCAGGTTCAGGTTCCGGCGTCGGCTCGGCCGCAGCCGCCACCGCAGGCGCCGCCGGTTCGGGTTCCGGCGCTGGCTCGGCCGCAGCCGCCACCGCAGGCTCGGGTTCGGGTGCCGGTTCGGCCGCAGCCGCCACGGCCGGCACCGCAGGTTCAGGTTCCGGTTCCGGCGCCGGCTCGGGCGCAGCCGCCACCGCAGGTTCAGGCTCAGGTTCAGGCGTCGGCTCGGGCGCAGCCGCCACCGCAGGCGCCGCAGGTTCAGGTTCGGGCGCCGGCTCGGGCGCAGCCGCCACCGCAGGGACCGCAGATTCAGGTTCGGGCGTCGGCTCGGCCGCAGCCGCCACCGCAGGCGCCGCAGGTTCGGGTTCGGGCGCCGGTTCGGCCGCGGCCGCCACCGCGGGCGCCGCGGGTTCAGGTTCCGGCGTCGGCTCGGGCGCAGCCGCCACCGCAGGCACCTCCGCGACGGTAGCTGTCTCCGGCGTCCGAACTTGGTTCGCTACATCCGTCAGTGCTTGCGTGAGGGCGTTGGCCTTGGCCTCAATAGCCGCGCTCCGTTTCGCGAACCGCGCGCTAGGCTCGAGGCAAGGCGCCGAAATGCCGGCCACCCACCAACTGTACAGCACCATCCGGACTTCCCGGTCGGTCTCGCCGTCCGGCCGAAGGCCGGTCTCGGCCTGGAGAGCCGCCACAGCGTCGGTCGTGGTTTTGTCGTAGGTTCCCGAGACAGGGCCGTCGTATCGGTCCAGGTCTTTGAGGTTTTGCTGAAGCTGCTGGACGGCGTCGCCGGACATCAGGCGAGCCAGAACAGGCGCGTCCGGTGTTGGATCCTTCCAGAAGACAACGGTCTCCGTCGTGAAGAACCGCTGGAATTCACCGAGCGTCATGGCGAGCCGATCATCGCCCCTGGTCGTCAAGATGAACCGATCGTCCTCGACACGCATCACCGCCAACCACACCGATTGTTTGTCCGTGGCCATCCTCACGATAGCGGGCAAGTTGATGGCGCGAAGCTGCTTGGCGGTCGGGTAGATCACGCACTCGGTCAACCCGTAGTGCCGCCCGAATGCCACAAGGCTGTCCGCCGTATCGCCGCGGGGTGCATCGGACACATCGCTCACGCCCCAGGCTTGTAGCACCGTTCGCGCGGCGGTCGCCCGGGCTTCGGACGCGTCGATGCTTTCGAGGGCTACCAACAATGGATCGGGCGGCTCGAGCGGCGGCGCTGGCACTGCTTCAGCGGCCGCGCCGCTGCCGGGAACCTCCGCGGCCCTGACGGCCTCTTCGATCATGGGCGGAACCGGCTCGATGTCCTGGGCGCGCGCGGCGACGGTCTTCGTGGGCGCCGGCAACGTGACGCCGGGATGTGGCGTCGGGCTCCGTAGCGCCATGGCGCCGTACCACGCAGCCGCCAACACAGCCACTGCCGCCACTCCTGTGACCAAACTGGGACCGCGCCTCGGCGCGGGCGCCGCCACCGGCACCGGTGCGGGCATGGGGGCCGGAGTGAGCGCCGGCGCGGGTTTCCGCTTGGCCGGCTTGACCTTGGCGCCTCTAATCTCCTTGACGGCCTGGCGAACGACGCGGGCGGTAATCGCGTGTTTCTCGCGAACGTAGCCGACGAGCAACGCGCGATCGCAGATCGAGTTGATCATGCGCGGCGTGCCTTCGGAGTACTTGTACACCAGCTTGACTGCCCCGCGCGTGAAACGCACCTTGCCGCGCCCCGTGGCGACACGCAGGCGATAGGCGATGTATTGGAGCGTCTCGGCCCGGCTCAGGGGCATCAGATGGTACCGCGCCGTGATCCGCTGGTTGAGCTGCCGGAGTTCCGGCAAGTCGAGGTTCTGGGCCAGTTCCGGCTGGCCGATGAGGACAATTTGCAGCAGCTTCTGCGTCTCCGTCTCGAGATTCGACAGCAATCGGACCTGCTCGAGCACCTCCGGCTTCAGGTTCTGCGCCTCGTCAATGACCAGGACGCAGTTCTTGCCCTGGGCTGTCCGGTCGAGGAGATACGCATTCAGTTCGTCGATGAGCTGCTTGATCGTGTCGCCGTGCGACTCGATGCCGAAATCCTCGTTGATGGTCTTCAACAACTCCTTCGGCGACAGCATCGGATTGAAGATGAACGCCAACTCGGTGTTCGTATCGAGCTGGTTCAACAGACTGCGGCAGATCGTGGTCTTACCCGTGCCAACCTCGCCCGAGACCATGACGAATCCGGTGCGATTCTGGATAGAATACTGGAGGTGGGCAAACGCTTCCTTGTGCTTCTCGCTCAAGTATAGGAAGCGCGGGTCCGGCGTGAGGTTGAAAGGCCTCTCTTTCAGCCCGTAGAACGCCTCGTACATGGTGCCCTCAGGATGCCGCAAACCGGTTAATTATTGACTAATGAGGATAACACGTCCCGCCCTCCGAGTCAATTGCACAGATATGACATTGGGTCGGGCCTGCGTCAGAAAAGGGGGTTTAGGCTGCGAGTTGCTCCCAGAACTCCTCGTCTCGGCCGGCCCGGTTGACTTTTTGCCGAACCGTCGTCTACAATTCGAGCGGAGAAGGCGGCATAGCCAAATTGGTAAGGCGGTGGCTTGCAAAGCCATGTATTATCGGTTCGAGTCCGATTGCCGCCTCCATTCTTTTGTCTGATTCGCTGTCAGGGGGCAGTCGAGTGTAGACACAGCGTGGTTGTATGTCCGTGGGGCGAGTGGTGGAACGGCATACACGGCGGACTTAAAATCCGCTGCCCGAGAGGGATTGAGGGTTCAACTCCCTCCTCGCCCACCAGATAGTGTCCCCGTTGGAATAAAGGTGTGCACAGTTCCGTGGCCAGGATCCTCATAATCGATCCCGAAGAGCGCGAGGCCCGTACGCTTGATCGCCTGCTTATCAAGGTAGGTCACACGTGTGATATCGAGTCGGATCCCGGCCATACGATAGCACGGGCCGAAAAGGACCCGCCGGACCTCTTCGTCATTGCCATCATGATGACCGGGCTGAACGGGTTCGAACTGTGCCGGCGGATCCGACGTCACCCCACGTTGTACACGTTGCCGATCATGGTCGTCTCGGCCATGGCTGACAAGGAGGAAGTTCAGCACGGGCTTGCGCAGGGGGCGGATGACTACTTGCCGAAGTTGGCCGACCCTCGGCAAGTTGTCCAACGGATCCATGCGCTCCTGGATGACAACCGTGACTGTCTGGCTGCGGATCCAGTGACAGGACTCTTCAGCGCGAAGCGTGTCCGGCGCGAGATCCAGCACCGCATTGCCATGCAGATGCCGTTCGGCGCCATGTATATCGAGATGGGCGGCCTGCGGGCCTTTGGCCGAGCCCTGGGGCCGGTCGCGCGGGATGGTATCGTCGCGGGCCTTGGCAAGGCGCTGTACGAACGCGGCCACATGCTGGGATTGTCGGATGTCATACTTGCCCATATGGGTGCCGGCCATTTCCTGGCGATTCTCTCGCCGGAGGTCGTTGTGCAGTATGCCGAGCGCATACGTCCTTTCTGCCAATCCACGCTGGAAGGTCTGTACGCGTCGCTCAACGCCGTGTCTGATGGGAAGGCCCTGGGGGCCATGGACGCCATGGGCGGCCCGGTGGATGTGTTGGTATGCGCGACCACCAGCGAGGGCAAGCGTATCGACACCCCGAGGCAGCTCTTCGACATCCTGCTTCAGCTTCGTCAAAAGGCCATGGCCAGTCGGACATCGAGCAACGCCTACCTCGACGTGCGCAGCGGTCCCGCGAACCACTAGCGTGACGCCCTGCTCGTTGAATCCCCCTTGTTCCGTTGCTAGGATGGCGCGGTCTTTCGGCTAGTTGGATTCCTCGCAGATTACCAGGGCGGAGGCGCAAGTGATGAGGAGCATTCGTTTGGAGGCATGGGACGCGCGTCGCATCGGGTTGCCGGCCATGGCTTGGGCGGCCTGTGGCTGTTGCGTTAAGCGGAGCAATCTCGTCGACATCGGCGCGCAGAGCTACAGCTTTCGGAAGTTCGACGTGTCGGGTTCGATCGAGCAATTGAGACGCCTCGGACTCCATGTGATGGAGTTCTGTGCCGTCCATTTCCCGGCGGACGCCTCGGACGTCGGTTTCGCCGTGGTGCGGGACGCCATTGCGGCCGCGGGCGTGCGCGTGCCGTGTTTCGGTGTGGAGGGATTCTCGGCCGACGAGACGGCCAACCGGAAGAAGTTCGAGTTCGCCAAGGCGCTCGGTGTCGAGGTGTTGACGGCGGATCCGACGCCGGATTCCTTCGCCAGCCTAGACACGTTGTGCGACGAGTTCGGCATCCGGGTCGGCATTCACAACCATGGTCCCGGCGCCCGCTACGATAAGGTCGAGGACACGCTGCGCGCGCTGGAGGGCCACAGTCCGTTGATCGGTGCCTGCGTGGACACGGGCCATTCGATTCGCTCCGGCGAGAAGCCGGAAGAAGCCATCGAGGCGCTTGGCGAGCGTGCCATTTCGCTCCATCTCAAGGACTGGATCTTCGGCGGCGAGGAGCAAATCCTGGGCGAAGGCGACTTGTCGCTGGTGAAGGTGGTCCGGGTGCTCAAGTCCATGTGCTTTGCGGGGCCGATCGTCATGGAGTACGAGAACAGCCCGCAGAATCCGACGCCGGAAATGCAGTTGGGGCTCGCCAACTGGCGTCGCGCAGTGGAACAGGCATAGCCGTCGGAACCTGCGGCGCCCTGCCGAGGGACGGGCAAGTCGGCGGCCGCCGGGCTAGGTATCCAGGGCGTCGCGCACGGCGGCCAGCAACTCGTCGGGCTCATAGGGTTTCTGGAGCAGTCTCGGACCTTCATCGACGACGGTGGAGGCCGCCATTGCGCTGAGGCTGTAGCCGCTGGTGAACAGCACGCGCGCGGCGGGTCGGAGGGTCTTGACCCGCTCATGGACCTGGGGACCGTTCAGTTTGGGCATCACGACATCCAACAGGATAAGGTCGATGGCCTGCGAGTGTTTCTCGAAGAGGCGAACGGCCTCTTCCCCGTCGGCGGCCGTCAGCACGTGGTAACCAGCCTGCTTCAGGATTCTCGAGGCAACGTTGCGTACGGGCTTGTCGTCCTCAGCAATGAGTATGGTTTCGTTTCCTCCCTTGGGGTCGATCGTTTCCTTCGGCGTCTCGGCCACCACGGTTCTGTCGAGCGCGGGCAAGTAGATACGAAACGCGGTTCCCTTGCCGATATCCGTGGACGCTTGGATGAAGCCGTTGTGCTGGCGGACGATGCCGTACACCGTGGCGAGTCCGAGTCCGGTGCCTTTGCCTACCCCCTTGGTGGTGAAGAATGGCTCGAAGATATGGGCCCGGGTCTTCTCATCCATGCCGCACCCGGTATCCGTGACCCTGAACATCACGTAGCGCCCGGGGCGGGCCAGTGCGGGGTGTTCGTACGTGGGTTCCTCGAGGGTCACGTTCTCGGTCTCGATCGTGATCCGACCGCCGCGCGGCATCGCGTCGCGCGCGTTCACAAACAGATTCGTGAGCACTTGCTCGATCCGACCGGGATCGGCCTTGACGAGCGCCAGGTCCGGCGCGGGCACGATCTGGAGCTCGATGTGTTCGCCGATCACGCGCCGGATCATCTTCATGAGGTGGGCGATGAGCTCGTTGAGATTGACCTCCTTGGGCTTGAGTATCTGGCGTCGACTGAAGGCTAGGAGCTGTTCGGTGAGGGCGGCGGCGCGCTGTCCGGCTTCGAGGGCCTCCTGCAGGTCTTGATAGGGCCGGTCCTCGGGCTGGAGATCGCCCATGGCGAACTGGATATTGCACAGGATCGCCTGAAGAAGATTGTTGAAGTCGTGGGCCACACCGCCGGCCAGTTGGCCGATGGCCTCCATCTTCTGGGCCTGGTGCAATCGATCCTCGAGCCGCGTGCGCTCCGTTAGATCGCGGACGACGACGAGCACGAAGCGGCCCTCGCAGTGTTCGCCCGGCGAAAGCGAGAACTCGACGGGAAACGACGCGCCATCACTGTGCACGGCCGTCGTCTGGAAGGTTCTACCGGGCCGATCGGAGGGACCCTGCGGGTCCAGATACTCGCGTATGTATTGGCGCACCTGCTCGCGGCGATCCTCGGGAAGCAGGGGGAACCATGTGTTCTCGCCCAGCATCTCATCGCGTGTGCGGCCAAACATGGCCTCGGCCGCGGCGTTGAACACGGAGATACGGCCATGCTGTTCGATGGCGATCATGGCGTCTTTGCTGGCACTGACGACGGTTCGGAACCGCTCCTCGCTCTGGCGGAGGGCCTCTTCGGCAGCCAACTGGCCGCGTTCGAGGCGTATCCTTTCGAAGCAGCGTTCGAGCGTCCGCACGAGCTCGACTGCGCTCACCGGCTTGCGGAGATAGTCATAGGCGCCCAGTTGAAGGGCCTCCACGGCAGAGTCGAGGGCGGCGTACGCCGTCATCATGACGCATAGCGTGGCCGGCCGGATGTCCCGCAGCTCGCGCACGAGGTCGAGCCCGCTCTGCCGGCCGAGGCGCACATCGAGCAACGCGACGTCGGCCGGAAAGGCACGGGCCGTTTCACACGCCTTCTTGACCGTATGCGCGGCGCGCAGGTGATAGCCATACGGATCGAGGATGTCGCGTAGGGTATCGACGAAATCGTGATCGTCGTCGACGATGAGAATGCGCCACGATTCCTCGCCCGCGCGTTCGGAGGAATCTCCCTGGACCATGACAATGAACTCCCTTTCCGATATCGGTTGCGGTCGCCCCGGTGCACGAGCGGCCGTCATCTCACATGCGTGATAGCTCGATTGCGCCGGTCAACGGCAAGGATACGGTAAACACCGTTCCCTTGTTCAACTCGCTGATGACCGTGATGCGGCCACCATGGAGTTCGGCAATGCGACGGGCGATGGACAAGCCGAGGCCCGTGCCGGGCACGTTGGCCACGGCGGCATCGCGACGCCGAATGCGCACAAACTCGTTGAAGAGGCGCCCTTGATCTTCCGGCGCGATGCCGACCCCGTTGTCTTCTACCTCAATTCGCACCCGATCGCCCGACGCCATGGCGCGTACGAGGATGACGCCGCCGTTCGGCGTGTACTTGATGGCGTTGCTCACCAGGTTCGCGATGATCTCACGCAAGAGGGTCGGAATGCCGCGGACGGCCGGCAGCCCCGGCTGAAGTTCGAGTTGGAGCGTGTGCTCGTGAAGCCGGGCTAGGTCCTGGTATTCGTCGACGACGTGTTCGAGCAAGGCCTTCGTGTCCACGGACTCGACTTGCTCGGCGATTCGACCGGACTCGAGTTGGGCAAGGGTCTGCAGATCGCGAAGGAATCCGAGAAGGTCCTTGAGTCGGTCTTGTGCCCGTGCAATCCATCGCTCCTGATCCGGAGTCAGCGACCCACTGACTTCGGATTCAAGATTGTGGAGGAGTCCCGTCACAGCGGCCAGGGGTGACTTGAGGTCATGCAGCGCGATGCGCAAGAAGTCGCGCTGCATCTGCGAGAGATGCTCGAGGGCGGTGTTGGCGCGTCGTAGCTCGTGCTCGCCGGCCCGAAGGAGATGCGACAGACTGGACACGAGAAACGCGGAGAACCCAATCAGCACACCCTGAACGACGAGCACGGCGAGGACGTAGCGGCCATCCAGCGGCTGATCGCTGTTGACGGCGCCGCCGGGCCAGCACCCCGGAATCGCGCCGGTCCACTGCCCGAGCACAAGGGTGGCCAGCATCGCGTATCCGGTGACGGCGTGGACAAACGTGGCGCGCCGCGAGAGTAGGAGACCGGCGATGATCACGTGAAGGATATAGAATGCCTGAAAAGGCGACTGGGCGCCACCGACGAACCAAAGGGCCACCGTTAGGAAAGCGAAGTCGATGACGATAGTGGCGTGCATGACGAAGATCAGCAAGGGCGCCGATGCACTGCGGCGACAGGCGTTTCGATGCCGAAGGGAGAAGGCGAAGATGGCGAGATTGTAGGCGCCCAGCCACGCGGCGAGCATCAGGAGGCCGCTCTCATCGAGGTCGACAATGCCGAGCACGCGGCGGGCGAAAGGAGCGCCTACAACAATCGCACCGACCACGGCAAACCGGACGCAGGAGTAGATGAACAAGCGCTCGCACAGCATGAGATCAACGAAGAGAACCGAAGACTCGCCCGCGCCCCGCGCCGAAGAACGTCTTGGGAACACCGGGTGAGCGAAACGTGTGGCGTGCATGCGTAGCTCCTGCGCGCCGATCGCATGCCGGCACCGTCGAACGGCCTGCTACTCCCACTCGATCGTGCCAGGCGGCTTCGAGGTGACGTCGTACAGCACGCGGTTAATGTGCTTGACTTCGTTGCAGATCCGGTTCGCAATGCGTCGAAGGACCTCGGGCGAGAACCGGAACCAGTCGGCCGTCATGGCGTCTTCGCTGGTCACGGCTCGGAGTACGCAGGTTTCTTCGTAGGTGCGCTCATCGCCTTGAACCCCGACACTGCGCACCGGCAGCAGGCAGACCAGCGCCTGCCAGATGTCGCGGTACAGCCCGGCGTTCTTGATCTCCTCGACAAAGATGGCATCCGCCTCACGCAAGGTATCGAGCCGTTCCTTGGCGATAGCGCCGATGCACCGGACGCCGAGTCCGGGCCCTGGGAAAGGATGCCGCCAGACGAGGTCCTCGGGCAACTCGAGTTCCTGGCCCACGGCGCGCACTTCGTCTTTGAACAACTCGCGCAACGGCTCCACCAGCTTCAGGTTCATCTTCTCCGGCAAGCCGCCCACATTGTGGTGGCTCTTGATGGTGGCCGAGGGGCCGCCGGTGGCCGATGCGCTCTCGATCACGTCCGGATAGAGCGTCCCTTGGGCGAGGAAATCGATGTGACCGATCCGCGTGGCCTCTTCCTCGAACACGTCGATGAACAGCTTGCCGATGATCTTGCGTTTTTGCTCTGGATCCGTAACGCCGGCCAAGGCGTCGAGGAATCGGTCCTCGGCATCCACGTACCGCAGGTTGAGGTGGAAGTTGTCGCGAAACACGGAGACGACGAACTCGCATTCGCCCTTGCGCATGAGGCCCGTATTGACAAACACGCACGTGAGCCGGTCACCGATGGCGCGATGGATCAACACCGCCGCCACGCTCGAGTCAACGCCGCCGCTCAGTCCGCACAGCACTCGCCCATCGCCCACCTGCTCGCGGATATCGCTGACCGCGCGATCGATGAAGGATTCCATACTCCAATTGCCGGGACATCCACACACGTTGTGGATGAAATTGCCCAGGATCTGCGTGCCTTGCGGTGTATGGACGACCTCGGGATGGAACTGCACGCCGTACAGGCGCCGCGTCGGATCCACGATGGCGGCGTGCGGGCAGTTCTCCGTGTAGCCGATAGTCTCGAAACCCTCGGGCAGCCGCGCGATGGCGTCGCCGTGGCTCATCCACACCTGCGTGCGTGGCTCGACCCCGTCGAAGAATCCACTGTTGTCGTTGTGGACGAGGTGCGCAATGCCGTATTCGCGCCGGTCGAAGCGCTCAACCTTTCCGCCCAGCATGTGGGCCAACAGTTGCGTGCCGTAACAGATGCCGAGAATGGGCACCCCCAATGCCAACACGCCGGGGTCGGGTTGAGGCGCGCCCGGCATGTGCACGCTGGCCGGGCCGCCGCTGAGCACGATCCCGGCGGGATCGTGCGCGCGCACGTCGTCCAGGGGCGTATCGAACGGCAGGATAAGACTAAAGACCTTCGCCTCGCGGATGCGGCGCGCGATCAGCTTGCTGTACTGCGCGCCGAAGTCGAGAACGATGACGGGGCGGGGAGCTTTTTCCATAGCTTAACTCAGCAGTTGGTAGTTGGGGGGCTCTTCCGTGATGGTGACATCGTGGGGGTGGCTCTCGCGGAGGCCGGCCGCCGACACGCGGATGAAAGAGGTCTCGTTCTTCAATGCGGCGATATCCTTGCTGCCGCAGTAGCCCATGCCGGAGCGAAGGCCGCCGACCAACTGATGGATGTAGTCGGCAAGCGGGCCCCGATAGGGCACACGGCCCTCGACGCCCTCCGGAACCAACTTGGCCGCCTGGTCGACGTCGAATTGCATATATCGCGCCTTGCTCCCGCGCTGCATCGCCTTGATGGAACCCATGCCGCGATGCACTTTGTAGGTGCGACCCTCGTAGAGGATCGTCTCTCCGGGGCTTTCGGCGGTGCCCGCGAACAGGCCGCCGATCATCACGGAATCGGCGCCCGCCGCGATCGCCTTCACAATATCGCCCGAGTACTTGATGCCGCCGTCGGCGATGACGGGCACGTTGTGCAGGGCCGCCTCACGGGCCACCTCCAGAATGGCCGATACTTGCGGCATGCCCGCCCCGGCGATGACCCGCGTCGTGCAGATCGAGCCGGGGCCCACGCCAACCTTCACACCGTCCGCACCGGCCTCGATGAGATCCCGCGCGCCCTCCGCCGTAACCACATTGCCTGCCACGACATCGATATCCGGAAAGGTGTTCTTCACCAGCTTGACGGTATCCAGAACCATCTCACTGTGACCGTGGGCGGAATCGACGACGAGGACGTCAACGCCGGCCTCGACGAGGGCCTTGGCGCGCTGGATTTCCTCGCCTCCGAAACCGACGCTGAGCGCCGCGGCCACCCGGAGCCGGCCCATGGGATCGCAGCAGCGGTTCGGGAAGTCGCGCGCCTTGTTGATGTCTTTGATGGTGATGAGGCCGACCAACGTGCCGTCGCGCTCGACAATGGGCAACTTCTCGATGCGGTGTTTGTGGAGAAGGCCTTTGGCCTGCTCGAGGGTGGTACCCGGCGGCACCGTCACGAGGTTATCCTTAGTCATCACCGATTCGATGGGCACCGAGTAGTCGTCGAGGAACCGGAGGTCGCGATTCGTCAATATGCCAACCAGGCGTCCGTTCGTGTCGGTAATGGGAACACCGGAGATATGGTAACGACCCATGAGGTCTTCGGCGGCCTGGACGGGCTGGTCGGGTGTGAGCGTGATGGGGGCGGAGATCACGCCGGCCTGAGAACGCTTGACCCGATCGATCTCGGCCGCCTGTTCATCGATGGTCAGGTTCTTGTGAACAACGCCGATGCCGCCCTCCTGGGCAATGGCGATGGCGAGCCGCGCCTCGGTGACGGTATCCATGGCAGCGCTCACCAGGGGAATATTGAGCTCGATGTGCCTCGAGAAACGCGTGCGCACGTCGGCGTCGCGCGGCAACACGCAAGACCGCGCCGGCTTCAGCAGTACATCATCGAATGATAGGCCTTGTGTTATCTGCTTTTCTCGATCCATTGCGCCTCGCCGTGATGTGGGCCGTCCGGGCTGGCCCGCCAGAACCCCATAGCCCTTAAAAGGAGAGTAAGATTATAGGATTCCCACTTCGGGCTGTCAAATGCTGCGTGGCCCCCCAAAGCGACCGGGTGGCCGATTCCTTCACGACGACTGGGCCGTCCTGCGGTTCGGGGCGCCCTCCTACGGGGCGCTACGGAACTGCATTTCGTGAACGCCGAACCACGGCCGGCTGCCGAGGCGTCCGCCCGACTCGGTGTTTTCGATCACAATCTTGTTGAGACCGCTTCTGAATGCGGTTGCGGTGAAGGTGAATTCGAAGGAACTCATTTCCCGTTCGGCCAACGGGACGTTGCCCTCCCAGACGCGGGTGTCATTGATGTAAACGGCGCCTGAGATACTGCCGCCGGGCGGCTCGGGCGCCAACAGGCCGGTCACCTTCGCGCAAACGTCCCCGGTCGGGGCATTGGAAACGTTGCACCACCCCTGCATCCGGTTGTGCGGCTTGCCGCCCTGGCCGTAGACGTAGTTGCCTTGATCGGACACCTGGTTCTTCTCCGGAAACACGTACAGGTTGTATCCGTACACGGGGCCACCGCCGCCACGGAAGTCCGAGCCTTTGAGCATGGCATCTTCTTTCGACAGGTCGAGTGCCGGCACTTCCTCGGGCGAGAGCGGCCCAATGCGCTCGGCCAATACGCCCAAGGCCGCGCCGGCGCGTGACGCATCGAGGGCATCGGGGGCGCTGGCATGGGACGACGACATCGTCGGCGAAACGGTGTCGGCCTTGAGGAGTTCGGCAAGTTCCTTGGCCTCGGCGTAGGCCGCGCGCGCATCGTCGGCGCGCTCTTCCCGAGCCGCGAGATAGCCGCGCGTGAGGGCGTCGTAGAAAGCGATGGTACGCTCGCCGTAGGCGAACAGGCGCTCATCCTCGGCGACGCGCTCGGCCACGCGTTGCGCCAGATCCGAGCGGGTCATGACACTCCCGAGGATTCGCCGACACGCGCCGGATGCATCGAGGATCTCGGCGAAGCTTGGGCCCTTCTCGTCGTCCTGACGTGCGTACGGCATGTGATCGCTCGGAAACAGGTTGCCGTCGCCCCTGGACAAGCGCCCGCACAGACCGTATTTGAGCTCGGTGACATTCGCGAGCATGGTTTCGAGCGACTCATAGAAGGCGCGCATCTCGCCGGCCACCGGTCCATAGCGCTTGGCGAAGTAGTCCTCCCACAAGGCTTCGCAATCGGCCTTGTGATTCCAGAGCTGTCGGGCCATCTGGTAGTTGGTCAGGGCCTTGTTGCCCCAATGGCCCGTGGTCACGTGCATGTAGTGAAAAAGGCGCGCGTTGGCTTGGTCATAGTAATACGGGATATCGTTGGCCATGGTGTGCATGTAGACGACGGGCAGGCACTTGTAGCCCGAGACGTTGTAGTACTCGCCGATGCAGATCTGGCCCTTGTAGTAACGCTCCGGGTCAACGGCCCAGCCGTAGAGGTTCTTCGCGTAGTCACTGTTTTTGGCGCAGGTGGCATCGTCGAGATTGTGTACATAACACCGGCAGATCGGGAAATACGTGGCGATACACGTCTCGTAGTCGAAGTCGGCGGGTAGCGGATGCGTCGGCGGCTCGAGCACGTCCGCGTAGGCGAGGAAGAGAATCGAGATCGGCCGGTTGATGCGTCCGTCGGCCTGGGCTTTCTTCACGCCCTGATCGAAGGCGTGGATATAGAGCAGGTTGCGGTCGGTGGGCGTGCCGAGGGCCTTGCAGGCGTCGCACTGGCACCACTTGCCGCCATCCACCGTCCAGCAGTTGACGATCGTGGCATCTTTGGCCTTGCCGTCGATGAGTTCCTGTACGGCGTTCTTGATGAGTTCCGCCGTGGCGTCCTCGTTTGACGTGCACCAGTTGTAGTCGCCGTCGCGCAATGTCTTGACGCGGACGCCGTCGGTGTTCATGCCATACCATTCCGGATGGGCCTCGATATAGGAAAGGACGCCGTCACCGTTCTCGTCGCCCAGGAAGTCGGGGCTCGCGGCGTAGGGGTCGGCGGGCAACTCCTTGTCGGCGCTGAACTTGGCATGGGCGTAGGGATATGGATCGCCCGGCTTGAGATAGTCGAAGGTGACCACATGGCCGCCCCACACCATCCGGATGCCGAGCTTATGCATCAGCGCGTGCGTGTTCTCCTCGACGCACCAGTAATTCATGCGGTTGCGCGCCATCCAGATAAGGAAATCGTCGTTGCCGCGATCCTCCCATGCGTGGAATCCGCGCAGTGAGAACTCGGGCTCCTCGGTGACGTCCATTGTAGGCAACCCGTCGAGGCCCGCCGGCGGGATTTCCTCGTGGATATCGCCCGGCGCGAACCAACGACAGCCGAGGCGGTGCAGGAAGTCGTAGACGCCGTACAGCGTGCCGACACGTTCGCCGCCTGTGATGACCAGAACGGTGCGGCCGGCGGCTTCAACGGACTTGATGATGTATCCCTCGGGCCCCAGCGCTGCGAGCCGGCCGGAATCGATGAACGCGGTCGAGGCGTTTCGCCCCACGGCAATGACACTACCCAAGGAAGGGGTCGCCGTCGCGAAGCTGAAGTCCGCCGCACGGCCGGTCATCTGGCGGAGATAACGCTGGAGTTCGACCGCGGCGAAACACTCGGTGCACGCCGTATCATCGGCGCGGTCCGCGTCATCCCAGTTCACCTCCGCTTCGCCGCGCGCGGCCACTTCGACGGATGCGAACGGCCCTTGGTCGACCACGATGGTAACCTGCGCCGCAGCGGTCACGGTCCATTCCATCGCGAACACCAGAGTCAATGCCAACACACGCATGATCATTCCTCCTTGCGCCGACTCAGGTCACCCACCAATCCATGGTCAAGGCTACTACAAGCTGTGTGCCCATGCAAGGCAGAACGAAACGCTGAGTGCGTCAAGGGGCGAAATCCGTGCAAAATCCGCTTGGGGGCGGAGGGGTCACGCGGCCATGATTCTGCGAATTTCCGCCTTCCTGCCATGGAATTCCTCGGGATCCTCTGGACGAACACGCGTCTGCGCCATCATCGCCGCCGGCTTGCGCGCGGTGGCCTTCGCCGACGAGTGGCGTAGCGCGTTGTATCCTGCGGACTGGATTGACAGGAAGACCGACAACGACGGGCGCTACATGGGGCTGGCCCCGTTCGATACACCACCGGACTCGATCTATCGGATCCGCCTACAATCCTACAGCGAGACCGCCATTCGCACGGTGCGCCGGCCGTTCACCGTTGCACCGGCCGAATAGAACACAATCCGGGCGACGAACGGGCAGATGTGAAACGCGCCATCTGCCTGCTTGGTCTGCCCGGCCCATGTAACGCATAATGGGCGAAGAGCCTGCAACAAGTGGTTAGATCGGTTTATCCTCAACAATGGAGCGCTCCTCAAAATGGTCCGACGACTATCCCTCCTGTGTCTCGTGTTGGCAACGGTGGGCGGTTGCGCCACGGTTGGCAAAAACGCCGGCAAGCCGTCGGCTCTTCAGTTCAACGAGGACGGCACATTCAAGATCGTTCAGTTCACCGATATTCACTGGGGCAACGCCTCGAACAAGGACAAGCAGTCCCTGGTGCTCATGGAATCGGTTTTGGATGCGGAACGGCCTGACTTGGTGGTGTTCACGGGCGACAACATCGGCGGCGGCAAGTGTCTCTCAGCACCGCGGGCCATCGAGGCCTACACGCGTCCGTGTGTCGATCGCGCGATTCCGTGGGCGGCGGTTTTCGGCAATCACGATGACGAATGCCGCCGATCGCGTTCCGAGCAGATGGACATGATGCGCGCTGTACCGTATTGCCTTGCCGAGCCGGGCTCCGAGGACGTGCCGGGCGTGGGCAACTATGTACTGCCCGTCCGCGCCAGCCACGGCCGCCGGCCGGCTGCCCTGCTCTACTGCATCGACAGCCGGGCCTATTCGCAATTCGAGGCCATCGAAGGTTACGACTGGGTCCGGCCGGGCCAGATCGAGTGGTACCGCGCACAGGCGCGGAAGTACCGCCATCGAAATGAAGGACAACCCTTGCCGGCGTTGGCCTTCTTCCACATTCCGTTGCCCGAGTACAACGCGGCCTGGGACGCGCCCACGCGCGTCGGCGAGAAGAACGAAGACGTAGCTTGTCCGAAGGCTAACTCGGGGCTGTTTGCGGCCATGCTCGAGGAAGGCGACGTGATGGGTACCTTCGTTGGCCACGATCACGTCAACGATTTCATTGGTGAATACGCGGGCATCTGGTTGGCCTATGGTCGAGGAACCGGTTTCGACACGTATGGCAAGGACGGATTCCCTCGCGGCGCGCGCGTGATCCTTCTCGCAGAAGGACAGCGCGCGTTCAAGACGTGGCTGCGCCTTGACGGCGGCGCGAAGGTCGAGCAGCTCAAGTAGCCCTTGCGGCGACGGGAACCGACTCCTCGCGTGACGTCCTATCGCTCGAAACGGCGTGCCAAGGCCATGAATCGCCGGACGACGTCGGTGTTCCGGAACCACGCGTGGCTGCGGAGGTAGGTGCGCGTGCGGTTGCGGAAGGGTTTCCACCAGAGTTCCGGAATGTGTCGGATCCCGATCGCGGCGCCGAGCAACGATCCCGCCGTGGCCGCGGTGCAGTCGTTGTCGAGGCCCATGGCGACCGTCATGCCGACGGTACGGGTGAAGTCGCGATCCCCCAGTATCAGGCCGAAGACCGTTAGGCACGCGTTGTTGTTGGTGTGCACGGAGGACATACCGGCGAAGCGGGCATCAACGGCCTCGCGGGCCTCGCGCCAGTCGGCAAGGCCCGGCCCGGTGCGGAGGGCCCAGCGCACGTCGCGCGCGAGCTGGCAGTCCACGGGGATCTCGGTGAGCCCGATATCGAGGGCCTCGATGGGATCGTCGACGGCGAAAGCCGCGGCGATGGCGGCCGCGAAGAACATGGCGCCGTAGATGCCATTGTAGCGGTGCGAGAGGAAGGCGTCTCGATAGGCGAACTCGGCGGCGCGCTCGGGCTGTCCGGGAGCGGCATAGGCCCATGGATCGCTCCGGATGTCCGCCCCAATCCATTCGGCGAACGGGTTGCTCTTCTCGGCGGCTTTCGACGGCGGGATGCCGGCCTTGAGATTCTCGAGTGCCACGTGCTCGGCCGTGCAGGCCACGGGCAAGTACTTGAGCCATGCCGCGCCGACGTCTTCGGTGGTGAAGTCAGCATCGTACTCCTCAAGGATCAGGAGGCCCAGGAGCGTATACGTCACGTCGTCATCGACGGGCACCGCATACAGTTGGTCGCGAAGGTAGTCGCGCATAGCGCTCAGGCCGTACCGGATGGTATCCGGAGTCGGATGGGCCGTCCAGTAATCCGTCGGGGGCCAGTCGGCACCGGTGGATCGCGCCAAGGACTCCATTGCCTCGATGCTCCAGCCCTCGACCGGGGCGCCCAGGGTGCATCCTGCGGTACGGCCCGCCCAGGCGCCCGCCAAGCGATTCCGCAGGGCCTGCGTCGGGATCCGCTGCGTCAAGCGGCGTGGCCCGGAAGGTCGAAGGGCGCGGATGCCGGGCAGGTCGTTCGGCTGACGGGCCGTCAGGGCCGGCGCGGGCTTGGCGCGCTCGAGGTCGCGGCGCGCCTGCTGCAGTGCCTTCCGCAACGCACGGAGGGTAGGCTGAATCGAGGCCTGCTGTTCCTGGCGCATGTCCGCCCAGCTCAGGCATTCTTCCGACAGAAGACGGATATCGTTGAAGTATGACATGGCTCATTCTCCATAAGGATTGGCTGAACGACGCGGGCACATCCTACGGACTGACGGCACGAACCGCAAGCCTTCTTTCTCGGAAACGGCCGGCAATGGTAGAATGAGCAAAAGGGGTTTTGTCGAGGTGTGAGCCCCGAACGGACCGAAGCGCTATGCGCACGGAATTTGCCAGACTGCTCAAGCAGATTCGTAAGTACGCCCCGGAAGCCGACTTGGAACTGGTACGCAAGGCGTACCGCGTCGCCTCCGAGGCGCACCACGGACAGGTGCGCCTATCGGGCGATCCCTTCATAAGCCACTCGATTGCCACGGCTCGTATTCTCGCGGGCCTCCGGTTGGATACGACGACTATCGCGGCTGGATTGCTTCACGACGTACTCGAGGACACGGCCATGACACGGCAAGACCTCGTGGCCGAGTTCGGCGAGGAGATTGCCTCGTTGGTGGATGGCGTAACGAAGATCGGCACGATTCGCGTCGCGTCGACTACCGTACCGAGCCAGGAAGAGAAGCAGGCGCAAAGCCTCCGGAAAATGCTTGTGGCCACGGCGCGCGACGTGCGCGTTCTCCTGATCAAGTTGGCCGATCGACTGCACAACATGCGCACGATCCAGTTCTTGCCGGACAACAAGGTTCAGCGGATCTCACGCGATACCTTGGACATCTACGCGCCGTTGGCCAACCGGTTGGGCATTTCGCAATGGCGGTGGGAACTCGAGGATCACGCGTTCCACCGGCTCCATCCCGTCGAGTACAAAGAGATGGCCGCCCAGGTCAACATGAAGCGACGCGAGCGCGAGGAGGAACTGCGCGAAACCGTTGCCTTCCTCGAGAAGCACCTGGCCGAGGCCGAGATCAACGCGTCCGTCACGGGGCGGGCCAAGCATCTCTACGGTATCTACCAGAAGATGCTGCGCCAGGCCATTGACTTCGAGGAAGTCATGGACATGCAAGGCGTTCGCATCATCACTCAGAGCGAGTCCGAATGCTACAACGCCGTGGGCATCGTTCACAGTCTCTGGCCGCCGGTGCCCGGCCGTTTCAAGGACTACATCGCCGTTCCCAAAGAGAACATGTACCAGTCGATTCACACGACGGTCATGCGGGAGAACGGCCGGACGCTGGACGTTCAGATACGAACGGAGGAAATGGACCGTCGAGCGCGAGAAGGCATTGCGGCACACTGGCGGTATAAGGAAGGCGCGCGAGACGATCCGAAAACCGAGGCCCAGCTCCACTGGCTCCGAAAGATGTATGAATGGTTGCAGGATGACCACGCGCCGGCCGAAATGCTCGATAGCGTGCGGCGCGATTTCATGCCTTCCGAGATCTACGTGTTTACGCCACGCGGCGAGGTGAAGGAATTGCCTGCCGGCGCGACGCCGCTCGATTTCGCATACAAGGTGCACTCCGCTATCGGCCACCAGTGCATCGGCGCCCGAGTGAACGGTCGGATCGTGCCGCTACGGTATAATCTCCAGATCGGCGATGTCGTCGAGATCCTGACCTCCAAGAACCAGACGCCCCATCGTGACTGGCTCGACATGGTGGTGACCGGCAAGGCCCGGAGCCGCATCCGCCAGCGGCTTCGCGAACTCGGCGAGCTCGATGACCTTGAGACGGCCGACGGGACCAAGCCATCGGAGCCGAGGGAAGTCCGACCGACGCCGCCGAAACCGACGGTTCGCCAAGTCGACGACGCAACGCGGGAGAAGCTCTTGCGCGTCGAGGGCGCACGCGGTATGGCGGCACAGTTTGCCAAATGCTGTAATCCGATGCCGGGGCAACCGATCTTCGGATACGCGACACGGGGTTCCGGCATAACGATTCACCGCGTCGACTGCAGAAACTTTCCGATAACGAAACGCGATCCGGAACGGGTGATCGCGGTGTCGTGGGAAGGCGAGGGCCACTTCGAGACGGCAATCCGGGTGACTATCGGCCAGCGGCCAAACGTGTTGGGTGATATCACGAATGCGATTCGACCGATCAACGTGAATATCGTCAAGGCCGAGTTCAGCCAAGCAGCCAAGAATGGCAAGAGCCATTTCGAGTTCGTGTTCGAGGCCACGGCCCGCAGCCATGCGGAACGCGTCGCGCGTACGCTGAATACTGTGGCCGGCGTGGCCGAGGTCAAGATCCTGTCTACACGAGAGGTGCCGCCGTCGACATAAGACCGCGGGTCGCTGGAAGAGCATGCGTCACTCAATCCCTGCAGAGGACTCCCGCGTCGGCTACCGGCGCTTCCACGCCCGGCGTCATCGCCAGTTTCTGGACCTGCTCGCCCGGCATTGTCCCCAGTCGGTTGCGCGATGTCTGGATATCGGCGGCGGCGGCGACGCAGGCGGAATGGCCGAGGAAATCCGTGCGCGCTTTGCCCATGCGCTACACGCCGTGGACTTGGGAGTGGACGTAGCCCTCGGTCGTGCCCGTGGCGTCCTGGCGGAGGAGTGCAATATCGATCGCGACGCGCTTCCCTACGCTGACGGCTTTTTCGGTCTCGTGTTGTTCGCCTCGGTAATCGAGCATCTCTACCATCCGCGCCACGTTATGAGCGAGGTGGCCCGTGTGTTGGCGCCGGGTGGCCTGCTGGTTGTTGAAGCGCCGAACGCCGTGGCGCTCGGCCGTCGACTTGATGCCTTGGCCGGGCGGAATCCCTTCGCCACGTTCAATCGCTATAACGCCGTCGAGGACAAGGGCCTGATGGTCGAATGCTCGGTGTTCTACACGCCCGAAGAGATCGTCGCTATGATCGCCTCCGACTTCGAGGTGCTCGAGTGCTGCTACGGTATGCACACCCCCCCCGCACACGCCGTCAAGCGGCTTGTGCGCGAGGTCGCGTTCCGGCTCCGGCCGCGCCTGGGCGACTGCTTCTTCGTGATTGCGCGGCGACGATAGAAGGCACGCAGCATGGATCGATTCGAGCTCGTCAGCGATTACCGGCCAGAGGGCGATCAACCGGAGGCCATTGCCGAACTGACGCAGAACGTGCGCGGCGGCATTCCGCATCAGGTGCTCCTCGGCGTCACCGGTTCCGGAAAGACCTTCACCATCGCCAATGTGATCGCTCAGTTGAACCGGCCGACGCTCGTCATTGCACACAACAAGATCCTCGCGGCGCAACTCTTCGGCGAGTTTCGCGACCTCTTTCCCCATAACGCTGTCGAGTACTTTGTCAGCTACTACGACTATTACCAGCCGGAGGCGTACATCCCATCCACCGACACGTACATCGAGAAAGACGCCTCGATCAACGACGAGATCGACAAGATGCGCCACTCCGCCACACGCGCATTGCTGTCTCGGCGCGACTGCATCATTGTCGCGAGCGTATCGTGCATCTACGGCATCGGATCACCGGAGACGTACCGCCAACTTCGCGTCGAGATCGAGCCTGGACAGCCGCTGTCGCGCGAGACGCTCGTTGCCGGACTCGTCGCGATGCAGTACGTGCGCAACGACGTGGACTTCTACCGAGGTACATTTCGCGTGCGCGGCGACGTCGTGGATGTGTTCCCGGCCTACGAGGCCGACCTCGCCATTCGAATCGAGTTCTTCGGCGACGAGGTCGACAGTGTGTCCGAGATCGATCCCTTGCGCGCGCGAACGCTGCGTCGCTTGGGACGGGCCGAGATTTTCCCCGGCACGCACTACGCCACAACGGCGGACACGCTCGAACGGGCGACGCGCGCGATCCGGCACGAGTTGGCCGAGCGTATCAAGGAACTCAACGGCGAGAACCGATTGCTCGAGGCACAGCGCCTCGAACAGCGTACGCACTACGATCTCGAGATGATGCAAGAGATCGGCTACTGCTCCGGTATTGAGAACTACTCGAGGCACCTCGATGGACGTGTGCCGGGCGAACCGCCGTACACGCTCCTGAGCTACTTCCCCGATGATGCACTTGTGGTCATCGACGAGAGTCACATGTCCATTCCCCAGATCGGCGCCATGTTTCGCGGCGATCGATCAAGAAAGGACAAACTTGTCGAATACGGATTCCGATTGCCGAGTGCGCGGGACAACCGCCCGTTGACTTTCGCGGAGTTTGTGGAACGAGTGAATCAGTGCATCTACGTGAGCGCCACGCCGGCCCCGTATGAGCTCGAAAAGAGCGAAGGCCTCATCGTCGAGCAGGTTGTGCGTCCTACGGGCCTGGTGGATCCGGCCGTCGAGGTGCGCAAGGCGGCGGATCAGGTCGACGATCTTCTTGGCGAGATCCGCACGTGTGCCGCGAAGGGCGAGCGGGTGTTGGTCACGACACTGACTAAGCGCATGGCCGAGGACCTCACCGAGTACTATCGCGATCTCAAGGTGCGCGTGCGGTATATGCACTCGGACATCGAGACGCTCGAACGCATCGAGCTCGTGCGCGCGCTACGCAATGGCGAGTTCGACGTGCTCGTGGGCATCAATCTGCTGCGCGAAGGATTGGACATTCCCGAGGTGTCGCTGGTCGCCGTTCTGGACGCCGACAAGGAGGGATTCCTCCGTTCCGAGACGAGTCTGATCCAGACCTGCGGGCGCGCCGCGCGCCATATCGGCGGCCGTGTCATCATGTACGCCGATACGATGACCGGCTCGATGGAGCGGGCCATCGCGGAGACGGATCGGCGTCGCGAGAGGCAACTCGAGTACAACCGCGAACACGGTATCACGCCGCGCTCGATAAAGAAGGCCGTGAAAGATATCCTCGAGAGCATTCACGAGCGCGACTATGTGACGGTATCGAAGGCGGCGGAGGAGGAAGATGTGTACGTCTCGTCCTTCGACCTGGACAAGACGATCCGGCGGCTCCGTAAGGCGATGAAGGAGGCAGCGCTCAAGATGGAGTTCGAGAAGGCCGCCGAGCTTCGCGATCGGATCCTGGCTCTCGAACGGCGCCAGATCGACGACGGGATTTAGTGGCCCATGCGCTGGCGGATCTGCTGCACCAGCGCCCCGATATCCTTGAACACCTTGTCGAGTTTGTCCAGTTCGGGCGACGGACCTTCGGTCCCGGCCAGTTTCTGAACCGCCATGACCATCAGGCCGGTGAGTTCCTGCGTCAAGGCGCTCGCGTTTGCGGTGGCGCCTGTCATTTGGCCGACGGCGCCCAGGACGCGCGCGCGGGCGTCTATGGCGGCCTTGAGTTGCTCCTGGGCCCTTTCGAGTTCGGCGGCGCCGCGATCGAGAAGCTTCGCGTTCTCGGCCTTGAGGCGCTCGGACTCGGCGGACAACTGCTCGATGCGAGCCTGCTGCTCCTTGACGGTCTCCTGGTGTTGCGTCCCGATCTGTTCGCACTCGGCGGCCAGTCGCTGGATCTCGGCGTCCTTGTCCTGAGCGCGCTTCTCCGCGTCGGCGGTGCCGGACTGTGCCTGGGCCAAGCGCTCCTGGAGTCCCGCGAGTTCCGTCTCGAAGGCCGCAGCCTTCTCTTGGAGCTCGGCCAAGGAATCCTGAGCGCGTTTCCCGGCGGTCAGGTCGCGACCAACGGCCTGATAGCCGAGGAGGTGGGCCTTGCCGTCGAACAGGGCCCGTATGAACCACTGCTGCCAGCAGATGTCACCGGCGGGCGAGACGGCGCCCATTTCGCAAACGGCCGTGGGGGTTTTGGGGTTGAGCTTCTTGAGCGTCTCTTGAACATTCGCGTGCTCCTCCTCGGGCAGAATGGCGAGAAAAGACTGTCGCTCAAGCTCTTCTCGTGGCTTGTCGAGGAACCGGCACAACGGCTCGCCGATGAAGGTAAGCGCAAGGTCTTTGTCGAATCGACAGGCCAACTCCGTCTGGTCCTGGGCCAGCGTGGCATAGTGGTCGTGGTCCTCTCGGACGGCATCCTCCATGAGTTTGAACCCGGTGATGTCGCGCGCCGACCAGAGCAACCCCGTGGACTCGCCCGACGCGTCCGTGATCGGACTGCGCGTGATCTCCAGCCAGCGCGGCTGCGACTCGTCGCCAAGCCTCTCCAGTTCGGTGTGGGGCACGCCGGAGGCCATCACTTTTCGGTCCCCCGACCTCAGTGGCTCGGCATCCTGCTTCGCAAAGAGGTCCGCATCCGTTGCGCCGATGATCTCCTCGGGGGACTTGCCGACGAACTGGCAGAAGGCTGGATTCACGGCTTCGTACTGGAGAGCCTTATTCTTGAGCACGAGGAAGCCGGGCGATCCCGTCAAGAGCGTGCGTACGAGAACACGCTGCTCGGCGAGCAGACGGGCGACGGCCCCGTGGTCGGCAGCATAGCGCACCACGCGCGCCCCGAGGGTATCCCAATCGGCAACAGGGATACAATCCCACGCGCCACTGTTGAGCACACCGTCCAACGTGCGCCGGTTCTGTTTCGTCTGCAGCACGATCACTGGTATGGCAACGAAGCCAGAGGCGTCGCTCAGACTGTCGAGAAACGTCGTCGCGTCCATGTCCCCGAGCTTATCGGCTATGACAACGCAGTCGGGAGCTTCGGAATGACACAGCGCGAGGCCCTCCTCGGCCGTGGTCGCCTCGATGATGGCAAAGGCATCGTCCGCTAACGCCGACCTCTGGGCGCCCCTTCGTCCATTGTCGTCATCGACTAACAGAACGCGAATACACTCGTCGGCCATACACCACTCCCTCAAAAAAACGACCTACACATAGTCTTCCGCCCGGCTCCGACTCGACGTGCAAGGCATGGGCCACACCTCGACCTCCACCATGTTCTCAAATCCGGGGGGGGCTCCGCAACCTGCACGTGGCCGCGTGATGAGCGCACGGCCCTATGGTTTGTTCAAGGAGTGGATCACCGCATTGGCGGTGCGCAAGCGCTTGCTTAAGGTAATGACAATGTTGACCAGAAGCTGAAGGGCCGCTTCCTTCGGCAGTACCTTGTCGAACACGTCGTACGTGAGAACCAGCACGCTGGTCGTTTCCATGGTAACAGCAGAGGCGCTACGCGGCTCGTTGCTGATAAGGGCCATTTCGCCAAACATGTCGCCTCGAGACAACGTGGCGATCTCTCGGCCGTCGTCCAGGATGCGTACTTTCCCGCCCAGAATCGCGTAGAGTTCCTTGCCGGGGGCGCCCTTATCGAAGACCGTCTTGCCCGGCTCGAACTCGACCGTCATGCCCTTGGCGAAGATCTTGGCCACCATTTCCGGGCTCAGGCCTCGAAACAGTTCGGTGCGGCGCGCCAACACCGCGTAGGTGTCGCGCATGCTGTCCCGCATGACCGAGATCATCTCCTGCATGAGCGGGCTTGCCCCGCCTCGTACACCGCGAAGTCGACGGGCCGGACGCGGCTCGGCGGGCTCTTCGGCTTCCTCTTCCTCGGGCGTTTCGCGGAAGACATCCGTCAAGACGGCCTCGTGGGCCTTGGCGGCCTCCGGTGACTCCGGTTCGAGAATCAGCGGCGGCGCGGGGGCCTCCACAGGCGCTTCCTCGGTACCCTCGATCGACGGCTCCTCCGGCGCGACCTCCGGTATTGGCTCCTCGACGGCTGGCGCGGGCGGTTCCTCGGGAACGGATTCAACGACAGGCTCCGGCGCCGGTTCGGAGATCGGCTCCGCCACGGGCTCTGCCACAGGCGTCGGCGGAACCCCAGGCTTCTTGCGAAGTCCGAGATCCTCGGCCGTTACTTCCCGGGCCTCGGCTTGGATACCGAACAGACGTTTTGTAACGGACTCGTAGTGGTTCCAGGCACAGAGGATGGGTTTGATCCGAAGACTGGGAAAAAGGGACTTGACCGTTTCCAGTGCCTGACGGTCCAGGGGGTTCACCATGGCCACCGTTAGGTTCTTTCCCAGGCGGTCGATGGGAAGAAGCCGGTGCTTGAGACAGACCTCCTGAGGGACCAGCTCGATCAAAGACTCGTCGATCAAGTAGTCCAGCAGGCTCAGGTGCGGAATCTTGCAGTACTTGGCGAGAAACGAGGTCAACGAATTCTCGTCGATGAAGCCCATATCGACCAGGATCATGCCCAGGAACTCGCCGGATTCCTTTTGGCGCTCGATGGCTTGCCTCAACTGCTCCTGGCTGATCTGCCCCGCTTCGATCAGGACCTCTTCCAGCGTTTGCATTCCGGAAGGCACCGCCGGCTCCGAAGCCGTCGCCGCCTCGCGTGCGGCGTCCTGCAACGGTTTCTCGGCGCTAGGGGACGGCGGCTTCGGGGCGGCCTCCAACCGATCCTTCTGCTTGTCGTCCTTCTTGTCTTTTCCCCAGCGCAGCATGCGCGTCCTCTCCCGGATTCCGGCGCCGATACGGATCTTCGCTCCAGCGCCTGAACGTTATTCTATCACCGGTTCATATCCTCATCAAGTACCGGGGATTTGCACTTTGCGGGTGGGGATCCGACGGGCGGGCAGCTTGGCCACAGCCACTTGAGCGCGCACAGCCTACGGACGGTAGAGGCGCGTGATGGCTTCCCGGATGGCCGTCGGTGCCCCGATAATCGGCTCGACGCGATGGCCCGTTGCCAACTCGATATCTTCCATAGCCAACAGGTCGAGGGGATTCGCCATGGCGACTTCAATACGATCGTCAAAGGCGTGCACCGGAACACAGGTGTGTTTGAGCGCGAGACTGACCGGAATCAGGCCAGTAACGCCCGGGGAGGGCTCCAGGTACGCCAGCGAGGTGTACGGCAGCCGCAGTTGGCTTGCCAAAGCCCGAGCGACCATGTCTTCAGAGACATATCCGTACTTGACGATGATCCCACCGATGGGTCCCTGGCCTTGTCGCTCCTGCTCGCGCAGACAAGCATCGAGCTGGGCATGATCGAGAACGCCGGCCCGGACGAGGATCTCGCCCAGACGTCGTTTCCGGCCATACTCGTCGTGTGCTGGGAATACGACGGTGTCCGGAGCGGCCGGGCGTCGATCCCTTATGGTCTCGACGCTTCGATCCGGGCCGGGGCGCGCGTCGACCAGATCGAATTGGCCGGTCGCCTGACTTAAGCGTTCCAACTCGTGCTGCGCGGCTTCGATCTTTCTCAGTCGTGTGACGAGCCGGCTGTTCTCGATCCGAGCTTCCTCAAGCGCGAGGGACGCGGCGACCTTTTCCGCGCGCATGCTCTCGACCTGCGCGGCGAAGTCGGCTTCGGTAGCGGCGCCCCGCTGCGCGCGGTGCTCGGTGGCCACGAGCTTGGCCTCGAGGTCCTCGACTCGGGCGAGGGTGCGCGACAGGCGTTCCTGCAGACGTCCCTTCTCTTCGCCGGCGGCCAAGAGCGCTTCATCGCGGTCGCCAATCGATTCGCAAGGCGTTCGGGCGGGTGTCCCGACATCGCGGCGTGCCGGATGCCGTACACGAGCCACATGGCGCGCGAGGTCACGCGCCTGCCGCGTGGCCACGTCCAGACCGTCCTCTCCCTGTGGGGCGTTTTCACGGTTACGCGGCGCGTCGGGTGTGTCGGGGACGGGCAGGCGCGGACCGATTTCCTGAGAGAGCTGCTCGGCGGACGCCAGGTGGGCCTCCTCGGCAAGCAGGCACTGAAGCTGCGAGCGAAGCTGGGCCACGCTTTGCTCGAGCTGGGCCGCCTGTTCGCCCGCGGCGTCGGTTGCGGCGTCGCGTTCGCGCATCAGATACCTGAGCGACTCGATCCGGCGGTGCGCCATCCGCAGCGCACGCTTCAGGCGCTCGCGATCCTTGGCGACGGCGTCGAGTTCCGCAACGAGCACGCGTTCTACGGATCGCGCCCGGATCCCGGCGGCGTGCGCGGCCTCGATCTCTGCGGACTGGGCCGCCACACGCCGTCCGAGTCGCGCGGCCTCACTCCGGGCCGAGCCCGCCAGCGCCCGGAGTCGATCTCGTTCGGCCGAGGCATTGGCGAGATCGGCGCGCAGCACGCGCAGGGCCGACCCCGATTTGCGGAGGGCGGCCTCGCGTTCACCTGCCCGCGCCTCTTCCCGGGCTCGCGCCTCCTCGAGTTCGGCCATGCGCGCCGCCGCGCGGTCGAGCGCAATCTGCCGGCGGCCGAGCTCATCGGCAAGGGCCTCGAGCTTGGCTTTGATGACGCTAAGCGGGGTCGAGCCCTTTCGGTTCGCGAGCGCATCCAAGAGCGCGTTGAGGTGGTCCTTGGCTTGGGCAATCTGTCCAGCAAGGTCTGAGGGCGTGCCCGACACCGGGGGATTCCCGGCTCGGCTTGTCAACTCCGCCGGTACACGTGTGTCTTGTCTTTCGAATACGGCCATTCAAACAATCCTGGAGCGTCTTGGACACGTGGCGCATTATAGGGCCGCAAGCACAGGCCTTCAACAAGGCCCCGGCCGTGGTAGAATACCCGTGGGCGGACAAGGGTTGCGGACGGGCTCGAGGGCGGAGTGCGTCCGAGCAATACGGAATGGGCTCTGGACGGCCTCTGGCCGTAGTGGGTCATGCGTGGTGTTTCCGAGAACATAGCTACTCTCCTATGCCGCAGTCGCGATGGAACTGACCGCCGCCGCGTGCGACGGGTCGAGACCCTTCGTTCCACGGTGTTCTCGGCGCGCGACGGTCTCGGAGCCGACCGCACCGGCGTGGCCGTGAATATCGGAACGGCCGGGGTCTGCATCTACACGGACTCGCCCGAGCCGGTGGGCTCGGCCATCCGTGTTTCGCTAGAACCGAGGCCGGATGACGCGAAGAGTCAGGCCATTTCTGCGCGAGGGCGGGTGGTCTACGTCACAGCGCCGTCGGAGCACGGCGTGACCATGGGGGTGCGGTTTGACCTCGCGTCGTTGCGACCGTCGCCCCCGCGGGGACTCGTCGCCTTGGCGTTTCGGCCGGCGACGTCGGAAGCAAGCGCCGACGCCCTTCCCCAAGAGCAAGACATCGCCGGTCGCCCGACAAGGTCCGTGAGGATGCAGGCGTCCACAATGGCCTTCCTCATCTTGCTACTGCTCCTTCTTGTATCTCGGAGCTTCTTCGTCGCCCCGATGGTTGGCCGCGAGGGGCACGCCGGCGATTGGATGCGGGCCTCCGTGGAGGAAGACAAGGACGAGCTTCCGGCTTCGCGCCGGTCTCCGGCGCCCGGCGCAACCGCGTCGAGCGGCGTGGCCGAAAGGACGCAGGCGGCCGAACGTGTGCAGGCCGTGTCCTACCTGGCCACAGAGGCCGATTCCGTCGAGACGTTGTCCGTGCGGATCGAAGTCGATCCATCCGCCATGGCCGCCGGCGATGACATCGCCGCAGCCATGGTGCTCGATGCGGTGGCCGATATGGCCGATCGCGCGCCGGAAGAGTGGCCGGCCACGGTGCCCGCGATGCTCGACATGATCTCAGGCGATGGCGACCATGCCGCGATCGCCGACACCGTACTCGCCGACGTCGTGGGACTCGACCCGGCTGTGGCCCACGAAAGTGCTGAGCTGGGGCTCGTGGTTCGGAAGAGCTCCCACGAACTGATCGTCGTACGGAACGGTTGCCCACGGGCCATCTTTGTGGTAGGTCTCGGATTCGGGGATGCGACGCCGACGGGCCGGTTCCGTATCGCTAACAAGATTGCGCGGCCGGACTGGTTCAATAGCGGTGCGGTGGTCAAGGCCGGCGATCCGCGCAATCCGCTCGGTGCGTCGTGGATGGGGTTGGGAATGGAACAAGGGCCGACGTCATACGGCATCCACCCTACGCAAGACGCCGCGTCCATCGGCCAGGATCGCAGCCGAGGCTGCATCCGCCTATGCCCCCGCGACGCGGAAACGCTCTTCCGCCTCTGCCCACTTGGCACGCCGGTATGGATCTGTGAGTGACGTGGAGGCCGGGGGAACCAACGGCGTCCGTGTTCATGGGCGCCAACGGGATCGAGGCGCCCCCCACTGGTTGGGCCAGTCGATCTTCGCGGGCCACGGGCCCACCTTCTCCGGCACGTTGAAGTCCTCATAGAACCGCACCGGATACCGCTGTTTTCCGCCAAGGACACCGAGAGTGCCTGTCACCATGCCGTTGCGGTGTTGATCGCAGTGACGGCCGCCTCGGTAGACGCCGTCTTCCTGAACGAACGAGTCGATGTAGTCGATCCACCCGCGCCGCAGGGACGGCCTCGACGGCGCGTGCGGGCGGCTTTGGAAAAACCGCCCCTACTCTCCGTACACGTTCTGAGGGACAACCCCGTGACGGTCTCGTCTGTTGCGGCCCGCGAAAGGCGAAACGTATACTCTTCGAAACGGAGCGAGAAGACGCGAGACGACGTCCCTCATCGGGTATGCGAGGCGGGACACGTGGGTGCATCCGAAATCAGAATTCAGCGGCTGCTGCGGTGGAGCCGGGGCGGTGAGGCCGGGCCGTGGAGTATCAACATTTACCCCACGAACCGGTGCAATTTCCGGTGTCCCATCTGCTGGCAGCGGGATCCGGCCTATACGCCGCACTACGCGGATGAGATCCCGGATGCGCGCTACTTGCGGCTGATCGACGAGGCGGCGGAAGCCAAGGTGTGCGAGTGGAGTATCCTCGGCGGCGGCGAACCCATGGTGCGCGGGGATCTCATCATGGAGATGTGCGAGCGCATCCGGCGCAAGGACATGTACTGCTATATCCAGACCAACGGCTCGCTGTTCACCGAGTCCCAGTTGGAGCGGTTTGTGGATATGGGTATGAACGCGGTGCGTGTGAGCCTGGATGGGCCGAATGCGGCCATCAATGACGCCATCCGCCACGAATCGTCCTTCGAGCGCGCCACAGCGAACTTGAAGAAGCTGGCCGAGATCAAGCGTCGGGCGCACAGCAAGCTCCCCGCGGTCTCGATCTACATGGTTCTTACGTCGTCGACCTACGACAAGCTCGATCAGATGCTGGAATACGCGGCTTCCGTGGGCGCCATGGAGGTCGAGGCCACAACCATGGTGGTCCACTCGGAGGACGCGCGGCGTTTTCAGTTGAGCGAACAGCAGCGGGCGGAATTGCCGCAGCACCTCAAGCGCGCCCTCGAACGGGGCGGCGAGTTGAACATCCACAACAACTTCGCGCTCTTCTACCAGGATGCAATCACGGTGGATCCGAACGCCATGCCCGGGCGTAAGGCAGGGCCGGACCGGGGCTTCTTCGACGCCCCGTGTTTCGAACCGTGGCTGAACATGACCGTCCTGCCGAACGGCCGCGCCGGCCCGTGCTGCATGTATGACGGCGAGTACACGGGCGACGGCGGCAGCATCGCCACGTCCTCGTTGATGGGAGTGTGGATGGGGCCGTATTTCCAACGGCTCCGCGCACAGGCGCTGGAGGGGCGGCTGCCGAGGTTCTGCGCCACGTGCCCGTCGACGCTCTTCGCGCAACAGGACGCGTTGCGTGGCGAGGCAAGGACGTACGTCAACCTGGAGAAACCGCCGAGCACCGCGTTGGCGGATGTGGTGCCGTGGCTGGCACGCAAGACGGCCCGCAGCCTGCGCAGGCATGGCCCTCGCGGCGCGATCCAGCGCGGCCGCGAATGGTTCGGTATTCATAAGCGGGGCAAGGAATAGGACGTCGCCCCCAAACCGGCGATCCTGAGTACCGCAGAACGCAAACAAGTGAACAGATGCGCGATAGTAGATGCACATTGGATGTGCGCCAAGCGGCACAGAATCAGTCTGTGCCTACGTTCAGCGCGTGTTTGCACGGTTGGTCAGTGTTCATGGCGCGCCCATCCTCAGTAGAGCACCCGAGTCGACCGAGCTTGCCAGCGTGGCATCGTGACGGCTCAATCCTCGAGATAGCTGAATGTCCACGTCAACTCAAGGTTGCGCGAGCGATACATGCTCGGGACCTCGAAGGGAAAGGGCGGGAACGGGGCGGCACGTTCGACGGCGTTCTTGCAGAGAGGCGCGTAGCTGGCCGAGTCGCCCGGCGCGATGATCTCGATCTTGGCCAAGCGACCGTCCGGCTGGATGGAGCAGGTCAGAACGGCCTTGGTCGGCGACGTGCCGGAGTACTTCAGCGCCAAGGCCGCACGCCATTCGCGCTCGACGCGATTGCGAACTTCGAGGAGATACGGCGCCAGCTTGTCCTGCACCGCTTCGAATCCGATGAGTCCCACGCGGTTGACACCCCCGTCGACGCGGCCGCGCGCCGGCTCGGAGACCTTCGGGGGTGCCGTGGCCGACGGCGTCATCGGCTCGGCTTGGGCCAACTGCATCGGTTTGGCCTCGGGCCGAGTCGATTCGCCGCGTTCCGGATCCTCGATGGCCGGCCGCGGGACCTCTTCCGGGGTGACCATGACCTCGGTGTCTTGTGCGACCTGCTCGGCCGGCGCTGCTTTGGAGGCCGCCGACGCCTCGTGGGTCACGGCCTCAGCATCGGTTGTAGGGACCACGGCGGCCTCGGCTGCCGGAGCCGGCGAGGCCACGTCGCCGAGATCGTCGAACTCGGCGGGTTTCTCAGAGAAGGGAGCCGGACGTTCGCCGTCCACATCTGCGGTATCCTGGGCTTTCGAATCGCGGTCCGAGATCAGATCCGTGGGCTCGACCGGTTCGTCCGCTTCGGTGTGGGTGTCGATGAGTCGCCTGGGCACGGCTGGAGGCTCAGGCTCGAGATTAATGACGATGGGTTCCGGCCGCGCGGCAATGCTTACGACTTCCTGCGTTGGCCACCAACTCAGCGGGAGAAGCAGGGCTGCGTGAACGGCCAACGAACACGCCGCCGCAAGTCCCAGTCTCTTCGGATAGCTCATGATCGCCTATCCCAGCCACCTCGAGATCGTACCAGAAACCCGCAGACAACACGAAGGCAACGGACTCCCTCGTTTGCGAACCCCGTCCCCTAACGGTACTATGCGGCGTCCCGCGTGTACGTCGACACATGAGAACCCGGTGAAACACGAGACCACAAACGCGCTGCCGCCAGCGGTTTCGAGACGCCGTCTCGATCGCGAGGTCGTCAAGCGCTGCCGCCTCGAGAGGCGGCCCTCCGAGACGACGCTCCTGCGACGCGCCATCCGGTGGACGCTACGTCTCTCCGGACTTCAGCGTCGCGGCGAACGAAATGCCAACCGGCCGGAGGTAAGGCATCTCGTCCTCCCATTCGACCGGTTACCCCGAGCATTCGATGGCTTCCGAATCCTTCACATATCCGATATGCACTTCAGCGGTCGGCCCGGCTACCTGGACGCCTTCTGCGCGATCATCGATGGGCGAAAGACCGACCTGTGCGTCATGACCGGCGACTTTCCCTGGTGCTTCACCGCCGACTATGCCCCGGTGTACGACGGCCTCGACGCCATCCTCGGCCGGATCTCGGCCCGCCATGGCTTCGCCGCCGTCCTGGGCAACAATGACACCGCCGCCCTCATTGAGCCGCTCGAGGCCCGCGGCGTCCACGTGCTCATGAACCGGGCGATCGCAATCCGCGAAGGCAACGACCACCTCTTCGTGGCGGGCGTCGACGATCCCAGCGATTTCCGCGGCGACGACCTCGACTCCGCGCTCGAAGGCGTGCCCGCCGACGCGTTCACCGTGCTGCTGGCTCACGCGCCGGATATCGCTCGACAGGCCGCCTCGCGAGGTGTGGCGCTGTATCTCTGCGGCCATACCCACGGCGGCCAGATCCGTCTGCCGATCCTCGGTGCCCTCTATACGAACAGCCGCGCCCCGCGCCGGTACTGCGGCGGCCCGTGGCGCGTCGAGGCCATGCAGGGCTACACATCCTACGGCATCGGCACTACGGCCGTACCCGTCCGTTTCAACTGTCCGCCCGAGGTCGCCGATATCGAGCTGCGTCGAGGCCGCTGACCGCGTCCGGCGCGCGACACCGGGGGACATAAACCGAGAGGTAATCGGGGCGCTCTGTGCCTCTTGGCCGGGCCCGGAAGTCGAAAGACCGCGTACTCAACTCCGTCCTATATGTAGAGTTATATGCGGTGCCGTATTCTTGACAAGGTACTCCCAACTATGTATAATAAAAAGAGAAAGTTGCGGAAATCGCGACAAGCTCTCTCGCCATTCCAGGGAATGAGGGCGAAGGACGAGGAGGCGGATTCGAGGTGGACAGCCGTGTATTCACGAGCGGCGAAGTGGCTTCCATCTGCGGCGTGTCCGCAGACACCGTGTCCCGCTGGTTCGACTTGGGCCAGATCGAAGGCTACCGCTTGGGTCCCGGAGGCGATCGTCGAATTCCTTACGAGAGCCTGCGGAAATTCATGCTGGCTCACGGGATTCCCCTCGACCGGCTTGAGGAAGGCCGCAAGCGTGTGCTCGTTGTGGACGATGACCCGTACTACCTCGACCGTATCTCGGATCTTCTCGCCCAGGAAGAGGACTTGGAGGTGATGGTGGCCTCGACGGGCTTCGACGCCGGCGCGGCCATTGCCGAGCACAATCCGCACCTCGTCATCCTTGATATCCACCTCTCGGATATTGACGGTCGCCAGGTCTGCCAGCGTGTCAAGACGCGGCCCGAGACCACGGGCACCCGCGTACTGGCTATCTCCAGCTTTTTGGACGAGGACGAGGAGCGCGAGCTCGGCGAATACGGATTTGACGGTTACCTCCAGAAGCCCTTCACCGGCCCCGAACTCACGGAACAAGTCCGTCGCCTCTTCAGCATGGCCGCCCCGAGGCAACCCGCCAAAGGCCGAGGCGTCTAGGGTCAAGCCCGAGGGCCTGCGCAGCGGCGCTCTACTAAATGGGTTGGATTGTGATCCAGAGCTTCCGCGTGCGGGGGCCATCGAACTCGCAGAGGTAGAGCGATTGCCAGACGCCGAGGGCAAGGCGGCCGCTTTCGATGAGCACAGTCTGGCAGAATCCCATCATGCTGGCCTTGGCGTGGGCGGCGGCGTTGCCTTCCGCGTGGGCGTAACCGGCCTGCCACGGTACGGCGCGTTCGAGGATGGTCTCGAGATCGCGCACCACATCCGGGTCGGCGTTCTCGTTGATGGTGATCCCGGCGGTAGTGTGCGGCACGAAGACGTGGCAGACGCCGCGCTGAACGCCCGACGCCTCGACGGCGGCCTGGACTTGGCCGTCGATGTTGACGAAGGCGCAGCGGCTCCGCGTGCGCACGGCGATCTCTTTCATGTCAGAACTCCATGTGCTCGAGGTTGCGAAGTCCGAGGCGAAGCGGTATGAAGGTGGCCCCGAGGCTGAGGAGGGTGATCGACGCGACCACTACGGCCAACGCCCACCAAAACATCTGCGGACTGGTGTAACGCTCGAGAGCCCACCACTGGAGGATGACGGTCTGCGCGCCGACGACGAGGGCGATGTAGCCGATGCTGAGGAGGAAGTTGAGCGTGCCGCCCATGCCCGAGACGATGCGGGCGGGATTGTCCTCGCGGAAGTTGGGGTAGAGCGCGCCCAGGCCGACGGCGAGGCCGGCCAGTCCGAAGTTGGCGATGATGACGCTGTAGACGGAGAGCCAGAAGTGGATGCGGGGGATGCCGAGCATCCGGCCCGACAATACGGCCAGGCCGACGGTGAATACCGAGGTGGTGCACACGCTGAGCCAGAACTTCTGGCGGACAAGCTGACGGATCGTGAGCGGCGCTAGACCGAGGATCCAGAAGCGCTGTCCTTCCAGGCTGATCAGCGGGAACACGAATCGACTTGTCAGGGTGGACAAGACGAGCGTGCACGACGCGATGTTGACGCAGGCGATCCAGCTTCGCCACATCTCCTTCTCAATCTCGCCCCTGCCGACCGTGTGAAGGTTGGCCATGTAGATGGCCAGGATGCCAAAGAAGATCACGAACTGCGACCACTGCGTCGGATCGCGCCAGAAGAGTTTGATGTCCTTGACTACCAGCGAACGTGCCGGATTCGGTAGCCAGCGGAAAGTCTCGTCCAGACGGCCGAGAATGCCCTTGTCGAGGGGCTTGATCCGCGTCTTGTCCTGTCCGGCGAGGAAGGAGTAGCCGGGATAGAAAATGCGTTGGGCCAACTCGGCGGCGGCCCACACGAGAAGGAGCGCATTGGACACCAAGAGGAGAAACTGAAACAGGCTTTCGCCGTAGTCGCAACCTCCGGCAGCGAGGATGCCACGCGCGGCCCAGAAGCTCGGCAGGAACGGCGATTGCGTTCGCGCCGTGGCGTCCATCACGGCGGCGATCACCACGTCCTGCGAAAGGCGGCTGATGTTGAATGTGTCCTGGATATACAGGAAAAGCAGACCGACGGCGATGACGCCGAGGCCGATCATGACGCTCGTGCGCTGACGCGGAAACACGCGCGCCAAGATGAGCGTGATGATGGCGCCGATCGCGGCCGGCACAACGATGAACGGGATGTAGAACAGGAAGCCCGCAAGGTAGAGCGTCCAGGAAGCGTGGCCGGAGATACCGTAGGCCAGGATCAGCGGCGATCCGAGGAAGCCGACGGCCCAGGAGCTGAAGGCCACGCATTCCCAGAACCGCGAGAGGAAGAAGAGGCGATACGTGATGGGCCCTTGCAGGAGGTACGGCACTTCCTTGGCCCGGTACAGCGTTGAGAACGAGATGAGGACATTCGAGAAGATGAGCATGAAGAACACGGCCAGCGCCAGGACGCCGAGCATGCGCGCCATGAGGATGTCGGCGATGTTCATACCGCCTCGACTGGCCTCTTCGCCAAAGGAGATCAACCAGCGGAATCCGCTGTAGAAGAGGAAGAAGGCGCCGATCCACAGCGCCGTCGCGAAGACGGTGATCACAGCGACCTTGAGCTTGGACTGGCGGCGGACGGAGGCTACTTCATGGCCGACGATGCGCATCTTGGCGCGAAACACCGCGAAGGCCTGGCTCATTCCGTCTCCTCGTGGGTGAGCTCGAGGAAGACATCCTCGAGCGTGCCGGGATTCTTGGCCAAGGCGCGAATCTCGGCCACGGTGCCGGTATGGAGCAGTCGCCCTCGGTTGATGATGCCGATCCGGTCCGCCACCTCCTCGGCGATGCTGAGCGTGTGGGTCGACATGAACACCGTGGTGCCCTCGCGCGTGCGTTCGCGCAGGAAATCCTTCACGAACCGGATGTTCTTGGGATCGAGGCCAACCCACGGCTCGTCGACGATGACAATCCGAGGCTCGTGGAGAAAACACGATACGAACGAGAGCTTCTGACGCATGCCGTGGCTGTAGTCCTCGATGAGCTGATCGGCGACGTCGGCGATGCCGAACATCCTGAGCAAACCTTCGGCGCGCTGGGCCGCCTGTCCGTCTCTCATCTGGTATAGGCCGGCCACGAACCGGATAAACTCATTTCCGGTGAGCTTCTCGTAGAGGAAAGGCGAATCGGGAATGTATCCAATGACGCGTTTGGCCTCGACCGGCTGCTGCTGGATGTTGAATCCGCCGAGGACGGCGCGACCTCCCGAGGGTTGGAGGAGGCCGGTAAGCATCTTGATGGTGGTGGTCTTTCCGGCCCCATTCGGCCCGAGGAAGCAGAAGAACTCGCCCTCGTTGACGGTGAGCGTCAACGCGTCCACGGCGACTTTTTCCCCGAAGTGCTTGGTCAGCTTTTCCGTCTTGATCATGGTTGCGTTTCCGCTGTTGCGTCCGACTCGATCGTGTTTGGCCCCGAAGTGTCGGTCTCCAGGACATCAATCCCAATCGTCCCGAGATAGGCCAGCAGTTGCGACCATTTGTCGAGGCTGCCGGTGAGCAATTTGATGTGCGTCGCGTCGGCAACGGGCTGTCCGAGCGTGGGATCCATCCACGTCCATCGACCCACGTAGACCTCGGGCCAGGCGTGGTAGTAGAAGCCACTGAGCAAGTCGCTCCAGGCCAGGCCGATGGCGATTCGCGTCGGCACGCCGGCGGCGCGCGCCAGCGCCGCGAAAAGAACGGTGTGCTCGTTGCAGTCGCCCTCGCGCGTCTGGAGAACGTCCAGCGCCGAAGGCAGGCTCATGACGGCCTTCTTCTCGATGCTCGCATACACCCATTCGTAGACGCGCATGGCGCGCTGCCACGTGTCCGTTTCGCCGCCGATGATGGCTTCGGCCTGCCCGCGGATGAGCGGGTGATCGGTTTGCACGAAGGTGTCGCCGCCCAGGAACTCGGCCTTTACCCCATCGTCCAGTACCGCGCCGCTCGGATCCACCGGTTCAGGCGGCGTGCGCACGACGTAACGGTCGTCGCCCTCACGCTGCTGCGTGTCGTCCTCCGGAAGGGCCTTGCCCTCGGGCGGATTCGCGAGGCGGAACCGCATGAGGGCAGCGCCGCGCGCCACGGCCGCGCCCGTGGGCCGGACGGCCATCAGGCCGAGCAGTTCCGTGGCGTCACGATCCGGCTTGATGGCGTCCATCGCTTCGCCCTGCGTGATCCGCCGCAGGATGAAGCCGAAGGGTGTCTCGGCGCGGATCACCTCGTCGTCGTAGGATACCCAAGCCTTCGAGGTGATGCCGCCCACCGAGGTAACCATGACCTTGGTGGGCACTTGTTTGCCGCCGTACTCGATGGCCTCTTCGCCGACACACGAGAGCTTGGCTTTCGACACGCCCATCGTCATCGGATCGAACGTATCCACGAACACTTCATCGCCCGGCTCGATCCCGGGCACGTTGAGCGCCGCCGTGCCCATGTTGCCGGAGAGAAGCAGATTCTTACCGACGGGGATCTCGAGAGGGATGGTCTCGCCGCCGGTGGCGACTTCGCCCTTCAGCAGGCCATCGTCGATACGCGCGGACACGCTCATTCGATGCTCCTCCGAGCTGACGACGAAATGGAACTCGCGCAGGCCTTGGTCGCGCGAGGCCCAGGCGTCGCCGGAGAGCTTGATCTCCGTGGGAAATGAGAGCACGGTGATGTCCATTTTGGCCCAGAACTGCATGGCCTGGCCGTACTCGCCATTCTCGATTCGAGGGTGCGTTTGGGTGTTGAGCACGCCGATGCACGTACCACTCGGCAGGTAGAGGCCGAGCCAGACGTCCGTGTCGCGGGCCGATTGGGCAAGGATGTGTCCGCTGCCGAGGTGTGGCGTGATGACCTCGCGACGCATGAGCACGGCCATCATGATCAGCCAGAAAGCTACGATGGCAATCCCGACTAATTTTGAATTTGACGGCCGCAACACTTCTTGTATTTCTTCCCGCTGCCGCAAGGGCACGGATCGTTCGGGCCAACTTTAGGGCCAACGCGGATCGGTTGCATGCGAGGCTTGGGCCGCGCGCCTTCCGGGCCGCCGTCATCGCTCTGGGCGGAGGCGTCCTGTCCGGCCAGGGCGAACCGGCTCGTGTCGTACGCCGCAAAGCTGTGGTCTTGTGTTTTGTCTGCGCCGACATACGTGTACCGCGAGAGCTGCGCGAATGGGTCGTTCTCCTGAAGCCCCATGCCTCGCCGCGCCCGGATCTGACGTGTCCGTAGAATCTCAGGGTCGGTGAGACGGAACAAGGTCTGGGCGACGTTCTCCTCGATGTTCCTCATCATCTCCTCGAACATCTCGAAGCCTTCCGTCTTATACTCGAGCAGGGGATCGCGCTGGCCGTAGGCCCTGAGACGCACGGATTCCCGCAGGTAGTCCATCGAGTACAGGTGATCGATCCACTTGTCGTCGACGGCGCGGAGCAAGGCCATCATCTCGTAGTCGTGGATCCGTTTGCGCGCCAGCCGCCCGAAATCGATCCGCGATTCATCGCCGCCGATCTGTTCGCGGAAGCTCTCCCGGATGATGTCGGCCATCACGCCTTCGCGGCGCGTGTACTCGGTCAGCACCTGAGCCAACAGTCGCTCGGGCATCGGCTTGGGCGCGCCGTCGTCGCGGCCAGCCATATCCGGAACGAAACCGAATACGCGGCGAAAGGCCGTATCGAGGCCCTCCAGGTCCCATTCCTCCGGTAGGGTGTCCTCGGGCGTGTAGTTATCGGTCATCTCGTTCACGAGGCTCTCGAACATCTCATGAAGCTGCTGGGTGATATCGCGATCCTCGAGCACATCGCGGCGCATGCTATAGATGATCTGACGCTGCTTGTTCATGACGTCGTCGTACTCTTTGAGGTGCTTGCGGATCTCAAAGTTGTACTCCTCGACCTGGCGCTGCGCGCGCTCGATGGTGCGACTCACCATCTTCTGGCTGAGTGGCTCGTCGTCCATTTCCTCGGAGCCGAACCAGGTCAGCATTTTCTTGACCTTGTCGCCACCGAACAGCCGGGCCACTTCGTCTTCGAGGCTCACGTAAAACCGCGTCGTGCCCGGATCGCCCTGGCGGCCGCACCGGCCCCGGAGCTGGTTGTCAATGCGACGCGATTCGTGGCGCTCGGTTCCGACAATGGAAAGACCGCCGAGCTCGCGCACACCTTCGGCGAGCTTGATGTCGGTTCCGCGGCCGGCCATGTTGGTGGCGATGGTGATCGCGCCCACCTTGCCAGCGTTGCCGACGATGGCCGCTTCGCGCTCGTGGTGCTTGGCGTTGAGCACCTCGAACTCGGTGATGCCGCGTTCCTTGAGCAACTCGGCCACGAGTTCGGACTTCTCGATCGATACCGTGCCGACAAGCACAGGTCGGCCGGTCTCATGGACGTTTGCAATCTCGTCAACCACGTGCCGGTACTTCCCGGCTTCGGTCGCGAACACGAGATCGGTTCCGTCGCGGCGGATCAGCGGCAGATTCGTGGGAATCTGGACCACGTCGAGGCCGTAGATCTGGTCAAATTCCATGGCCTCCGTGGCCGCCGTACCGGTCATGCCGGCGATCTTGTTGTACAGCTTGAACAAGTTCTGATACGTGATACTGGCGATGGTCTGTGTCTCGAACTGGACGGCTACGCGCTCCTTGGCCTCGAGGGCCTGGTGGAGGCCGTCCGAGTAGCGGCGCCCTTCCATGGCGCGGCCGGTGAACTCATCGACGATGAGCACCTCGCCGTTGCGCACCATGTACTCATCATCGCGCCTAAAGAAATTGTGCGCGCGCAGGGCCTGCTCGATCATATGGACGACGCCGAGTTGGTCGCCGACGAAGAGATCGTCGACGCCGAGAAGCTTCTCGACGGTCTCCATACCCTCGTCGGTGAGGAGGACCTGTTGGTGCTTCTCCTCGATCTCGAAATGCTGATCTCTGCGCAACCGCCGCACCGCATCATCCACCTTGTAATAGAGGTCGGTGCTCTTCTCCGGACGCCCGGAGATGATCAGCGGCGTGCGCGCCTCGTCGACCAGGATCGAGTCCACCTCGTCGATGATGGCGTAGTTGAGCTCTCGCTGGACGCGCATTTCCGGACGTAGCGCGCTGTTGTCGCGGAGGTAATCGAATCCAAACTCGTTGTTGGTGCCGTACGTGATATCGGCGCGGTAGGCCACCTGGCGTTCGAACGTGTCCATGTAATGCTGGATGAGGCCTACGGTCAGCCCCAGGAATCGATATACCGGCCCCATCCATTCGCTGTCGCGCCGCGCCAGGTAATCGTTCACGGTGACCACATGCACGCCGCGGCCATCGAGGGCGTTGAGGTATACCGGCATCGTGGCTACGAGCGTCTTGCCCTCGCCGGTCACCATCTCGGCGATGCTACCCTGGTGCAGCACAATCCCGCCGATGACCTGCACGTCGAAAGGCCGCATGCCGACGACTCGCTTGGCCGTCTCGCGCACGGCCGCGAAACCCTCCGGCAAGATATCGTCGAGCGTCGCGCCTTGGGCCAACCGCTCTTTGAACACGCCGGTCTGGGCGCGGAGTTGATCGTTATCCATGGCCTGGAACCGCGCTTCCCAGTTGCGCACGGCCTCCAGCATGGGCTCGAGCTTCTTGATCTGGCGTTCGGTACTTGTCCCGAAGACACTTTTCAGAAGGGAATTCAGCAAGGAAACTGGCCTCCGTGTAAGTCTACATGCTAGCATGGATCATAGCAGAGGAGGCGGTGAATATCTATGTGGCCGCCCTTGGGACGGAACCGGAGGGCGCGTCAGGCGTATGAACCTCTATCGAGCGGGTCTCTCGGCCACAGGGGGCCGCGTTCAGCGTGAACGGTCTGCTTCGGAGAAACCGACAGTGGTGGCGCTGTATCTTCTTGCGCTCGGGATAGCCGCGGGAACTACCGGGGTCTTCGGACACCATCTCCTGGACTCACAGGGATTTATGCCTGCCGGGTTCCAGATGGAACTGGTGTTGGTGGCCGGAATGGCCGCCGCCTATGCCATGAGTCAGTTGCTCTACGTGGCCGTGGTTCGATTCGTCTATCCCTCGCGCTCCCCGGCCCTCATCTCCGGCGAAATCGCCTCGCAGCTCGCCGCCTTGTTCCTGGCGCCGTACTTGCTGAATGTCCATGTGCACTGGCCGCATCCCATGCTCGATAAGGTCGAGCCGTTGCTCTATCTCGGTGCCTTTGCCCTCGGACACCTGTTCTTCAAGCTCGTGTCCTTCTACGGCGCTGTCCAAGGAGCGCCGGCAGGGCGAGGGCGCGCGCTCGGTTGGTTTGCGGGCGCTGCGATTGCCGCGGCGGGCGTCCTGACGGTCGGCCAGGCCGTTGTCGGCGCCGGATTCGAGGAGCCGGTGGCCGCGCCGGCCGACGTTCAGTGGTGTCGTGTCGGAGACGCGTACGCGCCGGCCCGGCGTGTACCCGAGGGCGCCGTGCTGATCCACGATCTCGAGGATCGCCCCAATCCGTGCTTGACGCTCCGTCTGGCCGCTCCCCCCGACGCCGGCGAAGATGAAACGCTGCCGGGCACGGTATACGTCTCGGCGGTTATCGAAGGCTCGGTGACCACGCGGCATGCCGAGTCGGTGGAGCTCGATCCCAATGGATGGGCCGAGTTCCATGTGCCGGCCACCGCATTTCCTCCATCGCCCACGCGCTGCACTTTCGCGTGGTCGGCGGAGTCCGAGCCGTCGTGGCGCATCTTGGCCCTGCTTCAGCCTCGGGCGGCGTCGGGGCGTACCCTCCTGGTTTCCGGTCCCTTTGCCCATATGTGGCGGCGAAATGCCCACCCGCCCAGCGTGATCCTCTTGGCCATCGAAGGTCTCGGATCCGATCGGGTATCGGCTTTCGGGTACGAACGGCAGACGACGCCCACGCTCGACCGGTTGTCCCACTTGAGCGCGTGCTTTGCCAATGCGTATACGGCGGCGCCCGACGCGCCGGCTGCCTGCATGACCTTGCTGACCGGACGATCCCCGCTCACGCACGGATTCCTAGGCGACGCCGCGGGCCCTCTTCCGCTCGAATGCCGAACCTTGGCCGAGCGGCTTGGCAACCGGTATTACACGACCGCGTGCTTTACGGAGGAGGATCGCCGGAGCGCCCTGGCCGCGCGCGGCTTCGAGCGAGGCTTCGATCTGGTGATACGGACGCTGCCCGGATCGCTGCAGGGCGAGCAGGCTGCAGATGGGATGCCGCCGACTCCGGATTCCCGCATATCGCTGAACGAGGCCGCTTCGTGGATCGAAGCGCATACTGATCACCCGTTCTTTGTCTTCGTATGGCTCCGCGAACTCAGCGAGCCGACCGACCAGAAGCGCTATGCGGCGGCCTTCGAAGGCGCCTCGAATACCTATGCGGACCGCTACGACAGGGCGCTTCACTATGTGGACGGCGAGATCGGCGAGTTCCTGCGCCGGCTGCGCGCGACCAAGGTTCTCGACACGACCTACACGATCGTAACGTCCCTATACGGCCTGGACTTCTCGGCCGGCCGCAGCGCACCGCCACAGCGGCTCTTGTCGGAGTCCTGTCTGCGGGTACCGCTCTTGTTCTCCGGCCCCGGTATTCGAAGCGAGCAACGTGCCGGCTTCATCGCGCTGGAGGACGTGATGCCCTCGGTGCTCGAAGCGGTCGCACGCACCGAGACGCCCGTCGCCGGAGTCGCGGCGGCGGTAGGCCACGCAGCGGACGAACCGTTGGCTGAAACGGATTCCGGTTGTCCGTTGGACGGGGTTTCTTTTCTCGTGCCGCCCAGCACGAAAGAGCCGGTGTCCATGATGGGCAAACCGCTTGTCTTGTCGCTTCGGTCGGATTTGTGGCGATTCACGTGGCGCTCCAACCAGCGACCGTTCGCGGCGCGCACCCGCACGCCTGGGCAAGTCGTCGAGCTCTACGATGTGCGTGCGGCCGAGGCGCGCGGTCTGCGGCGCAACGATGCGGATCGCCATACGGACTTGGTTCAGGGCTACACGGCGCAACTCGAGGGCTATCTCGACGCGCATTGCGCGCCGCCGGCCGGAGACCCGTGAGGGCCTCCAGTGTGACACGATGGGCATCGACGGGAGGTCAAGCCATGAAACGGTGTTTGTGTTGTTGTCTAGCGGCGTTTGCGGTGGACCTACTGTCCTCGGCGGACGCGGCCGAGGAATCCTTCACCTTTGTGCAGTTGTGCGACACGCAACTCGGCATGGGCGGCTATGAACACGATCTCGAGATGTTCCGGCTCGCCGTCCGCCAAATCAATGCCTTGCGGCCGGACTTCGTGCTGATCTGCGGCGATCTCGTCAACGAGGCGGGAAGCGACTCGGCCATTCGCGATTTCCTGGCCGTGCGCTCGATCCTGTCCATGCCCTGTTACTGCACGCCGGGCAACCATGACGTCGGCAACGACGCGGCCGAGAACCTCATGCAGACCTATCTCGAGCGCATCGGCGAGGATCGGGCCTGCGCTACCCACCACGGCTACGCCTTCGTCGGCGTCAACACGCAGATCTGGAAGTGTCCGCCCGGCGAGGCGTCGGCGCGTCAAGACGAGTGGCTCAAGCGGACCTTGGAGTCGGCGCATCGCGACGGCCACCCCATCGTCGTGTACGGCCACATTCCACTATTCCTCGATACGCCGGATGAGGGCGAGGAGTACTTCAACCTTGCCCCGGCGAAGCGCCATGAGCTTTTCGCCCTGTTCAAGGCGAACGGCGTGAGGGCTTACCTCGCAGGCCATACACACAAGAACATCGTCCGCGAGCACGAAGGGATCCTGTACGTGGCATCCGCGACAACGAGCAAGAACTTCGATGCGGCGCCCATGGGATTCCGCGTCTGGCACGTCGCGGCCGATCAGCTCGATCACGAGTACGTGGCCGTCGAGGGCGCCACACCGCCGGCGGAGTAGGGTTGCCTACAGATCGAACACGACCACGGCGGTCATCGCGCCGGCCTCGGCCCGAAGCTCAATGCCATGGTACGTCGCGCTCTTGACCTCTTTGGCGCGCTCGGAAGGATCGCAGATATAGCCTTCCGCCATGCAGCGAATCTCGCCTGTTCCAGCCGGCTTGAATCGGAATCGCGCGGCCACGAAGCGCTCTACGTCCATCAGGAAGATCAGCTCTTGCAGCCATCGGACGAGCAGGGCGTCTTGCGCGTCGGCTTCGACGCGAATCTCGTGCCTACACGTCGCGTCGTCGCGTCGCTCACGGAGGGTGAGGGCATACAACGCCGCGCCGGCCGATTCGAGGAGATGCTCGAAGGAATCGGCGCGGATTTCGACCATAGCGTCGGCGGTATGCTCGAGGAACCGGTACATCGTGCCTCCATCTGTCGCGGTACAGGCTATTCGGCCAAGGCGCCGCGGATGAGTCCGCGATGCAACATCCACCGCAGACTATCGCGAAGTCCGGCGCGCACATCGAACCGCGGCACGTAGCCGAAGGCGGCCCGGGCGCGCGAACTGTCGATGCACATGTGCTCGCACACGAATCGGAGACCGGCCTCGTCGGCTTGGCCCGTTGCGAGGATTTGCGCCGTGGGCACGCATCGGATCGCCCCTTGGCCGCACAGCAGCTCGCGCGCGTGCTCGGTGTAGCGCATCAGCGTTACGGCGCGTTCCGAAGAGAGGTTGTAGACGACTTCCGCGAGCGACTCGGCCTCGACGGCGGCCGTGAAGCCTCGCGCCAGATCGGCCGCGTGCACCGGCTGGAGCAGCGCCCGCCCATCATCGGGGACCCACACCTCATCGCCGTTGGCCAGCCGCTGGAAGAACTTCGGGCGACGATTGCCCCAGGCGTCCAGGGGCACGTCGCCGGCGCCGAAGACGTTGCTGATCCGCAGCGAGCAGACGCGGAATCCCGTCTTGGCACGGAACGCCGCCAGCGCGGCGTCTTGCGCGAGCTTCTCGCCAAATCCACCGAACTCGGCGGGACACGGCGTCGGATCGTCCTCGCGCACCGGCATGGCGCCCGCCGGTGCGTACACGCCCGTCGAGCCACAATGGACGAGTTGCTTGGTGTGCGCTTCGAGGACCGGTAGGTACCACTCGAGGTCTTTGGCGCGGAGGATCGTGTCGACCACGGCGTCGTAGCCGCCGCTTGCCAGGATCGGTTCGACAACCGAGCGATCGCGCGCATCGCCCAGGATCTCCGTAACCGTCTCCGGCAGACAGGCCGGTGTGTTGCCTCGATGCAGCACCGTGACATCGTGGCCCCGCGACACCAGCTCGCGGGCGGTGTAGGCGCCGAGGAACCGTGTGCCGCCGATGATCAGCACTCGCATGGACACGCCTCCTTGCGGATTGTCGCGTGGTTGCGCCTTACGCGCGATACAGCGATCGCCCGATACCGATGGCCTCACGGCACGCCTCGACGGTTCCGAGAGCGACGGGCGTCACCTTCTTGGCGTTCTCGCGCAGGAACTCCTCCGCGAAGGCATCGTTGTTGCTCGGGGAATGGAAGCGCTCGATAATGGGCGCATTGAACTTCGAGACGTGTTCCGCCAAGGTCGCCTTGAGTTGGCCGTAGAACTTCTCCTGCCGGCGGTACTTGCCGAGGAAATCCAAAAACACCTCTTTGGGGGCAAGCAGGTCGAGCAGGTAATAGAGCACGCCGACCGTGGGCGGCATCTGCGGAATCACCATCTCGGGCAGGTCGCTATCGGTCTCGAGCGGCGGCGGATCCGTGGTCGTCTGCACCCCCTTCACTTTCAGAAGCACCGTCTTCGGATCATCGAGGAGGCCCAGTTCGTTGTGTTCGCTCTTCCCCATCTTGGCGCCGCCGTCGAGGCCGGGCATCCGAATGGCGCCGCGCGGAACCGACTGCGGTACCTTGAGCACTTCGCCGAATCGGTGATTGAATTTCTGGGCAATATCGATGGTCATCTCGACATGCTGGCGCTGGTCGTCACCCACAGGCACCAAGTCCGCCCGGACGATCAGAATGTCCGCCGCCATCAACACCGGATAGCCGAGCAGACCGTACGAGAGGGGGTTGCCCTCGGGGCCTTCCGGGCCGCCGGTCAACTTGGATAGCTTATCCTTATACGTTGTGCCGCGCTCGAGATGGCCGATGTTCGTGACCATACCGAGGAGGAGCGTCAACTCGGCCGTGCACGGCAGATCGCTCTGGCGGTAGATCACCGACTTGTTGGGATCCAGGCCGCAGGCAACGTAGGTGCGAACCATATCGAGTGACTGGCGGTAGAAATCCTCGCGTTCCGTGATGGTTGTCAAGGCGTGATAATCGGCGATGAAGTAATAACACCGATAGCCCTTCTCCTGGAGTCGCACGAAATCCTTGACGGCCCCAAAGTAGTTGCCAAGGTGCAACCGGCCCGTCGGCCGAATGCCGGAAAGAACAATCTGCTGTTGATCGGACATGGATGACACTCTTTCTGCGCTAGCCGCATCGTTTGGAATGCAGGAGAGCATAGCGGAATCGCCGCTACGGAGTCCAGGAACGCTTTTCCCCGAGGCCGTGCTGAGCGCGTGTGCCCATGCGCACGACCAACATCGCGCCGGTGATCAGCGCAGCCGCGCCGCACCATTGCATCGGCCGGAGCGCCTCATCCTGCCAAAGATAAAGGGCAACCGCATTGGTGAACAGCGGATTCAAGAGCAGGAGACTCGTGCAAAAGGCCGAACCGAGATGCTTCTGTGCATAGTGGAACGTCGTATGCGCGATCGCGATGGCGATCACGCCGGAGAGGGCGGCGATGACCGTCGTCCGGAGGCCGGCGGTCACCACGGTATGCGGATCGCCGAAGGCGAAGGCGAGCGCGATGAATCCCAACGTGGTGTACCCCGCGAGCACGGTGAACATGGGCACCGGATGGACGTCGTGCACGAGGTGCTTGCACCACACCGTATAGATCGCCCAGAACACGGAGACCGACAAGGCCAATCCGGTGCCGGCGTCCAGCCGCGGCGCGAGTGTACCGGGGTCGGTGCACAGGATCAGGGCGACGCCCACGAGACTCAGAACGGTTCCTACCTGGTACCCTCGACTCCGAATGACGGAGCGCTCCTCGTGGAACAAGAGGTAACTGAAGGCAATGACGAAGACAATACTGAGCTTGAGAAGGAGAAGCGCAAGTGTCGCAGTGACTCGGTAACACGCGTTGACCCAGGCCGTCTGTTGGATCACGTTCAAGGCGCTTATGGCCAACATGGGCCCGGGATTGCGCACCACGCGGACGAGGTCCGCCCGGTAGAACGCCGCGCTCACGACAAGAAGCACCACGGCGGAGACACCATAACGCACAACAGTCTGACTGTATGGATCGTAGGCGTGGCTGAGGCCCCGGATGAACACCGGCGCGACTGCCCAGCCAAAGGCCGCCACAACCAACGCGGTGGCGGCCATCGCCCGGTGTTGCTTCTCACCCATACTCGAGTCTCGCCTATACAGATGATGAAAGCGCCCGGCCCTCAGGCCGAGCGCATCGCTTCCTACGGACACGCCGGGATTCAGACTCTGGCCACCCAGTCGGCCACGGCGTCCCCAATCTTGGTCGTGCTCATGCCACTTTCCTGAATTTCCCGGGCAGACATGCCGCGCAGTACGCCCGACTCGAGGAACGCGACGCACGCCTTGTCGACACACGCGGCCGCCTCGGCTTCACCGAGGTGGTCGAGTAGCATCTCGCCGGCGAAAATACAGGCAAGCGGATTAATCACGTTCTTCCCCGTGTACTTGGGCGCACTCCCGCCGATGGGCTCGAACATGGACACACCCTCGGGATTGATGTTGCCGCCCGCCGCAATGCCCATGCCGCCCTGTACCATCGCGCCAAGGTCCGTGATGATGTCACCGAACATGTTGCCGGTCACGATCACATCGAACCACTCCGGATTCTTGACCATCCACATCGTGGTGGCGTCCACGTGGGCGTATTCGCGCTTGATATCAGGGAAATCCCGCGCGCCCATCTCATGGAACGCGCGTTCCCAGAGGTCGAAAACATACGTGAGGACGTTGGTCTTCCCGCAGAGCAGCAGCGTGTTCGCTTTGCCGCGTTTTCGCGCGATCTCGAAGGCGAACCGCAGGCAGCGATCCACCTCGTTCCGCGTGTACACCATTTCCTGGACGGCCACCTCGTAGGGCGTTCCCTTGCGCTGGACGCCGCCGAAACCGGTATAGAGTCCCGCGGAATTCTCGCGAACGACGACAAAGTCGATGTCCTCGGGACCCTTATCCTTGAGTGGCGTCTCGACACCGGGATAGAGCTTGACGGGCCGCAAGTTAATGTACTGATCCAACTCGAACCGCACGCGGAGAAGGATGCCCTTCTCGAGAATGCCCGGTTTCACGTCGGGATGGCCGATGGCGCCCAAAAAAATCGCGTCGAACTTCCGGAACTCCTCGATGGCCGAGTCCGGCAACACTTCGCCCGTGGCGAGGTAGCGGTTGCCCCCGAAATCATACGGCGTCTTGTCAATCGTGAATCCAAACCGCTGAGCGGCGGCATCGAGCACCTTGACGGCCTCGACGAGCACCTCGGGCCCGGTTCCGTCGCCACCCATCAACGCGATCCTATAGTTCGCCATTCCTTGTTCTCCTTGTCACACAACTGATTGGCCAGGCGGGAAGTGCGAAATACTACCATTTCTCGGGCCTGAATTCAAAAAGCGCGCGCAGAAACCGCCATCCCGCATTGTGGCGCGACCAAAGAGGGGCCACGGCGCAACGTTGGCGCACGATGATCGTGCGCTGACCCCGAAGGCATCCTGGACAGAACACGCCGTGGCGTGGTCAAAGACCAACCACAACGGAGGCTATGTGGACTGCGGCAGCTTGCTGCCGCTCTTCTTCGGGACAGCTTGCTGTCCCGCTTGTGCCGAGGATCCAAGCTCCCGATCGCGGAGCAAGCTCCGCCCAAGCCAAAGCGCAAGCAAGCTTGCGCACTCCACAGAACGCCTCGCCCTCTGGGTGAGTATCGGCGGTGCTTCATACGCCGTGGCGCGAGAGACTAATGGGCAGCGGTTTGCGGCTTCCGCTTCGTAGCTCTGCGGCTCCCTGAGAGAACGGTTTCTTTTCACACAAGGCCGCCACAGAGAGGGCCAACAGCAAGGGACGAGACGCCGGCCGACGGGCCACTCGGGTCTTCGAACTCGCTTTCTTGTCGAGGCGTCTCGTGATATATTCCCTAGGTGAGATTGAGGATATCGTGAGGATGGACGTGCTCAAGCGCGAGATCGTGGACGGAGAGCAGACAGAGGCAGCACAAGCGCGGATCAATAAGTTCTACCGTAAGATATCAACGCCACGTCGTCGCAAGAGGGACGGTGCGGAGGGCTCTATCATTACTGCTTCGCCGGTGGAATCAGCGACAGAACGACTCCTTCGGGAAACGGAGGAGGAAGCGAGCGGCGGAGACCCGGAAGCGCAAGACTCCGGCCGTCGCTGAGGATCCAAGGAATAGCCCATGAACATTGAGGATCTTCTGGGGGATCCCGAGAAGGTGGCCATCGTTGCGGTGGCCGTTGGCGCTATCCTGCTTCGTGTGGCGCTGCACTACATGGACAAGGGCAGGATCAGGGCGGCGGCGCAGCGGAAGGGATGGCAGAACGTCGTTATCTCGTGGGCTCCCTTCTCTCCCGGATGGATGCTCGAGCAGAATGAAAGGCACTATCACGTCACCTATGCCGACGCCGACGGGGATGCGCACCAAGTCTACTGCAAGACCTCGTTGCTCACCGGCGTGTACTGGCGCGAGGGAATGGATTAGGCGAGGGAACGGGGCGCTGCTACAGGGCCCTGCACCGCGTTGGCCTGTCGGGCTTTCAGCCGTCGATCCACGAAGGAGATCGGTCGGTCGGCACGCTACCAAGGGGAACGCCGCCGGTGTTCGACCAATGGGCAAGGCGCCATGTGGAGTGCGCAAGCTTGCTTGCGCCTTGGCTCGAGCGGGGCGAAGCGGTCATGATCGCCGGGGGCTCTGAATCCGGCAAAACGTCTGTCCTCACAGCCCTTCTGCAGCGGGGATACCGGCTTGTCTGCGATGACTACGGAATAGTCCGGATATCGGACCGGACGATTCTCGCGCTTCCGGATGCGGTTACCATGCCCTTTTTCCTCGTGCTGACGGCAGTTTCGGTGACCGTATTGCAGTGATCGCTTCGTTTGTGATATGATTTGGTTCGGATACAATTCGACACTCACACTATTCGGGAAACAGCGTAATGAACGACGCGGAGGTCTTGGAGTTGGCGCGGCTGATCCACGCCACCCAGCGCCGGCTTCACCGCTATTGCGTGAGCCGTTTCGAGGAAGATGCCAATTCCGTATCGCCGTCGCCCGCTCTTACCCTTCCCCAAGTCAACATGATCATGACGGTGCGGGAAGCCGACTGCTTGACGGTCAAGCAGTTGGCCGAGGCGCTTCATGTCAAGGCCCCCGCCGTATCGGCCATGGTGGATCGGCTGGTGGAAATGGATGTTCTCACGCGCACGGCGAATCCCGTCGATCGGCGTGAGGTGCTGATTCGCGTGTCGCCGAAGCACGAAGCCTGGATCATGGAGCTCGAGCAGCGGAACCTCCAGGCCTTCGTCGAACTGGCGGAAAAAGTCGGCTTGAGCTACGCGCCCAGTTGGCGCCGGCTCAGTCGGCGCTTGCAGGAAGTCTTCGATGACCTACAATCGCCGGATCCAAGCGACACGGAGACCGGGAACCATAGCTAGGACTGTTTTGGTCAAGGATGAGGGAATGATGAGACCACATCGAGCCGCATTGACTCTCGCGTTACTCTGGGCAGTATGCAGCGCGCCGTCCGTGGCCCAGGGCCCCCCGAAGGGAGCCATGCCCCCGGCACAGGTGAACGTAGCGCGGGCCGAAACCAAGACCGTTCCCGTCTCGCTCGACTATGTCGGTCTCACCGCAGCTTCCAAGACGGTCGAGATTCGAGCGCGCGTTCAGGGCTTTGTCGAAAGCCGGGACTTCATCGACGGGGCGTGGATCGAAGAGGGTGCCCGGCTCTTCAAGATCGACCCGCGTCCTTTCGAGGCCGATCGTGAAATTGCCGCGGCCCAAGTCGAGCAGGCCGAGGCCCGGCTGCAACTGGCCCGTCAGGAGCTCAAACGGATGCAGTCCGTCACCACACCGGGAGCCATCGCGGAGGCCGACCTTGACCAGCGGGCCTCCGAGGTGGCGAACTCGGCCGCGGCCCTCCGTCTGGCCAAGGCCCAACTGGACAAGGCGGAGCTGAACCTGGGCTACACCAACATCACGGCGCCGCTGACCGGTTACATCGGGAAGGCCCTGAAAGAAATCGGGAGCTACGTGGACACGTCGCAGAACAGCCTCCTCGCCGTCATGGAACAGGTCGACCCGCTCTATGTGAGTTTCCAGGTCACCGAGAGCGATTTCCTGAACTGGAAGCGCGAAATGAAGGAGGGGTTGCTGGTGCTCGCCCAAGACTTGAGCGGGCCGCGCGTCGAGATCACCCTTCTCGACGGCGCCGCTTTCGGCAGCCACGGCGTCCTCGATTTCGAGAACGCCGGCCTGGACACCAAGACCGGCACGGTGGAATTGCGCGCTACGTTCCCCAACAGCGACCGCGTTCTGAAACCCGGCCAGTTCGTGAAGGTACACCTCACGGGCTGGGAACGGCCCAATGTGTTGACCGTGCCTCAGCGCGCGGTCAGCCAGTCGCCTCAAGGCGCGTACGTATATGTTGTCGGCTCGGACGGCAAGGTCGAGATGCGCGTCATCCAGATCGGTGCATGGTCCAGCCAGGACTGGATCGTGCTCGATGGCCTCCGCGAGGGCGAGCAGGTTGTCGTTGAGGGTCTCACCAAAGTCCGCCCGGGGGCTACCGTAACCATTGCTGCGTCGCCGGGTACACCGCAGTCCGCCGGCGAAGGCGCGCCAACCGCTGCCGAAGCTGCTACACAGTCGTAACTCCCGGGAAACGTCCATGATTGCCAACTTCTTCGTAGACCGTCCTGTATTCGCCTGGGTCGTGTCGATTGTCATCGTCCTGTGCGGCCTTGTATCGCTGTCCGTGCTCTCCATCGAGTCATCCCCACAGATCACGCCGCCGACCGTGGTGATTGGCGCCCACTACCCTGGGGCGGACGCCGAGACGGTCATGGAGTGCGTGGCCACACCCATCGAACAGCAGTTGAGCGGGATTCCCAACCTGCTCTACTACCAGTCTAAGAGCGCCAACGACGGCAGCTTGTCGGTGACCTTGTCGTTCGAGATCGGCACCGATCTGGACATTGCCGCCGTCGAGGTGCAAAACCGGCTCAAGCGGGCCGAACCCAGCCTGCCGCAGGAAGTGATTCGTCAAGGCACGACCGTAGACAAGCGGATGAGCAACTTCCTGGGCATCATCGCGCTCCAGTCCGACAACCCGCAGCACGATGCGCTCTATCTGAGCAACTACGCCATGATCTACATGCTGGACACGATCAAACGCGTGCCCGGCGTCGGCCAGGCGATGGTCTTCGGCAACAAGGACTACGCGATGCGCATCTCGCTCAATCCGGATCGCCTGGTTCTGAAGGGACTCACCGTGAGCGATGTCGCCCAGGCCATTCGCGAACAAAACGGGCTCTATGCCGCGGGCGAGATCGGCGGTAAGCCGAACCCCAATGTTCTCGAGTTCACCTTTCCTGTGTTGGCCCCCGGCCGCCTTACGACGCCCCGCGAGTTCGAGGACATCATCCTACTCGCCGAGTCCAACGGCTCGATTGTCCGGCTCAAGGACGTGGGCACGGTCGAGTTGGGCGCGGCGGGCTACAGCTCGGAGGGCCGTTTCAAGGGGCAGGAAACGGCTATCATCCCTGTGATTCTGCAACCCAATGCGAATGCCCTGAACACAATGGTGGGCGTCAAGGCCGCCCTGGGAGAACTCGCTGCCGGTTTTCCGGAGGGCATGCGTTACGCAATCCCCATGGACACGACGAAGTTCATCAAGGTGTCGCTCGTCGAGGTGGCCAAAACCTTCTTGCAGTCCACCGCACTGGTGGTCGTCGTGGTGTTGATGTTCTTGGGCAGTTGGCGTGCCGCGCTGATCCCCCTGGTCGCGATACCCGTATCCATCATCGGCACATTCACGGGCCTGCTGGCGATTGGATTCACCGTCAACACACTGACCCTGTTCGCGCTGGTGCTCGCCATCGGTATCGTGGTGGACAACGCCATCGTGGCCGTCGAGAACGTCGAGCGCCTGATGCATGAGGAGCATCTGTCGCCCCGAGACGCCACCATCAAGGCCATGAAGCAGGTGTCCGGGCCGATCATTGCCAGCGTGCTGGTGTTGGCCGCGGTGTATGTTCCGGTGGCCTTTCTCGGCGGCAGCACCGGTGTTATGTACCGGCAGTTCGGCATCACGATCGCCGCGGCCGTGGCCATCTCCGGAGTCGTGGCATTGACGCTCACCCCGGCGCTCTGTGCCACCTTGCTCAAACCCAATCACCACAAGATCTTCCTATTCCGATGGTTCGATAGCGGGTTCAATTTCTTTGCCCGCCGCTTCACGACCGCCGTGCGATGGGTGATCCGGCTCGGAGTGCTCTCGTTGGCCGCGTTCGGCGGGCTGATCTGGCTGACGTACTCGACCTTCCGGGATGTTCCAACGGCGTTCGTGCCGCAGGAGGATCAAGGGTTCTTCATCATTGTCGTCCAGTTGCCTCAAGGCGCCTCGCTGGACCGCACCAAAGCCGTCGTCGAGAAGGTCGAGCAGTTCCTCCTCAATCAACCTGAAGTCGAAGGCATGGTAGCCATGTGTGGCCAGGACATGCTCTCGGGCGCGATGGTGCCCAGCGGCGCGACGATGTTCGTGAATCTGAAGCATTGGGATGAACGCTTGGAGCCTCAGAACCGCGCCGAGGCCATAGTGGGCCGCACCTTTGCCGAGTTCGGCGGCCTCCAGGAAGCCACCGTGTTGGGCTTCATTCCGCCGCCCATCTTCGGCCTAGGCCTGCGCGCGGGCATCGAGGCCCAGCTCGAAAGCCGTGGCAGCAGCGACATCGTCGAACTGGCCGGCGTCATGGACTCCTTCGTGGCCGAACTCAACAAGGACCCGCTGTTCGAGGGAGTCTCCGGTGTGCTGAACATCGGACAGCCCAAGATCCGTGTCGACCTCAACCAGACGCGCGCCAAGGTCCTGGGAATCCCCGTGGGCGAGGTCTACAACACGCTTCAGGCCTATCTGGGCTCCTACTATGTCAACGATTTCAACATCTACGGCCGCGTGTACCGCGTTCAACTGCAGGCCGACCCCGGATTCCGCGACAGCCCGGAGGATATCGAGAAGATCCACGTGCGTAACAACGCCGGCGACATGGTCGAGCTGGCCGGCGTGGTGGACGCAAAGATGGAGTCGGGCCCCAATGTGGTGAGCCGGTTCAACAGCTTCGCATCCGTCCAAATCACGAGCGCGCCCGCCCCGGGCGCCAGTACGGGCCAACTGATCCGCCGCGTACAGGAACTGGCCGCCGAGAAACTCCCCCCGGGATACGCCATCGAGTGGAGTTCCGGTTCCTACCAGGAGATCAAGGCCGGAAATCAGTCGCTGTACGTGATCTTGTTCGGCCTAGTCATGGTATTCCTTGTGTTGGCAGCTCAGTACGAGAAATGGTCGATGCCGATCACGGTACTCATGAGCGTTCCCTTCGCCGCGTTGGGCGCGGTGCTCTGGGTGTGGGCTCGAGGCGCAAGCGCCGACATCTACTTCCAGATCGGCCTGTTAACGGTAGTCGGTCTGACGGCGAAGATGGCCATTCTCGTCATCGAGTTCTGCGCCATGATGCGGGCCGAAGGTCAGAGTATCCTCGAATCGGCCCTGACGGCGATTCGTATCCGCCTGCGACCCGTCATGATGACCGCCATCACCACCATCCTCGGGGCGCTTCCCTTGGTGTTCAGCCAAGGCGCCGGAGCGGCCGGACGCCACTCCATCGGCGGCAGCGTGGCCGGCGGCATGATATCGGCCGCGTTCCTGGCCGTCTTCTTCCTTCCGCTTTTCTACATTATCGTTCAATGGATCGGCGAACGGGGACACCGGCGGGCGAAGCCCCTAGCCATTGCCGCGGCCGACGCGGCCCCTGATAAGGACAACTCGGTATGATGACGCACGCATCGCGAATGGTTGTAGGCGCTGTTCTGATCTTCGCCGTGGCCGGGTGCCTCGTCGGGCCCGACTATGCCAAACCGGATCTCGCCATGCCCGACCAGTGGAATGCCCCGCTCGAGAACGGCGAGCAAGAGGGAACGCCCCAGGTCGTGCAGTGGTGGCGATCCTTCGGCGACGCCCAGCTGGATTCGCTGGTCGAGCGCGCACTGGCGGCTAACTTCGACCTCCGCGTAGCGGAATCACGCATCCTCGAAGCCCGCGCCGCCGAGTCATTGACCGAAGCCGACCTCTGGCCTGCGATCAACGCCTCCGCGGCATACAAACGCATTCAAAATCAGAAGCCGGCAAGCCCGTCCTCGGATTTCGCCGTCAGCGGCGCCTCGGCGACGCTCTCCAGACAAGGCGCCAGCGTCGCCGCCACGGTCCTGCCCGTCGGCGCGGGCGGGCCGAGCGTCACTATCGCACCGGACTTCACCGGCGCCGGCGGCTCGCGCGTCACTGTGGGTTCGCCGCAAGGCGGCGCGTCCGGCCTGAAGCGGCGCACCGACCTTTACCAGGGGGGATTCGACGCGAGTTGGGAACTGGATCTGTTCGGCGGTACGCGCCGCGAAGCCGAGGCCGCCCAAGCCCAGCGCGAGGCCGCCGAGGAAAACCGGCGCGATATCCAAGTGTCGCTGTCCGCCGAAGTGGCCCGCCAGTACTTCAGCCTGCGTCGCGCCCAGGCCAGCCTCGACATCGCGGCCAAGAACATCGAACTCCAACGCGACACCCTCGGACTGGTCCAGTCGCGCTTCGACGCCGGCCTGACCAGCGAGCTGGACGTGCAGAATGCCACGGCCCAATTGGCCGTCACCGAGGCCTCGGTGCCCGGTTACGCGGCCGAAGTCCAGTACGCCATCCACCGCTTGGGCGTGTTGCTCGGCGGCGGCCCGGGCCTGTTGCAGGAGGAGTTGGGGCCGGTCGTTGCGTTGCCCGCCGCCCCCCCCGAGGTCCCTGTCGGCCTTCCCGCGGATCTGCTGCGCCGCCGCCCCGACGTACGCCGAGCCGAACGGGAGTTGGCCGCGAGCACGGCCCTCATCGGCGCCGCTACCGCCGATCTGTTTCCCAAGGTCTCCCTCACCGGCTCATTCACAGGCCAGGATGACGCCCTCTACGGAATCAAACGGAACGCCAACATGATGTGGTCCATCGGCCCAGGGATTCGGTGGCCGGTGTTCGACGCCGGGCGTGTTCGGGCCAACATCCGCATCCGAAACGCGCGGCAGGAGCAGGCGCTCACCGCGTATGAGAAGGCCGTGATGACCTCCCTCGAGGATGTCGAGAACGCGCTGGTTGCCTATGCCAAAGAACAGAACCGCCTGCTTTCGCTCGAGAAGGCGGTCGAGGCCAACACCAGTGCCGTCGCCATCGCGAATGACCTGTACACCCAAGGGCTCGTCAGCTTCCTGAGCGTATTGGAGGCCGAGCGGTCGCTGGCCGCCACGGAAGTCCAGCACCTCCAGAGCCGCGCGGCCGTCCTCACCCATCTGACGGCCCTCTTCAAATCCCTGGGCGGTGGTTGGAACGAAGCGGAGGCCTCGTACTGATCCGACGAGAAGGCCCCTCCGCAACCTGCGGAGAGAACCGCCATGCCATTTGTGTCCGATCCCATCCAGCCGCTTGTTTTCCCTCGCCATTCATGATATAGAAAGCCTGCGGAGAGATGAAGAGGGGCGTCCGGAGGCCCGTTGCTACCGGCTGGGAATCGTGACCCAATTCAGGTAGAGGTTCATGACATGAAGCGTGACCTTGAGGCCATGGCATCCCGAGATTACGATCTGGTCATCGTGGGCGGCGGCATCACGGGGGCGTGCATTGCGCGCGACGCCGCACTTCGTGGTCTGTCGGTGGCCCTGATCGAGAAGCGCGATTTCGCCAGCGCGACAAGCGGCGCATCCTCGAAACTGATTCATGGCGGACTGCGCTATCTTCAGAACCTCGAACTCGGGCTCGTCCGCGAGTCTCTCCGCGAGCGGCGTATCTGGTCCAATGTCGCGCCGCACATGATCGATCCGTTGACCTTTCTGATGCCGACCTCGGGCCACCGCATTCGCGACCGTGTCGTGAAGGCCGTCGGACTGACGCTCTATGACTGGCTGGCCTATGACCGCAACCGGCTGGATGATCCCGAGAAGGAAATCCCCAAGCACAAGAAGCTCAGCCGCAAGGAGACGGTGGCGCTCGAGCCCGGACTCGAAAGCGACGGACTCACCGGCGCGATGATCTTCTACGATTACCAAATGTACTCGCCCGAGCGCATGACCCTGGAATGCGTGCTTGACGCGGTGGATCATGGCGCCGCCGTGGCCAACTACGCCGAAGTCGTCGAGATCCTTGCCGAGGACAATCGCGTCGTCGGTGTCCGCGTTCGCGACACGGCCCCCCGTGCACCCCGCGACGACACGCCCGCCTACGAGATACGCGGCCGCCTGGTGGTCAACGCGGCGGGGCCGTGGGCCGACGTGTTGATGGCAGACATCGAGCGCGCCGTGGCCCGTGGCCGCGGCGAGGAACGCCCCGAGCGGCCGCCGCGTCATCTCATCCGCTCGAAGGGCATTCACCTACTCACGCGGTCCCTAACCCAGCACCACGCCATCGCCGTCGTGGGCGAATCCACGCACTTCTTCATCTTGCCGTGGCGCGGCTATTCGCTTATCGGCACTACCGACACCGTCTATCGAGGCGATCCGGACAAGGTCAACGTTACCGAGAAGGACATCGTCGATTTCCTCGCCACGGTCAACAAGGGTTACCCGGCCGCCCACCTCGGCCGATCCGACGTCCTGTTTTTCTACGCCGGACTGAGACCCATCGTGGACACCACCTCGGGCGATCCGAAAGAGGGGCAAACGGACGAAACCGATTCCTACAACGCCAGCCGCGCCGCCGAAGTGTACGACCACGAGACCGAGGAGTCGGTCAAGGGTATGATCACGGCCATCGGCGGCAAGTGGACGACCTCGCGCCACCTGGCCGAACAAGTCGTCGATCTCGCCATGACCAAGATCGAGCGCGAGCCGGTGCCCTGCGTCACGGCGACCACGCCCACGTACAACGGCCACATCGGCCCGTTCGCCGAGTTCAGGGAGAAAGCCGTGGCGGAGCATCCGGATCTCGCGGCCGACATCGTCGAGAACCTCGCCAAGAACTATGGCGGCCACATGGACGACGTGCTCCAACTCGCCAAGGAACAGCCGCATCTCGCAGAACGTCTTTCGTCCCGGTTCCCGGACATCGCCGCCGAGGTCGTCTATGGCGTGCGGAAGGAAATGGCCCTCACTCTCGAAGACATGCTGTTTCGGCGGACGGGACTCGGTTCCATCGGTAGCCCCGGCGATGAGGCGCTCCAACGCATCGCACGTATCATGGCCGAGGAGTTGGGATGGAACGAGGCGGAGCGTGCGGCGCAGACGGAAAGCGTCATCGCGAAGTTCACCTCGTGGGCGCGAACGAAGGCTGTCGTCAATCCGCGCTCGTGGGGCGGACGCACCGCCGAGCTGTGGCCCAACCTCGAGACCAAGCTCCGTCAGGCCATCGGGCCAACCCAATCCGTGTTCACCGATGCCCCCATGGCCGCAATGCGCTTGACGCGGCAGGCGCTCAGAGAAGGCATGCAGCAGATCATCGCCGTCGGCGGCGACGGCACCGTCAACGAGGTGGTCAACGGCTTCTTCGAGAACGGCGAGCTGATCAATCCTGAGGCCATGCTCGCCGTCTTGACCAGCGGCACCGGCGCCGATTTCCGGCGGACCTTCGGCGCCCCCGATTCCGTCGAAGCCCAGATCGAACGGTTAGCCATGAGCGAGATCCGCTCCGTAGACCTCGGCAAGCTCACCTTCATCAACCACGAAGGCATCGAGGAGATCCGTTACTTCGACAACATCGCCAGTTTCGGCCTCAGCGGCGCCACCGATTGCGAGGTGAACCGGCTCAAATTCGGCAAGAAGTTCAGCGGAAAGACCGCCTTCTTCTGGGGCATGCTCAAGGCCTTGGTCACCTATCGCAACCAACCGGTCCGTCTACAAGTGGACGATGTATTCGACGAAGTCGTCGACGTGCGGACGGCCGCGGTGTGCAATGGACAGTACTTCGGCGGCGGGATGCGGATGGCACCCAATGCCGAGCCCGACGACGGGTGGTTTGACGTCATCATTGTGGCCGACATCGGCGTGGTCGGCCTACTCAAGCGGGTCAACTCGATCTATCGAGGCGATCACCTCAAGTACGAGCAGGTCACGGCGCTGCGCGGACGGCGAGTGACAGCTACCCCCGTCGACCCGTCCCAAGTGGTCTTGCTCGACGTGGACGGCGAGGACCCCGGGCGTCTGCCCGCCACCTTCGAGATCATCCCGAACGCGATCAATCTGCGGTGTTAGGAGACCGGAGGGAGCCGGTCGGAACGAGGAAAAGGACACGATGGGCATAGAACGAACCAGACTGCGTTGGAACGGTTGGGGCTGGATAGACGCTCCGGATGTCCTGGGCGACAAGGCAGCAGCGGTGTGGGACTGGATGGGCAAGACCATGGGCCTCGACCCATTGCCGAACACACCACCAACGCCGCTGGACGGGATTGCCCTGCCCGAGATCCGCATCTCGGGGGCCGTGCAGGACGCGCTCACGCGCATGCTCGACCGGCAACGCGTCAAGACCGACGCCTTCGAGCGGGGCCTCCACGCGCGCGGACGAAGCTACCACGACGCGCTGTGGCTGCGGGCCGGCCGGATCGCGTCCGCGCCGGACGCCGTCGTGTATCCCGAGACGGCCGAAGAAACGCTGGCCGTACTCGAACTCGCGGCCGAGCACAACGTGGCGATCGTACCTTTTGGCGGCGGTTCGAGCGTGGTGGGCGGCGTCACGGCCGAGTGCGCCCCCGGTCAGGCCGGCGTGATTACCGTGGACACTACGCGGATGGACAAGGTTATCGAGGTCGATCGTCATGCCTTGGTGGCCCGTGTCCAGGCAGGCATCTACGGCCCGGCGCTCGAAAAGGCACTCCAATCCGAAGGCGTTACGCTCGGCCACTACCCGCAGTCCTTCGAGTTCTCGACCCTCGGTGGCTGGATCGCCCCGAGGAGCGCCGGCCACCAGTCCAACAAGTACGGCACCGCCGAACAGTGGCTCGTGTCTGCACGACTCGCCACGCTCCAAGGCCTGTGGTCCACCGAGGGCTTCCCCGGCTCGGCCGCCGGGCCACAGTTGCGCGACGTCGTGGCCGGATCAGAAGGCACACTCGGCATCATTACGGACGCCGAGATCAAGATCCATCCCGTACCCGAAGTGAAGGACTACCGAGGTTTCGTCTTCCCCGATTTCGAGCAGGCCGTCGAGGCGTTGCGCGAACTGATGCAATCCGGCGTACCGAATGCCATGGTTCGCCTCTCCGACAAGTCCGAGACCTTCTTCCTGAACGCCGTCGATACCGGCGGCGGCGGTGAAGGTCCCGCCCAATTCTGCCTCATGCTCGTCGGTATCGAGGGCGACAAGACCACCGTCGAGTACGGCCTCGCACGCACCAAAGACATTCTCAAGGCGCGCGGCGGTATCCACATGGGCGAGAGCCTTGGCGAACACTGGTACAAAGGACGCTTCGAAACACCATATCTGCGCGACCCCATGATGGATCGCGGCGTCGGCGTCGACACCCTCGAAACCTGTGCGCGCTGGAGCAACGTGCTCGCGGTACAGCAGGCTGGCGTGACGGCCATCGTCAACGCCCTCAGCGCCAACGCCGCCGCGTCCGGCGCCCGCGGAATCGTGATGTCCCACCTGAGCCATTCCTACGTCGACGGGTCGAGTCTGTACTTCACCTTTGCGTTTCCGCGCGCCCTCGACCGCGAAGTCGACCAGTGGCTTGCTGTGAAACGGGCCGCGTCCGATGCCATCGTCTCCGCCGGCGGCACCATCAGTCATCACCACGGCGTCGGCACCGACCATCTCCCTTGGCTCGCTCCTGAGAAGGGCCCCGTCGGAATGACCGCGCTCAGAGCCATCAAACGACAACTCGATCCCGCTGGCATTCTCAACCCCGGCAAACTCCTTTAAAACGGGGACATCCATGATAGGTAGAAATCAATGGGCAGAGCAGGCGGTCTGCC
>DAIPKA010000027.1:49659-86582 GCA_036769985.1 Candidatus Hydrogenedentota bacterium | reverse complement strand
CCGTCACGGCCGCCGCCAAGCCAATTCGCTTCGCTGTACGCATCGCTCGATCTCCTCAATCGCGCCACTTGTCCCATCTTATCAGAGATATCCTTCGTATCATTACTGAAAGATATATATTAGCACCCTATATACTTCTTGACATCCAGCATAAAGCAAGTATCGTCATATGTCAACTCAAAAATAGAGGCACTAGGCCATTTCCCGACCTGCCGGGACGTCGAAAAGGAGATGGTACCAACGCGGGACGAGAAAACAGCTAACGACCCCATTCCCATCTGCTATACTCGCCGAAAGGCCAGTCATGAGAGTGAATACCTTTCGATACGCGCTTGTCCTGGCGGTTGTTTCCGCGGCCGTCCAGGCATGCTTCGGCGCGGTAGCGGCCGAGGATGAGGCGGCCGCGACGGCGCAGGCGGCCCTCCAAGAACTCGCCTCGTACGAGTTCGGCGAGAGCCCCGCCTGCATTCGGAATCTTCATGCGGCCCTGTGCGAAATACACGAGACACCGGAACTCCGCGAGACGGTCGTTTCGCAAATGGTGGGACTCCTTGGCGAACCCATCTCGCTCGATGCCAAGCAGGCGATCTGCCGCGAGTTGGCACTGTTTGGCACGCCATCCTGCGTACCGGCCGTCGCGGCGCTCTTGGCCGACGAGGCGACCTGCGACATGGCGCGGTACGCCCTCGAGAATCTGCCCTATCCCGGCGTCGACGAAGCGCTCGTCGGCGCATTGTCGACGGCCCACGGGCGCGCTCGAGTCGGCATCGTCAACACGCTGGGCGACAGACGGAGCGTCGCGGCCGCGGATGCACTCGGGCCGCTGACACTCGACAGCGACGCCGAGGTGGCGGAGGCCGCGCTGGTCGCCCTCGGCAAGATCGCCGAGGCTAGGGGCCAGCCGTTGGATGCTTCGGCCACATTTCACCAGCGCCTCTTGGCGGCGCATCGCCTGCGGCTGGCCGGGCGGAATGACGAAGCCCTTGCGGCATTCCAGGCGCTGATCGAGGCGTCGCCTATCGACCACGTGCGCGCGGCGGCCTTCCTGGGAAGGGTTGCCATCCAACGAGACGAGGCCCTAGCCGAGGTCGTCTCCGCGCTGGCCTGCGGAAACGCGGCCATGGAATCGGCTGCAGCGTGTGGCGCCCGGTTTCTGGAAGGCGAGAAGGCGACACAGGCTCTGGCCGCCGCCCTCCCGAATCTCGCACCCGAAACGCAGGCCGTGTTGCTCACCGCTTTGGCCGAACGGGGCGATGCGGCGGCCCTGAACGGGGCCATGGCATGCTCGGAAACCGGGCCTGCCGAAGTCCGGGTGGCCGCGATTCGCGCCGTGGCCGCACTCGGGAACGACACCACCATCGGCCTCCTGGCGCGCATCGCCGCACACGGCCCCACGACCGAGGAATGCGAAGCGGCTCGCGCGGGGCTTGTCTCCCTCCGAGGCGTCGGGACCAACGCGGCCTTTCTGAAGCTCGTGCCGGAGTCGGAACCGGCGGAGAGCGTCGAGCTTGTCAAGGCGCTGGCCGCTCGCGGTGCGACAGAAGCCGTCGAGGCCCTGTTTCGCATGGTGCACAAGCCGGGCGCCGATCCGAGCGTACGCATTCAGTTGCTCAAAAGCTTGGCGGAACTGGCGCCCGGAACGAACACCCCGACATTCATCGGCCTCGTCCACACGGCCGACGACGAGCGAATCCGGCATTGGGCAGCGCACGCCCTGGTCATGGTTGCCCGGAAGATCGCCGACGAGGTCGAGCGAAACCGCGTCATGATCGACGGCTGGCGGCAAGCGCCGAACGAGGCTGCACGGATCGCCATGCTGACGGCATTCAGTGAACTGGGCGATGCTTCATACGTAGGCATCCTCGAACAAAATGCGCGCGAGGGTCCTGAAGAAACGCGCAAGGCCGCAATTCGTGCGTTGCGCGACTGGCCGACACCGGACGTACTCGGACTGCTCATCGATATCGCGGAGCAGAGTCAGGACGAGGCGTTCCGAACCCTGGCGCTCAAGGGTGTCACGCGCTTGCTTCGCATGCAGAGCGATCGAGATGAGGAGCAGGACCTCCGCTACTGTGACACCGCCCTCACGCTGGCGCAGGACGCGGCAACAAAGGAGAGCCTGCTAAGCGTTTTGGCGGGCGTCTATCTGCCGGAGGCGCTCGACGTGGCGAAGCGGTTCATTGATGATCCGACGGTGCGCGGCGCCGCCATACTCGCCGCCCATCAGATCATCTTCGCGCGGTGCGCCGTACGTGCCTCGCACAACCAAGGAGACACCTTCTACGCGATCGACAGCAATCCGGAGACAGCGTGGAACAGCGGTGTTGTTCAGGAGACTGGCATGTGGCTGAGCCTCGACCTTGGAACCGACTACGAAATCCACGGCGTCGTCTTCGATGCGGCAGGAACGTCGGATTGCGTTCCGACGCGCGCCCGCGTCTGCGTCGCGAACAGCCTTGACGAGCGCGGCGAGCCGGCGTGCATCGCCGAAGGCGGCAATGGCATGATCGCGGCATCGTTTCCTCCACGGCGAGGGCGATGCATTATCATCGAGATCGACGTGCCCAAGGCGGGCAAGACCTGGACGGTCAACGAGGTTCAATTCGTGACCCCGGAGACAGAAGGATTGACACTGCGGCTTGCGCCGCCAGCGTAAAACGCGACGTTGACGCGAAACACTCGTAGGAAGAACAACACGGAATGGACATCCGAATCGGACACCGGCTGATGACAATGGCGGTCGCCGCGGTGCTGCTCGTAGCCTGTCGCGTTCGCGCGGACGACAGCGATCTCGTTCCACCGGAGCGTATCGGCAACTGGTCACGTATCGGCGAAATCGTCACCTACACCAAGGACAACCTGTTCGACCTCATCGACGGCGAAGCGGAGCTGTATCTTCCCTACGGCTTTTCCGACGTTGCCGTGATCACCTACGCGTCGGATGAGGCGTCCGACGAGCGGATCGACGTCGAGATCTATCAAATGGGATCGCCGCTGGATGCCTTCGGCATCTACTCGCGGTACCGCGAGCCTGACGACGACATCCGATCCATCGGCGTCGAAGGCGTCGTCGGCAGCACGGCGGCCGCGTTCTGCAAGGGACATTTCTTCGTGAAACTCCGTTTCAACGTAGCGCGCAAGAACAAGGAGGGCCTACTCGCCGTGGCCGAGGGCATCGAGCAGGCCTTGGCCGCAGACGCCATGCGCCCGCCGCTACTTGCGGTAACGGACATTCCGGAGAAGATGGCCCATTCGGAATGCTACTATGCGACAGGCGTCATGGATTACGCGTTCTTCCCGCGCGGAATCTCCGCCCTGGCCAACGTCTTCGATGCTCAACTAACAGCGTTCGTGGTGTTTTGCGGATCGCCGACCCATGCCGAGAAGGCGAGAGATGCATACGAGGAACACCTGGCCCAATGCGACGCGCCGCAGGTTGAAGTGCCCACCGCGCCCGAGCCGACGCTGGTGGCCGAGGATCCCGAGCACGGCCTGATCGCGCTGCGCGTGGCCGGCCCGTTTCTCGTGGGCATCGTCGGCGATGCCATCGGCGTGTTCGACCATTTTCGGCTCCTGGAATCGGTGACTTCACAACTCAGGAAGGTATCGGCTGCGGACACCTCAGAGCCGTAGCGGTACCAGTCTGTTTTCAAGGGTCTTCATGCGGAAACGGCGGTTATTCTTGGCGAACATCGGCCGGCGACGCGTCAACTCGCCGAGCGCTACGCCGCCCGTCGGAATCCTATCGCTGGCCGCGTATGTCCGCGAGCGGCTCGACGTCGAGATCCGCCTCGTCGACCAACGCGCCGAGAACTGGCCCACCGAGCGGCTCGTGCGCGAGGCACTGGCCTTTGAGCCGGACATCGTCGGTTTCACGGCGCTGACTTCCTTCGCGGGTATGCTGCGGGAGGCTGCGTGTGGCGTTCGGCAGGCGTGTCCCGAAGCGTGGATCGTGGTGGGTGGCCCGCATGCCTCAGCGCTCGGCGTGCAGGCCTTCGAGAGCCTAGACGCCGACGCGCTGGTGATGGGCGAAGGTGAGATCGCCTTCGAGCGAATCATCGAGGCGCGCATCGAGGGTGAGGACCTGTCGGAAATTCCAGGTCTGATCTGGCGCAACGCGGCGGGCGAAACCGTGCTCAATGCCGGCACGGCGCCAATCATTGAGGACTTGGACCACTTGCCATTCTTGGCCTACGACCTGCTCAACCGCGATCGGTACGCCACGATCCCTCGGATGTCTCAGTTGCCACCGGGACCGTACCTCTCGCTATTCACGAGTCGCGGCTGTCCGTATCAGTGCGCGTACTGCCACAACATTTTCGGCAAGCGCTTCCGGATGCAATCCGCCGAGCGGGTCGTGGCCGAGATCGATCACTTGGTGCGCGCCTACGGCGTTCACGAGTTCGAGTTCTTCGACGATGTGTTCAACCTCGACGGCCGGCGCGTGCTTGACTTCTCGCGCCTGGTCACGGAGCGCGACCTGAAACTGAGGATCGATTTCCCGAACGCCGTGCGCACCGACCTGTTGACTGAAGAGCAAATCGACGCGTTGGTGGCGGCGGGCATGTATCGGTCATCCTTCGCCCTCGAATCCGGTTCGCCGCGCATTCAGAAGCTCATTCGCAAGAATCTGGACATCGACAAGTTCCTCAACGGCGTTCGAATGGCGGTGGATCGCGGCGTGTTCGCCCACGGATTCACCATGCTCGGGTTTCCCACCGAAACCGAGGAGGAACTCCGAATGACGCTGGACGTAGCCTGCGAGTCCCGGCTCCACACGGCCACGTTCTTCACGGTCATTCCGTACCCAAACACGGAACTCTATCGCATGGTCGAGGCAACCGCCCCTGAGAAGCTCACTCGCGTCGTCTACGAAGACACGGACTACACCGGCATCCAAGTCAACCTGGCGGACGTGTCCGACGCCACGCTATACGCCTACCAGCGCAAGGCCTGGCGCCAATTCTACATGAAGCCCGGCCGCGTCTATCGCATCCTTCGCGACTATCCGAGCCTCCGTCACCTGCCGTCTTACGTGCCGCTCTACCTCCTCCGCCTGGCCAAGGGATTCTGGAGTCCGGCCAAGACCTGACGGAATGGGCGGGGCACGTGTCCGCCGCGCCGCGCTCTGGTACAATGCGCCCGTCGGGTACTAATCCGTATCGTAGGCACCGTTGAATCGAAGGATATCTCGTGGCGGAACAGAAAGTAGATGGCCGCAAGCCAGGCCCATGGTTGACGGTTCTCGTCCTAGGCGCGATCCTATTGGTTGGCGGGCTGCTGCGCGCCTCGTACCTCGGCGAGCTGGTCAAAGCGCCGGATTTCGATCAGCCGGTGGTGGATCCCGGCTTCTACGATTACTGGGCGCGGGCGATCCTCAGCGGCGACTGGACGCCGCCGGCCGGGCGCCCCGACCCCCAGATTCCGACCACCCCCTTCGCCAAGCCGCCCGGCTATCCGTACTTCCTCGCGCTGGCCTATTGGCTCACCGGGGGTAGCTATCTCGGCGTACGCATCATTCAGATGGCGCTAGGCTTGACTAACGTCGTGCTGATGTTTCTGCTCGGCCGGGCCGTGTTCGCCCCCGCCGTGGGACTGGTCGCCGCCGGTTTCGCGGCAATCTACTGGATATTCATCTACTTCGAGGGCGAGCTCAATTCACCGGCCGTGGTCCTCTTCCTCTTGCTCGCGGCCATGAACGTCTTGGCATCCTGGCCGCGAAAGCCGACGTGGGTCCGTGCGGCCGTGCCGGGTCTCTTGCTCGGCCTGCTCACGCTGATCCGGCCCGAATCCTTAGCGATTCTGCCGATCGTGGCGGTATGGGGGTGGTTCGCGTTCCGCCCGAAGGTTCGCGCGCGCGGGCGTCTGGTGCGGATCGGCCTGTTCCTAGCCTGCGCGGTGTTGGCCATCGCGCCGGTAACCGTCCGGAACTACCTGGTCTCGAACGAGTTCTGCTCTATCGCGGCCTTTGGTGGCCTGAACCTCTACGCGTCGAACAACGAACTGGCCGACGGCGTGTCGCCCAAACTCGACGTCAAGGCACTGCTCGGTGTCTCGCATCCCCTTGACAATGAAGGAGGGCCGCTCTACCTCGAGGCACTTCGTCGGAAACTGAATCGGCCCGACTTGACGTACGCGGAATTCAACCAGCACGTCACCGAGCAGGCACTCCGGTACATCGCAAGCCATCCGGGACGTATCGCCAAGCTCGTCGCGAAGAAGGCCCTCCTATTCTGGGGACCGGCCGAAGTGTCCAACAACAAGGTGCATTACTACGATAAGAGGTTTTCGCCGACGCTCCGATTTCTCCCGGGATTTCCGTGGGCGGCCGGACTCGGCATCCTCGGCGTCGCGCTCTTGGTTCAGCGGGTGAATCGCTTGAGGCATGAGGGGCAGTCCTGGCCCCCGAAAGCCACCGTTCCTGCGCTGCTCGTGCTGTACGTGTTCATGACGTTCGTGTCTTTCCTGCCGTTCTTTGTGGTGGCGCGCTATCGAGTTCCGGTGATTCCGATTCTGCTGCTGTTCGCGGCCTACGCAGTGTGCCGAATCGCCGGATTCCTCTCGGGCGGCGAACGGTCGAGGGCCGCGCGTTGGGCGCTGCTGGGCGCCGGCCTCGTGGCGGCCTTCAGCATCCCGTTGGTTCCGTATAGCTACAGTATGGCGAAATGGCATCACCTGCGGGGTGTGGCCTACGCCGGCAAGGGCGACTTCAACCACGCCATCGAGGAACTCCTCGAGGCGGCGCCGTCCGGCGACGATGTGCCGGACCTTTACGCGAACCTGGCCGGCGTCTACTTGGCGAAAGCAGACTACGAGGCGGCGGCGCACTGGTACCGGGAAGGCCTGCGTGTCAACCCTTCCTCCGTCCATGCGGAGACCGGGCTCGGCATGGCCCTCGATGCCTCGGGCGATCGCGAGGAGGCCTTGGCGCACTTCGAGAAAGCCGTCGAGCTGAATGCACTATTCGTTCCGGCGCTGGTGAATCTGGGCACAGCGCTGGCGAATTCGGGCCAACCGGAAGGGGCCGAAGCGCACCTACGCGAGGCCGTCCGATTGGCGCCGGGCAACGCCGCTGCGGCCTGTGCGCTCGGGCGAGCGCTGGGCATGCAGGAGAAGACAGACGAAGCGGCCGCGGCGTTTCGGAAAGCGATTGAGAACGATCCGGACTCTGGCGAGGCCTACGCACTGCTGGGCTACGAGTTGGCCAAGCTCGACAAGGCCTCGGAGGCCGTCGAGGCGTATCGGCGAGCGGTGGAACTCCGGCCGGACGATACCGAGTCGCGGATCGAGTATGCTTCCCTGCTCTCTTCGATGGAACGGTATGACGCGGCGGCGCAGCAGTTTGCCCAGGCCGCTCAGGCGCGGCCGGATAATGCATGGCTCCACCATGAATGGGGCTATGCGCTGTTCATGGCCCGGAAGCCGGAGCAGGCCGTCGAACCTTTCCGCAAGGCCACCCGGCTGGCGCCGGAGACTGCCGCCCACTGGAACTCCCTCGGCATGGCGTTGGCCGCGAGCGGCAACGTCCGTGAGGCGGAGCGTGAATTCGAGCGTGCTCTGACACTCGACCCAAACTTGATCGATGCCCTCAACAACCTGGGCAACATTCTGGCGTCGCGGGGAGACGCTGACGGGGCGCTGGCACGGTTTCAGCGGGTTCTCGAGCTGAGCCCGGGGGATGAGCGGGCGCTGCACAACATCGGGGTGTTGAAAGAAAAGCTCGGAATATACGATAATAACGAAAGTAAGGGAGGTTGATTTCGCGTACTAGACCGTCTCGGGAGAGTGGAAAGAGGGGGCTCAAGGCCGGGTATGAGGCGACCGACGCTCGTTCTTGCGAAGGTGGGACAACGCACGCGTTTTGACAACATGGATTCCCCGCCTCTGGGTATCATGTCGGTCGCGGGGCATGTGCGGAGCCGGCTCGATCTCGATATTGTGCTGTTCAACCAGCGGGAAGACAACTGCACAACCGAGCAGATCACGCAACGGATTCTGGAGCGACGGCCGGACATTGTCGGGCTGGGGGCAACGACGCATGCGGCACTAACCATGACTCGGGTCGCGGAGGCCGTCCGGACAGCGGCGCCGAAAACACTGATCCTTCTCGGGGGCCCTCACGTGTCGGCGGTGGGCGCGGAGAAGGTGCTGCGCAAGACGTCGGCCGATGTGGCGGTACCGGGTGAGGGGGAGGTCACAACCGAGCGGGTGATCGAGGCCTGGTGGTCGGGGGACGACTTCAGCGGAATCCCAGGCATTGCATGGCGCAACGGCCACGGCGAGGTCGTGATGAACGAAGGCGAGACGCTCGTCATTGAAAACCTAGACGAGCTGCCCTTCTTGCCGTATGACTTGATCGCTCCCCAGAAGTACCAGCACGTGCGGTCAATGGGGCACTCGTTCCCCCGGCGGTATGCGGCGCTCTTCACGAGTCGCGGTTGCCCTTTTCGCTGCAACTGGTGCCATCGCGTCCACGGGAAACGCTTTCGGGCGCAATCGGCCGAACGGATTGTGGCCGAGCTCGAACACCTCATCAAACACCATGGCATTCATGACTTCGAGTTCGTAGACGACGTATTCAACCTGGACGCGCGCCGTGTCATCGCATTCTCGGAACTGGTGCTGGAACATGGATTGAAGATCCACTACGGTTTTCCGAACGCGTTGCGGGCGGATCTGCTCACAAAAGAGGTCATCGATGCGCTGGCCGATTCGGGCCTGAACCTGTGTTCGTTCGCCCTCGAGAGCGGCTCGCCGCGCATCCAAGCACTATGTGGCAAGAATCTCGACATCGAGCGCTTCGTTCAGGCGGTCGAAATGGCGGCGCGCCGGCATGTGTTCTGTAATGGCTACAGTATCCTCGGCCATCCAACGGAGACACTCGAGGAGATGCAGGCCACGCTCCGCACGGCGCGGGCATCGATGTTGCACACCTGCCAGTTCTTCACATTGACACCGTACCCCGGATCGGAAGTCTATCGATTGGCACACGAGCAGTATCCGGAGCGCGTGGCGCACCTGGACTACGAATCGTCGAACTACTACCTCATGCGAGCGAACCTGTCGGCGGTGTCCGACGATGTCCTGTTCCGATTTCAGAGCCACGCCTATCGCGCGTTCTACGCCGTGCCTTCGCGGATTCCCCGAATCCTGCGCGACCTTCCGCACCGCTCCGGCCTTTTCATCTATGTGCCTTCGCTGGCCGGCCGCATGCTGAAAGACTTGGTGACTCGCGCCTGACGCCTTGGGTGACGCCCAGAGCCCGTGCTAAACTGTTCACAGGAGAACGCCGCGCGCGTGGGTCGATGCGTTCTCTTCCTATCACGGAACGCACGGAATACGCTCATGGGATTTCGCGAGGCGACGCTGCGCTCAACATATTGGCTCGTGTCGAAGCTCCTCTACGGTGGCGTGCAAGCAGACTGGCTGTACGAGCGCATGCAACGGCCCGTAACGTGCTTCTACGCCGCGCTGGACTTGCTCCACTACCTTGCACGGCGGCCGAGGATGCCTTTCCTGATCAGCCTGACCGTCGAGCCGGTGTTCGGATGCAATCTGCGGTGCAGCTACTGCGGTTTGGCCCTCGAGTCGCGCGTGAAATCCCGGCCGGCGCTAATGCCGTGGGAGACCTTTCGCAAGGTCATCAATGAGACGCCGCGTTCCGTCGAGTCGGTATCGTTCAGCCTCCTCGGCGAGCCGTTGAGGCACCCACAGATCGGCGACATGGTGGACTACACCGCGACGGGCGGGTTCCGGCCCATCGTGTTCACCAACGGTGTTCTGTTGACCGGGAAAGTCATCGAGAGGTTGGCACGCACACCGCTGGACGTCCTCAATGTATCCGTCGAGCCGGATGAGGAATCGCAGCGGGAGTTCAGAGGCGCGGACCTCGAGGTCGTCCGTGAGAACCTACGGCAATTCGTGGCAATCAAACGGCCCGAGACACAGGTCAAGCTGTCTCTCGTAGCCCATGCAGGGAACGCCGATCGGATGAGTCGGGTCTGGCAGACCTGGTCCGGCCTCATCGACCACATCAAGGTCTCGCCCCGGATCTACCTGGCGCCACCGCACGCGTCGCCCATGTGCCTCGAGCCCTGGCGCGGCAACCTCAATATTCGGACAGACGGGGCGGTCTCACCGTGTTGCTTCGACGTGTTCGGCCACCTGGACATCGGCAACGTGAACGAACAGGATCTGCCGGCCATTCTACGCGGATCGGCCTACCGCGACCTGTTGACACATTTGACTCGCCGGGAGGCGCCTCGATACTGTTGCGAGTGCACGCAGTTCAGGGCGCCGGGTGTGCCGTTGCGCGCCCCCAAGGGCAAAGGCTGCGAGTAGCATTCGTTGTCCCTGCGGCGTCTGAAACTTCTCCTGAGCCCTCGCGCCATGATACGCTCTACCCAGTCGCAACGGAGGAAGACGGTTGTGTCGACCGAGTTGATTGTTGTGCTTGACGTGGATACGCGGGACGAGGCCCTGCGTCTGGTCGAAGCCTGTGGCGAGTGCAGGTGGTTCAAGATCGGTGTGCAGTTGTTCACGCGCTGCGGCCCGGACGTAGTACGCGAAGTGCAGACGCTCGGCAAGAACGTGTTCCTGGACCTCAAGTTCCACGATATTCCGAACACCGTCGGTGCGGCAGCACGGGCCGCGGCCGACCTAGGCGTCGGCCTCTTCACGATCCACGCCTCGGGTGCCGCGCAGATGATCGCGGCGGCTCGGGCCGCGGTTGAGGGAACGAACTCACGAATCCTTGCCGTGACGGTACTGACGAGCCTGTCCGACGATATCCTGAGAAGGGAAGTCGGTATTCCGGAAACGGCGGTGCAGGCGGTGCCTCGACTGGCCCGGCTGGCGATCGACGCCGGCGCGCACGGCGTCGTGTCATCGCCGCAGGAGATCGAGGCCATTCGCCGTGCGGTGGGCCGAGACGCGCTGGTCGTGACACCGGGCGTGCGTCCTGCGTGGGCCTCGCAGGACGACCAAGCACGGGTCTTGACGCCGCGCGAGGCAGCCGAAGCAGGCGCGAGTTTCGTGGTGGTGGGCCGTCCCATTCTCCGCCATGCGTGTCCGGCCGAGGCGGTACGGTTGATCCAAGAGGAGTTGAAGGGATGAACGGTGACGAAGTAGTCGCAGTCTTTCGGAAGGCCGGGGCGTTGATCGAGGGTCATTTCGTCTACGCGAGCGGACGCCATGGACGGCAGTTCTTGCAGGCGGCGCGCGTTCTCCAGTATCCGCACTACACAGAACGGCTGTGTCAGGCCATGGCCGAGCGTTTCCGCGAGGAGGGAATCTCGTTGGTGGTCGGGCCAGCGACGGGCGGCATCGTGCTGGCCTACGAAACGGCGCGGCATCTAGACTGCCGCGCGGCGTTCACCGAGAAAGATGGCTCGGGGGATATGGTGCTCAAGCGAGGGTTCCGTATCGAGCCGGGCGCACGCGTGTTGGTGGTGGAAGACATCGTGACCACGGGCGGTTCCGTACTCAAGAGTATCGCGCACTTGCAGACGCGGGACGCCGAGGTCGTCGGCGTCAGCGTCCTAATCGACCGTAGTGCCGGCGAGGCGGCTTTTGATTGCCGGTTTGAGCCCCTGGCGCGCCTGGACATGGAGAGTTGGGAGCCGGACACGTGCGCCCTCTGTGCTCAGGGCATCGCCGTTATCGATCCGGATGATCTTGTCTACGGCAAGGACGCCTGATCGCGAACCGCAGATACGGAGCGCGCCGCGCGCGGACGGCACGAGCCGCGCTCCGACGACAGACATGAACCGCCGGATGTCAGGAGCAGGGCAACAGATACCCGTCTCGGTAGCCATAGTGCAGGAGCGCATTGGCCTCGGGATCGTTGATGATCCTGGCCTCGGCCGCATCCCAGAAGAGACGTTTCCCAAGTCTCACCGAGATCGTGCCCAGTAAGACGGCTTCGGTGAGCGGGCCGGCGAAATCGAAATTCGAGCGCGCGGGTTCGCCCCCTTTGCAGGCCTCGACCCATTCCACCCAATGCCCCTTGGAGCGCGGGAGCGTCTTCGGCGGGCGCCGGTAGTCCCGCATGCGCGATTCCGGAATAAGCCGCGGGCTGTTTCCGCCCCATCCTTCAACCAGAATCTTTCCCTCATCACCGACAAACAGGACTCCGTCTTCGCGGTTCAGTTCGCGCCGATCATCGAGTTCCGGGGGCCGCGCCGGAATGAGGCCTCCATCGTACCAGTGGACGCGTACCGGCGCCCGGTCGCCCCGTGCCGGGAACTCGTAGTGCACGGTCGAGGCTAAGGGCAGCGTTTCGTCGAAGACGAGCGTGGAACTCGAATCCACGCAGGTCGGCGCATCCAAGCTTAGGGCCGAGAAGACGGGGGCAAGGTTATGGATGCCCATATCGCCGAGTCCGCCCGAGCCGAAATCCCACCATCCTCGCCAAGCGAAGGGTACATAGGCGGGGTGATACGGCCGATAGGGGGCCGGGCCAAGCCACAGATCCCAGTCCAGCGTTTCGGGTACGGGCGGCGTGTCACTCGGTCGTTCGATGCCCTGTGCCCAGAAGAGCTTGCCGCCGTGGGTGGGTCGGTCGGACCAAGCATGGACTTCCCGAACCGTCCCGATGGCGCCGTCGGAAATCCACTCATTGATGAGGCGGTTGCCTTCGAAAGCCATGCCTTGGTTTCCCATCTGGGTGGCGACCCTCGCCTCTCGGGCGGCTTCCGCCAGGATGCGCGCCTCGAGAACCGTGCGCGTCAGTGGCTTTTCGCAATACACGTGTTTGCCGAGCCGGATCGCGGCCACGCTGGCCACGGCGTGCGTGTGGTCAGGCGTGGCGACCACGACCGCGTCGACGTCCTTTGCCTCGTCTAGCATGATTCGGAAGTCGCGGTACCGTTTCGCTTCGGGATACCGTGCGAATGTCTCGGCGGCGCGCTGGTCGTCGACGTCGCACAGCGCGACGATATTCTCAGTCCGCAGTTCCTCGAGATCGGTGGCGCCGCGCCCGCCCGCGCCGATGGCCGCGATATTCAGCCGCTCGCTAGGCGGCGTGTTTCCCACCCCTCCCAAAACGGAACGAGGAACGATGATAAACGGGGCCACGCCGACTGTATTCCTCATGAATGTCCGACGAGAGACGCCGCGTTCCTCGTGTTTCTTGCCAGCACTATCGGTCCTCATCGCATTTCGCTCCTCATTGGGTTGGCCGCTCGATCCTGACAAAGGCTACCGAGGATCACGGCTGCGGGGTATCCTCGGAACGATGCTCGCCGGATTGGAGGAGGACGTCGGAAAACGCACGATCGAGTCTACTCAACATGTCCCGAGCACGCTCCAGGTCGCCCGCGGTTGCCGCGGCCTCGGTTTCCGCTGCCAGATCGCGCATAGCCTTTGCACTGACACTGGCCGAAGCGCCTTTGATCGTATGGGCACAGCGTCCGACCGCGGACGTATCGCCATCGTCCAGGGCCTTTCTCAACGCATTGAGCTGCTGAGGCGTATCCTGGAGAAAGGTCGTGAGGACCTCCTGGGCAATAACCTCGTCGCCGCCGACACGCCGGAGAAACTCGTCGTAGTCCAGGAAGGCCGGAGGCCCAGGTCGGCGCGGCCCCGGGGCGAACGGGTCACGCGGAACGCCAGCCTCTCCTCGGGCGAGATAGCGCTCGACGATGACCAGCATCTCCTGAGGGTTCACCGGCTTGGGAATGTAGTCATCCATGCCCGCCTCAAGGCAGCGTTCTCGATCCTCTTTCATGGCGTGGGCGGTCATGGCGACGATAGGCACATGGGTGCCGCTGGCTCCTTCTCTGCGACGCAGGACGCGCGTGGCCTCGAATCCATCCATCTCCGGCATCTGCACATCCATAAACACCAAGTCGTAGTGGCCCTTCTCGAGCGCATCCACAGCCTCGCGCCCGTTGTTGGCCACATCGGCTCGGAAGCCGGCCTTCTGAATGGCCCGGAGAGCCACCTTCTGGTTCACGAGGTTATCCTCGACCAGCAGGATCCGGAAGCTGCGTTTGCGCGATTCGGCAATGCTGTGTCGCGTGATGACGCGCGCCCTTGGTTCGCCTACCGCGCGTTGTCCTTCCAGAACGGATCTCAGGCAGTCCTCGAGCACCCGTCGCCTGACCGGTTTGGTGAGGTACGCATCGAAACCGATTCCGCGCAATTGGGCCACGTCACCCCGGCGCGCTACACTGGTCAGCAGAATAAGGATGGTTTGGGCTAGGAGACGGTGCGCCCGGATGCGCTCACCCAGGACTTCGCCGGACATCTCCGGCATCTGCCTATCGATAAACGCAATGTCGAACGGTCTTCCCGCCTTGGCCTCGGTCTCCATAGTATTAAGGGCACGAACGCCGGACTCGGCGACTTCGAGCGCGCAGCCGCACGGGCGCAACTGCTCGACCAGAACACGGCGGTTGATTTCGCTATCATCAACAATGAGGATCCGTTTGCCGAGGATCTTGGCGCGGCAAGGCCCCTGGCCTTCCACGTCTGGCTGCACCGAAAAGGAGAGCCAGAACCAGAACAAGGATCCTTCGCCAGGTTGGCTTTCGAAGCCAATCTCGCCGCCCATCATCTCGACGAGCTGCTTGGAAATGGCGAGACCGAGTCCCGTGCCTCCATACTGACGTGTAGTGGAGACATCGACTTGAGAGAAGGAACGAAACAGCAAGTCGTACTTCTCCGGAGCGATGCCTATGCCGGTATCCTTTACGGAAAAGCGCAAGCGAACGCGCGCCTCGGCCTCGTCCTCACGCTCGACGGCGACGTGGATGAGAATCTCGCCGCGCGTGGTGAATTTCACGGCGTTACTCACGAGGTTCATGAGGACTTGCCGCAGATGCCCCGGATCCCCGCGCAGGCGTGACGGCACCGTATAGTCGACAAGGCAGGCCAGCTCGAGGCCCTTCTCCTGAGCGCGAAATGACTCGACTTCGGTGACGTCGTCCAGCAACACACGGAGATCGAAGTCGATTTCCTCGATGTCGATCTTGCCCGCCTCGATCTTCGAAATGTCGAGAACGTCATTCACGATGCCCAGCAGCGCCTCCGCTGAGGCACACACCGCCTCGGCATATTCGCGCTGCTCGGGATTGAGGTCCGTGTCGAGTAAGAGCTGGGCCATGCCGATCACGCCGTTCATGGGAGTACGGATTTCGTGGCTCATATTGGCCAGGAACGCGCTCTTCGCCTGGTTGGCGGCCTCGGCCTCGACGGCCATCCGGTTCGCGTGGTCGATGGCCTGCTCGAGCTCGGCGTTAATGGCCTCGGTACTCTCTTTGGCGTGGCGCAGGGCCTGCTCGATACGTTCCCGCTCGGCAATCTCCTGGCGCAGCTCTTCGGTTCGCTCGCGCACACGATTTTCCAGTTGCGCGTGCGCCTCGTGCAGCGCCTCGTCCTGCACATGAATCCGCTCAAGCATCTCGTTGAACCGATCGGTAAGCAGACCCAACTCATCTTCGGCATACCTGCGGGCACGGATGGAGTAGTCTCCGGCGCGGTAGACCTGCTGCGCCGTCTCGGCCAAGTGGGAGATGGGTTCCGTAATCACCCGACGGAGCCGCATCTGAAGCAGGGCGACGACGGCGAAGGCCAGAAGAGATAGGGGCACCACCGAACGGAAGTAGTGCCAGAATCGCGCCCCCGCATCCGTCATGTCGGACTCGATGGCAATCGTACCCACACGTTCGGCATCGACGTAGATCGGCGTGTACACCGTTAGTCGATCCGAATCCATGTAGTTGCCCGGTGGCCGCATCGGAAGGTCGTGATGATGCACGATTCCTCCCCGCACGTACTCGGCAAACGGAACTCCTGACGCCGTGAAGAGCCGCGCAGACTCAACGTGGTCTTGGATGCGTAAGGCGGCCAAGGTCTGGCGGGCCGCATCGGCATCCTCGAACGCCAACGCGGCGCGGACGCTCGTTCCGATAAGCTCCGCGTCGCTCACCAGCTCATCAACCATGTCCTGCCGGAAAGACATAAGGTCGTAGACAATAAACACAGCCGCCGCCAGTACGCACGCGACGGCGCTCGGAACCACAATAATGAGGAAGAGCTTCTCGCTAATGGAGAGTTGCCGTGAACGCCGCTTCACGTCATGAACCCTCCTCGTTTCCCTCGCGCACCACCGTGGCCAACTTGAGCAACTCGGAACTCAGCCTGAGGCCTGCCCGTTTGGCGGCATCGATATTGACCTCAAAGCGCACCTTGTTTTCCTTGGTCACAAGGCCGATCATGCCGCCATGTCGGACGAACGCTTGGCCCTCGCCGACGGTCAGAACACTCTTGCCTTCCAGCCGCTCGATGATCTTGCTCTGCTCCTCCTCCTGCGGAGCGCCAATGAACAGGACATGGCATTCGCAGGCGCGCTCGACGTCCGCCACGCAGCGAACATCGAGAGGGCGGCGATGCGCCGTCTTTCCGGCCAGCGTCTGCTCGACGACTTGCTCGAACGCCCGCTCGCCCCAAACGCCGATGATAACGGGATCCTCGGGCCTGGGGAATGCGCCCTCCGGCCATTGCGTGAACTTGGCAAAGTTGAAGACGAAGGCTGCTTTGACTTCACGCTCGGAGTAGGCGGGCGTGCCCGCGCTCGCGGGAGCGGTCTCGGCACCGGCGAATCCGCTCGCCCACACCCCGAGTAGCACCGCCGCGCCAAAGAGGACCCGCAAGACAATCGCCCCGCCCCCCCATGTCACGACCGGAGTGCGGCCGGAGTCAACGGCAATCTGAGCGCAGCCTCGAAGGAACGCAACGCGGCACGCGGCAATCAGGCGCACTTGCTGACGGTCAACCCAGTCCTTCACATCTATTCCCTCGCAGATATTCTATCAGTTCGATCGTCATAAGAACACCATGAAAAGCACGTGTCCAGACGGATTGCGCTCGGCCATCTCGACTCGCGGGCAGACCGTAACCGACTGCGGAGCGGCGAGGGTTTTTGCGTCCCGATCAAAAGGCTGCTATGATCTCTTTGGGTGAATCCGGGCGACTGGAGACGTCCGTTATCACAGCCGTGAGGAGTGCGCTTGAGGGCATAGTGGGTGTATCTGCGCGGAATCGAGAGCGCCGGAGATGACAATCGGCGGTCTCGGGCCCGGTCGAGACGGTATCCGGAGCCCTGTGGAATTGACTTTGGGCCGAGACAATCGTTAGCCTCAGCACGTGGTGCGAACTCCGACACGGCAGTATGGGAAAATGTCGCTCTATGAGGCGTCTTAAGGCTGATCTCCATACGCATTGTGGCGACGATCCCATGGACCCGATAGGCTATTCGGCGGAGATGCTGATCGAGGCCGCCGCGCAGTTGAATTATGACGTGCTGGCCATCGCGTGCCACGAACGGGTTGTCTGTGGACAGCGCCTCGCGGCGTATGCGCAGCGCCGCGGCGTGCTCCTCATACCGGCCATCGAGATCTTGGTAGAAGGGAAGCACGTCGTCGTCCTGAATCCTACGGCGGAGCTCGTCCAAGTCCGGACTTTCGACGGACTGCGCGGCCTGGATCGTTCGCATTCCGTGGTCTTGGCGCCGCATCCGTTCCACCTCCGAGGCATCTGCCTGGGGCAGGACCTCATCACGCACGCCGACTTGTTCGACGCGGTGGAGTACTCGAGTTTCTACTTCCGGGGCCTGGATCTGAACCGGCGCGCCGTGGACTCGGCCAAGGCCCACGGCAAGCCGGTCATCGGAACGTCGGATGCGCACACGTTCCCATACCGTGACAGCACGTTTACGTGGATTGAAGCCGAGCCGACGGTGGAGGGTGTAATGGAGGCCGTTCGCGAAGGTCGCGTAACGGTCGAAACACGACCGCAACCGTTGTCACATGCGGCGAAGATGGTGGGCTTTTCTGCGTGCAAGGCAGTACGTTTGATGATGAAACGTCCGGCCAAGGAGATCTGATAGTTGTGATTGGGCGCATTGCGATACTGGGCGGCAGCAGCGTCTACATCCCGGAATTCGTGCTCTCCTTGATCTCTCACAATCTGAATTTCAGGGAGATCGTGCTCATCGGTCAACCCGGCCGGAAGCTGGGCATCGTCACGGAGTTCTGCCAGCGTCTGCTGGACAAGAGCGGTTTTCCTGCCACCGTACACGGAACGACGGACGTGGCCGAGGGTGTGTCCGGCGCGAAGTATGTACTCAATCACGTTCGCGTGGGAGGGATGCAGGCGCGACTCCGGGACGAGAAGTTGCCGGTCAAGTTCGAGATGGTGGGCGATGAGAGCTTGGGCGCCGGCGGATTCGCAAACGCGCTGCGGACACTGCCGGTGGTGCTCGAGCATGCCCGGATCATCCAGGAATGCAATCCCAACGCCGTCTTGATCAACCTGACCAATCCGATTGGCGTGGTCATCGAGGCACTGGTCAAGTACACGAAGTTGACCGTGGTCGGCGTGTGCGATCTGCCGGGCAAGTACATCAAGATGATTGCCGGCGTCTTGCACACCGACGTGGACGAGATGTGGGGCGACTACATCGGCCTCAATCACATGGGATGGATTCAGGACGTCAAAGTCCACGGACGCAGCTGCATGAGTCAGTTGCTCGAGAAGCTTGAGCGCCACAGGGACGAGGGTTTCGATCACGAGTTGATCGAGCTGTTTCGAATGATCCCGACGCGGCAGGTGGGCCTCTACTTCCACCGTCAGGATATCCTCAAGCAGCAGCAGAAGTGCGCACGGTTCCGCGCCGAGGTGCTCCAGGAAGCCGAGAAACGGATTCTGGAACTGTACGAGAACAAGAGCCTGTGCGAGATTCCCGAGCTCACGCGCGAGCGAAACGCGGTGTGGTACGAAGAGACGATCTCGCCGTTGATTGCGGCCCTCGAGAGTCCGAAAGAGCGCGACGTGATCCTGTGTGTGCGGAACGGTGGCTCAATACGCGACTTGCCAGAGGACTGTAGTGTGGAGATCCCAGTCCGCGTGAGTCGTCGAGGCCTGAAGCCATACAAGGCGGGAAGCTGCCCGAGGTTTCTGAAAGGGTTGTTCTTGGCGGTCAAGGAGAGTAATCGCCTCGCCGTCGAGGCGGTCCAGCACCATTCCTACGAGGCCGCGTTGCAGGCGCTGGCAATCAACCCGCTCGTGCCATCGCTGCATTCGGCCAAACGTTTCCTAGATAATCTCTGCAAGGAAGAAAACATCCGTCTGCACTAGTAATTATGGCCCGGACGCGGCAACAGTGCCGGTAATCCAGGGCGGAGAAGACCCGGCGTCTTGCCGATCGAGAAGAAAGGATACCGAGATGAGGGGAATGACAGCACTGATCCTGGCGACGCTGTGCGTGGGTTTCGTCGCCGTTGCCGAACAGGCGGAAGGTCCGGCCACGGTTCCGCCGCCCGTGGTGGGCGCGGAAGGTGTCACCATTCACGATATCGCCGGAACAACCACTCTCGTGACCGTCGTCTTGAAAGAGCTCGGAGCCCAGGACAAGAACCTGTGTGTTCTCGAGGTGCTCGACGACTATTTCACCGTGGCGTGTCCGGACGGCTCCACCAGTGCGTTTGCCTTCGATTCGGTTCAGGAAATCCGCGTCCAGGACGGCAAAGTCGACACGAAGAAATTCAGGCTTCAGGACGCCAGCCCGTTGCGGGCCGAGCAGCAGAAGATCGTGCAACGGGCCTACGCCCGTGCCGGCGAGATATACCAAATGGCCAACGATGATCAGGGCGCCAAGATGCAGGCCGCGATGCTGCTCGCCGTCAACCGAGACGAGGAATCAAGGAAATACCTCGAACAACTGGCGGCGAGCAATGACATGGCCACCGGCCTTCAGGCACTTGGGCTGCTGTACGCCGTCGGCAGCACGCCGGACGCCGCCATCAGCAAGGCCCTGCTATCGAAAGGCCTCGAGAGCGGAAACCGCTCCATTCGAGCTGTGGCCGCGGACATCTCCGGCCTCCTGGGTGATCACTCGAACGAGGGATTCCTGGCCACCAGCATGCTGCAAGACCGTTCGGCCGACTACGCGGCGCCCGCAGCCCGGGCCTTGGCCCGCCTCGGCAACCGCGACTGCATTCCGACGTTGCTCCGCCTCATCACGGAGCCCAACGAGGAAAAGGGCGAGTCATGCATCTTCGCCCTGACTCGCCTCGGCGGCCCGGACGTAATCGAGCAGATGAAGTACAAGTACGACTCGGCCGTGGGGGAAATGCGCTTCCGGTTGGCGCGCGTCTTGTATAACTTGGGCGACCCGAAAGGACGCGAACTCATGGCAGACGAGTTCATGCAGACGCACACCCTGGCCCCCAAGGCTTCTCTGATCCTAGCGAAGGAAGGCGACTGGGACGCCATGACGCTCCTGCGCGGCCGCCTTGACCGCCGCTACGATGAGATCCGCGAGGTTCTGATGTTCCGCGCCGATGCCGCGTTGTCCCTGATCGCCGGCGGCGACCCCTCGTACACGAGCGTACTGCAGGAACTCCTGCGGAGCGACGATGTCGCCGTGCGTCTCTATGTGTGCCGGCAAATCATCGTCGGCGGACTCCACGACCTCATCACCATCACGCAACCCGTTATCGAGAGTCCCCAACCGCGTGTGGCTCTCGCCGCTTGCACCGCAGCCGTCGCCCTGGCCAATCCCAACGAATTCCGCGAGCGGCTGCTCGAGCTCTGGGCCGTGACGCCATGATCGACCGCTTGCACGTGATAGTCGAAGGTCGCGTGCAAGGGGTGGGCTACCGCTACTCGACGGTCATCCAGGCCCAAGGCATGGGCCTGAACGGCTGGGTGCGCAATCTCGCCGACGGACGCGTCGAGGCCGAGCTAGAAGGCCCAAGATCGTCCCTCGAACGCATGCTCGACTGGTGCCGGACAGGGCCCTCCTGGGCGCACGTCACCGATATAGACGCCCAATGGGAAACCGGCGAGCCCAAGTACAGCGGATTCCGCGTCCGATAGGCAGGGCGCCCAGCGCTCTGGTGCCTGATGCTCTGGTGCGTCCACGCTCGCGGCCGAAGGGCGACAAGCCATGTGGAGTGCGCGAGCTTGCTCGCGCTTTGGCTACGAGCGGCATCTAGTCTGCAGCGCGTGCGGCACATTGTTTGGCCAACCGGGCAGTCCGCCTGAGGCAGCCTCCGAAGGGAAGCGCTAACAAGCTACCGCAGTCCACATAGGCGATCCGGTTTCGGTCAGCGTCGCGACGCGTACAAAGATCCGTGCAATCGGTGCCATCGGTGGTGGAAGAGGAAATCCGCTAACCACGGATTGCCCGGACGGCCACGGATAGGAACCGAGAAAGCATCCACACCGGATAGCGAAACGCCAGAGCCGCAGCGTTTGTCCGCCTGTTGTCTACCTGAAAAGCACGCCCAGGATGCCCCCTTCGCAAGAAAAGGAATTGATCACCTCCGCTGTCTCCGCGCTGTACACGGAGACCATCGTGACTCCTCGTTGCGAATCATAATGCGTGGCAAATATGTATCTGTCGTCGGGCGAGACAAAGATCTTGCCGAACGCGGGCTCCGTGTCCTTCGGAAGAGCGGCCGCGAACTTGTCGAGCACCGTCATCGTGTGCCTGTCGGTAACGACCCACGTCGTGCCTCCGTGACTCCTCTCCTGGACCCTCGCCCAAGCGCGCATGACAGAATCGCGCTGTGGCGTGCTCGCGGAAGCGGTAGGTGGCACACCTCCCTTCGGCAGAATTACGGACACCGTGCCCTTCGATAGGTTCACATCCAGACACCTCTGAGAAGGGACCGCAGACTTGCTGTGCCATGTGCCCTCCAGACTGAGCCTACCAGCGGCCCAATCGGCCTCAACCACGCATTGCTCGAAGCGCCCTTCGTCAGGATATCTAACGCGCCGCAAGATCTGCCCGCTGGCTGGACTGACAACTTGGAGCCCTTGACTTCCTAGCGCCACGAAGTAGTCACTCGTGGGCGGGAGCAAGATGCCGCCCTTCCCCGAGTTCCTTAGGCCCCTGACCGGTACTACGGAGCGGGTCTCGAGGTCAACAAGTGCTTCACTGTATGGCCTGGGATCGTCTGGCGAGAAGAACGTCTCGTCGCAGAGAAGCAAGTATCTCGGCGTGAGACACTTGACGTAGAGTGGCATATGCTGAGCCACGGGCCGCGGAAAGGGGAACCCGAAGTCTGGATCAGGCTCAAGTGAGGGGATTCCAATCGCCATGAGCGGCGTTTCGCGAGTGGATGTTGCCAAGACAAGAAGATTGCGCCCCGGAACAATGTCCGCATCACATACGTGATACGTCTCTCCGAATCCTGCCAACCGAACCGTCGAGGTCGGACGGAACGCGTTGTCGTAGGCACAGATCTCTCCGCCCTCGCTGACTACATAAACGGCATCAAATGCCGGTGCCTTGTCTTCCGTGGCTTCCGCCAATGTCCGGCACGGGAACAGGGCGAGTACCAGGACCGCTAGTCGGGCCAGGTGCCGTTCTCGCATCGTTCTCCTCCCTCGGTGGCAAGAGGCCCCCTTTTCGAAGCACTTCGGTTAGGGCCGCCACCAACGCGTACTACCATAGACTATTATCCTGGTTCCCGGCCGTAGGCTCCAACTGACAGGCCCGGCCCCCTTGCAGTTGGGCGTTGGCGCACGATGATCGTGCGCCGATCCGGAAGGCTCGCACGCCGGACACCGTCTCCCGCGCTCCGGCCTCGCGCACATTGGGTAACAAGGCAGATCTGCCTACAGCAATGCGTTGAACTCATCAACAGTTAGACCAGCCTGGCGAATGAGGACACGGAGCGTGCCTCTGGCAAGTTCCTTGTGATTGGGCACTGTCAGACGGCGATGGGGCGCGTCCACCTGACGCAAGATGATGTGGCTTCCCGTTTGATGGTCCACCGCGTAGCCCCTTCGTTCAAAGGCGGCAACGGCGTCTCGACCGGAGAGAACGGGCAGCGGACTCACGCATCCACCTCTACGATTTCCTCCGAGACAGAGGGGGGAACGGGCTCGTTGTGCTTGCGCAAGCTCTCGATATAACCGGCCATAGCGTCCTTGATGTTGGCAATGGCCTCGCCGCGTGTGGCGCCTTGGCTGATACATCCGGGGAGTGCAGGGCATTCCGCCACAAAGATGCCGTCTTCGTCAAGTTCGATATGAACTCGATATCGCATCATCCGTTACTCCCAATGCGCATTCTCACATCTTCAATATATCACGCCGAGCGCGACGACGTCACGTTCTGCCACGGACGACCGCCGGAGAATGAAGACCGCCCGGTCGCGCCATGTTGACGCGACCGGGCGCCTATGGGGCCTCTGTTCAGGCGGCTTGGGAGGTTCTAGTCCTGAAACAGAGCGCTTCGCCATCAACATCCAACACAACGTCCGAGTTCTCCTTGATCCGACCTTCGAGGATCTCGATGGCCATCGGGTCAAGAACCAGGCGCTGAATCACGCGTTTCAGCGGCCGCGCGCCGTAGGCCGGGTCGTATCCGCGTTCGGCCAGCAGGTCGCGGGCGGCATCGGTCAACTCGACGCCGATGTGTTTCTCCTGGAGCCGCTTGGCCAACCGTTTGAGCTGCACGTCGACAATCCGCCGAATGTGCAACTTCGTCAGCGGATGGAACACGACGATATCGTCGACGCGGTTCAGGAACTCCGGCCGGAAGTAGCGTCGCAACCCGGCCAACACCTCGTCGATCTTTTCTTCCTGCGTGCCTTCGACACGGTCGAAGATCTCGCTACCGAGGTTAGACGTCATGATGATGACCGTGTTCTTGAAATCGACGGTGCGTCCTTGGCCGTCGGTCAGTCGCCCATCGTCCAAAACCTGGAGTAGGACGCTGAACACGTCGGAGTGGGCCTTCTCGATCTCGTCGAGGAGGATCACGCTGTATGGCCTGCGGCGGATCGCCTCGGTGAACTGGCCGCCTTCCTCGTAGCCGACGTAGCCGGGCGGCGCGCCGATGAGCCGCGCGACGGTGTGCTTCTCCATGTACTCGGACATATCGATACGCACCATGGCGTTCTCGTCGTCGAACAGAAGCTCGGCCAACGAACGCGCCAGTTCCGTCTTGCCCACGCCGGTCGGCCCGAGGAAGATGAACGAACCGATGGGCCGCTCGGGCTCCTTCAACCCGGCGCGGGCGCGTCGGACCGCGTCCGACACAACGCGAATGCCATCCTCCTGGCCGACGACACGCTCGGCAAGACGCTCTTCCATGCGCAGCAGGCGCTCCATCTCGCCTTCCATCATCTTATCCACGGGAATGCCCGTCCAACTCGAGACGATCTTGGCAATGTTCTCCTCGGTGACTTCCTCGGTCAGGTAGCTTCCGTTCTTCTGTACCTCGGCGAGGTGCGCGTTGGCTTCTTCGAGCTTTCGGTTGAGTTCGATGATCGTACCGTAGCGGATCTGCGCCACCTTGTCGAGTTCTCCGGCGCGTTCGGCAATTTCCTCTTGACGGCGCGCTTCGTCGATCTCGGCGTGGACGCTCCGGATTTGGTCAATGACTTCCTTCTCGGCCTGCCACTGCGCCTTCTTGGCATGGAGTTCCTCGCGGAGTTCGGCGATCTCGCGCTCGATGCCTTCGCGCATCTCCTTGCCGGGCTTACCGCGCTCCTTCTTCAGCGCCAGGTGCTCGATCTCGAGTTGGCGGATCCGGCGATCGAGCATGTCGATTTCGTAGGGCATGCTGTCGATCTCGATGCGCAGGCGCGAGGCCGCCTCGTCCATCAAATCGATGGCCTTGTCCGGCAAGAACCGATCGGCGACGTAGCGGTCGCTTAGCACGGCGGCCGCCACCAACGCGGCGTCCTGGATGCGCACGCCGTGATGCACCTCGTACTTTTCCTTGAGGCCGCGCAGGATGGCGATGGTGTTCTCGACGTCGGGCTCACCGACAAGCACCGGCTGGAACCGGCGTTCGAGGGCGGCGTCTTTCTCGATGCGTTTCTTGTATTCGTTCAGCGTGGTCGCGCCGATGCAGTGCAGTTCGCCGCGCGCCAACGCTGGTTTGAGCATATTCGAGGCGTCCACGGCACCCTCGGCCGCGCCTACGCCCACGACCATGTGCAGTTCGTCGATGAAGAGAACGATGGTCCCAGCGGCCTGCTCGACCTCGCGGAGGAGAGCCTTGAGGCGATCCTCGAATTCGCCGCGGAACTTCGAGCCGGCCACAAGCGCGCCGAGATCAAGGGCGGCGATACGCTTGTTCTTGAGGTTCTCCGGCACATCGCCGGCAACGACGCGTTGCGCCAAACCTTCTACGATGGCGGTCTTGCCGACGCCGGGCTCGCCGATGAGCACCGGATTGTTCTTGGTACGGCGCGACAGCACCTGAACGACGCGCCGAATCTCGTCGTCGCGGCCAATAACCGGATCGAGCTTGCCGGCGCGCGCCAATTGGGTAAGGTCGCGGCTGTACTTGGCCAGGGCATCGTAGGTCTGCTCCGCGTTGGGATCCGTCACACGCTGCGTGCCGCGAATCTCGCGCAGGGCTGACAACACGGCATCCCGGGTAACGCCCAGCGCGGCAAGGATTTCTGCGGCCGGGTCGTTGCGGATGTCGAGAATTCCCATGAAGATATGCTCGGTACTGAGGTACTCGTCGTGGAGGTCCTGGGCGATTTTCCAGCCGGCGTCGAGGGCTCGTTGCGCAGCAGTGCCAAGCGCGACGTTGCCGAGGCCTGCGCCGGACACGCGAGGCAACGAGGCCATGCGCCGCGTCAACTCGGCGGCGATCTGTCCGGCGGCCATGCCAAGACGCTGGAGGATCGACACGACGGCACCGCCCTCTTGCTTGACGAGAGCATCGAGCAAATGAAGCGTTCCGATCTCGGAATGCCCCTCGGATGCGGCACGATCCATGGCGGCGGAAAGCGCTTCCTGGGCCTTGATGGTCAGTTTGTCGAATCTCATTTGCGACTTCTCCTTTGCCCACACGGGCACTGAACTGTAATGGAAACAAGCGCCGTGCCAATGAAAAGGGCTTGGAATAGTGAACGCGATGCGGAAACTGCGGGGTCTAGCGTTTCGGTTCGAAGCGCGTTGTTGCGTTTTGGTACATAGAAAGGGCCGGGGGGCTTGAACGGATCACGAAGGAAAGTAGGTTGACGCCGGGCAAGTTGGGGGGCTAGACTGGATTCGTTTGGTGTTGGCGTGCTGAAGGGAGGTTTGCCATGGCGCCGGAGGGGCCTTTCAGAGCGGGCGTGATTGGTGTGGGAGCGATTGCTCAGGCCTGCCACCTGCCCGGATACGACAAGGACATGCGCGCGCAGTTGGTAGCGTTCGCCGATCCGGAACCGAAACGACACAAAGAGATGGCCAAGCTCTTCCCCATGATGAAGGGGTATGCCCATTTCAAGGACATGCTGGCCAACGAGCACCTGGACACGGTCAGTATCTGCACGCCGAACAAGTACCACCAGGAGGCCGCGCTGGCCGCTTTCGAGGCCAAGTGCCACGTTCTATGCGAGAAACCCATCTCGGTAACGCTCAAGGAAGCGGATGAGATCATCGCGGCCGCGAAGAACGCGCGGCGGAAGCTGATGATCGGCTTCACCCATCGCTTGTTCGAGGGCCCGACGCAGTGCAAGCAACTACTGAAAGAGAAAGCCATCGGCACCCCGTTCATGATCCGTGTGCGATTCGCTCATGGAGGTCCCTATCCGGGTTGGGCCAAGAGCGATTGGTTCTATGAGCCGACGTTGGCCTCGGGCGGGGCACTGCTGGACATGGGAATTCACGCGATCGATCTGTGCCTATGGCTAATGGGTCCGGCGGTTTCGGTAATGGCAAGATGTGCCACGCTGGTTCGAAAGATCCCAGTGGACGACAACTCGGTGTTGATTCTCGAGTTCAAGAACAAGGCATTGGGCTACATTGAAGTCGGCTGGACAAGCAAGCCCGGCTTCACAGGCATCGAGATCTACGGCACCAAGGGAACATTGATCTGCGACTACCGTAAGGGCCTGTACCTGTGTGGTGGAAAAGCGTCGGCCGGCCGGGACAGCGTAGTGGAATGGAAGACGTTGAATCGGAACCCCACGGGCGGCGGTTGGTCGCTCGAGATCGGACACTGGCTGGACATACTCGAGGGCAAAGAGAAGCTCTCGATGACGGGGCAGTCGGGTCGCGATGCGCTCGAGGTGGCGTTGGCCGCGTACAAATCAAGCAGCACGGGGCGCGCAGTAGGCCTTGAGCCGTAGAAGAACTCTCGGACATGCGCCATAAGGGCGCTTGAGAAGGCAGATCCTGCGATGAGCCAGCAAAGCAGCACTTCGGGAACCAGAGGGCAGGCGCCAAGCCCACAGCCCACGCCCTCGGCGGCGCACAAACCGCCGGCGGCCCCCTCCCCACAGCGGACTTCGGCGGCAGCGGCACCGCCCGCCGCTCGGAAGACGGTCGTGTGCAAGTGCGGTACCGCCGTGAGTATCCCCTCCGGTCGCGAGAACGATCCGGTGCGGTGTCCGAATTGCCTGGAATTCGTGAACAAACGCGATCCGAAACCGAAGGAGAACAAACAGAAGTCCGAAAAGGCGCCGAAACGGAGACCCTATGTTCCGATGGCGGAGCGCGACTGGGGATTCATCGCCGCGCGCACCTTCAAGACGGCCGTGATCGCGGGGCTGATCGGCATGGTCATCGGCGTCGTGCTGGGAGCCGGCGTCGCGCCATTGCTAGGCGAAGTGGAGAGCCGCACGGGCCCGGCGGCCGTCTGGAGTTTCTTCGGCATTCTGTTCGGCGTGCTCTTCGGCAGCACGTGGGGCATCTCGAGGGCGGCCGATCTGCGCCTCCTCGGGAGCATCACCTTCGGCGTATGCACAAGCGTCGTGCTCTCCACGGTCGATTGGCTCGTCGAAATGCTCGTCCCGACAACGGACGCCACCGCGCTCGAGTGCTACGCCGTAGGCATCATGAGTGGTATCGTGACGGGCTTGATCGTAGGCCTCCTCAACAACGAACCGGCCTAGGCCGGCGAGGGATTCATGATCGACTCAAGCCGAGTCTCCTTGTGTGCCTTGGTGGGCGTCACTTTCCTGCTGGGACAGACCGGCACGGCTGGCACGTACCGTTCGATCAACACGGATGTGTACGAAGTGGGGATCCAGAAAAACGGTACCGTCAACGTGACACTCGTGTCGGGTGCGCCGGTGTTCGCGGGCGCCTTCCCGATGGTATGGATCGAGGACGATGAAGCGCCGAAACCCCTGAGCATCCGCGGGCAGGACACCGTGCGGCAGGCCGTCCACACGCCACTCGGGGAAGGCCAGGGCATGATGTTCGCCCAAGAGAACTGTGTGTGGCTCGTTCAGGCGTATCCCACGAAACCGTATCTCGCGGCCGAAGTGACATTCGTCAACCGAACCAAGAAGTCGGTACGGGTGAAGGCGCTCTACCCCTGGTGCATCGGAACGCCTAAGAAGGGCCTGCTCAGCCTGGGGCCCGCCACGTCGGACGCACTAGTGCTTGAGCAAGGGCGCACGCTCTGCGACCCGCTCGAGATACCATCAATCTCGCGCGGTGCCGGCGAGAGTCTCTGGAACATGGCGATCGTCAATCCGACATCCGGCCGGTCACTCGTCGCCGGATTCGTCACGAGCGCCCTGGCGTTCACACGCATCACCGTGGGGCAGGCGGAGAAGATGCCTCCGGAGACGCTGGGGCTGTTTCGGGCCGGCTGCGAATACGATCCGCCGGTTGAGGTACATCCCGGTGGCAAGCTGACCTCCGAGCTGCTGTATCTGTCGGTGAGCGAGAGCGATCCGCACGTTGGTCTGAAGCGCTTCGCCGCCGCCGTGGCACGCGCAAACCCGTCCGACACGCGGATCCCGTTCATTCCGCGAGGTTGGGACAGTTGGAGCAGCGGATACGGCACGGATATCTCGGAGGAGTCTCTCCTCGAAACCCTTGAGTTCATCGACACACATCTCAAGCGGTACGGCTGGACGCACTTCACCGTCGGGGCCGGATGGGAGAAGACACCGGGCCTTTGGGAACCGGATTCCGTGCGCTTTCCGCACGGCATGAAATCGCTCGCCGACGAAATCCACGCACGGGGAATGACCGCCGGGCTGGCCATCGATCCGTTCCTCGTCGATAAGACAAGCGCCGTAGCCCAAGCCCATCCGGAATGGGTTTGCGCGGTTGACGAAGCGAAACGCTCCGTTACTCCCCCGTCGTGTGGCATTCTCGATCCGACGGATCCCGGCGTCATCACACATCTGAAAGCGCTGTGCCAACAGGTCCGGCACGAATGGGGCTACGACGCACTGGTCTCCCCGAACCTTGTGCGGCCGCTACTCGAAGCCGCCGAATTCAGCGACGCCACTGCAACGCGGGCCGCGGCCGTGCGTCTCGGCGTGCAGACCCTACGCGACTGCGCCGCACCGAACGGCTGCGTCTTGGGCGGCGGGGCCGATCTCATCACCGGCACAATGGTCAAGAACCTCTCCCTCGGCGGCCCAACAGTCCCGGTCTGGCGCGCCGGAGAGGGGGTCACCGGCTGGGGCTGCGTCGAGGCGTTTACGAATGCGGCACGGCGATACTACCTCACGCCGAATCTGTGGGTCGCAGACATGGGTTGCGCGTACGTCGGCACACCGGAAACGCGCTCGCGGTGGCATCTCGGTGATGGCGAAGGCTTGACAGAACGACAACAACTGGCGTGGCTCACCGGTGCGGCACTCATGGGTGGCGCGTTGCGTGTCGGCGATAATCCACGGGACCTCAGCGCAACCGAGATCGGCTGGCTCACCAAGCTGCTGCCCACACCGACAGGCCCCGCGCGCCCCATCGACCTGTTCGAGAGTCCGACGCCGCGCGTCTGGTCGCTTCCGCTGGCGACCTCGGCGGGCAAGTGGTACATCGTGGCCGCGTTCAATTGGGATGATCACGTCGATCAAGAGGTGCCGGTTCGGTTCCGTACCGTGGGATTGCGCAAGGACGCGTACTACACGGTGTACGATTTCTGGGAAGATCGCTATTACGGCACGGCCCGCGAGCATCTATCGGTCAAGGTCGCGCCGGGAGGCGTGCGCCTGCTCGGCCTGCGCGACTACGTCGATCACCCGATGTTCTTGGCCACCGACCGCCACATCACCCAGGGCGCCAGCGACCACCGCGAGATAACCTGGACCGAAGGCGAAAACCGGCTGCGCGGCGTCTTCGAGGGCGTTGGAGACACCGACTATCGGTTGCGCATCCTTGTGCCGCCGGCCTATGGCGTTGTCGAAGCGAGTACTTCGGCGGGAACGCTCCAACGCTCGCAGGAAGAACGCGTGCTTACGCTGGCCTTTCACTGCTTCGAGCCGGGCGACGTCGAGTGGTGGGTCCGCTTCAACAAGTCGACGCCCTGAGCGGCAACCAGTCATTAGGAGATACCAATCATGGTGTCTACGTCCATCTTCATCGTTTCGGCTGCCGCAGCGTGCTTCTCAGCGGCGCCGGCGCAGTCCTGGGCGGCTGATTTCGCCCGGCAGCCCATCAACGCACGGCCAAGCCTCGAGGTCCGGTACACCGACGGAAGCCGGACGGCCTTCGAGATCGTCGCACAGACCTATCACCTTATCGGCTCATTGCGTACTCCCCATCGGCTCACCGACGGCGCGTCCGGCGAAGAATGGCTATGGCTGGGCGTCACCGATAGCGACGGGGTGTCGTATTCGTCGCTCGAGGCCGAGCCGGATTCGCGCATCAACCTGTATCGTCGCGGCCCGTACTATGGCGAGGTCCACTGGCTGGACGTGCAGGCAGCCGATGCGCAAGGCCGCCTCGCACCGATCCAGGGCGACGTGGCCCTCTACTGCTATCCGGACAAGGTCCTGGGATCCGTCACGTGGCACGCCACGGAGGATTTCCCACTCAGGAGCGTCGAGGTCGGCGGACGTCGCCCCCACGCGTTTCCAGCCGAACCCATCCCAGCCGGCACGCGTCGCCTCTTCGCCTTTCCGATCCTCGGGGACGTTCCCCCACTCCCGGCCTCGGCCTTCGACAGCATCGAGGCCGTCGAGCCCGTCCGGTATGATGCCCTGCGCGGCTGCTACACCATCGGTTCGCTGAGCGAAGGGGGATTCCAGGGGCATTTCTATTACCACCCGAACCGATACGAAACCGCCGCTTTCCGCGTCCACAATGATGACACGCCGAGGACGATCTACCTCTGCCATCAGAACATCGGTGGAGACAAGGGTTCGGTGGAGGGCGGTGTCCTGCTCGACGAGGCAGGCCATCCATTGCCCATCGTCGTGCAGATCTCGAAGAACTTCGCCGGCGAAGAGGAAGAGAAGTTCTACCATCCGGAGGACACCCCGTTCAGCGAGACCTACTTCCCGCTGGTGCTCGATGCCGGCGAGGAACGCACGGTGACCTCGCTGCACCTGTACCAGAACTGGGGCAACCACATGGTCAAGCAGTTCTCGTCGCTGGGCGCGTGGATGGACTACTTCCACAGCTCGACCGGCGTTACGGAGACCACCTGCTATGTACCGTTCAAGTTCGCCGGTTTGCCGGGCGTGGACATCGCCGATTTCCGCGCCATGAGTCAGCAGGCGTTCTGGGCCGGACAGCCGCAACACGATAACGTGGCCGGCCACAGCTTCCTCTCGTTCAAGAACGGCGATGACTGGTGCTACATGACCTATCGCGGCACGACCTATCGGAGCACCGGGCCGAACTGGATGGACATCGGCTTCGAGCAGCTCTCCACGAACGGCGCCATTCGCAGCCGCATCGACTCCTTCGAGCTTCCGCAGGTCGACGAGCTGCGCCAGTTCGTCCACGTGCGGTACGAAGTCCTGAAACCTGTCCGCGTCGCGCGGCCCCGTGAGGATTTCCGGCTCCTGACCGCCGCATCGTGGGTGCAACACCTGCGTCACACACACTTCGCCGCCACGGGCACAGATGACGTCGCCCTAACATGCAACAAGAACCACTTCCCCGTGGCCGGCCATCCCCTGCCGTCCGAGAGCAGCTTCCTGGCCGTGTACGGCGACCGAAAGGGCGGAAACGCCTTCATTCTGAGGCGCTGGGAGGCGCGCGTGGGCGGCGTGTCCGTTGCGCCGGCCGCGTCGGTGTACTGCGAGAAGAAGGGCGACACGCGGTTGTTGCTTGTCGTCGATGCCGACGACCTCGTGCTGGCCCCCGGCGACTACTTCGATTTCGAGGCGGCGATAATGCCTTTCGGATCGAGTACGTCCGCCGACGCCGCGCGTCGCGAAGCGGTGGCCTACGGCACAGCCGCGCCGCGCATCACCGACGTACGCCAAGGCACAAAGGAGTCCGATTTTCCGACCCGCGTCCGGGCCGAGGGCGACAGCGCCGAGTTCACAATCCAAGGCGGCCGCGACGTGGTGCCGGTGATCGTCACCGGTCTCTCGGACTACCGGTGGCCCCGCCTCTATCGTCGCCAGGGCGACGCGTGGCAACCTATCGCGCACAGACTTGTCAGCGATCTCGATGGCGTGCAGACCTTCGTCGACGAAGAGGGACGCTTCGGCGCCGTATTTCTCGTGCATTCCGACGACACCCCGCAAGCACTGCGCGCTACGGCCGGCGTCGAGCCTGAACCCGCCGACCGAATCCGCGTCACACCGTTCTTCGACATCGAGGGAAAGCGCCCGGACATGGCGCTTCAGCACGCAGCACTGATCCAGGCACCGTGGATGGACACGCCAATCCACTTGCGGTTTCCGGAGACACTTAACACGGACACCCTCGATTTCATCGATCACCGGCGCGACGATATGCCGCCGCGCGTCGATCCGGTGCCGTTGGCCAAGGCATGGTCCGGGTCGGAAGGCGGCTCGTGGTGGTTTGAGTGGCCCTTCGACAACCAAACCGTCGGCGGCCGCCTCTCGCCGAACGAGGACAGCGTCGACCTCGAATTCTGGATCCAGAACAGGCGAGACAAAGACGTGTGGCTCGGCCTCCAGTTCTGTCCGGTCTTGGCCGGCACCTTATTCGAGGATCGCACCTACGAACGCACGTGGGGCCGGTTCAACGGCACCTGGAAACGCCTGGGCGACATAGACCGAGGCAAGGGCGATCCGGCCTTATGCCACTACCGCGTCGACGGCGCGCCTGAGTTCACCGTGCCGGCGCCGTGGGGCCTCAGCACCGATGTGCTTGACCTTGGCGTGGTGGCGGTGGTGTCACCCTGCGGCCGATACGTGTTCGCGATCGCGTGGCCGGACTGTCAGCGCGTCCTGACCAACGGCCAGATTCCGTGTGTGCACAGCGATCCGAAAGCGTATGTCGCGCCGGCCGGTTTGCGGCTGCATGTTCGCGGCAAGCTCTACCTCATCGAAGGGACCTTGGACGATCTGCTTGCCCGGGTGCGGCGCGAAGTGATTCCGCTGGGCCGCGCGGCCGAGTAGCGCCGCTTCACGACTTCGCGCGCAGGCGTGTGGCTATTCGCTTACCGATTGGCCGTGGAGCGCCACAGGCACGAGATCCTCGACCTGCACGCCGAACTCATCGTCAAAGACGTCGCCCAGAAGAGACAACAGCGCATCGAGATACGGCGTCGTCATGTGCGCGTCCTTGGCGGCCTCATCGGCATACATCTCGTAGAAAACGATCTCGAGGGGATCGTATGCGCAGCGATGGCAGCAATAGACCAGGGCGCCGGGCTCGTTGCCGCGGACGGTCTGCACCATCTCCTTAAGCCGCCCGAGAGCCTCGTCCTCTTTCCCCTCGATGATTTTCAAACGGGCAATGAATGTCACCATCTCAGTACCTCCTTGTCTACGCGTTGAAGGTATCCGCAATGCCCTCGATCTCGGCCACGGCCTCGGCAATCCACCGGCGCGCCGTCTCGACGGCCTCGGCCACCGGAATCGTGCCCTGATCGCCGGTGTCGCGCCGCTTGTACTCGAGCGCGCCGTTCTTCAGATTCCGCTCGCTCACAACAAGCCGGATCGGCACGCCCAGGAGATCCGCATCGGCGAACTGGACGCCAGGCCGCTCGTTACGATCATCGTAGACGACCTCAATGCCGGCCGCCTTGAGATCCGCATACAGCGTCTCGGCCACCTCCTTGACGTCGCCGGCGGTCGCGTTGAGCGCGTTGATGTGCACCTGCCACGGCGCGACGGACATGGGCCACCGCGGGCCAAACTTGTCGTGGCGCGCTTCAATCACCGAGCTGACGAGGCGGCCGACGCCGATGCCGTAGCAGCCCATGATCGGATGGCAGGCTTTCCCGTTCTCATCGAGATACGTCATGGCCATGCTCTCCGTGTACTTCGTGCCGAGCTGGAAGATGTTACCAACCTCGATCCCGCGCGTCAGGTGGAGCCGGCCCGTGCATTGCCTGCATCCGTCATTCTCGCGCACGTTCGCCACATCCACGGTCTCGATGCCCGGCAAGTCGCGCGCGAGGTTGAAATGCTTGACGTGGTAGTCCTTCTCGTTCGCACCCGCCACGAGGTTATTCGACTGCGCAATGGTGTGGTCGACAACGATCCGGACTTTTTCCCGATCCAGACTCATCGGCGACGCGTAACCGGCCACCGAACCGGCCGCGACGATCTTGGCCTCGGTGGCCGGCACCGGTACGGCCTGGATGATCTTCGCCAGCTTGATCTCGTTCACCTCGATATCGCCGCGGATCAGCAACACGACGAGCTTGCCTTCGGAATCGGACTCGTAGAACACCACTTTCGCCGTCTGACGCGTCTCGACACCGAGAAAACCGGCCACCTCTTCGATGGTCTTGTATCCGGGCGTATGCACCTTCTCGAGCGGTTTCGGCGCCTCAACAAACGCCTCGATGCGGCCCTCGGCCACCTCGAGATTGGCAATGTACTTGCACGTGTCGCACGTAACGATCGAGTCTTCCCCCACTTCCGTAAGCAGCATGAATTCGTGGGCCACCTTGCCGCCCATCATCCCACTGTCCGAAACCACGACCGCGACTTCCGGCACGCCGGCCCGCGCGAAGATCCGCTGATAGGCGCGGTAGCACACTTCGTAGTACTCGCGGAGATCCTCCCACGACGTGTGGAACGAGTAGGCGTCCTTCATCGTGAACTCCCGCACACGGATCAGGCCACCGCGCGAACGAGGCTCATCGCGGAACTTCGTCTGGATCTGATACACCATGAACGGCAACTGGGCATAGCTGCTGATCTCGTTCCGGCACAGATGGACGACGGCTTCCTCGTGGGTCATCCCGAGGAGCATGTCATGGCCGGTGCGATCCCTAAACCGGAGCAGCTCAGAGCCGACGCCCTCGTAGCGGCCGGACTCCTCCCACAGCTCCCGAGGCAAGACGACGGGCATCAGGACTTCCTGACCGCCGATGCGATCCATCTCCTCGCGGATGATTCGCTCGATCTTCCGCGCCACGCGCAACGCCGGCGGCAACAGCGAATAGATCCCGTTCGCCACCTGGCGCATGTAGCCGCCACGCAACATGAAGGCGTGACTATCCAACACCGCTTCCGCAGGCCGTTCCTTGTACCGGCTGCCCAACAGTTCGCTCAAACGCATGATTCGACTCCGGATACTTCGTAAGACACGATAATCAATCGGATAGAACCGGACTCGCCCGCCCCGAGGCAACCGCGTCCGGCCGGAGGAGAATACCGCGCCCGCCCGCCACAAGGCAACCTGGCGAGGCGCGCGGCCAGCGTGAATCCGGCAAGCGGAGTGGGACCAAGGACACAAGCGAACCACTGAAAGGCACGACACCCTTTCGAGACAGCCTCGAACGGGTGGGGACAAGAGGGAACACTCGCGAGTATACTATCCACACGGTCGAGCACTAGGGAGACGCGAAGATGAAATTGCCCACGATTGCTCACGCAAGCATGAGGCCAAGTCCGGCGGTTCGCGCCGTCCTGGTCATCGTTATCGCCGTGTGTGGCGCATCGGGCGTGGCACGGGCCATGGGCACCGAGGAGTTCGGCAACAAACCCCTTGGGGGACAGGATAACTACCGGGCGTGGAGAGGCCTCATGCCGCTCCTCAACGACGAGAACCGCGTTTACCAGAAATGGGTGAACGGCGACGAGTACTTCTATTACCGCGGCCATACGGAGGCCCTCAGCGATTTCCTGGCGCGATTCGCCGCCATGGAGAGCCCGGTTCACGAGGTGATCTTCAGGCCTGGGCCCGGAAGGGCCGAGACTTTTGACGGAAGGAGAGTCCATTGTGACTGGTCTCTCCATGTCGTCGGCGGCATTGCAGCAAGTCTCGTCGAATACGAAGGCACGGACTCCGTGTGGGACACCCATCCGACGCTAACCGTTTTCATCGACGACTCGGAGCGCATCAAACTCGACGAGGTCAAGGTGCCGGACACGGTTGCAGTCGTGCAGGTGGCCGATCTCCGAAAGCGATACGTCGAGGGGCTCAAGAGCGAGAATGCCCGGACGCGCCTCTTTGCCGCGTCGTTCTTGACGGACGTGGACCCCTTCAATGAGAAGAACGTGACACTCATCGCCGATCTGCTCAACGATGAAGACACCACCACGCACGCCTCGGCTGCCTTCCTGCTCAGATGCTACGGTGTGCTCGCCCGGGGCGCACTACCGCAACTCGAGAAAGCCGCGCAAGGCGACGACAAACAGGTTCGTGATATCGCCGCCAAAAGCATCGAAACGATCAGAACCAGTCCTGAGCGGAAGCAAGCCGCGAACGACTTCCGCGAGACGGAAGAGCGCATCGAGATCTTCGCCAAGCAGTTCAAGTAGACGCGCGAACAAGTGTGATCTCGGCCTGTGGCTCGGTCCGGAGGCCGATCACAGCAGACTATGTGGAGTGCGCAAGCTTGCTTGCGCTTTGGCTGTGAGTGCGGAATGCTCCGTCAGGCATGCGCTGGCCACCCGGAATGGGTCGCGCCGTTGGCGCACGACGAACTTGAAACCGATCCCCCCTTCCTGTCATCTCGAGTGTACCGAGAGATCTCCTTCCGCGACTCTGGGTGTGGCCTCCGGTCCCTCGTCGTCAATCCGGTCAATGAGGTCAATTCGGTCAATCCGGCCAACAGCGCCCCCATTCTGTGCAACGCACTGGAA
>DAIPKA010000027.1:0-49559 GCA_036769985.1 Candidatus Hydrogenedentota bacterium | reverse complement strand
AACGGGGACTGACTCCCTCCGAGTCCCCGAGGAGGGCTGTCTGTCCCCGAGTTCCGCAAGTTCAGCCAACACCCCACCCATCCAATGCAACGCACTGGAAAACGGGGACTGACTCCCTCCGAGTCCCCGAGGAGGGCTGTCTGTCCCCGAGTTCCAGACACGACTGATCCGCCGTCAATGGGGTTAACGCGGCCCATAGTCGAGCGGAGTTAGGCCTAGTTGCGGCCAACGGCCGCGTGGTCAATCCACCGCACCGCTCTTGGGATCGTAGTGCCAGGCGCGACCGGGATAGGGATGCGCCGGCACGCTATCGAGTAGACCGCTGTTTACGAGGTGATCGAGAGCAAGGGGCCAACGGCCTTGAGCATCGTGGAAGCGTTGGATGGCGTCCTGAATGGCCTCGCGCCGCTCGGCCACCTCCGCATCGAGCAGCGTGGTGTTGCGCACGACACCGCCCGGTGCCATGAAGTAGCGCCCGCCCAGAGCATCCGGCGGCACCGTGCCGCCTTCGACCAGAACGTCCAGGTTCGGCGGCAGCTCTCCGTGGCGCGCCACGTACTGGCGTACCGCATCATTGAAACCGCGACACGTTTCGCGAATGCCCAACTCGACGAGTTTCCGCTCCGCCAGTTGCCGCATGAACGCGTCGTCGCTCTCGAGCATGCCCTCCCACATGGTTCGCTCGATCTCGAACAGGTCTTTGCCGGCCATGACGGCCTTCGCGAGCTCGACGACCATGCGCGGTGCCTTGCCGGTGGCCACCGCCATGCTGAGATAGGCGGCGGCCTTCTCTTGCGAGCCGGGTTCTTCACGACGATTGAGGAGGTACACGGAGGCCATCTCGTAGGGCAGTTGCCACGTGTCCGGATTGTTGACGATGCCATCGTGGAGAAGCGAAAGACTGGCCGTATCGTCGGCGTTGACGGCCGCCAGAAACACGCCCCCATACCGATACACGGCCACGAAGTACGGATCGAGGCGCGTGATTGTGCGGCACATGTGATTGAGCCAGGCGAGCTTCTCCTCGCTGCGGAACCGTTTGGCCGTGTACTGAATACACTGGATCCAGAGCACATCGGCCACGACGCAGCTCAGGCCGCCAGTGAAGTGCGTCAACAGCCTCTCGTTGGGTAGGTAGAGAAGGCTCGTTTCGAGATCCTCTTTGTGGCGCGTGGCATCGATGCGTTGTTGCGAAGTGATGATGCCGGCGAAGGCGAGGATGACCACCAGCGGGATCACAATGCGCCGCCGCGTACTCATACGTCCTTGTCCTGGAACGCCGCCGCGGCGACCACGAGGAGCATGGCGGTGTAGATGAATCCGTATGCAAGCGCCCACACCACATACGCGCCGGTCACCGGCACGCCGTTGGCGGCCTCGGCCTTGATGTCGAAATTGGCCAGGTTCGGAATGACGTAGTACACGAGGCGGAAGATCCATTCCGTCGAGGTCCCGCGCAGTTGCTCCGGCAGGTCTACAAGGATTCCGGTGGCGTTGCCAAACACAAACACCGAGAACACGATGATGGCGCCGAGGATGGGCGATGCCAACGAGGACAACAGCGTGGCCAAGGCGGTGATTAAGAGCAATTGCCAATAGATGAGCAGAACGGCCTCAAGGAAGACCGCGTCCACGTCGCCGCCCAGCACAAGAATGTACGCGATCGCCACGATGGTCATGGCCACGGTGACGACGGCCAGCACGGCCGCCAAGCCGAGATACTTCCCGATCACAAACTCGTAGCGGTGGATCGGGCGCGCCAGAATGATGTACAGCGTCCGCTTGTCGATCTCCTTGTAGATCAGGCTCGCGCCGACGAAGATCGCGATGAGCACGCCGAACACCGAAATGGCGGCCAGGGAGATATCTTTGACGATCTTGATGTCTTGTCCAATACTGATCCAGCCGAGCGCCTTCGATCCGAAGATGGCCGCAGCGGCAAGGAAGAGCAGCACATACAGCACCTTGTCGCGTACCGCTTCACGAAAAGTATTCTTGGCAACGGCCAGGATCCTCATCGGCTTTCCTCCTGCTGCCGCATGAAGTACTCCTCGAGCGACTCGCGCATCGGATTGAACAAGAAAAGCCGGCCGCCCTTCGCCAGGATTCGCTCGACAAGGCGGTTCGCCGCTCCAATCTCGGTGACGGAAAAATGGTCGCCATCCTCGGAATGGCGCTCGAAGGCCTCGGCGAACTCCGCAGCGGCCGCGCCTTCCGTCAAACCGGTGGCGATGATCTCGATGCGATCGATACGGCGCGTCAGCAATTCATTCAGCCGGCCACTGACCGTTAGCTTGCCCTGGACAAGCACGCCGACGCGATCGCAGATCTGCTCGACATCACTCAGCAAGTGTGAGGAAAAGAACACCGTCTTGCCCTCGTCCCGCATGCGCAAGATCACCTCGCGCACCATGCGACGGCCCAGCGGATCGAGACCGCTCATGGGCTCGTCGAGGATGAGCACCGGCGGATCGCCGACGAGGGCCACCGCACAGCCGACGCGTTGGCGCATGCCTTTCGAGAATCCTCGGATTCGCTGATCGCCGATCTCGGTCAGGTCGAGGAGTTTGGAGAGCTTGTCCCATTCCCGGCCGCAAGCCGACGTGTCGAGGCCGGAGAGTCGTCCGTAGAAGTGGAGCGTTTCGCGCGGCGTGAGGTACTCGTAGAAATAGGGATTCTCGGGCAGGAATCCGATGGCGCGACGCGCCTCGCGTAGTCGAATGTCGCGGCCCATGATCTCCGCCCGGCCCCCGGTAGGATGAAGCAGGCTGCAGAGAATCTTGATGGTGGTGGTCTTCCCGGCGCCATTACGGCCAAGAAAGCCGAATACCTCGTTCTCGGCCACGGTGAGATCCAGGCCGTCGAGCGCGCGCATGCCGGATCGGCCGATGTGCGACGTGTAGGTTTTCGTGAGGCCATGGGTCACTATCGCGTTCACACGTTGGATCTCCACACAACGCCTCCATCGGCGAGGAAATCATAGATCACATGGATCGGATTTTCCATTTGCCGACTCAGGTGATAGAATGCCATACGGCGAACTGCGGAAAGGAAATCCCCCGTGAACGTATGCGCCTGTTCGGTCGCGCGGCACGCCCGCCGACGCGTCCAGACCATAGCCTGCGCGCTCGCGCTCGCGGCCCTTGGAGCCAGTGCCGCCACGGAGGATCCCGGAGCGGCGGCAGACACGCTGTCGCTGCCGTCCGCCGAGGCCATCCAAGCCCGTCTCGACGCCATCAAACAGGATCCCAATCTGGACGAGACGACCAAGACCCAATTCCAGTCCATCTATACGCAGACACTGGAGCAACTCCGTGTGGCGGGGGATTGGGCGTCCAAGACCGCGGCATTCGACGAGATCCTCCGTGGCCTTCCCGACGAGCTCAAGCAGATGGAGACCGACCTTGCCGCACCAATCGAGTCGCCTGAATCCCAGATGGATCCGACGGCGACCCAGGCCACCCTCGAACAGCAGTTGGCCACGTGGCAAAGCGAGTTGGCCAACGCGAGCGCCGCCCGCTCCGCCATCGAAGATGAACGCGCGCGACGCACCGAACGCCGCAAGCAGTTGCCGGATCTCATCGCCAGCACTCGCCACCGTCTCTTGGACTTGCGGGCTCAGGCCGACGCGCGTCCGACAACTGGGCTCACGCCGGAGCTGATCGCCGCCCAACGCGATCTCGACACTGCCACACAAGTCGCCATCGAGAACGAGATCGCGGCCTACGACAAAGAGCTCCAGAGTTTCGATCAGCGAGGCCAACGCCTAAAGCTCCGACTCGACCTCGCTATGCGCGACGTGGCGCGCCTCGAAGCCCTTGTCAACGCCTATCAAGAGGTCGTTGAAGCCGGCCGCTGGCAGGAGGCCCAGGAAACCGTCCGACAAACAACACAGGTGCTGGACGAAGTAACCGAAGCGCCCCCCGAAGTCCGAATCATCATCGAGGATCTGGCCAAAGAAACGAACGAGTTCGTCGAGCGGCGCACTGGAGCGTCCGGCGTTCTCCATGGTATGGAGAAGGCCTCGCGCGACCAACAGACCATCCAGGTCGACTTGAAGAGCGCGCGAGAGAGCTTCGACCGCATCCGGCAACGCGTGGATGCCGTAGGGCTCAACAACGCGATAGGCCGCCTGCTGCGCAAGCAGAAGGCCGAGTTCGTAGACACGCGCGAGCACCGCCGAGACATCGACCACCGTGAGGACGAGATGGCGGAAGCCGAACTCGCCTATCTCGATATCCACGAGGATTGGCTGAGACTCACGGACAATGAGGCCCACATTCGGGAGGCCTTTGCCGCCGCCGCCGAGCACATGACCAAGGAGGCACGCGCGAAGGTCGACCCGTTGTTTCAGGACGTCATGAGCGCTCGGCATGCGGCGATCGAGTCGCTCGTCAATGACTACACGACGTACTTCAACAAACTCGTGGACCTCGATGCCGATCAGCGGCAACTGGTGGACGAGAGCGAGCGTTTTGCGGACTACATCGACGAGCGCATTCTGTGGATCCGAAGCAGCGGCACCCTGGGCATGACCGACCTGGGCCACGCCCTGACCGCACTGACATGGCTCCTGGGGCCTCAAGGCTGGCTCGCCGTACTGGCCGCGCTCGGCAACGGCGCACTTCTTCAGCCGGTGGCCACCGCAGCCGTCCTCGCGATCCTGGCCGGATTGTACTGGTTCCGCCGTCGCGAGATGCGACGTCTCGCCGCGTTCGCGGAAGCCGCCAAGAAACGGAAGTGCACGTCGATGCGACCTACGGTTGAGGCTTTGGCCACAACGATTCTGGCCCTGCTGTTCTGGCCGCTGGTGGCCTATGTCGTGGGATGGAGCCTGGCAACCACTTCCTCGGCGCCGGTGTTTGTGCGCGGCGTTGGCCAGGCCCTGCAGGCCGTCGCCCTGGTCGCGCTGGGCCTGGAGACCGTAAGGCACCTGGTCCGTCCGCAGGGCCTTGGCGACGCGCATTTCGACTGGTCCGCCGCCGTCATCGAGAAGACGCGCCGGCACCTGCGTTGGCTCGAGCCGGCGGTCCTGGTATCGGTGTTTGCGCTGTCCATGCTCGAATGGCAACGGGAAGAGGCTTGGCAGGAATCCCTGGGCCGAATAATCCTCATTCTCTTTATGGCCTCCTCGGCGGTGATGACCCGGCTTGTCCTTCATGCGGCACCGAAAGAGACGATTCGGTCAGACCGCAATCGCCTGGAGTCCCTATGGCCTTGGTTGGTCATGTTGATTCCCGTCGGACTGCTCCTCTTGGCCTGGTCCGGCTACAACTACACCGCACTTCGACTCAGCACACGCCTGCTCGCCACGGCCGGACTCCTTCTCGTGTTGCTCCTGGTCCGTGCCTTGGCACTTCGATGGCTGCTCCTCACCCGGCGTCACTTGGCCATCGAACGCGTGCGCAAACGCCGCGAGGCCGATCCTGTCGCGGATGAGGAGGAGCTGGACCTCGCTCGATTGGATCTCCAAACCAACCGGCTCACGCAAGGCGCCGTGGCCATCGCGTTGCTGGTCGGTGTCTGGTTCATCTGGACGAACGAGCTCCCGGCCCTCCGCGTCCTCGACCGCGTCACCATCTGGCAGACGACCCAGACGGTCAACCAGACCGCGGGCGAAGATGAGGCCAAGACAGTCAGGCAAACCGTCGAGGTTCCGGTTCCTGTATCCCTGGGCGACCTCTGTTTCGCTATGGTCATCGTCCTAGTCACACTCATCGCCACGGCGAACATCCCGGGCCTGCTCGAGCTGGCTGTGCTCCAGCGAACGCAGTTGGGCCGGGGCGAACGCTATGCCATCACCACGCTGGTGCGATACGTCATCATCCTGCTCGGCATTGCCGTGGCCTTCAACACCATCGGTGTCGGATGGTCCAATATCCAGTGGTTGGTTGCCGCCGTTGGTTTGGGACTAGGTTTCGGTTTGCAAGAGATCTTCGCCAATTTCGTCTCCGGCGTGATTCTCCTATTCGAGCGACCCATCCGAATCAACGACGTCGTCACCGTGGGCGGGGTGAGCGGAACCGTCTCCAAGATCCGTATTCGCTCGACATGGATCACCGACTTCGACCGCAAAGAACTAGTCGTGCCCAACAAGGAATTCGTGACCAACCAGCTCGTCAACTGGACCTTGTCGGACTCGACCTTGCGCGCGATCATCCCGGTGGGAATCGCCTATGGTTCCGATACGGCCCTGGCCGAGAGGACCTTGTACGAAGTGGCCGGTGCCAATCCCCATGTTCTGGCCGATCCGGCGCCGGTGGTGCTCTTCATGGGATTCGGCGCCAGTTCACTCGATTTCGAGCTTCGCGTCTTCTGCAAGAACGTCAACATGCTCCTCTCAATGCGACACCAACTACACATGGCCATAGACCAGGCATTTCGGGAACGGGGAATTGAGATAGCCTTCCCGCAACAGGACGTACGTATCCGCTCGATCGACGGAATCCTACCGGTCCAAACGAGCGAGTCGCGCCGCCCATAGGCCGCTACTCGGTCGCGTCTCACACGATCATTCCGGCTTCAGGATCGCGCATTCGAAGACACCGCCCGCCGTGTTGCCGGGGTGTGCCTGAAAACGCACGGTGACCTTCGCTTTTCCCTGGGTCAACTCGCTAGTCAGCGGATACTCGACGCGAAACAGCTCGCCGGGCTTGTCCTTGTTCAGCGATTCGGAACCCACTACCACACCGTCCACAAGAACATCGAATTCCCTTGGCGGAACGTCATCGCCCCAGTACATGACCGAGAGCGTGTGGGACGCGTCGGGCACCACGGTCAAATCCCAGCCAAACCAGCCCCCATCCGAGGCGTGTCGCCAGTGCTTGCCCATATAAGGCCCGTCTTGCGTGTGCTCGCCATCGAGGCCATGGGCCTTCTCGAGCGTCGCGTCGCCCGGAATCACGCGATCCACCACGCGCGCCTCGAACCGCCGCTGCGCTTCGATGGCGGCAACATAGGCCTGGTGGCGCGGACTGCCTTCCTCAACCATGAGGAAATACACGCCATAGGACTCTTCGACGATGCCGTTCAGTGGGACGAAAGTAACATCCTCCGGCTGGCCATGCGTGCGGAATGTGAGCACTTGGCCCTCTACCGGATCGAGCATGGATGCCGCGGCCGAGACATCGCCGATTAGCGTGACTTCATGGTTGGTCAGACCGGCCAACACAAGGGGGCCGTACAGCAACGCCACCGTGTCCGGATCGTCCGGTAGCGGCTCCACATGCAGCACCATCGGCAAGTCCACGTCGACCGTGTCGCCCTTGCACCATTCACGCTCGATCCGAAGGTACGCAACCGGTTCGACCGGCATGGCCACGCGTTTGCCGTTCACCCTGACGCCAAAGCCCGGCCCGGCCCACGCCGGAATGCGGACGTTCACGCCAAACGTAGCCGGCGCCTCGGCATGGACAACGAGCCGCGTCTTCGGATCGGCCGGGAACGACGTCTGCTGGGCGAGGCGCACGCCGCGTTCGCGCCAAGTCACTTCACTTGGCACAAACATGTTGACGTACACCCCTTGGTCATCGTGGAAGTAGATGCTGTCGCCGATCATGGCAAAGCCTTCGATGCCGGTTCCGTAGCAGCACCAGAACGAGTCGTTGGGTGTGCCGTACGTCTTTGCCTGGCCGCAGGCCAGCGGCAGGAAGTAGATCAACATACCGTCCGAGGCGCGCTGCGTTCCGAGGATGCTGTTGAAGAACAGACGCTCGGCGAAATCGGCGTACTTCGCCTCGCCGGTCCACTGAATCAGGTGACGCGTCAGCCAGAGCATGTTATGCGACGTGCACGACTCCTGATTCTGGGCGCTCAGCGTTCCGGCAAGCTTGTAGGGATCAGGCCAGTGTTCGCCGTTACTCGTTCCGCCGGTCGCGTAGATGCGCTTCTCGACAACGCAGTCCCAGAAGAAGGACACGACGTTACGATAGCGCGTGTCGCCGAGAAGCTCGTAACGGCGCGCCGCCCCGATGATCTCAGGAATATGCGTGTTGGCATGGATTCGGCTCAGGTCGTCGTGATCGAGGGCTAAGGGCCCGAGAAACACAGCCCGATCGAAGGCGTGGGCTATATCGAGATGGGCGGGATCGCCGGTGACACCATACAGGTCATAGAGGACTTCGGCCATACCGCCGAACTCAACCCCCAGGAGCCTGTCCCATTCCCAGATGCTAAGCTTGTCGTAGCGGCCTTTGAAGTAGGCCGCCATGCCCTGGAGAACATCCAGCGCCTGCGCATTGCCACAGAGGCGATACGCATCGTAGAGGCCGGCCATGATCTTGTGAATCGTGTAGTAGGGGGCCCACGGCGGGTTCTCCATGCGCTCGAGACGATCCCAGAACGCTTCCGGATAGGCAGACAGGTACGATCCCCCCAGAGCCTGTTGACACTTGGCCATCTCGGCAACCATGTAGTCCGCCTTGGCCTTGAGGTCGAGGTCGCCCGTAGTGGCATACATCTCGGCACACGCCGACACGAAATGCCCGACGAAGTGGCCACGCACCTCGCAGTCCGGCCGCTCCCATCCGCCAAGGGGCTCGCCGGGAGCGTCGAGGCCGGCATTGACCCGAAACGCGTGCAGCAGCCGGTCGGCGTCCAGCGCGCGCAAGTACTCTCGATTCGCCTCCTGGGCTACCTTGCAGGGCCCGTCGAGCAGGACGACGTCGCCGAGTTCAAAGGGCCTCAGTCTCATCGCATCCTCCTCGTGCCACACCGGCGGCGCTGCGGAACCCTCGACACCTGCCGCCAATGCTGAGACGATACACCACGCTGCCAAGGAACACACGAATCGCCTCCTCCCCACATCACCCGACGATCAACCAATCGTCACGCGGTTGCGTCCGGCCTGCTTGCTCTCATACATAAGGCCATCGGCCCGAGCAACCAAGGTCTTCTCGTCGTCGTCATCCGTACATATCGAACCACCCATCGAGACCGTCACCCGGATACAACGCCCGTTTCGCTCAAGCTCTGATTTCTCGACGAGCGCACGGAGCTTCTCCGCCACAATACCCAGTTGTTCGGTGTTGACATTCACAACGAGGATGAGGAACTCCTCGCCGCCCCACCGAATAACGTGGTCGAAAGAACGGACGTTCGAGATTAGGGTCTGCGCCACCATGTGCAGGACGGCATCGCCGGCGTCGTGGCCATAGGTATCGTTGACTGCTTTGAAATGATCGACGTCGGCAAACAGCAGCCCGAAAGGCCAATCGTAGCGGTCCAGCTCGTTCAGTAACGAGATTATACGGCGCTCGCCGTAGCGCCGGTTGCCTACACCCGTAACCGGATCCTGCATCGCAAGACCTTCCATTTCCTTGAACCGGCGCTCGTATTCGCTCCTTGAAGACGTCTCGGAGAAGGTCTCCACCGCGCCCGTCACCTGGCCTTCGGCGTTCCGGAACGGGACGGTTTTGATACTCACAGGGACGCGGTGGCCGTCCTTGTGGTGAAGAAACGCCTCCATCTCGATACTCTGGCCGGACTCGATCGCCACGCTGGCTGGGCACGCGTCCGCACACAGGCTGCGGCCCCGCTCATCCACATGGTTGAGAAGATGATCGCGGCACTGGGATCCGACCGCTTCTTCGCTCGAGTATCCCGAAATCCGCTCAGCGCCTTTGTTCCAGAAGGTGATTCTGCGTTCTCTGTCCAGAAAATACACCCCGTCTGACACAGAGTTGAGCAGATCCCGATAGAATTCCGCCTCGTGTATCATTCCTGATCTCTCTTCCCACGTCCGCCGTCGCGCCCGCTCAGACCTCGCCAAAAACCACAGACCCACTACGCGGATAGAATACCAAATGCGCGGTCGCCATTCACACACCAACGCAAAGACCGCATTCACTAACGCCGGCGCCACCGCCTCTCTCTCGTTCCTGTTGCCGGCGTATCCGCTAGACTCTATACTACAAGAAGTTGCCGATCGGGTATCTTCACGGCATGCGGGGTGTTGCGTAGTGTGCTTACCCACCAGGAGCGTAGCGGCCGGGCCAGTATCGGGTATTGGTCGTGTTCGGCAAGAGCATGTGCCCCGCTCTGTGAGAACCTTCGATCGCTTCCATATCGCGGAACCGCAACGGCGATTCGGAGGAATCGCGACCAGAGCGCCGGAGGACGACAAACGGATTCCCGGCGGTCCTCGTCAGCGATGGTATCATCCGAGCATGGCGACGTGGGTCGCCATCGCCTGCCTGGCTGGTTTGCTGCCAGTTCCGCGTGCCGACGCGGAGGCATCCGGGCGCGAAACCGCAGAACCTGGGAAGGTGTCATCCATGCAATCTATGCCAACGGTTCATCTGGTTCCGCAATCGCACATCGACATCGTATGGCTCTGGCGATACGATCCGGAAACCATCCACCGCTGTTGCCGTCCGACCTTCGGCCGGGCGCTCGATAACCTGGCACGGTTCCCAGACTACGTGTTCTGCCAGAGTCAGGTTCCGCTCTATGAGCCGATGGCCCGCGTCTATCCGCATCTCTTCGACCAGATGCGCACGCACATCCGCGAAGGACGCTGGGAAATCGTGGGCGGCATGTACGTCGAGGCGGAAGGCGGCGAACCGTGTGGCGAGGCATTGGTTCGCCAATGCGTCATGGGCAAGCGCTATTTTCGGGAAACGTTCGGCATGGACGTGACCACCGGCTGGCAAGAGGACGCGTGGAGCCATCCGTGGCAACTGCCGCAGATTCTCCGGCTGTCGGGAATGGACTGCTACATGTTCCGTCGGGGCGCGAAGGGCGAGACGCTCTTCTGGTGGCAGTCGCCGGACGGGTCACGCGTCCTCGCATGTCGGCCGTTCACCTCCGATCCGAGACCGATGTGGCGAGAGGCTCTTCAGTCGATTCAGAATCGCTACGGCCTGGGCCACGTCATGTTCAAGGTCGGTGGCGGCGATCACGGCGGCGGCCTCGGCGCGGATGAGATCGACGATATGAAGCGTCTGGCCAACGAGTTGCGTCCTGAGGTAATCCTCAAGTTCTCCACCTTTCGTGAATACGTGGATGCGGTGGAGCACGAGCGAGCCGCCCTTCCCGTGGTCAACGATGAGCTTGGATTCGAGTTGCAGGGCGATCTCACCAACTGCGGCGAAATCAAGAAGAGCAACAAAGAGTGTGAGATTCTCCTACTGAATGCCGAGAAATGGTCGAGCATCGCCTGGCTACAGGGTGGCCTGACCTATCCGTACGAGGAACTGGAGGAGGCTTGGAGGAAGCTGCTCTTCAACCAGTTCCACGACATCCTCGGCGGCAGCCTGATCCCGTCGGCGGCAGAAGATACCATGGGCTACTATCGCAGCGTCCGGGAATCGTGCGGGCATGCCATTGACGCGGCACTAGGGTCCCTCGCCCGGAACGTGGCCACACAGGGCCAAGGTCTGCCCCTCATCGTGTTCAATCCGCTTCCGTGGGATCGAACCGATGCCGTCGAAACCTGGATCGAGCTTGATCAGGATTTTGCTCACCTCGGTCTCTGCGACGCCCAAGGCCGGATCACGCCGATCCAGGTGCTAAAGCGAGAAGAAAACCAGGGCAAACGCCGCATCCGGTGCGCGTTTGTGGCGCAGGACGCACCTTCCCTCGGGTATCGGGCCTATCACGTCCTCACCGACCCGGGCGTTGCCGAGAGCCAGAGCAGTCCGCCGCTTTCGGTAACCGCCACGGCCTTGGAGAACGCGTTCCTCCGCATCGAAGTCGATGAGGATTCGGGTTATCTCCGTCGCGTGTGGGACAAGCAGAACGACCGCGAGATACTCGCCTCCTCTTCTCTGGGAAATGTGCTTGTCGCCATCGAGGATGAAGGGGATTCCGAGGGGCGCTTCGTGCTTGGAAGTGACACCATCGGCAGGCCCCCGGGGAAAGCGACGCCCGTGCTCAGCAAGCCAACCATTGGCGTCATTGAGGAGGGTCCTGTCTGCGCGGCGCTTCGGGTGACCAGGTCCTATCAGAACTCGGTGTTCACACAGGACATCCGCCTCTATGCCGGCACAGCGCGCGTCGACTTCGAACTCCGGATCGATTGGCACGATGTCCATCGGATGATCAAAGTTGCCTTTCCGACGGCGTTCGATCGGCCGCAGGTCACCTATGATGGCCCCTACGCCGCGATCGCGCGCGCCGCGGATGGCCTTGAGTACCCCGCGCAGAAGTGGGTCGATCTGTGTGCCGACGGATACGGCGTAGCGCTGATGAACAACGCGCGGTACGCGCACGACGTGGACCAGAGCACGGTGCGTTTGAGCGTGTTGCGCAGCCCCACCGAACCCGCCTTCAACACCGACGAAGGCATTCACACCATCCGCTACGCCCTCTATCCGCATCGCGGGGAATGGGAACAGGCCGAGGTGCTCAAAGAGGGATACGCATTCAACTACCCGTTCGCCTGCGTGTGCGAGACCGGACACGATGGGACGCTGCCCATCGAGAAGTCGTTCTTCCGTGTGCATCCCGCCAATGTGCTTCTCGAAGTGGTGAAGAAGGCGTACGATTCCGAATCCACCGTTCTGCGGCTCTGCGAGATGTACGGCCGAGCCTGCACCGTCGAGGTCGAGATGCCTGTCCCGATCGGGGCAGCGTACGAAACCGATCTCCTTGAAAACGTGACGGCCCCGATCCAGGTTTCCGGAAAGGGGCTCGCCTTTTCCATCGCCCCGCATCAGATCAAGACCATCAAGGTTGAGCGTTGAGGTTGTGAGGAAGAAGCGATGCTGAACCATGCACTCCGGCGCGTCGGAACCCTTGCGTTGGCATGGTCGTGGCTGGCAATGGCCCAACCCCAGGAGGATGACGTGATCGACATCGGCGATCGCAAGCAGCTATTCCTGGATGGCGCCATGATCGCGGACAGCCACGGCGTCTCGTTGGCCATGAACGAGCCATACACCCATCCCGAACCGGTGCTGACGGCGGACACTCCATGGGAGCGACAGGCGGGCGCGACGGTTTGGGCGTACAGCAGTCTCCGTAAGGAGGGCGACACTGTCCGGCTGTGGTATGAGTTGATCCGGTTGACCGAGGGCGACGAAGAGACTGGTCCGAGAGCGGCCGGAGAATTCATCGCCTATGCCGAATCCGAAGACGGCATTCACTTCACGAAACCCGACCTTGGCCTTCACGACTTCTTCGGCACCCGCAACAATGCCCTCGTGATACCGGAATGCCGGGGTGCTGCGGTATGGGTGGATCCCAACGCGCCGCCGGAGCAACGCTACCGGACTCAGGCCAAGGGCCGGGAAAACAAGTTGATCTTCCATCACAGCCCCGACGGTATCCACTGGACGGAAACGCAGGCAATTGCCCTAGGCGATTGCGACACGCAGAGCATCGCGTTCTGGGATGACCTGGTGGGCCGCTACGTGCTCTACACGCGAACCTGGGTTCGCTCCTCCAACAAGGCTGAAAACTTCCGCTACCACCGCCGACTCGAGTCGGACGACCTCGTCAACTGGGATCAGGAAACGCCGGTCATCAAGGCGGACGATATTGACTTGGCCGCGTACGCCTCGCCCAGCAGACAGCCCGCGATCGACTACTACGGTGCATGCGTGTTCCGCTATCCCGACGCCCGGGGCCTGTACCTGATGCTGCCGCAGGCATTCTGGCATTGGTACGCGCGCCCCAAGGGCCATCAGGGACCCGACGCAATGGACGTGCGACTGTGTGCAAGTCGCGACGGCAAGGACTTCTCTCACATCGGCGGACGCGCGCCGTTTCTGCGGCTGGGTCCTGCAGGCAGTTGGTACTCGCGCATGATGTGGGTGTTGCCTGAGCCCATTGTGATGGGCGACGAGATGTGGTTCTACTTCTTTGGATCGAACGCGGATCACAGTGGTCTTGTCGACCCCGCGGCCGCCGACGGCCCCCAAACGGGCATCGGTCGCGCCGTCCTGCGCTTGGACGGGTTTGCATCGGTCAACGCGGGCATCGAGTGGGGTGAGGTGACGACGCCCCTCATGCGGTTCACGGGCAATGCACTCGAACTGAACATCGACACCAGCGCCGGCGGCTGCACGTACGTGGAACTGCTGGATGCCGCAGCCAGGCCCATCGCCGGTTGCACGCGGGCCGATGCTGTGCCGGTCTGGGGAAACTCCGTCCGCGCACCAGTCACCTGGCAAGGCACACCGGATCTCGGAGTCCTCGCCGGCCAGCCCATCCGCCTCCACTTCTATCTCCGCGACAGTCGGCTCTACGCATTCCAGTTCCACGACACCGCGAGGCCTTGAATCCGCGACGCGGGTGGACTTGAACACGCTGTCGGCTTCGCGTATCCTCCCGTCTGGTAGTGACGTTCGAGGCCGGCGCTGGGCTCGGACACGCCGAGAAGCCCCGATAGTTCAACGGATAGAACAAGTCCCTCCTAAGGATTAGACGAAGGTTCGACTCCTTCTCGGGGCACCATTCTCCTCAACACCCAGGGGGGCAGGCGTGGCGCCTATTTCGCGGCCAGGAGCCGATGCACAATGGTGGGCAAGTGCCAAGCGGGCGTCTGGGTCTTCTGGTGCACCTCGATCTTGTACAGGTAGTCCCGTAGCGCGTCGAGAGCCCCCTCAATCCGGTTCACGTCGCGATTGGTCAGGATCACCACCGGGATCTTGCTCTTCCTGAGCAGGGCCAGATTGTCCTCGAGAAACTTGATCCCTGAGTTCAGGCCCCCCTCGGCGTCGCCGGGGCTCCACTCGCTACGGGGCGGCATCATGATGTCAAGAACCATGGCCTCAACCTGGTCGCCGTTGGCGTCCAGATCTTGCTGGGCCTCATTCAGGTTGTCGCGAAAGACCACCCGATCCACACCGTAGGCGGTTCGGAGTTCCTTCAAGTAGTAATGGACAAAATGAGGTTCATCGTCAAAAAAGACAATCACGCTCGGCTCCTCTCTCTACAACGGCATTTCCACGGTGAACTCGACAGGCTGCTCCCTATTGGTTACCGTAATGCGCCCGCCGTGAGCTTCAACGATTCCTTTCACGATGTACAGGCCCAGTCCCCTGCCCGAACCGCTTCGGCGGCCGGACTCGCCACGATAGAACGGCAAGAAGATATTGTCCATCTCGTCGGCCGAGATCGACTCGCCCCAGTTGCGAACCTTGATCGAGAAGAACCGCTTGGTCTTCATGACCTCAGCCACGATCTCGATATCCGTCTGGCGATAGGAGTACTTGATGGCATTCACCAGCAGGTTGAACATCACCTGCTCGAACAGATTGGGGTCCACCACCACCGGCGGCATGTCGCCAAAGCCTTCGAAGTGGATGGTGATCTCCTTCTGCTTCGCCTGATCATACAGCATTGCCTTAAGCCGCGCCATGATGTCGCCCTCGAGCGTGGTCTTGCGTTTTCGAGGCGTGAAGCCCGCCCCGACGACCTGTCCCGCTTGGTCGACCACGGAAAGCAGCCGCAACGAGGTATTGTAGAGGTCCTCGATTTCATACTTCACCTTGTCGTAGGCGTTCATCTCGCGAAGCGATCGGCGCAAGGTGTGAGCAGCGTCGCGCAGGGTTGAAGCCGGCGCCCGAATGTCATGCACCGCCACGGAGATACCCAGCTCGCGCAACTCCTGGAGCTTGATGATCTCCATAATCGGGGCAAGCTGATCGGCGATGAAGGTGAGATCGCCGAGATCATGAGGCGAGAACGGCAGGGGTTCACCCGTGATGCTCGATCGCTTCTCGACGCAGCGGACCACACCGATGACTTCCTGCCCCACGAGCATGGGAACGCCCAAGAAGGGCCGCAGTCGGAGGTCGTTGATATCCTGAGATAGGCTCTTCTCAATGAATTTGCCCTGGAGCACTTCATCTCCGCCCGGCGTGATTCGGGCCTTGCCCTCGGCGAAGATCGTGCCCGTACCCCCTTCGCCTTTCTCGTAACGCACTTCGCGGAGGTCCGGGTCATCCACGATACCCGTCGTCGCCACGCATACGGCGTGCTTCTTGTCTTCGGTCGCCTCGAAGATGCTGATACCGAACACCTGGAGATGGCGTTTGACAATATCGATCACACCGTTGAAGAACTCGGTTTTCAGGCTCTTGATGGGCATCGTGGTGAGTCCGCCCAGGGCACGGCTCACCAGGGCATTGAACTCGCGAAGGATGCCCATTTGCTGAAAGGTGAATGACTCCTGGATGGCGAAACCACAGTCCTGCGCCAGGCCCAAGAGGTGCTCGATGTTGTGGTGACGGTTCGCCCCAGGATCGAGGAACACGTTGATCACGCCCAAGCACTGCATCGGGGCTTCTTTGGGCGAAAGCGGCTTGAACAGCAACGGCACGGACAGCACGTCGCGGCACTGCTCGGGCATCTGCCGACGTCGCTCCTCCGGGAAACTGGACTTGCTGAAACGTCGGATGCTCTGCTCGTGGTAGCAGCGTGTCTCCGGATTCACATCATCGGCCCCAAACAGTGTGGTCTCGGCAGCATCGTCTCGATCGCATCGCCCGGACAAGACAAATGCGTTGGTGAGTTCGTTGTAGAGCCAGATCCGTGCCGACAGCCCGGCCAGCAGTTCCTTCCACAACCGCGCCACGGTATCCAACACTTCCGCCGGGTTTCCGCGCGCCTCCGTGCGCAGCTTGCTTCGGAACACATGGCGCTCGCGACTACGGATAGGAAGCTCGAGTTCGTGAACGGACTGGAGATACGGACAGAGTGTCTCCGCATAGTGCGCCAAGGCCTCTCGCTCCGATTCCGGGAATGCATCCTTACCGCGCTTGGAGCAAATGAAGCAGATACAGCTCGACGAACACTTGAAGTGGAGCAACAGTGCCGAGGCGTGCTCGCCGTCGGCGCCGAAGATAGCACTCGTATCGGGAATGTACTTCATGCAATCCTCTTGCGGCGTCTCACTCAACAGCGCGCCAAACACGGTGCGCTCGCACGCCGGCCACGGATCGAGGTCGGTCGGCGTGCCATCGCTCGCACAGAGCGCATATCCGGTGACGATCCAGTCGCGCGCGTGATCCGGCGCACAGTCCAAGAGCAGCATCGTAACCTTCGAGAGACCGTAACACTGAAGCAAAGGGGCCGCAAAGACCCGAAAGGCTTCCGTAGGATCCGCCCGCTCAATCTGGCGTAGCCGGATGGTCGTCGTCCGAAGGACCTCCTTGAGGTCTGGGGCCTTCTCCATGGTGCTCTACTCCCTCCACTCCTGAAAACAGATCAATCCGCTCGAACACGTTACCCTCGAGCGGATCCCTCGAAAACCGCAGGATACTCTACCATGAACGTAGAGCATTCGCAATGCAGCGATCCCACCCGCCAACACAAGAATAACCGAACCTATTCTGTCCGAAGATCCTCAACGGGCCGGGCAAATCCGTCAATTTGGTTGTCCACCATCCGGACGTCGCGCGACTCGGGTCCCAATCGGACCCCGACTCGCGAAGCCGGACCGCGCGTCTCGCGAACCTCGTTGCGCTCAAGGACAACGGATTCGGTGGTTCCTTGGATATCGATGCCCACACCGTCGTCCGCCCCGTTGTCTACAATCCGGTTCGCCTCGAGAAGGTTCCCCCATGCCGCGAACCCTTTTCCGCGTTCCGGGCGAAACACCACGCCGGCCCGCCCGTTTCTACACACCTCGTTCCCGCGTATCACGTTTTCGTTGTCGCGGTGGCCGATCGAGATCCCATATGAAGCATTGTCGCGCACGACATTCTCTTCCGCCAAGCCGTATTTCACGCCCCAACAGAAGAACAGGCCAATGTCGTTGCGCTCCAGGACATTCCGTCGGATGATGGGACGCTGGGATCCGGACCCGGGATGGAGCCCCAGATCGGCGTTATCGTGACTGTGGCAATCCTCGACCAGCACGTCGTGGCACACTTGCCAACTGGCACCGTCCCCATTGTAGTTCCGCATCGTCAGGCCGCGAAGAACGATGCGGCTGCAGTCCTGAAACCAGATCGCCCCCGCATAGTTGCCGTCGATATGGCCGTTGTGGCTCCTGTTTCCATCGAGGACAAGACTCTCGACCGCCAGATCGTCGGTTTCCTCGGCGGTGAGCATCGGGAAGAGCGTCGAAATCGTGGGCGCCTTGAGTGTCCAAAAGTTCTCGCGGAGGGCGCGATCCAGCTTGAAACGATTACCTGTCCGCGCCACCAGAGTCCGGCGCAGCACATCCAGGCCCCCGTGGTGCACGTTCTCCGTCCGAAGAACGACGCCATCGCCTACGTCAAACCCGTCCGCGTCCACCAACGTCACCTCCTGGTCGTACCAGTCCGAATCCTCCGCGAGAGTCGTTTCGATGGACGGTTGCTTGATCAGAACCGTTTCCTGGCCGCTGCCTAGGAGGCGCACGTTGGCCCTCAGGAACAGCGAGTTCCGCATGCGATACGTTCCAGGAAGCACGTGGACCGTGCCTGTGCCCAGTCGGGCCACATAGTCAAGCGCCGCCTGGATGGGTTTCTCCGTGTCACCGACGAGATCCGCGTCTTTCGGGCCTACCGTCACGGTGAGCCGTTCAGCCCAGTCGGGCTCGACCGCCGAGTCGCCGGACGTGGCCCGAGGCCGCGTGATGGCCGGCAGGCCATCCGCCCATCCCCCGCGCGCCCACACCGCCCCGGCCGCGACGCCGGAAGCAACCCGGAGCAAGTCCCTTCGGTTCATCCGCATGTTCTCCGCGCAGTCCATGGCGCACTCCTCTGCCGAACGCTCTCCGCCTCTGCGTTATCAGCCCATGGGTCGCACGACCCCGGTGCCGTATCAGTTGGCCAGAAACTGGACGATGCGCGCTGCATATCCGTTGCTGGCCTCGTTCTTGACGTCCGTGGTTCGCACCACAACCTCATGGGTGCCCACCGGCAGTGCTGCGTCCAAGAGGTAAGACCACGGGATGTGCAGTCCGCTGCTCCATTGGGTGAACTGATCGACGGAATGCCAAGCGCCGCCGTCGACGGAAAACTCCAACACGCCGACATCCGGCCCAGCGAGCACGTAGAGCCCAATCGCGGTGCCGTCAAAGGATAACCTGAGCGTGGCGCCAGGCTCGACCGCCTCGATCACGGGAATGCCTTTGAAACGCGCGCGATTCTCGCCGTCGGCGGCATCCCATTGCGGCACGAGCGTCCAGCCGGTTTCGAGTGTGGCTTCCGTCAACGGGATGTAACGGCCGCGGCCGTAATTCAACGGATCCAGCGGCGCGTCCGGCATCGCATGCGCGACGATTCGATCCGTTTCGCCCACAGCATCGCGCCACGCGAAATCGAGAAGCTCCGATACCGTGTGGGCATAGATGGCATGTCCAAAGGGCGCCGGATGAATGCCGCCGAAGGTCTCCCAGTCGTACTCACCGGCCTTAGTCTCATCCGTAACGCGATGGGCCTGGTTAATGCTCGGTACGCCGTAGTAGTCGGCCACCTGCTCGTGTGCTTGGATCTCGTCCGGCACTTGCCCGGCACCAATGACCTCCATCTTGCCTGGATCGACGAAGTGCTGGATAACAAGGTCAATGGCCGGATTACGGCAGCGCGCCTGCCGGATAATGCCTTCCATGCCGCGCACGCTCTCGACGGGCGTCCGGCCGTTTGTGTCATCGTTGACGGCAAACTCGACGAAGAGCAGGTCGACGGGGCCACGGCTGAAGACATCACTATCGAGCCGGAAGGGCGCGAGGCTGGTGTCGGTCGAGGCAATGCCGGCCTCGACAAAGTCGAATTCCGTCTCGGGAAAGCGCCGCACGAGATCCTCGCAGACGATGTCGCGCCAACCCTGCATCTCGGTAATCGAGCCGCCGAGAAAGGCGACGCGGCCGCGCTTCTCCTCGGCAAAGCGGCGGCGGCAGTTCCTGAGTCCGTCGCGCACTTGCACGTATTCGCTCACGCCAACGGTGTGGCGCAGGATGAATTGAACGATGACGGCGGGATCCTTGAGGCTGTGCGGATGGTGGCCGCAACCGGGCTTGATGATGACGCGGATGGGACCGCCCAATGCCTTGTAACGCTCCTCGAGCACGCGCGTGTTCTCGTCGACGGGCACGCCATCGTCAGCGCCGCCACACACGTGGAGGAGCGGAATCCGCGCCTGGGCGATGGGATCGAGATGATCGATAGGATTGCCCTTGAAAGCGAGCACCGTCTCTTCGGTAAGGCCGTATTCCTGGAGACACAATGGCCACTCGCCGGCGTTGCCGGTGCCTTTTCCAAGGAGACCACCGGGCCAGCTCTTGATGTCGCACACCGGCGCGTCGGCGTAAATGCAAGCGACCTTGTCCGGATTGGCCGCCGCCCAGTTGTAGACGATAAGACCGCCTCGACTCATGCCTTCGAGGGCCGGCTTCGCGGCAAGTCCGTGTTCCTTCGTCAGGTAGTCGTAAAACGCGTTCCAATGCGCCACGGCCCTCGGGCTGCCGAACATCCCGGCAACATCGATGTAGACAAGGTGGAAGCCGCGCTCGAGCAGGGCCAGATCCGTCTGCGGCTCATGGCCCCAGAATCGGGCCCGCCAGATCCAGGGCATGCCCGGGGCGACACGCTGGGGCGTGACCACGTAGCATGTCCGCCCGTCGAACGTGAACTCATACCGATCGTAACCGTTCCAGTCCGACTTGACGCCGGAAAAGGGAACGGGAGACAGCGACTCCTCGGGCGAAGGGGACGCCCCTCCGAGCAGCCACGTCGTTGCGATCCCGAGCATGAAGCATGCGACTGCGTGAGCCATGAGCCTGTTCCTTCCCTTGTGCTGATCGCGATCACCGTCCAACGGCCGCTGCGGCGCGATACAGGGCCACGATCTTCTCGCCCGAGATCTCTGCAAGCAGATTGTGGATGGCGTTGAACACGTATCCGCCATCCTCGCGCATGTATCGAACAATGGCATCCACCTCGCGCTCGATGTCCTCGACCACGCCGAGGGGAAGAGTCTGCTGCGTGTTCACGCCGCCGCCCCACAGCGCGAGGCGGCCGCGCGACCTATCCTTCCACTCCGTATACGAGTGCCCACCGGCGGTCCACTGCACCGGATTGAGCACATCGAATCCACTCTCGACGATCAGGTCCATAAGGTCGTACACGGCGCCACAGGAATGGAGGAAGGTCTTTACACCCGGGGCTGCGCGATGAATCGCGTCGGTGAATCGTCGGTAGTACGGCAAGAAGAGATCGCGATACATATCCGGCGACGCGATGGTCTGATTCTGCGTGCCCCAATCATCGGAACTGCACTGGTAGACATCGATGTACGGATGCACCTCGACGAGAAGCGCCTCGACCTTCTCGACGGCATAGGAAATGATGAGGTCGTGAAGTTCGGCCACAAAACCCGGCTCCGTGAGACATAGAAGCGGAAACACGGCCATGCCGCCGAAACCCGCAATGGCGATGCCGGCGCCCGGCCCGCAAAAGAGGATGGCGCGATCCGTGGAGTTCCGCACCTGCTCGAAGAACTCGCGGGTCTTTCGAATGTCGCTATCCTTGAGCCGTTGTCGCTCAAGGACCTCTCGCAATTGACGAAGGTCGGGTTTGGGCAAGTCGCCTCCAAAATCGAGTGGCTGGCCACCGTGTTCGCCCTCAAACACGTGCGACATCGGCGGCATGCGCGTACCCGAAGCCGGCTGAACGACCGTGCCATCGTCCAGCGCCCGAAACATGTTCGGATCCCGGACGAGCGCCGGCAGACGGCCACCGAAATCGTAAGGCTTCCACAGCTCGGGTTGGTCAAAGGCGTTGGTCATGTCCATTCCGAGGGTGACCACATCACAGCCCAGGGCGTCAAGGACATCTACCTCGGGCAACGCCAACATCTGGCCCGTATCGTAGACTCGTGGCGGCCGAGGAGGAAGACCCAGCGCACGGACAAGATCCGCATAGGCGAAACAACTGACACCGGTCGAGGGCATGCCGGCCAGATCCATCGGAACGGCCGCCGTTTCCTCGAAAGACAATGCACTCAAGACGCGATCGCGGCAACTTGGCATAGTATGGCGCTCCTCCATAGCGGCAGAAGGCAATAGGGGGCCGACAGGCCGCACCCCCGAGAACGGCTCATTGAATCACACCGCACCATCAAAGGCAAACCGACGGACCGTGTTTCTACATCGAAACGCTCGGTCGTCGAGGGTATTCGGAAGGCCAAGGCACTAGATGGGGGGCAAACATCACGGCCATGGACTCCTAGTGCAGAAAAAAGCTTTTGCACCCGGACCGGGGTTTCGGCTATCATACCTTCTGCTATTTGCTTGAACACGGTGTCGAGCCCGACGTGCACGGAGTCCTTGCGAGGGAAAAGGTACCCCATGGCTGGCAAATGCTCGGAGTTGGCCGCGATCATCGAACAGAATATCCGAAGCCGTGGCTTGCACCCGGGCGACCGATACCTGACGGCTCGCGAAGCTGCGGAGATGCTCGGTGTCAGCCCGATGACGGCCAACCGCGCCATGCACGAGCTGGCCGACCGCGATGTACTCGTGCTGAAGCATGGGGCCGGAACCTTTGTGGGCACAAAAGCGCCGCGCTACGACGGCAACCGGATCGAGTGCGTGAACTTCGTCCTGCACCGTCCGTTCTTCGCCTGTGCCCAGTCGTTTCTCGAACACCTCATGAACGGTGTCCACCACCGATTCCCCCACAACGCCATTCAGTACTCGTTTCTCCCGAGCGTCGAACCGCTGAATTACTGCCGCTTGCTTGAGGAGGCTTGGAAGAGCGGCCTTTCGCCGTCCGGCGTGATTCTCTTCGTGGGTTTGATCGAGGTGCAGCGGTTCTTCCAGCAACGCCGGGTGCCCGCGGTCGTGTGTGGCAGCGTCTGCCCTGAAGCCGGTGGATTGCCGTGGGTGGATCGCGATCAGCGGACGGTTGGCCGCATTCTGACGGAGTATGTAGTTGGGCAGGGCCATCAACGCGTCATGGTACTCATGCGCGAGATCTGGGACTATGGCGACAACCTGTTCATGGATGGCATTCAGGAAGCCCTCCGTTGCGCCCAGATCTCCCAAGGGGCGGCATCCATTCGAAGCCTGCCCTGCGAATCGGGCGTGGTGGCTGACGCCCTGCAAGTGACCTTGTCGGCACCCGACGCGCCGACCGCGCTGATCTGTCGTTCTTCGGTACTGGCCGATCTCGCAGCGCGCGCGGCCGAAGCGGTGGGCCTGCGTGTACCGAACGACGTTCTGATCGTCATGGCCGACTACTTCGCCGCCCGAGGCAAGCGCCCCAGATTCCCCTACGCGCGAGCTGCCGCAGACGCCAGGACGCAAGGCGAAATCATCGGCCGGATGCTGAAAGAGCTAGCCGCGGGCAAGACCCCCGAACCGGACCACTTCCTCATTCCTGTCGAGCTCGATATCCCGGCCGACGGACTCTGAAACCTCCTCTTGATCTGAGGTCCCTTCTTCCTCAGAATAGCGCTGGGATCGGGCGAGCCCACACACGCGAACACGGAGGAAGGAATGATTCCAACATGACACGCCGGCATTTCCTTCGGACACTCGGCATGGCCTCTGCTGCCGGACTCGTCCCGCGCCTGACATCAACCCAGACGCATACAAAGGCGAAGCCCAACATCCTGTTTCTCTTCACGGACGACCAGCGCTTCAATACCTTGGGCGCCCTCAATAATCCCGCCATCAAAACGCCAAACATGGATCGCCTCGTCCGGAACGGCACCGTATTCACGCACGCCCACATCATGGGATCGATGTCCGGCGCCGTGTGCATGCCTAGCCGCGCTATGCTGATGACCGGCCGAACGCTTTTCCATATTCAGGGCAAAGGCGAAGGCATCCCGGAAGAGCACACGATGCTGCCCGAGCTGCTGAGGGCGAACGGATACACCACTTTTGGCATTGGCAAGTGGCATAACGGCCCGGCGGCCTTCAATCGTGCCTTCGCATCCGGCGCGAAGATCTTCTTCGGCGGGATGTCGGACCATCTCCATCTGCCTGTCTCCCACTACGATCCGACCGGAGCGTATCCGAAGGAAGAACGCTATCCGGCGGAGGGTTTCTCGAGCGAGGTGTTCAGCGACGCGGCCATAGCGTTCATCGAAGGCCAAGCCGGCAAAGGCCCCTTCTTCGCGTACGTGTCGTACACCGCGCCTCACGATCCACGCATGGCACCGAAGGCATATGCGGACATGTATCCGCCCGACGCCATCGAGCTGCCCGAGAACTTCATGCCGGAGCATCCCTTCGACAACGGTGAGTTGCGCATACGCGATGAAAAGCTCGCGCCGTTCCCGCGCACGCCGGACGTCGTTCGCCAGCACATCGCGGCCTACTATGCGATGATCACCCACCTCGATGCTCAGATCGGCCGCGTCCTCGATGCACTCGACGCCACCGGCCAGGCCGACAACACCCTCATCGTCTTCGCGGGCGACAACGGCCTCGCCGTAGGCCAACACGGCCTCCTCGGCAAGCAAAGCCTCTACGATCACAGCGTCCGCGTGCCGCTCATCTTCTGTGGCCCCGGCATTCCGCAGGGCCAGGTCTCGGACGCCTTGTGCTATCTCCTGGATATCTTCCCAACACTCTGTGATCGGCTCGGCCTCGCGATTCCCGCATCTGTCGACGGGAAAAGCCTGTATCCACTGTTCGCCGACTTGAAGGGGTGCGTTCGCGACTCGCTCTTCTTCGCCTACTGCGACGTGCAGCGCGGCGTCCGCACGGGCGAGTGGAAGCTTCTGAAGTACAACGTGGCCGGCACAAAGACGACGCAGATGTTTAACATCAAGGAAGACCCCTGGGAACTGCGCAACCTGGCCGGCGTCTCCGAGTATGCGCAGCACGAAGCATCGACAACGGCGCTCTTGCGCCGATGGATGGCGGATGTCGACGATCCGTGTACACCGGCCGAATGGCTCTGAACAAACCGGAAGGACGGGGAGCGATCTATGCCTGCGCGACGACTCACACGACGTGACTTCATGCGAACCGTGGGCGCCACAACCCTGGCGGCCACCATCGCCGGCGCCGAAACCTCGATCTCGGGCCGGCCCAATATCCTTGTCATCATGTCCGATGAACACAACGCGAGTGTCCTCGGGTGCAACGGCAACGCGATCATCCGCACGCCACACCTGGACACACTCGCCGCAGAAGGCGTCTGCTTCCAGAACTGCTACTGCAACTCGCCGCTATGTGTCCCTTCGCGGATGACCTTCACGGCGGGCAAGTACATCTCGCGCACCGGCGCGTGGAACAACGATTGCTGGCTCCCGAGCGACGACTATCCATCGGTGGCTCGTGTCATGACTGCCGCAGGCTACGACTCGGTCCTCTGCGGCAAAATGCACTACGATTCGACGCGACGCTACGGTTTCCGCGAGGTCGGCGGCAACATGAACGCAAGTTTCAAGACCGGTCACGGTGGGCGTCGAGCCGCGGACGATCTCGAACCGACGCCGGGAATCTCGGATCGGTTCGACGACTTCCATCCGGGCGAACACTCCCATGTGCTCGACCACGATCGCGCCGTCACGGCCGGGACCGTCGAGTTCATCAAGAGCCATACAGCGTCCGACAAGCCGTTCTTCATGGTGGCCGGCTACCTCGCCCCGCACTTCCCGCTCATCGTGCCGGAGGAGTACTGGGACGCGTACAAAGGCAACGTGCCGATGCCAACCATTCCGGACGGTTTCCTCGACCGCCTGCCGCTCAACTACAAACACCTCCGAATCGGATTCAACGTCGAGGACGTGCCGCACGACATCGTTCGGAAAGGACGCGAACTCTACTACGGCCTCACGCAGTGGCTGGACAATGAAGTCGGCAAGGTGCTCGCCGCGTTAGCACAAAGCCCCATGGCCGACAATACCGTCATCCTCTACACAACGGACCACGGCGAAAACATGGGTGAGCACGGGCTCTGGTGGAAGAACTGCCTGTATGATTCCGCGGCGCGCATTCCGCTGATCATGCGCTGGCCCAAACGCTGGGGCGGCGGCCAGCACCGGCGGGGCGCGTGCTCGATGGTTGACGTCGTGCAAACCATCGTCGAGCTCGGCGGCGGCCACGCGCCCGAGGATTGGGACGGCGACTCGATGCTCGCCTGGCTCGATGACGCCTCGGCCTCGTGGAAGGACATGGCCGTGAGCGAGTATTACGCGCACAACATCGCATCCGGATATGCGATGCTCCGGGCAGCTCAGTTCAAGTATGTCTACCACACGGCGCCGGACGCCAGCCACGCCGCTCAACGCGAGCTATATGACATGGAAGCCGATCCGGGCGAATTTAACAATCTGGCGACGGATCCCCAATTCGCGGATCGCGTCGCCGCCATGCACGCCGCGCTGGTTCTCGAATTGGGCGAAGACCCGGATGAAGCCGAGGCACGATGCCGACGGGACTACACCAAGGGATACGGCCGAGACGACAAGAGGCGCCCAAAAGAGGCCTCCGGAGGAAAGAAGGGATGACACGACGGAGCTTCCTGCACCAATTGGGAATGGGCGTGGCATCGCTGACCTTGACCGCGCACACCGCTTCGTCCCAAAACGGCGTCGGCACCACGAAACGGCCGAATATCCTCTACATGATGGCCGACGATCACGCCGCCAACGCGATCAGTTGCTACGGCGGCATCCTGGCCGACGTAGCACCGACGCCGAACATCGACCGCATCGCCGCCGGCGGCATGCGCCTCGATAACTGCTTCTGTACGAACTCGATCTGCGCGCCGAGCCGCGCCTGCATCCTGACCGGCCAGTACAGCCAACGCAACGGTGTGTATACCTTGGCCGACGCCCTCGACCCGGCGCATGCACACGTCGCAAAGGCGCTCCAGCGCGGCGGCTACCAAACAGCCATCATTGGCAAGTGGCATCTACAGACCGATCCAAGCGGATTCGACTACTGGAACGTGCTGCCGGGCCAAGGCCGCTACCACGATCCCATCATGAGGGAAATCGGGAAAGACAAGAGCGAGATCCACAAAGGCCATTCGACGGATGTGATCACCAACCTGTCGATCGACTGGATCAAGAACCGCAACGCCGACAAGCCGTTCTTCCTGATGTGTCATTTCAAGGCGCCCCACCGCCCATGGCAGCCGGCCGAACGCTTCGCGCGACTGTTGGAGGACACCGCCATGCCGGAGCCGAACAACCTCCTCGACGACTACCGAAACCGCTCGAAGGCGGCCGCCCACGCCAAGCTCAAGGTCGGCGAGGACATGCAGGAGACCGATGTGAAGCGGCCGATCCCCAAGGATCTCGACCGCGAGGCGCTCCGGAAATGGGCTTACCAGCACTACATTAGGGACTACCTGCGCTGTATCGCCGGCGTCGACGAGAATGTCGGCCGCATCCTCGATTTCCTCGACGAGCAGAACCTGGCCGGCGACACGGTGGTCATCTATACGTCCGACCAAGGCTTCTTCCTCGGCGAGCACGGCTACTACGACAAACGGTTCATGTACGAGGAATCCCTCCGGATGCCGTTCTTGGTGCGTTATCCGCGCGAGATCAAGCAGGGCTCGGTAGGCGACGACATCGTGATCAACGCCGATTTCGCACCCACCTTCCTCGACTTCGCCGGCATGGCTGCACCGGGCGAAATGCAGGGCCGCAGTTTCCGCGCGAACCTGCGCGGCGAGACACCGAGCGACTGGCGTTCAACCATGTACTACCGCTACTGGATGCACATGGCGCATCACGCCGTCCCCGCGCACTACGGTGTCCGCACGAAGCGGCACAAGCTCATCTTCTACTACGGCCTCCCTCTCGGCATGGCCGGTTCCCAGCAGTTCGCGCCCACCGAACCGGAATGGGAACTGTTCGACATCGAGAAGGATCCCTACGAGATGAACAGCGTCTACGGCGACCCGGCCTATGCCGACGTCGCGCGTGATCTCAAAGCGGAGCTGCTGCGCCTCAAGAATGAATTCGGCGATTCCGACGAGCAGTATCCCGAGTTGATCGCCGTCCGCGAGAAATCCTGGAACTGAGCGAGGAACGCCTCGCCCAACGATGGAGGTGATCTAATGCCTAGCCGACCCATCGGCCCGTCACGCCGCCAGTTTCTCAAGGCCGTAGGATTGGGAACGGCCATGACCGCCTTCGGCGGAACCATACACGCCGAAGACGCGAGGAAGCCGAATCTCGTCATTATTTTCGCGGACGATCAAGGTTACGCAGACATCGGCTGCTACGACGCGGAACTCATCGAGACGCCGAACCTAGATCGTATGGCGGCCGAAGGCGTTCGGTTCACGGACTTCTACTCGGCCGCGCCCTCATGCACGCCATCACGCGCCGCGTTGATGACCGGCTGCTATCCGTGCCGCGTGAGTCTGCCGAACGTGCTCGGGCCGAAAGCCGACATCGGCATCAACAGCGACGAAGTGACGCTGGCGGAACTCCTGAAGGCCGAAGGATACGCCACGGCGTGTTTCGGCAAGTGGCACCTCGGATCGCAGCCGCAGTTCTTGCCGACGCATCACGGTTTCGACGAGTATTTCGGCCTTCCATATTCGAACGACATGTGGCCGAAGCATCCCACAAACAAGGACTATCCGGAGCTGCCGCTCATCGAAGGCAATGAAATCATTGAACTCGATCCGGATCAGAATCAACTGACGCGGTGGTACACGGAACGTGCCGTCACGTTCATCCGGAATAACAAGGATCGACCCTTCTTTCTCTACGTGCCGCACAGCATGGTCCACGTTCCACTCCACGTGTCCGATCGGTTCCGTGGCAAGTCGAAACGAGGCCTCTTCGGCGATGTGGTCATGGAGGTCGACTGGTCCGTCGGCGAGATCCTGTCCACGCTCAAGGAACTCGGTCTCGACGAAGACACGCTCGTCGTCTACAGCTCGGACAACGGCCCGTGGTTGAGTTACGGCGACCACGCCGGATCGGCCAGACCCCTTCGCGAAGGTAAAGGGACGACCTTCGACGGCGGCCAGCGCGAGCCCTGCATCATGCGGTGGCCGGGCCGCATTCCGGCGGGCACCGTATGCCGTGAGATGTGCGCCATGATCGATCTGTATCCGACCTTCGCCCATCTCGCCGGCGCCCAAATGCCCCAGGATCGCGTCATCGACGGCAAGGATATCTGGCCGCTCATATCCGGCCAGCCCGGCGCCAAGAATCCGCACGACGCCTTCTTCTTCTATCGTGGCAACGCGCTCGAGGCCGTGCGAAGCGGCTGGTGGAAGCTTCATCTACCTCACGCCTACCGCAGCCTGACCGAGGCCGGACATGGCGGCGATCCGGGTGTGTACGACCAGAAACGCATCGAGCTAGCGCTGTTCGATCTCGAACGCGATATCGGAGAGGAGAAGGATGTCGCCGCCGAGCATCCCGATGTTGTCGAGCGGCTAAAAAGCATGGCCGAGAACTTCGATCGCGAACTGAAAGCAAACACGCGCCCTCCGGGCAAGGTGCAACTCGCCACCCAAGGTGGCTGATCGGAACGTGCTGAGATGACACGACGTCAAATCGCCGCAGCAGTGTTTGGCGTGGCTATCCTGCTGGCCTTGGTGTCGGCGCCTCATGCCGACGACGCGGTGCAGGAGCCAAGACTGCTAACGTACAAAACGATGGGCGATGGAACGCTCAAGTTGCACGTGTTCGAACCGGAAAGGGCCGATCCTGCCGGCGCTCCGAAACGGCCGTGTATCCTCTTCTTCTTCGGCGGCGGCTGGATGGGCGGCCAACCGAGTCAGTTCTATGAACACGCGCGCCATTTCGCGCGCCGAGGCATGGTGGCCGCGTGTGCCGAGTATCGCGTGCAGAAGATCCATGGCACGCCGCCTTTCGCGTGCGTGCAAGACGGGAAGTCGGCCATGCGGTGGATTCGATCGCACGCCGACGAACTCGGCGTGGACCCCAAGCGGATCGTTGCGGCCGGCGGTTCGGCCGGTGGCCATGTGGCGGCCTCCACGGCCACACTCGACGGTTTCAACGAGGAGGGCGAGGACACCGCCGTGAATTGCCGGCCCGATGCGCTGGTCCTGTTCAATCCGGTGATCGACACGACGCCCGGCGGCTACGGCCATGAGCGCCTGGGCGATCAGACCGAAGCCTTCTCGCCAGCACATCATGTCAAACCGGGCATCCCACCCACCATCATCTTTCACGGCACGGCCGACACCACCGTGCCCTTCGAGAACGTCGAGCGTTTCACACGGCTCATGAAGGAGGCCGGTAACGCGTGTACATTAGTGCCTTTCGAAGGCGAGAAACACGGCTTCTTCAACTGTTCGAGGAGCCGCCCTCACTTCGACACGACGATCAAAGCCTCGGATGATTTCCTGGCCTCGCTCGGATTCATCGAGCCGCAGGCAAAGGAGTAAGGAGAAGGTGTGCATGAATACTCCCCTGAACCGTCGTCGTTTCCTCAAGACGCTTGGTATGGGCGCCCTGGCAACGACGCTGCCTGCAGCCACCGGCACGGCGCAAAGTCGAAAGCCCAACGTGGTCCTGATTTTCACCGACGACCAAGGCGCCCTCGACGCCAACTGCTACGGCTCGGAGGATCTCCATACGCCGAACATGGACGCGCTTGCGCGGCGAGGCGTGCGTTTCTCGCAGTTCTACGTTGGCGCACCCGTCTGCTCGCCGTCGCGCGCGTGCCTGCTCACCGGCCGGTATCCTCAACGCGCCGGCGTGCCGGGCAACTGCGGGGGCCAGACAGGCCTTCCGCCCGAGCAAACAACCATCGCCGAAATGCTCAAGGCCGCCGGATATCCAACCGCCATCTTCGGCAAGTGGCACCTCGGCGAGTTGCCCGAAATGAGTCCGTTGAAACAAGGTTTCGACGAGTTCTTCGGCCACAAGGTCGGTTGCATCGACAACTACTCGCACTTCTTCTACTGGAGCGGGCCGAACCGACACGATCTCTGGCGAAATGATGAACGACACCACGAAGACGGCCGGTACTTTCCGGATCTCGTCGTCCGCGAGGCCCACCGGTTCCTCGAAACCCACCGCGAGGAGCCCTTTTTCCTCTACCTGCCCTTCAACCTGCCGCACTACCCGCTCCAGGCCCAGGAATCGGCACGCATCCTATACACGGATACCGAAGAGCCGCGCAGTATGTACGCCGCCTTTGTGACCACGCTCGACGAGAAGATTGGCCAAGTCGTAGCCAAGCTTGAAGAACTCGGCCTGCGTGACGACACGGTGATCATCTTCCTGAGCGATCACGGCCATTCCGTGGAAGAGCGCACCTTCTTCGGCGGCGGGAATGCCGGGCCGTATCGCGGACACAAGTTCACACTGTGGGAAGGCGGCATCCGCGTTCCCTGCATCGTCTCGTGGCCCGGACACATTCCGGAAGGCGAGACCCGCGACCAACTCGGCATGTCCATGGACTGGCTTCCGACCATTGCACACTACTGCGGCGTAGCGCTGCCTGATTGCCCGATTGACGGCAAGGATCTCTCGACGGCTATCGAGAACGCCTCTGCGCCGTCACCGCACGACGCGGTCCATTGGGAGCGTGACAGGCAGTGGGCGGTGCGCGAAGGCAACTGGAAACTCGTCGCCAACGGGCCCGAGACGCCATACGAGGAAACGACGCTACCGGCCGAGAAGCTGTTCCTCAGCAACTTCGCCGAGGACATCACCGAGACGAAGAATCTCGCCGATCGGCATCCGGATATCGTCGAGCGACTCGCCACGTTGCACGAGGCATGGGCCGCCGAGGTACGGAACCAGTAATCGGAGGGCAGGCAAATGCAACCGATCAGCCGCAGATGTTTCTTGAGGAGCGTAGGCGTCGGTGCCGCAGCGGCCGGCATGCCGTGGACGGTTCGCGCGGCGGAAACCAGTGCCCGCCCCAACGTCATCATCATCCTCGTGGATGATATGGGCTGGGCCGACACCGGATGCTACGGTAGTCGTTACTACGAAACGCCGAACATCGATCGCCTTGCCGCACAAGGCATGCGATTCACCAACGGCTACGCGGCCTGCGCCGTATGTTCGCCGACGCGCGCCTCCATCATGACCGGCCGCTATCCGGCGCGCCTTGGCGTCACCGACTGGATACGTCCCGAACCGCAGCGAGGCAATCCGCCAAGACCAGCCCCAAACCCGGATGAGTACGAGAGCGACAAGGACAAGAGAGTCCTGTGTCCACGGAACGCCTATTGGCTCGAACTGAGCGAGATCACGCTCGCCGAGATCCTCAAGCCTGCCGGATATGCGACGTGCCACGTCGGCAAATGGCATCTCGGCGACGCGCCGCAGTACCCGGACAAGCAAGGCTTCGACTGCAACATCGGCGGCTGCGATTTCGGCCAGCCGCCGAGTTACTTCGATCCCTACGCGAGGAAGGGTCTTGAAGGCATTCCCACACTGCCGCCGCGAAAGGAGGGCGAGTACCTCACGGATCGCGAGGCCGACGAGGCCGTTCGGTTCATCCGCGGACACCACAGCGCGCCCTTCTTCCTCTACATGGCCCACTACGCCGTGCACGCGCCCATCCAGGGCAGGCCGGACCTCGTCGAGAAGTACAAGGCCAAGCCGCCCACAAACCAGAAGGACCCGGCGTACGCGGCCATGGTCGAGAGCGTGGACGAGGCCGTCGGCCGTATTATGGCTGCGCTCGAGGAACTCAAGATCGACGGAAACTCCATCGTTATCTTCACATCGGATAACGGCGGCCTTCTGCCGAAGACCGACAACGCGCCGTTGCGTTCCGGAAAGGGCTATCCGTACGAAGGCGGCATCCGCGAGCCGGTAATCGTCCGCTGGCCGCGTGTCGTGGCGGCCGGAACCACGTGCGACACGCCCGTATCGAGCATCGACTACTTCCCGACGATCTGCGAAGCAGTGGGCATCGCGTTGCCGACGGATCGCGCCATCGACGGCGTGAGCCTGATGCCGTTGCTGCGGCAGACGGACGACCTCGATCGCGACGCCATCTTCTGGCACTTCCCTCACTATCGCGGAGAGGACGTCGTGCCGTACAGCATCATTCGCGCGGGCGACTGGAAACTCATCCGGCGATACGACGGCAAGCCCTTCGAGTTGTTCAACCTCAAGGAAGATCTCTCGGAAACAAACGAACGCTCGGAGAGCCTACCGGACAGGGTCCGCGAACTGGATGGACGCCTCTCCGAATGGATCGAGGCAACAGGCGCGAAGGTGCCAAGGCCCAATCCGGATTACGCGGCGCCGGCCAAGTAGAGCGCGATCTCGAGCCGACTCGCGCCGCTGACTGGAGAATCGATGCCGTGCTATCCTAACGCCGGCGGTTAACGCAAGGAGGTCCGTCCATGCCCGCTCTGCTCACACGACGCGAGATGATCCGGACCTCGGCAGGCGCCATGGCCGGATTGGCTGTGGGAATTCGTGCCTCGGCCGAGGTCGCGGCCAGGCCGCCGGCGGCGACACATCCGAATATTCTGTTTCTCATGGTTGACGAAATGCGCTGGGATTGCCTCGGTTGCGCCGGCCATCCCGTCGTGAAGACGCCGAACCTGGATCGCCTCGCGCAGCAAGGCCTCCGTTTCGCCAATTCGTATTCGGTGGCGCCCGTCTGCTGCCCCGCCCGCCGCTCGCTCTTCACTGGTCGCTACGCACACGTCCACGGCGTCACCCAGAACGGCCTCCCCGCCAACGATGGCGAGATTCTCATCACCTCCATTCTGAAGCACTACGACTACACGACGGCCATCAGCGGCAAGCTTCATTTTCATCCTGAGGGGCCGGACTACGACTTCGATCAGTTCTGGTCGTACGCCAACGAAGGGCCACGTAAGCTTGAGAACTACCGCGAGTTCCTCTTCAAGAAACACGGGGCCAAGACGCCCTTTCCTCAGAAGCCGGGCACATGTCCGTGGCCGGAGGATCCGCTCGGTGTCGACGTAGGCCAGTTCGCCTATCCCAAAGAGGATTTCATGAGCTACTGGATAGCGGATCGCGCCGTCGACTTCTTGCGCTCGCGCCAAGGCGCCGAGAAGCCGTGGTTTCTCTTCACGAGCTTCCTCATCCCGCACAGTCCGTACACCGCGCCGGAGCCCTATTACTCGATGTACGATCCGAAGAGCTTTGCGGTGCCGCCCATTCCGCCGGAGAACGTCGCTGCACGCGCCCGGCTCAAAGGCATGGAACAACGCCACATGATTGCGGACGAGGATCTCCTCAGGGCCGTGTCCGCGCAGTACTTCGGCCACTGCACCAACGTCGACGACAACGTCGGCCGCATCCTCAGCGAACTCGACAGCCTCGGCATGGCCGACAACACCATTGTCGTGTTCACAGCGGATCACGGGAACATGCTGGGCGACCGCGGCCGGATGTTCAAAGGCATCATGTACGAAGGCTCATCCCATGTACCGCATCTCATGCGCGCGCCGAAGAACGCCGCCTACGCCGCGAAATTCAACACCGGCCGCGTCATCGATGAGGGCGTCGAGAGCGTGGACGTGATGCCGACGCTGCTCGAAATGGCCGGCCTCCCGGTTCCGGAACAGGGCGTCCAAGGCAAGAGCCTCCTGCAACTGGCCCAGGGCCTCGACAACAACTGGAAGAACCGGTGTTTTGCCAGCCAGAAGGGCGCGATGCTTCGAACGAGCGACTACAAGCTGATCGTCGACGGCGACACCCGCGAGCTCTACGACATGCGGAACGATCCGAAGGAATTGCACGACCTCGCGAAGGATCCGTCCAAGGCCGAACTGGTCGCGGACTACGCAAACCGGATCGAGGCGTGGCAACAGGATCGCCCGGCGCCGGTCAGAATCCAAGGTATGTCGGAGCCGAGCTATGCGCGCGTGGACGAAGCCACACGTCGCCGACTGCGCGAAGACATCAAACGGACAGGCCGGCGGCGCGCCGAATGGAAGCCAACCGAGTAGGTGACGCGCCTTCGCGCGGCGGTGGTATACTGCGCTCGGTGTGGGTGCCTCTAATCACTGTGAAAGGGAGTCTTCATGCGCATCGAGATCATTCTTGTCACCACGGTGTTGGCCGTGCTGCTCATTCACCGCTCGAGTTGGGCCGTCGCGCCCAATGCAGATGAACTCGCAACAGCCCGTCAATGGACTCAGACAACGCTCCTCAAGACAGGGCCAACGCCCGCGCCAACGCCCGGCATCGAGGTCGAATACAATCACGACGCAGTAATGAAGAATGCCTTCCAAGGTCGGCCGCTCCAACTCGGCGAACAGGTCTTCGCGCGCGGTCTGTTCTGCCACGCGCCCAGCCGGATTATCATCCGCCTGCCCGGACCGGGCGCCGCGTTCCACGCCGTCGCGGGGCTCGACAACAATCCGCTCACATCGGGGGGCCGGGGCTCCATCGTTCTATCCGTCCAGGTCCATGGACAAGAGCGCTTTCGTTCGGAGGTCATGCATGGCGGCGATCTCGGCGTGCCCTTCGATGTGCCGCTGGATGCCGCCGCCGAGTTTGTGCTCGAAGTGTCGGACAGTGGCGACGGTATCGGATGCGATCAGGCGGATTGGGCCGAGGCGCGCATCGAGTTGGCCGACGGTAGCACCATCTGGCTGGACGAGTTGCCCTTGGCCGGAGGCCCAGCCATCTTGGAACCGGATCGGTATCCTTTCTCGTTCACGTATGATGGCCAGCCCTTCGCCGATCTCCTACCGTCCTGGAAGGTCGAGGCACAGTCCGAAACCCTCGATCAAAACCGCATCGCCCACCGCATGACGTTCCGCGATCCGGTCACAGCGTTAGTGGTCCGATGCGACGCTGTCGAGTACACGGACTTCCCAACCGTCGAGTGGACGCTGTCCTTCAAGAACGAAAACGACATGGACACACCCATCATCGAAGCCATCCGGTGCGTGGACCTGCACATGGAGCGCGGCGATCTCGGAGAGTACACACTCCACCACCCTCGGGGAAGCATCTGCAGCGCGAGCGATTATGAGCCGCTCGAGACGCCGCTCGCCGCGAACACGACGGAACGTCTCACATCGTCCGGCGGCCGCGGCACAAACGGTCTGATGCCGTATTTCAACATCGAGTCGACCTGCGGCGACGGACTCATCCTAGTCGTAGGTTGGCCCGGGCAATGGGCCGCCGAGTTCGTGCGCGATGATGCCAAAGGCCTGCAGATTGCCGCAGGACAGGAACTCACGCACTTCAAGCTTCTGCCCGGCGAAGAGGTGCGGACGCCGCTCACGGTGCTCCAGTTCTGGAAAGGAGATCGCCTGCGCGCCCAGAACATCTGGCGTCGCTGGATGATGGCGCACAGCATGCCAAGACCCGGCGGCGCACTGCCAACGCCTCAGGTGCTCGCATCGAGTTCGAGGGCCTATGAGGAGATGATCAAAGCCGACACGGCCTCGCAGATCATGTTCATCGATCGCTACATCGAGGAAGGCATCCGCCTCGACTATTGGTGGATGGACGCTGGCTGGTACGTCCAGGAGAAAGGATGGCCGCAGGTCGGCACGTGGGAGGTCGATACGCGGCGGTTTCCGGAGGGCCTGAGGCCCATCAGCGATCACGCGCACGCGAAAGGCCTTAAGATCCTCGTGTGGTTCGAACCGGAGCGCGTAGCAGCGGACACGTGGCTCACGCAGAACCATCCGGAGTGGATCCTGGGCGGCGCCGGCGGCGGGCTACTGAACCTCGGCAACCCCGAGGCCTGGGCGTGGCTGGTCGAGCACATCGACGGTCTCTTGACCACGCAAGGCATCGACCTCTACCGACAGGACTTCAACATGGATCCCCTCGATTTGTGGCGCGGCAACGACGCCGAGGATCGCCAGGGCATCACCGAGATTAAACACATCACCGGCTACCTGGCCTATTGGGACGAACTCCGCCGCCGCCACCCCGACATGCTCATCGACTCATGCGCCTCAGGAGGACGCCGCAACGACCTCGAAACCATGCGCCGTGCCGTGCCGCTGTGGCGGAGTGACTACGCCTTCGAACCGATCGGCCACCAAGACATGACCTACGGACTGTCATTCTGGATTCCGTTCCACGGCACCGGCACCGTGGCCAGTGCCCACGCAGGATACTACGGCGGCGGCTGGTCGCCCGTCGAGCCCTACGCCTTCTGGAGCAATGCGTGCCCAAGCGTCAGTTGCGGTTTCGACCTACGCGTGAAAGACATCGACTACGCCACGTTGCGCGCGCTTTTCGAGCAGTGGCGATCGATTTCGCCTTGTTACTACGGCGACTTCTATCCGTTGACTTCGTACAGTCTCGCCAAGGACGCGTGGATGGCGTGGCAATTCCACCGCACTCAAGACGACCAGGGCGTGGTACAAGCTTTCCGCCGCGAGGAGAGCGTGTATGTGGCGGCAGCCTTTCCGCTTCACGGCCTCGATCCCGATCGCGAATACTCCGTGACCAACATCGAGTCCGGCGAGAGCGCCACACACACCGGACAGGAACTCATGCGGGAAGGCTTCGAGATCGCGATCCGTGAGAAACCGGGCGCGCGCGTTTTCGCCTACCGCGCGGCACAATAGGCTCGGGGCATCAGAAGCGGATGGTTGACTGGACGTAGACGTAATCCGCGTCGCAGTCATCGGTGCCGCCGTTGTACATGAGGCCGTTCAGGTCGACGAAGGCGCCGTCCTCAAGGGCGTCACCCGTGAACAGACGCGCCCAGCCGGCGGATATCACGAGATCGTCCGTCCAGCGATACTTCGCCCACAGGTGCGTCTGCCAGCCGATATCGCTTCCGGATTCCTGCGTCCAGAAAACCAGCGTACGCGTCACGACGCGTACCGGTCCTACGCGCAGGGAAATCGGCGAGTCGAAGGCTTCAAGCACGCCGAAATACGCCACGTCAAGGCCGGCCTCGACCTTCTCCGTAGGCGTCACGCGAACGCCCGTCCGTACGCTCCAGAAGTTCGACAACTCGCCCATCTCGTCGATAATCGGGCTGTACGAGACACTGGTGAACAACCGGTTGAAGCTAACACTCGCCCGGCCCGGCAAGAGTGGCGCAAACGGATTGGCCCACTCGGCAAACGAGAGATCGCGGCGGTCCTCGCCGTCCACGTATGCGGCGCCCAGAGCCCATCGCGGCCGCCACGCGGCATCGAAGGTGTAGCCGGCCTCGAGATCGGCCGCCCACGCGTCGTACTCCGCGTCGTCGTCGCCGTAGGTGTACGGCGCAAACAACGCACCCACGTGGGCGGCATCGCCGAACTGATAGGCGGCCTTGGCGTCATAGTCGAAGGCACCGGCCATGCCGCTCAGGCGTAGGCCGATGGTGTGCAGGTTCGTGCACTCGTAGTCATCGACCCCGACCAGATCCTCCATCCACTCGACCACGAGCGGACCGTCGGTGTCGGCGACACTCGAGGCGTCGCGCAACCACAGCCAGAACAGGTCGACGTCGAGGGCGTCTGTGGCGTGCCACATGCCGCGCAGACCGTAGAGGTCCGTATCGCCGTCCTGTTCGAGAGGACTCCGCTCGGCCAACTTCCCCAGGAACGCATCCATTTCGAAGGCATCGCCGGAATACGTCGCGCGGATAGCGTCGAACGAGAGCCCGGTGGCTTCGGGGAAATCGGCGTTGGCTCCGAGAAGCCAGCCGTCGCCCCACTCGATTTCCTGGCGGCCCAGGCGCAGGCGCAGCGGTACGCCGAACACGTCGCACATATCGACGTATGCTTGAAACACCTCGATGTCATCGTCGGATCGTGCGGCCACGTCGACGCCCGTGACGTAGTTCGATCGAAAGTCTTCGCCCCACATGTCGAAGGCATCGAGTTCGATCAAGGCCGCGACATCCTCGGTGAACTCCGCGCGCAGGCACAAGCGCACGCGCTGCTCAACCACGGCGTAGTCGTTGCCGTCATCACTCCAATCAAAGTGGCTGCGCACGCGGCCATCGCCGAAAAGATCGCCCATGGGCCGGCCCGTCACTGGTGCCGCCCCCCACCGCACGCGGTTGGCCACAAGGCCCGGCGCCGAGCCGGAATTGAAGCTGTTTAGCCAGTAGTTGCCCCGTATGCGGATCTCGCCGCCCACGGCAACGCTCTCCAGTTCCGCCGTGGCCGCCGTGGCCAACACCAGGAATGAAACGCCCAGCACCGCCCACGCGCAGCGCGCCCATCGCATTGTCGTGAATCGCATCTACTCGGTTCCTTGATGGAAATGCCTCAGAACACCGGGGGCGCAACGTCACCCGCCTCGACGTGCACCGTGCCGACGCCGCCGCCACCGGTCGATCCGGCGCCGCCGCTCGCCGTAGCGCCGACACCCGTCACATCGCTCTGGGCCGCCACGTAGTAGACGGCCACGCGTCCGCCGCCGCCACCCAGTTCATTGCCGCCGCCGTCCGCATGGATCGCGCCCGAGCCGCCGACGCTTGGCGCCTCGATGTAGATCGTGCCGCCGGAACCGCCGCCAGCGCGACTACCGGCGCCCGACGTACCATTGGCCGTGATCGCGCCATCAATCCACAGCGCACCGGCATGAATCCGTATCCAGCCGGCGCCATCGCCGCCCAGCTCGCCGTAGTACCCTCTGGCGCCGCCGGAACCGAGGGCCGCCGGATAGAACTCGTCGCCGTACAAGGCGTTCGTCGCGCCGTCGTACTGCGCGCCGAACCCTCCATACGATCCGGCCGAGCGGTACGTTGCACCGGCGACGTTGCCCAACGTCAGTCCGGAGGACCCATTTCCATTGTGGTTACCGCCGAGATAACCGCGCCCGTCGAGATTAATCGACCCCGTGACGTCGATCGTCAGCGTACCGACGGTGAGTTCAAGATGAGATTCCCAATCCGTTGTCGCGTCGTAGTGCGTCATGCGCCCATACTCACCAATGCTCATCGTGTCGCGAACCAAGAGTCGATCGCCGATGACCAGGAAACCGCCGCGTCGGAACGTCAGGTTGTCGAACTGCTGCACGCCGACGTACATGCTGCCGATGGCCGCGACATCGGTCAGGGCGGGCTTCCCGGCGGTATCCACGGTGATCGTGTCCAGCGTGTTTGCCACAATGCGGTAGACTACGCCCTGCTCGATGTTCGGATTGATATCGAGTCCGATCAGGGCCTCGGTGAGCATCCTAACCTTGCCGTCGACCGTGATCGTATCGGCTGCCAGGTCCTGAATCTCGCCGAATCCGATGTGTGTGAGCGGCGTCCACGCGCTCGATGTGGCGTTCGGAACACCTCCGTTGTCCGTCATGCCATCGTCGATGTAAAGATCGCCATAGGCCTGGCCCGGGCCCCGCAGCACCACGGTTCCGGCGCTGCCCCACGAGGAACTGCCATGGCCGCCCAGTGCAACAATGTTGTAGAGCTCTTCGAGATCATCGCCGGGATCGCCGAGGAGTGCATAGTCGATGGCGATCCGGCCGCCGCCGCCGCCCACTTCTCCACCTCCGCCGTTGGCTTGGATGGATCCGGTTCCGCGCAACACGCCGGTATCCACACGGATCGTGCCGCCGGAACCGCTCCCGGCCCGGCTTCCCCCGCCTGTTCCGCCATTGGCCGCAATCACACCGTCCACCGTCAGCGTGCCGGCGCGCAGGATCGCCCAGCCGCCGCCGTCACCGCCTTGCTCGCTATAGTATCCTCTCGAGCCACCCGAGCCTAGCGCCGCCGGGAACCGCGCGTCGCCACACGCAGGGTTCGGCACGCCAGCCTCGTAGCTTCCGCCAAGTCCACCATACGAGCCGCCCGAACGGAACGTCGATCCGTCGATATTGCCAAGCGTGCGGCCGGATGAGCCGGACCCGTTGTGATTGCCGCCGAGATATCCGCGCATATTGACATTGATCGAGCCGGTTTCCGCAACCACCAGTTCGCCCGCCGTCAGATCCAGACGAGACTCGAATGTCGTCGTTGCGTCGAAGTGCGTCACCCGGCCGTATTCGTCGATCACCATGGCATCGTCTACCACCACGCGATCACCCGTAACCAGGAATCCGCCACGCCGGAATCGGACCTCGCGGAACCGGTACACACCGACGTACGTATCGCCAACGTCCGCCACAGCGGTCAGGCTCACCTTGCCGCCGGTGTCAACCGTCACGGTGTCTTCGGTGTTCGAGACGATGAGGAACGTGGCGTCCTGGTCGATATTCGGATTGATCTCGACGCCGACGAGGCCATTAGGCATGAGCGGTACCTTGCCGTCCGTGGTGAGCGTATCGTCGGTGACGTCTGCGACTGTGCCGAAACAGATCGGCGTCAGCGGCGTGTAGACGCTCGATGTGGCGTCCTCGAGACCGTCGTCGACGTACAGCACGCCCGGATCGGCTACCGAATCGCGGAACAGCACGGTGCCGGCACTGCCCCACCGGCTCGATCCGTGGCCACCAAAGGCTGTGGCGTTGCGCAAGGCGGCCAAATCATCGCCAGCGCCGCCCGGCGCGTTCGCTGTGATGACGATTCGTCCGCCACCGCCACCTACTTCCGCTACACCGCCGTTGGCGATAATCCATCCTGTACCTCGAATCACACCCGTCGTGATATCAATCGAGCCACCGGAACCGCTGCCGGCATGCGAACCATCTCCGCCGCCGCCGTTGGCACGGATGGCGCCGTCGATCTTGACGAAGTCCTCGGCGACGATCGTGATACGACCGCCGCCGGTGCCGCCTGCTTCGCTGTAGTAACCCCTCGAACCGCCGGAACCCAAGTAGACCGCCTGGGCCGGATGGCCGTACGGCCTGTTGCTACCGGCTCCATCGTACACGCCGCCGTAACCGGCATACGTGCCGCCGGCACTGTAGACGGCTCCGGGCAACCGCCCGAGCGTCAAACCATAGTCCGCAGCATTGCCGTCTCGACGAGCGCCCGGATAGCCACGCGATGATGCGTCGATGCTGCTCGTTCCGTCCACAAAGACGCTCGTTGCCTCGATTCGCAGGCCGGCTTCCTTGCCCACGGTGTGCGTCAGCACGCTGCCGGTGAGCACCTCCACGGCACCGGTTACGTGGAGAGGCGCATCGGCGACAACACGCGCCTGGTTCCGAAGCCTGATATTGTCAAAAATGTAGCCGTCCGGAATCGGACTCGACGAACTCGGCGTGCTCTGGCCAAGCCCGTCGATAACAAGATCGCCCCACGTCTGCCCCGGCCCTATCAGGCACAAGGTACCGTTGCCGCCCTGGCGACTGCTGCCCTGACCACCCAGGACCTCGAGCTGGGACGCGTCAACCGAGAATGTAGCGTAGTGCACGGCAATTCGCCCGCCGCCCCCGCCGACCTCGCCGCCCCCGCCGTTCGCGCGGATCGCGCCGGCGCCCGCCAGCTCGCCCACAACAAGGTAAAGCGATCCGCCCGATCCGCTGCCCGCCTGCGAACCGCCGCCCGAACCGCCGTTCGCCGATATCACGCCGTCGACAACAAGGGTGTCCGCTTCAATGTATACGCGGCCGCCGCCGTCGCCCCCCGCTTCGCTATAGTATCCTTTCGAGCCGCCTGATCCGAGTGCCTGCGGTGTCGTCACGCTTCCGTAGATCGCGTTCGTCGTGCCGTCGTACTGCCCGCCGATACCGCCGTACGATCCGCCAGAACGATAGGCTGCGCCGTCCACATTGCCCAACGTCCGCCCGGATCCCCCTGCGCCATTGTGGTTGCCGCCGAGATAGCCCCGGAGATCGACATTCACGGATCCCGTTGCCGTGATCTCGAGCAAGCCTACATCCAGGTCAAGCCGCGACTCCCAACTCGTGCCGGCATCGTAGTGTGTTAACCGGCCGTATTCGTCGATCCGCATCGTCTCGTCAACAATGAGCCGATCACCCAACACCAGGAAGCCGCCGCGCCGGAAGTACACATTGTCGAAACGATACACACCCGCGTAGGTGTCGCCTATGGAGGTCACGTCGGTGAGCGCCGGTTTGCCGGATCTGTCCACCGTGACCGTATCCGCTGTATTCGCCGTGATGACGTAGGTTTGCACCTGAGCAGTGTTCGGATTGATCTCGATGCCGACGAGACCGCCCGCCAACCACGGCACCGCGCCATCCGTCGTAAGCGTGTCTTCACTCACATCGACGACAGCGCCAAAGCAGATCGGCGTCAACGGTGTGTAGGCACTCGAAGTGCCATTCGGATGGCCTTCGCCATCCACAATGTCGTCGTCCACATAGAGATCGCCGAACGACTGCGCCCGCGAACGAAGCACCACCGTTCCGGCGCTGCCCCAGTGGCGATTCCCGTGTCCGCCAAAAGCGCTTACGGCGCGTAGCGCGTCGAGATCGTCACCCTCACCGCCGAAGTAATCATAGGTGATGGCCACGCGTCCGCCACCGCCGCCAACCTCGGCTGCGCCACCGTTGGCCGCAACAACGCCCATACCTCTCAGCAATGACGTCTCAATGAGAATCGATCCACCGGATCCACTGCCCGCCTGACTCCCGCCGCCGCCGCCGCCATTGGCCAGGATGGCGCCGTCCACCTCCACGGATTTGCCTGCCAGAATCGTGACGCGGCCGCCGCCGTTGCCGCCGCGCTCTCCATAGTAACCTCGCGAACCGCCGCTGCCGAGATACACCGGCTCGTTCGGATGGCCGTATGGCGGATTGCTGCCCGATCCGTCGTACACGCCGCCGTACCCTCCATAGCTACCGGCGGAACGATACTGCGCGCCAGGCACACCGCCCAGAGTCAAGCCGTAGTCACTGTCGTTGCCGTCGCGTTTCCCACCGCGATAGCCACGGCTTGATATATCGATGCTTGAAGTCAAGTCCACGTAGAGGCGGCTCGCCTCAATACGGAGACCATCCTCGGAACTCAGCGAGTGTGTCAGAATACTCCCGGTAAGGATGGCCAGTGTGTCATTGACCTTGAGCACATCGTCGGCGACGACACGCGCCTGATTCCGAATGATGATGTTGTCGAAGACGTATCCCGGTGGAATCGGTAATGCCGAATACGCCGACGCGGTGCCCTGGCCGTCCACCACCAGGGTGCCGTTGGCCTCATCGAAGCCTTTCAAGAACACCGTGCCGTTGCCGCCGTCAACGCGGCTGCCCTGACCGCCCAATGCGTGAATCAGGCCGCTATCCATCGTCGACATGTCGACGTGGTGAACGGCCACACGCCCACCGCCGCCACCAACCTCGCCACCGCCGCCGTCCGCACCGATGCCGCCTATTCCGGACAGTGTCGACACGACGAGACACACCGCGCCACCCGATCCGCTACCGGCTTGACTGCCACCGCCGCTTCCGCCGTTCGCCGCAATCGTCCCGTCCAAAACCACATTGACGGCCGCGATGTGGACACGACCGCCGCCGTCGCCACCGGCTTCCCCATAGTAGCCCGACGATCCGCCCGAACCCAGATCCGCCGGTGACACCAGATTGCCGTAGAGCGCATTCGGCGTGCCGTCGTATGCGCCGCCCACACCGCCGTAACTGCCGGCCGAACGGTAAGTCGCACCGCCCTCCGTCGTGTTGCCGAGCGTGTAGCCCGACGTCGCGCTGTGACTGTGTCGGCCGCCAAGGTAGCCTCGCGCGTTACCGTCCATGCGGCTCGCGGAATCGACGGTAACCGTCCACGCCTCGAAATCGAGCGCCCATCCATTCTCCGTGTCCGTTTCCGGATGGGCAAGCACGGCGCCGTTCACGAGTTCGATATTGTGGAACTGGTGATGGCCCGCCAGACTAACCGTCACACCGTCAATGCGAACGTTCTGATCGTCATACGTGGCGTCACCCACACCAATCTGCGCGGCCTCATCGATAGTCGTCCAAACCGTTCCCGCCGCGATGGTCACTTCCTGATCCGCCGTAACCACCTTGGTACCGTCATCCGGAGCCGGCTCGCGATTGCCGGCGCTATCGACACCGACCGTGTAGAACTCGTAGCGGCCATCGCCGCCCATACGCGTCGAATCGAAGCGAATCCAGCCGATATTGCCGCTCTGTGGCGTGAAATGACCCGTCGGATAGCCGGCGTCCGCACGCGTATAGCGGTTGAACGTGCCGAAACCGTCGCGCCGGAAGAACAACTCCACGTGGTCCAGATCGGCCTGGCCGCTCAGAATCTCGTACGAGACAACACGCGCCGCCGCGTCGCTGGCGTCGGTCACGCCCGTCGCCACCGTTTCGGGCGGCGTGACGTCGGCATCCGTGATGAGGATGTCAACCGGTGTCGCGGCGCCCTCGTTGCCCTCCGAGTCCGACGCATAGGCCTGAATCCGGACATCGGGATACGCCATGCCGTACGGCACGAGGAACGCAAAGCTCGTCTGTGCCGTCGGCGCAGGAGGCACGATATCTCTGGCGCGAGACAGCACGATAGCGCCCGTGGCCTCGAACCGAATCCGTGTCACGGCCACAGCGTCTTCTGCCGAAATGGTCACTGTGACGGTATCGCCGTAACGAAACTCGGCCATCGGCACCGGCGCGATCACGCTAACCGTCGGCGATGTCTTGTCCACGACCACCAGCGTGACCGTATCCACCGCCGAGCGATGCCCGCTCGTATCCTCGGCATAGGCGCGTACCACCACCGCGCCCCCGAGCGGCGCGGCGCCATCTACCGTAAACGCGAAGGACTCGAGCGTCGACAACGCCGGCGGAGACACCTGTCGGATCGTCGAGTACGTCGTCGCGCCCGTGACCTCGAGATACACCTTCGTCACACCGCCAATCGCATCCTCGGCGCGCACGCTAACCGCAACCGTTTCGCCACGCTCGATTTCGGTGCCGTCTGCCGGACTCACAATGCGCGCCGTTGGCGCCGGATCCGCACCGGTATTGACCGAAACCGGCACGACCACCGGCGCCGCGCCGGACAAGTAAACCGTCACCTGCGTGAGCCCGTCGCCCACGGCCGTGATGATCCCGCCCGAATTCACCGTAGCGACGTTGGGATCGCCCACGACATACGACAAACCGCTCGCAACCACCTGCGATGACCCGTCGCTGTAGTGTTTCGTGACGACAAGCTGTCGCGTCTGGGCGATGGCCACGAGGGCCACATCGGTCGGTTCCACCGTGATGTGCGTCAGCACAACCACGTTCACCGTCACCGCCACGTCGTCCGTGTGCCCATCCACGGCCGCGGTAATCGTCGCGTTGCCGTTCGCAATCGGCGCCACCGTTCCGGACGTATTGACGGCCGTCACGCGCGAATCACTCGAGGTGAACGTGGCCCGCGCCGTCAGATTCTCGGTGGCCCCGCTCTCGAAATAGCCGACAACGGATATCGCCTGCGACACGCCAAAGCTCGTGAAGGTCATCGTTTCCGGCGTCGCCTCGATCCGCTCGAGCACGGGCGCGGCTTCAACCGTAACGACCGTCGGACCGCTGGGATCCGGCGACTGGCCGTAGTCATACGCGACGAGGTTCAACACATGACCGGCGTCAGCTTCCAGAACCGCCTCGAACGTACCACCCGAACCGGCGTCCACCGCCACAACGAATCCAAGGGTCGTGTTCGTGATGACGACATGGCCACCGGCCACGGTCGTGCCCTGAACGGTCACAAGACGGCCGTCCGGATACGACACGTTGGTGACCACGGGCGGATCGGGCGGTTCGCCCGGCGGCGGCTCGACCACCGAAAACTCGAGCACGGACGCCGGATCGCTCGGGTCATTCGACACGCCCAACAGGTTCGTCGCCACGACCGTCAACACGTGGTCGCCAAGGCCGACGACCGACGTATCGATGCGAATCGATGAGGAGGCCACCGTCAACGGCTCTTCCTTGGCGCCATCCAGGAACGCCTCGACGCCCGCGATGCCGATAGGATCCTCGACCGCGACCCGCACGAGGAACGTGCTGCCGATCACGTGTTGCGCGCCGTCCACCGCCGCGCCGAAACTCACGACCGGCATGTTCACGTTCTCGATCAACTCGAACAGGAGCGTGTCTTCGCCAACCTGGCCGAGGCCGTCGGTGGCGACGGCGCGCACCGAATGAGCACCCAGGGCCAGTGCCAACGTCCTGACTCGCGCCTGATACGGATGAAGTCTCGTCGTGTTGAACGGGATTTCCGCGTCGTCGAGGAAGAACTCGATCTGGCGGACGCCGCCCGTGTACGACAACGGCGTCACGTCCACCGAAATCCCCTGCAATACAGGCAGCGTCGGATCCGCAGGCAAGACAATCGTCGGCGGATCCGCCGTAGACGCCACCACGAAGTGGATGGTCTCCTCGCGGCCATTGCCCATGAAATCATAGGCCGTCGCGCGCACCTGATAGGCATGACCCGGCACAAGCGCCGCGCTGTCCAGCGTGAAGATGTACGGAGGCATCTCGCCCGCCGCAACGCTCTTCTGGTCGATGAGCGTGTACGTCGCGCCTTCCGTATCGACGTCCTTGAGCCGCGCTTCTACGCGGGCCACGCCGCTGCCGGCGTCGGCCGCATACCCGTTGACCCGAACAAGCTCGCCCGGCAATACGAAGCTGGGATCCACCGGCGGCTCAACCGACAAGGTCAGCGTCGGCGGATCAGTGTCCTCAACACCCTCGCCCGTCGTCGTGAACGTACTCTCCCACAGACTGAAGAGGGCGTTGCCCTGTTGGTCGACGACGTCCTGCGTCAGCACAACCGTCAGTTCGCTGTTGGCCGGAAGTTCGGCGCTCGTAGCGTCACGGCACTGCCAGATCGCCACGGTCCGCTCCCGATCGGTGTCCACACCAAGGCGATCGAACCATACTTCGCCCGGCAACCGGTCGCCGGCCTCATTGAACACGTTGAACGAGCCGCCCGGCCCCGTCACGATAGTCGATTCGCGCATGACCTCGCTGAAGAAGGCCACCACCGGCGTGTCCACGCCGACACTCAGCGCATTCGGCACCGGCACCACCGACACCGTGGGAATGCCTTCCGGGGCGTCGCTCTCCGGAGGATAGTGACCAACCATGCAGCCCATCGAGCCGACGTACACCTCGAGGCTGACGTTCTGATCCGACGCCGCCACACACGAACTCACCGCGCCCGTGCGCGCCGGATTGATCGTGAAGGTCTGGCTCACGGTGTCGCCCGGATGCACATGACCCAAGGAACGCACCACCGGCCCATCAACGACCTCGTAATCCCCTTCCTTCCGCTTGGCGTCGTAGTCGTACTCAATGAGTTCGCCGGCGCCGGCCACGTCGATCTCGAGGCTGGCGTACAACGCCGGCATCTCGCCCGTGTTCGTGATGTCGACCCGCATGTCGTACGGCACGTTCTGTTCAACGAATGCCGGATGGAACACGCGCACATCGAAGTCCGGCGGGCCCTTCACCTCAACCGAGGTCTCGGCACTACCATTGAACGGAATCGCGGCATCCTCTGCGATCCCGGGGCCCGTCACCATACCCCCGAAATGAACGCGGACTTTCCGGACGCCGATCTCGTCGCCCCGGATGATGAATTCCTTCTCGACCTGGCCCGGCTGCGTGCCGTCGCCCGGCAAGATATCGCCGAAACTCACGATCCCGTCCGCCGGCAAGACATTCGAGAGACCCCCATTCGGAAACTCGAGTTCGGCCACGACATCCGAAAGTGTGAATATGCCGGACGCATTCATTAGCAACAGCCGGCAACTGAAGAACTCCTTGAGGCTCTTGATACGCCCCTCGATGATCAACACGCCCGGAATCGGCGGTGGCGCGGGCTGGCCCGGAGGGCCCGGAACATGCTTCTCGAATACCACAATCTCCACTTCCGGCTGCTGCGGCCGCCCCGACGAGCCGTCATCGCCCGAAGGCAACTGGTAGGTCTCCCAGCCCGAGGGATCCGCTTCATTCCGCGGCACCACAATGGGCACCGTCACGGGTACCGACTCGTTGTTTATGGTCAATACGATGGTGAATTCGGAAACGTTGTAGTTCTCGGGATCCTCGAGGTCGATCACGCCTTCATTGACCAGTTCCTCAATACGCTCCGGCGACAGCGGCTCCGATGTGAACTCCGTGATCACGACATCGTCAAGCGACACTTGCGTAATGGACAAGCCTTTCGAGGCGGTGTTCCCGTCCGCGTCCGACGCCGTCACCATCACGCGATTCACCGAGTTCTTGCTCAGCGGAATATCGACCGCAAACGCCCCCCCCTCATCCGACAGTGTCTCCGTGGCGCGTCCGCCTGGGGCAGCGACCGACACGGTGATCGCCGCGCATACCGGCCACGCCACAAACACGCACACCGAGAGCGCCAGCACGAAACGCTTCGCGCCCCTCGTTGCACCTGCTCTCGCGCAACCGGTCCTCATTCCGGCCCCACCATCCTTTCCCCGTGGCCGCGACGTATCGCCAGACTGCCGCTCCCCGGCGCCGGACACGGACAATCCAAGTACACCTTCCAGGCCTCAAGCACACCCGTATGCCCGTTCACAACCATGTCGCGAATCTTGAGCAGCCACACGCCGTTCGCGGCCTCGCCCGTAAGCTCCGCCAGCGCGCCCACCGGCACGAAGCAACCTGTACGCGGCGCGTCCGCAGCACCAATACCCGTTTCTGCATCATCATCCAGGATCGTCTCAATGAAGCCCTGCGACTCTCCACCCACCTGCGTGAAGAGCCCGATCTGTGTTCCGGATGGCGATTCCACAACGGCCTCAATGTCTCCCGCCCGACAGCCCTGAATAGTAAGTTCAATGTTGACATCTCCGATGGTCCGAGCATCGCTGACGACCAACTCGGAGATGATGGCGTCATTCTCAATGATGGCCTTTGGCACGTCTACGCTAACGAACACGGCACATTCGCCTTCACCCTCGCCTTCACCCTCGCCTTCACCCTCGCCTTCACCCTCGCCT
>DAIPKA010000001.1:15206-242304 GCA_036769985.1 Candidatus Hydrogenedentota bacterium | reverse complement strand
CGCCTTCGCCTTCACCCTCGCCTTCACCCTCGCCTTCGCCTTCACCCTCGCCTTCACCCTCGCCTTCGCCTTCACCCTCGCCTTCGCCTTCGCCTTCACCCTCGCCTTCACCTTCACCTTCACCTTCACCTTCACCCTCGCCTTCGCCTTCGCTAGGCGTAGGTGCAACCGGTTTTGCCCACATCAGGGCACCGGAGGAGTAATTGGGCCCCCTATCGTAAGCGAACACGGCGTAGTAGTACGTCACGCCGTTGGTTCGACCGGTATCCGTGCAGGCTTGCCCGTTGCCCTCGTAGACCACCCGGCCGTCCGAAGGAGAGGAGGGATAGGTGCCCTCCCGGCAAAGAACGCGCACTCCCGCGAAGTCTTTGTCGCCGGGATTGGTCCAGGTGAGGTTCACGAGACCGTTTCCCGGCACGGCCGCAAGGTTGGTCACGTTTCCCGGCGCCACGCGATCCGGACAACCGGCTAACGCGACCAGGAACACGGACAAGACCAGAATCGACACATACCGCATAAAGGGACCTCCTTACCCGTGGTTGCCTGCAAGACCACAGCACCCTAGGGTTATTCTGACAAAAAGGATAAAAATTGGCAAGGGGTTTCTCTTTCCGACCCGGAATCATCGCTACGGCTGTTCTCCGTTCCCAGCGAAACTTGACTCCGTTCGTGAAGTGAGCGATATTGGCCTCATTGGCTTGGGTTATGCCGCAGGGCTTGATGAACGGAGGACCGGCCGCCGCGTCGGAATAGTGCCCTGCTTGGCCTTTCTTCGCATCGTCCAACGATGCTCGGGTTTCGCAGGAGGTGTTCTTGGAATTGTCTGGGCGTTCGGTCTAGCTGGCCGGCGCGTCCGCGCAGGATGAAGCGGTGCATTCAGTACCCGCATCGCCGAGGGCAAGGAGATACGCGCGTGAATATGCATGCCATCGATTGGTGGATCGTCGTGGGCCTACTGGTGTTCATCATTGGGGTGGCTCTTTACACAAGACGATACACCCAGAGCGTGGCCGACTTTCTGGCGGCGAATCGGTGTGCAGGCCGGTATCTTCTTTCCATTGCTGAAGGGATGGCGGGCGTCTGCGCCATTAGCGTGGTGGCGTACTTCGAGATGTACTACGCCGCCGGGTTCACCGCAGCCTGGTGGGAAGTGATGATGGCCCCGTTGGGGCTGCTGATGGCGCTGTCCGGTTGGGTGATCTATCGCTTCCGCCAAACGCGCGCGCTCACGTTGGCCCAGTTTTTCGAGATCCGCTACAGCCGGAACTTCCGCGTGTTTGCCGGCATCGTCCTGTGGGTCTCCGGCATTGTGAACTTCGGCATCTTTCCGTCAGTTGGCGCCCGTTTCTTCATCTACTTCTGCGGCCTCCCGGATACCGTTCCGGGACTGGGGATCTCCATGTACGCCACCGTGATGGTCTTCCTGCTCGGTACGTCCGTGCTGTTTGTCTTCTGGGGCGGCCAGATTGCCGTCATGGTCACCGACTTCGTGCAGGGAATGTTCGTCAACGTGACCCTGCTCATCATCCTTGCGGCCATTTTCTGGAAATTCGACTGGTCGACCATCGTCGAAACCCTCAAGCAAGCGCCTGCGGATGCCTCCCGGCTGAATCCCTACCACACGGCACAGGTCGACGGGTTCAATGTCTGGTATTTCATCATTCAGGTCATCACGATCGTTTACGGCTGGCGGGCCTGGCAAGGGTCACAGGCCTACAACTGCTCGGCCAAGACCGCCCACGAGGCGAGAATGGCCGGTATCATCGGCCAGTGGCGGGGTTTGATTCTCCTGCTGGTCGTCATGCTGCTGCCCATCGGAGCCTACGTCGTGATGCACAATCCCGACTGCGCCCAGATCCAGAGTGAGGTGAACGAGCAGATCGCGCGCATCGACAATCCGACGATCCAGAACCAGATGACCGTGCCGCTCGCCTTGGCCCGAACACTCCCCACGGGCATCATCGGACTGCTCTGCGCGGTCATGCTCGCCGCGTTCATCTCAACCCACGACACCTATCTTCATTCGTGGGGCAGCATCTTCATACAAGACGTCATTCTCCCTTTCCGCAAGAATCCCTTCACGCCCAAACAGCATTTGATGCTTCTGAAGCTCTCGATTCTCTTCGTGGCCGTGTTCATCTTCTTCTGGAGCCTCCTCTTCAAACAAACCGAGTACATCCGGATGTTCTTCGCCATCACCGGCGCCATCTGGCTCGGCGGCGCCGGCGCGGTGATTGTCGGCGGCCTGTATTGGAGACGAGGCTCGACAGGCGGGGCTTTCGGGGCCTTGACCACCGGCGCCGTCATTGCCGTCGGCGGGATCATCCTCCAGCAGGTCTGGCCAGGTCACCTGTATCCCTGGATGGAGGCCAACGCGCCGGAGTCTCTGGAACGCCTCCGGCACGTTATCGAGGGCATCTCGAGCAAGGTATGGGGCATCAACTGGGAGGTCGTGCCGGACAAGTTTCCCCTGGACGGCCAGTGGGTCAACCTGATTGCCATCCTGTGTGCCATTGTCGTCTATGTCGTGGCCTCGCTGATCTCGTGGAAGGTCCTCAAGAAACCTGAGTTCGAGATGGATCGCCTGCTCCATCGCGGAAAGTACGTCATCAAGAGCGATCAGGTTTTCGAAGACGCCCAACCGGTCGCCGGCTGGCGCGCCATTCTGCCGAGTGCGGAATTCACCAAGGGCGACCGCTTCATCTATTACGGCAATCTGGTCTGGACGGTTGCGTGGTTCGCCATCTTCGTTTTCGCGACCATCTACTGCGTCAGGCACGAGGTCTCGGACGACGCCTGGGCCACGTTCTGGTGGGTCAAGGTCATCATCACCATTGTGCTGGGCGTGGCCACGACGATCTGGTTCTTCGTCGGAGGGATCTATGACATCCGCGATCTCTTCAAAACGCTCGCCACACTCAAACGCGACCACCGCGACGATGGACGTGTGGTCGATCACCATAACGTGTCCGACGAACCGATGGAATAGGCCGCCGAACCGGGGAGGTATGCCCATGCTGATGAATCGCGTTTGCTGGATTGGCGCTATGATCGTCTTGGTCGCGCTGACTGGATGCCAGACCTACCAACACCGGTGTCCGACGCCGGCGCTCGAAGTCTATCCGTGCCGAGCCGCCACTGGCCCCATCGCCATTGACGGCAAGCTCGATGAGGCTGCCTGGGGTCAGGCCGAGGTCATCTCCGAATATCACGTGTTCCAGGCACCGCCCGGTGTCGAGCTATCGCCGTCCAACGTGCGATTGCTATGGAACAAAGACTTCCTGTACGTCGCCTTCGAGTATGAGGACAACGACATTTGGTCCTTCTCGAACACGCCGGACGATGATCTCTGGAACGGCGACGTGGCCGAGCTGTTCATCAAGCCGAGCACGACGAACAACCTATACTACGAGTTCGTCATGGCTCCCAACGGCAACCTCTTCGATGCCCGGTATCCCAGCCGAGGCGCCGGCGGTTCCTACCGATTCAAGGTCTGGTCCTCCGGCGCTCAGGTCGCCACGGACGTGCGCGGGACCGATAACGATTTCGGCGACGATGACCAGGGGTACACGGTCGAAATGGCCATCCCCATGAGCGTGTTCCCGGACTGGGCGCAGCCTTCGGAAACCGTGGGCTGGACCTTCGGCGCGTTCCGGTACAACTACTCGAAGTCTTTCGAAGACCCGCTACTCCTGATGTCCGTTCCCGAGGCCGTTGGTCACGGCTACCACTCGTACGAGGACTACCAGCCGCTGCGGTTCTCCAAATAGCCACAGGTAAGAATGGCCGATGCTATTCCGTGCCGCCCTGCGCCAGCGCGACGATCTCGGCATCCGTGAGGGCGTGGTCGTAGACCCGCACATCGTCAAGCAATCCCTCAAAGTGCGCGGCGTGACCGACGTCGTAGTTGCCCAGCGTCAGCCGCGTGCCGCCGTCCTTCACGACGCCCCAACGCGCCAGTTCGGCGACACGGCGGCCGTCCATGTAGATCCGGATGCACCGGTTGTCGCACGTGCCAGCCACGTGAACCCAACGGCCGAGAGGTAGTGGCTCCTCGGCCGTGACATGATGGCTCCACCGGCTCTGAGGCACGGCCCAAGTCAGCCGACCCCGGTTCAGGCCGAACCGGAACCCAGCGTCCACGTGCCCGTCGTGGATCCGGTTGGCGAACCACCGGTCGTCCTGATTCGGGACATCCGTTTTCAGTCGGCAGGCGATGGTCAGTCCTTTGCGTGGCGCGAAATCCGGGCTCGCGGCCACCTCGACCGACCCGCCGGCACACTCGAGGGCCTTGCTGTCGAATCCCTCGACTCGGCGCGCGTCACATAGCCGCCCGCCATGGCCATGGCCCGTGTAGTCCCACGCGGAATCGCAGCCCTCCTCCTCGTCGAAAGTCCACCAGGCCACGAGCCCCGGCGCGTCACCTCCCTTGCGAAACACGCCCTTGTGGCCCTCGGCGGCGCGCGCTTTCTTCGCGGCATAGAGGGTGTTGTACGGACCGAGGCCAAGATCCTCGGGCACGAGGTCCTCGTGCGCAGCAGGCGCGTCCGAGAAAGCCGCCCGCACGGCGTCAAGATAGCCGAAACCGTACTGACGGTGCGGCGCGATGTAGTGTCCTTCACCGAACTCATTCCAGTTGTCAAGGAGCACGACCTGGCTCGCGAGGCTGTCCGCCGGGAGGGAGTTCATGAAGGCGTCGGCCTTGCGACAGGCCGTCGCGAACTCGTCCGGCGTGAGCCGCCATTTCGAGTAGCTGTAATGCCAGGGCGTCGAGTCCCAGCCCATGGACACCGTCAGCAGGTCCGGGATGATGCCGAAGTCCTTCCGGACCTGCCAGTAGCGTTCCTGGGCGGCGATGGCCGTCGGCCCATCCGGATCGTCCGGCACGGGCCAGCAGTAGCTGAAGCTGTAATCCAGGCCGAGGTCCACCATTCGCTCGAGCGGTCCGCGCGCCGTGCCGCGATCCTCGCCGAGGATGTAGAGGCCGTCGAAACCGGCGTCGCGGCAGGCTTGGCGCATTCCCTCGAAGGCCGTGCGCGCCTCGGCGGCGCCGCCGAGGTCCTCGATGACGTACTCGGGGCGATAGATGAACAACAGTGGCTTGTTGTCGATGACCACGTAGCCGGGATTCTTAAAATACTCGTCGATCCAGAACGGCAGGAGGTTCTCGAAAAGATCCTGCTCCGAACTCACGCCGGAATGGCCGCGCCACTGGTTCTCCCACATGATGCAGAACTTGAAGTAGTCGCGGTAGCGGGCGTAAAACAGGCCCTCGTGGATCGCGTGGCCGAGGCGCATCTCGACGGGCCCGCCTTGCTCGGCTCGGTACCAGCAGTACACGAAAAAACCGATGCCGTGTTCGACCGCCCATTTGATCTCCCAATCCGTCACTTCCGGATCGTGCTCGTCGTACCAACCCAGCAGCGGCTCGCGCTCACGGAACGGCTCGATCTGCGTCCAGCCTCCGCCCCGCGATCCCTCCTTCCAGAGTGGGCAGTAGTGCGCCCCCACGAGTCGCCGCGGCGTAACCGGCTGCGGCACAGGCACATAGTCCTGTGGCGTGACCTCGCGCGGCGCCGCGACGTTGATCGAGCCTATGCCGACTGCCGCGTCAACGTCCGGACCGGACAATGTAACGCGCACCTCATTGCAGAGGGCGTCATCGGCGCGCACGGTCCAGGCAACGTCCGCGGAGGCGCCGTACGCCATGCTGGGTAACGACTTGTGCCCATCGCCAACGACGCGGAGACCGGCGGGCGTCTCGAGCGCGGCTGTGCAGCCATCGGAGGCGCCGCCGAGATTCCTGAGCTCGGCCCGCACGGTGAAATCGCGACCGACGCGGGGGAGAGGGGGGGTGGCATACACGGCGTGGACCTCGAACTCGGGCGGCGCGACGACCTCGGAGTTGCAGCGGACGAAGTCCAGGCCGACGTTGCCGGCCTCCGGCGAAAAGAGCAAGCCCAGGGCTTTGAGGCGGCCCCGCCACTCCGGATACGGGTCCATCCAAAGGACATATACGTGCGCGCGGCCATCGGCCTTCAGCGAGAACACGGCCTCGCGCGTTCCTGCATCCGTAGCGACATAGCACGTGCCCAAGCCACCCCCGACCGAGGTGAGGCGCAGTACGATGGCCGCCCGGATGCCGATCTCGTAGTCGAGTCCTTCCGCTATCAGCACCGATCCGGGCGTCGACACGTCGGCCTGCAGACGGCCGCCCTCGGCGCGGGCCGTCGTCCTCACGCCGCGCCAGCCATCGAGCCCGGCCTCGAACTCGAAGGCCGGTGTCTCAGGCAGTGCGCCGGCCACCGCGACCGCGTTCGGTTCCTCGACCAGGAGCGACTCCACCACCGTCAACGGATGATGGTACACGCGCACGTTCCGAAGTTGTCCACGAAGGCCGGCCGCGCCATCCGAATGCGGGCCGCCGATGTCGAGCGGATTGCTCCAGGACTCGGCCCCGCCGCGCCGTTCCGCGCGAAACACGCGGTCGTCGACGCGGAGCCACATGGCGTCCCCGTTCCAGCTCGTTGTGACGCGGTACCAGCGGTTGGCCTCGACGACGACCGAACGCAGCCTAGGCTCAAGGGCGCCGTCGATATTCACGAAGAACGAGAGCTTCCCGCCCTCGGACGGCGGATCCATGCGGAGCAAGAGGAGACCATCCTGCCGGAATACCTGGTGTTCGCGCTCGATATCACTAAAGAACACCTCGAAATCCAACGCGAAGCCCTGTTCCGAACGCAGTCCTTCTTCGAGCCGAACGCCCTGCCTACCGTCGAACTCGCGGACCTCGCTCTCCGTCCACACCGGCAGGATGACCTCGCCGGGCGATGTCCCCAACGTGGCGGCTATAATCAGGCCGGTGGCCACCATGCAACCTGTGAAATCCATCGCGTTTTCTCCTTCGAAAGACCGCCCGTTTCCCCGACATGGTAGCCCGGCATTGCCCATAGGAGTCAACGTCCGTCGGTTTGGAGTGAACAGTGTAGCGATGGAGCCGCGCACGCTGAAGGTTGTCGCCTGGACCTGCTACACTGCTACTCGCCGTGAGGATCCGCGATAGGCTGAACGGGCCTCGTGCGGAAAGTGAAATGAGATGAACACCGAAGCAATGACAAAGCATGTGGTTATCACCGGCGCGTCGACGGGGATTGGCGAGGCGTGTACGCTCGAAATGGCCGCTCGCGGTTGGCATGTCTTCGCGGGCGTTCGCAAAGCCGAGGACGGCGAAGCACTCGTAGCTCAGGCGGGGCCGGCCGTGACACCCCTGCTGCTGGATGTCACGCGACGCGATCACATCATCGATGCCGAGAGACGCGTCCGCGATACGGTCGGCGGTATTGGACTGGCGGGCTTGGTCAACAATGCGGGGATCGCGGTGGCAGGCCCGCTGGAATTCCTGCCGATGGAGGATATCGAGCGCCAGTTCCGAGTGAACGTCCTGGGAGTCATTGGCATGATTCAGGCGTTTCTGCCCTTGGTTCGCATGGCGCGAGGTCGCCTGATCGTGATGGGGTCAAACTCGGGATTCTGGTGCGAGCCTTTCGTGGCCGTCTATGGGGCCAGCAAGTTTGCCTTGGAGGGGATGGTGGATTCCCTACGCACCGAACTGCGCCCGTGGGGGATCGGCGTGGCGATGATCGAGCCGGGTTGCGTCCGCACTCCGATCCTGCAGAAATCCCGCGCCGACGTGGAACGCCGTCAGGCCCACATGTCGCCCGAGATGGAGGTGCTCTATGGACGTCCTCTGGCGGCATTGCGCTCGGCCACGGAGATGGCGGAGAGGATGGCCATCCCGCCCGGCCGGGTTGCGCGTGCGGTCTGTCACGCCCTTGAATCTCGGCGTCCGAAGACGCGCTATCGCGTCGGTATGGATTCCCGGATACAGTCGCTGCTCGCTCGGTGGCTACCCGATCGCTGGCGGGATTACCTTTCCCGGCGAGTGATGGGTCTATAGACCCTACCAAGAATCCGGATCGCCATGGGGCAGGACACGCGGCGCCCACGCCGTCACCGACCTTTGCGCCAGGGATCCGCGAGCGATCCCGATTGGCCCCCGTGCGGATTCGGACAGAACCCCATTGACAGCAAGAGAGAAAAGGAGTAATATGCGAAAAGGTGATGGGCGCCAGTAAGGGAGCGCAACGAGGGAAGGAACTCGAGGGTTATGTTCTCATTTCCGAACTCCTGTACCTATTTCATTGCCATGGTGGGGGTCTGTGCACTCTGCGGCATGTTCCCGGCCGCAGCCGCGGTGGAGTACACGGGCCCGATCGGTGCGGTTACGTCGGGCGGTGGCCCGGCGGGATCCGGGGCGTACCATCAGTCGGACAGCGCCGTGGGCGAGGTGGCCTATGGATTCTCGTCGAGCGGCGCCTACGCCCATCAGGCCGGCGTGGTTCAGGCCTGGGGTGACACCGAAGTACCGGGTGTTCTGAGCATCGCGCAGTTCGGCAAGCGCGCCGTCGCGGTCACGTTCAGTGAGCTGATGGGCGTCGGGGTCACGGACGCCATCAGCTACACGCTGGCCGGCACCGGCCGAGGGACCTTGGCCGACCATCCCGACATGGTCGAGCATGTCAGCGACACCACGTACCTGTTGACGTGGAACTCGGGCGCAATGGTGGGCGGCGGTGTGGTTACGGTGACGGTGGCCGTCGGCGTGCGAGATCTCGCCGGCAACCTCATGGGGCCGCTCAACTCGGCCTCGTGCCCGACGGTATCGGATATGCCTGAGTTCATGGTCCCATTCTTCGTGTCCGTGTTGGCGTGGTGGGAGCGTTCGTAGGAAGACTGGTTTATCGCGGAGTGAGGTGGAGGCCGTTGGGCCTCGTCGGAGGAAGAGGAAATCATGAGTAAGAAGTCATTGCGTGTGGGTACAGTATCGCTAATGGTGGCGTTCGCCGTGGCCGGTGGCGCGTGGGCTACGCCGCTCTTAATCAACTATCAAGGCCGCCTCACGGACAACCTGGGCGCGCCGATCACCACGTCGGTGAACGTGACCTTCACGTTCTGGGATGCCCAAGCCGGCGGCGGCCAGCTCGACACTTTCTCCGATACGGACGCGGTAACGCCCACCGGCGAGGGCATTTACGCCACGCTCATCGGCGATGACCCCGGCAACCTCGTCCCGGAGCACGTCTTCGAGGGGAACAACGTCTGGCTGAACGTGAACGTGAACGGCCAGGATCTCGCCCCGCGCACCCGAATCGTATCCGTTGGATTCGCGGTTCGCGCGGCTAGCGTGGACAACTTGCCGGCCCAGTTCTTCGCCCAGTGGGCGGCCCTGGACGACGCCGATGGGGACGGCCACGACAAGGTCTCGGCCGGCGGCGACGACTGGGATGACATGAATCCCGAGGTCTATCCCGGCGCCACGGAGCTATGCGACGGCCGCGACAATGATTGCGACGGCGAGGTGGACGAAGGTTGCGCGAAGTATTACTACGACGCCGACGATGACGGCTTTGGCCCGGATCCCATGGATTTCCTTTTCGTGAGCGCGCCGACGCCTCCTTATTCGGCCTCAAGCTGGGGAGACTGCAATGACGCCGATCCCGATATCTATCCCGGCGCTCCCGAGTACTGTAACGGTATCGACGACGATTGCGACAGCCAGACCGACGAAGACCCTGCTGACGGCATGTCCTTCTATCGCGATGAGGACCAGGACAGCTTCGGCAACGGGACTGACGTGAGGGTCTTGTGCGCTCCCAGCTATCCTTATACGGCCGATGAGGGCGGCGACTGCGACGACGCCGATTCGGAAGTCTATCCGGGCGCAAAGGAGTACTGTAATGGTATCGACGACGATTGTGATGGCGAGACCGACGCAGGCGCCGTGGATATGGTCGAGTACTTTCAGGATGCTGACGAGGATGGTTACGCCACGTGGGACAGCATGTTCCTGTGCGCGCCGGAGTACCCCTACTTGGAACCGTCACCGGGCGACGATTGTGATGATAGCGCTGCGGACATCCATCCGGGCGCCAAGGAATACTGTAACGGTATCGACGACGATTGTGACGGCACGACGGACGAAGACGCTGTGGATACTCAACAGTACTGGGCCGACTGGGATGAAGACGGCTTCGGGAACCCGAGCGACGGCCAGATGCTGTGCGCACCAAGTTGGCCGTATTCCGCCATCGATCCGACGGACTGCGACGACACGGAATGGAGTGTCAATCCGTCAATGACAGAGGATTGCGAAGACGGGTTGGACAACGACTGCAATGGGGTAACCGACTGCGAAGACTTGGCCTGTGAGGGGCATCCCTCGTGCCCAACTCTGTGCGGGATCGACTCGGACTGCGACGATGATAATCCGTGCACCAATGACGACTGTGTGGGCGGCACCTGCGTCTGGACGGAGGCTTGCTGTAGTAATGGTATTGACGACGACGGGGACGGCGCCACGGACGGAGGCGATTCGGATTGTCCGTGCGTCCCGGACTGCACCGGAAAGATGTGCGGCGATGATGGGTGCGGCGGTAACTGCGGCAACTGCAATGATGGGAATAGCTGCACGTCGGACACGTGCGTGGGCGGCACGTGTGTGTTTGCAGAAGTCTGCTGCAGCAACGGTATTGACGACGATATGGACGGCGCCGCGGACGGCGCCGATTCGGATTGTCCGTAAGGCGAGAGACGGCCTAGAATGATCCTTCCAAGCCCCGCGCACCTCGCGCGGGGCTTTCTTCTCGGCATTCGCCGCCCGCGCGGGCTTCTTAGCTAAGGATTTGGGGAGAAAGGACTTAAGGGACATCAACGACGAAAAGGACGAAGAGGAAGGAAATGAGTGAGGGAAAAACACCGGGCAGCAAGGCACTTCGATCCGTTTGGTTTGCCCCGGTCCTCGAAGTCCTTTGCCTTCTTCCCGTCGTTGAGGTCCTTGATGTCCCTCTTGTCCTTTGGCTCGCCCCGCCGCTACTGGAACAATCCGCAGCCGGGCTCGCGAACCTGGTAGATGCGGATAGCCATATCCCGCCCATGGCGCGACTTCGGATCGTGAAAGTCCGCCGCAGCCTCGAACGCGGCCTTTGCAATCGGATCGCTCGTCATAAATGCGCGGGTGAAAAAGGATCGTTCGACCGAGATCAGGATCCTGAGCTGATCAGCACACGCGCTGTAGAAGAACGTCTTGGGATCCATCAGGCCCGACTCGAACCGCTTGTAGTTGGTGTCGGCCTCATCGGCGGCCAATCGGCGGTGGGCATACAACGCCACGAGCGGCGCGATGGTGGAAGCGCCCGTGATCGTCTCGTCCGGCGTCGTGTTGGTCGTCACGTAGTTGGCCACCTCGTCCACGGTCGAAAAGGTCAGCATCTTGTTCCACAGGTAGTGGCGGTAGTAGGGCGTGTACGCGCCCGCAACGCGACGGTCCTTGAAGTAGAGGGCGCGAGCGAGTTCCGACGCCCGACCGAATGCCACGGGCGATTGCCACGCATAAGTCTTCACCTCGCCCCGGTTCTGGTCTTCCGACGTCCAGAGCGTCCGGAGCAAGGGCGCCGAGAAGGGCACATAGATCCAGAGCAGAAGAAGAACGCCTAGTGCCAACACCCCGCTTCGGAGTTCGGGCGGATCCTGGATGCGGCTGTAGACGAAGTGAATGACGACCCCGAAGGGAATCACGACGAAGAACACGCTCAGCGTGAGATAGAAGTCGTAGATTTCCCGTAGATTCGCCCACTGGATGGTAAACAACAGGACGGCCACGACGGAAAACTCGATCATCCCGCTTGCCGACGAGAGCATGTGGCGGGGAGACAGGACACGCCAGGCCGAGGCCGCTCCCTTCGAGCGGCCGACACACACGGCGTGGGCCCCGAGCCCGACAACGGCCAGGAGCGTCGCGAGGAAGAACGGCGCGTGGTAGTAGAAGAGCTCCAGGAACGTGTCACCCTCGAAGAAGACGCCGAGATTGGTCAGCACGGCGCCCACGAACACCAAGGGATTCAGAGAAGCGAAGGGATCCCGTTGTCCGGCCACGCGAGCCAGCTTCATGAAGTGATAGCGGAACACGCCGTCGATGAACCCGTCGCCGCCGAGAATCCAGAAGATCCCCATGATCGCACCAAATACCACCGCGAGCGCCGCGGCGAACCTCAGGGATTTCCGCGGCGTTCTGCACAGTAGCGCCACCGCGAGCGCCAGCACGCCGGCGAAGGCGTAGATACCGGTGGCCATGGACAGTCCCGCGAACACACCCGCCGACAGCGGCCGGTCCGACACGGCGAAATAAACGGCTCCGGCCAGAAAGGCCAAGGTGAGGTTGATGCCCGTCATGTGCGTCGAGCTCATGAGTACCTGATACGCCGAAAGGAAGCCGGCCAGTCCCGCCAACGCCGCGACCCGACCCGAGGTCCGGCGAAGGGTCAAGTAGAGGAAGAGACCTGAGGCCAACGTCGCGACCACCGGAATCAGCTTGGCCACAACGATGTTGAAACCGGTCAGGAGGAACACCGCTGCCGGGATCACGAGGTGCATGGGCGGATGGGCGAAGAAGAAGTCCCGGTACGGAATGGCCCCCTGGGAAAAGCGGTAGGCGCCGTAGAAGTAGATGTTCTCATCGGTAGTCGAGGGCCGGATGCCGATGGTCTTTAACAGAAGAAACGTGCCGATGATAACGCAGAGTCCGGTCGCTTCCAGCGTCGGTTTCGAACTCTCCTCCCACGTGTTGCCGGCCAGACGAGGCTTCAGGGCGCCGGCGGCCCATGGCAAACCAAGCATGATCGCCATGGGCCACGCCAGCGTGATGGGTAGAAAGCCCAACGGCCCGAGCGGCCACAGGCCCAGTGCCATGATCGCGATGCCGCAAACAAGCCGCAGGCCCCTTCCGGCAGGCCGAGCCATGAAGTGGCGTGTCTCCGTCACGGTGTCAACCCTCGAGGCCCGGATTATGGCGGGGAGCGTCGAGGAATGCAAGCGAGGTTGCTGTTTTCGTATTTTCCGCATTTGCATCAATACCCGTGGCGGCGTATAATCCCACCCTGTGATCCCGGATGGGATTGGCGCGCCTTGCCGTGGCGGTATCTTGGTCTTCGTCCCGAGCTTCAGGGGGCATCGCCCTGGAGAGCCCGTTTCGCGGTTTCCGCGAGGGGTACGAGGTATCGGATTGCAGCGGGGGAAAGGCGCTATTTGAACTCGGTTAGGAGATTGGCCCGTTACTATGGCATCTCAGCACGCAACCGACGACCGATTTGCCGGCATGTCACTCGATGAGTGTTACCAGTGCGGCAAGTGCACGGCCGGCTGTCCTATGGCCGCCGCAATGGACGTCGTGCCGAATCAGATCTTCCGCTTGGCCCAACTGGGCAAGCTCGAGCGCGCCGCGAGGTCGCAAGCCATCTGGCTGTGCGTGTCCTGCTTCACCTGCACGGCGCGGTGTCCGAAATCCGTGGATTGTGTCGGTATCATCGATGCGCTGCGCGAGATGTCGCTCGAGAAGGGCTGGGTAGCGCCCGAGCTTCAGCGCGTCCGTCTCTTTCAGCAAGCCTTCCTCGACAACATCCGCAAGAACGGCCGGATCAACGAAGTTGAACTCATCCAACGGTTCAAGTTGAGCGGATTCCTGAACGATTTCAGCGTTCCGCTCCTGATGAAGGACGCCATGCTCGCGCCGAAGCTGATGCAGCGCGGCAAGTTCCATGTCTTCGGCGAAAAGGTGAAGGACCGCGACATCGTGCGCCGCATTTTCGATCGCTGTCAGCCGCAGGCCGTTGCATCCGGCGCGACCGAGAAAGAGGCCGTCTCATGATCGAGATCGGCTACTATCCAGGCTGCGCCCTCCATGGCTCGTCGAACGATTACGAAGCCAGTGTGCAGGCCTGCATGAAGGCCCTTGGCGTCCGCCTCAACGAGCTGGACGACTGGATATGCTGCGGCGCGACGGCCGCGCACTCGATGAATCACATGCTGTCCGTGGCGTTGCCGGCGCGCAACCTCGGCATCGCCGAGCGCGACGGCATCGACGAGGTGTTCGCGCCGTGCCCGATGTGCTCGATGGAGCTCATCAAGGCGAACCGCGCCATTACGGCGAGCCCGTCGCTTCGCGCCCAGATCGCCGAAATCGTCGAGTTGCCCGTCGAAGGCAAGACGGAGGTCATCAACCTGATCCAGGTGTTCGAGCGCGTCGGGCTCGAGGCGATCCGCGCCGCCGTCAAAAAGCCGCTCGGGCACATCCAGGCGGCCTGCTACTACGGATGCCTGCTGACCAGGCCGCCGAAAGTGCTCGAGTTCGACGATGCTGAACAGCCGTCCTTGATGGAAGGCATTCTCGAAGCCATAGGCGCCTCAACGGTCGAGTGGAACTACAAGACCGAGTGTTGCGGCGCCGGCATGACCATGGCGCGCGAGGAGACTATTATCGACCTCGCCGGCAAGATCCTCGATAACGCCGCCGCCCACGGTGCGAACTGCCTCGTGGCGGCCTGTCCCATGTGTCACGTCAACCTCGATATGAAACAGGCCGACATCGCCCGCGCGCGCGGCGCGTCGCGCGGCCTCACCGTATATTACCTCTCCGACTTGGTTGGCTTGGCCCTCGGCTTGAGCCCAGAGGAACTGGCAATCAACCGGCACTTCGTGGTGCGCGACCTCGATGCCGCGCCTGCGACTTCCGAGGCATAGTAGAGCATCATGGCAAGAATCGGCGTCTTTGTGTGTTGGTGTGGCGAGAACATCGCGCGAACCGTCGACGTCGAAAAGGTGACGGCCGCTGCCGCCGAAATGCCGGGCGTCCGGTGCGCCATCAACTACAAGTACATGTGCTCGGATCCGGGCCAGGCGTCGATCCGCGAGAAGATCCAATCCGAGAAACTGCGCGGCGTTGTCGTGGCCTCGTGTTCGCCCCACATGCACCTCAAGACCTTCCGGGCCGCCGCGCAGGCTGCCGGACTCAATCCGTACCTCGTCGAGATGGCCAACATCCGCGAGCACTGCTCGTGGGTGCATCACAACAAAGACGAGGCCACGGAGAAGGCCATCCAGCTCATCCGGATGACCGTTGGCAAGGTGCTCCGCAATCACGCGCTCAATCCGATCAAGGTGCCACTCACGAAGCGCGCTCTCGTCATTGGTGGAGGCGTAGCCGGTATCCAGGCGTCCCTCGATATTGCCGACGCTGGCTACGAAGTGGTTCTCGTCGAGCGCGAACCGTCCATCGGCGGCAAGATGGCCGGTCTCAGCGAGACCTTTCCGACGCTCGACTGCTCGCAGTGCATCCTGACGCCGCGCATGGTGGAAGTCGGCCAGCATCCCAACATCCGCCTGTACTCGTACTCGGAGGTCGAGGCGGTCGACGGCTACGTCGGCAACTTCGAGGTTACGATCCGGAAGAAGGCGCGCTACGTTGACATCGACAAGTGCACGGGGTGCGGCGACTGCTGGACGAAGTGCCCGTCCAAGAAGAACCTGAGCGAGTTCGATCAAGGCATGGGCACGCGCACGGCCATCTACGTGCCCTTTCCGCAAGCCGTGCCGGCCCGGCCCGTCATCGACAAAGAGGCATGCCTCCACTTCAAGACCGGCAAGTGCGGCGCCTGCCAGAAGCGATGCCAAGCCGGTGCCATCAATTTCGAGGATGAAGACCAGCTCGTTAAGGAGAACGTCGGCGCGGTCATCATCGCCACCGGCTACAAGCTCTACAAGATCACCGACGCGCAGAACAACGCCAAGTACACCGGCTACGGCGAATACGGCTACGGGCAGTATCCGGACGTCATCGACGGACTTCAGTTCGAGCGAATCGTGTCGGCCTCGGGGCCCACGGGCGGCGAGATCAAGCGGCCTTCGGACGGCGCCGAGCCGAAGAACATCGTGTTCATCGCCTGTGTCGGTTCGCGCGATAACGCCAAAGGCATGACCTTCTGCTCGAAGATCTGCTGCATGTACACGGCCAAGCACACGATGCTCTACAAGCACAAAGTGCACGATGGCCAGGCGCATGTGTTCTACATGGACATCCGCGCCGGCGGCAAGAACTACGACGAGTTCGTTCGCCGCGCCATCGAGAAAGACGGCGCCAAGTACTATCGCGGCCGCGTCTCGAAAATCACCCAAGAGAACGGCAAGCTCATCGTGCGCGGCACAGATACCCTTGTCGGCGAGCCGATTACCGTCGAGGCCGACATGGTCGTTCTCGCGACGGCCATGCAACCGGCCGACGGCGCGCGCGAACTGGCCCAGAAGCTCAAGGTGGGCTACGACGAGTTCGGATTCCTGTCCGAATCGCATCCGAAACTTCGGCCTGTCGAGACCACATCGGCCGGCGTCTACATTTGCGGCGCGTGCCATGCGCCGAAAGACATCCCCGAGGCCGTCGCGCAAGCTTCGGCCGCCGCCGGCAAGGTCCAGGTCATGTTCGGCAAGGGCGAACTCACGCGCGAACCGGAAATCGCCGTTATCAACGAACAGACGTGCGCCGCGTGTTACGCCTGCGTGCGCACGTGTCCGTACGGTGCTATCGAGAAGGCCGAGATCCGCGACCGGAAGGGCAACCTCGTCAAGTACACGGCGCGCGTGAATCAAGGCCTGTGCATGGGCTGCGGCACGTGCGTGGCCGTGTGTCCCTCGAAGAGCGCCGACATTGAAGGCTTCAGCGAACAGCAGATTTACGAAATGGTGAAGAACCTGGTATGAGCGACACGAATCCATTCGAACCGAAGATCGTCGCCTACGTCTGCAACTGGTGCACGTACCTGGGCGCGGACCTCGCCGGCACGAACCGCCTCGAGTACCCGTCCAACGTCCGTATCATCCGCCTGCCGTGCACGGGCCGCATCGATTTCAACCTCGTGATCAAGGCCTTCGAGATGGGCGCGGACGCGGTGCTCGTGTCCGGGTGCCATCCCGGCGACTGCCATTACACGGCGGGCAACTATCACGCGCGGCGCCGCTGGATGCTCGCGCGGCCTTTGCTCGAAACCTTGGGAATCGACATGAGACGCATCCACTTCACGTGGATCTCGGCGGCGGAAGGACGCAAGTTCCAGGAAACCATCACCGAGATCACCGATACGACCCGCGCACTCGGGCCGTACGAGGGATACCGCAAACTCGCCGAGGCGTCCGCGTAATGGAACAAGAACTGCGAGACACCTGCAAGCGCTTGCTCGAAGAGGGCGCCGTCGATGTCATCATCGGCTACGGCCAATCGATGCCGGACGGCCCGGTGTGTCCGGTATTCATCAAGAAGGCGGAGGACGTCGGCCGGCTCGTGTGGAACCGGCAATGCTTCGGCAATCTCGCCACCTACTTGACGCGCAAGGAAATCAAGGCGCTCGGTAAACCGGCTATCGTCGTGAAGGGCTGCGATGAGCGTGCCGTCGTCGTGCTCGAACAGGAATCGCAGATCGACCGCGCCTCGGTGTATGTCATCGGAATGGCGTGCGAGGGCGTCGGCGATCCGCCAGCCTCCAAGTGTGGCTACTGCGATGTCCATATGCCGCGCTTCGCCGACGCAGTCATCGGTGAGGTCGCCAACGAACCGGTGTCGCAGGACGGTCGATACGCCGAACTCGACGCGTTCATGAAGAAGACGCCCGAGGAGCGCTTCGCGTACTGGACAAACGAGCTCAGCCGGTGCGTCAAGTGCTACGCCTGCCGCGAAGTCTGCCCGATGTGCTACTGCAACCGCTGCATCGTCGACAAGAACCGCCCAGCCGTTATCGACACGTCGTCCACCCCGATGGCGAACTTCGCCTGGAACATGGCGCGCGCGTTCCACCAGGCCGGCCGTTGCGTCGGATGCGGCGAATGCGCGCGCGTGTGTCCGGCCGGCATCAACCTGCGCCTGCTCAACGACTCGCTCGCCAAGGCCGCCGAGGAAGGCTTCGGCTACCGCGCCGGCATGGACAAGGACACGCCGCCCGTCATCGGGTCGTACGCCCTCCAGGATGAGGAGGAGTTCATTCAGTGAGCGAGATCATCTCTCGAGAAGCCCTGTTGCGCGCCGTGGACGAATGGTTGAAACAAGGCGTACCCGTCCTCGGCCCGAGCCGGATCAATGACGCGTTCGTGGCCTACGCGCCGCTCGCCTCCTCCGACGCGCTTGCCCTTGATGGTTACATTCATCCGCGCAACTCGATCAAGGAAGCCGTATTTCCGAAACACGAGAAGATTTACGCCTACCACATCAAAGGATCGGGCGTCGAACTCGAAGACCCCGAGCGGTCGGTGGCCAAACAGATCGTTCTGGCCGCGAGGCCCTGCGATGCGGCGGCGCTGCCGATCCTGGATCACGTGTTCAACTGGGATTTCAAAGACGCATTCTACAACGCGCGCCGCGCCGCGACCACCGTCGTCACGCTGGCGTGTACCGAACACGACGCCCAGTGCTTCTGCACCTCGGTAGGCCTCGGGCCGGCCGCCGAGAACGGTTCTGACGCGATGTTGTTGCCCCTTGGCGACGGTACGTTCGAGGTGCGCTGCTTCACCGACAAGGGCCGCGAGCTCTTCGCCGGCAAGACAGAGTCGAGCGGCCAGGCAGCCAAGGTGCCGGCCGGCCCGCCCGAGCGGCTTGATGTCGGCCCGATCACCGAGTTCCTGAAGGACAGCTTCGACAATCCGATCTGGAACGAACTCACCTTGCGCTGCCTCGGCTGCGGCGCATGCGCCTACGAATGCCCCACGTGCCACTGCTTCGACATCGTCGACGAAGGCAACGCCGCCGGCGGCTACCGCGCCAAGAACTGGGACAGTTGCCAATTCGAGATGTTCACCATGCACGCCTCCGGCCACAATCCGCGCGCGCGTCAGGCCCAGCGCCAGCGGCAGCGCGTGATGCACAAGTTCAGCATCTATCCGCAAAAGTTCGGCGAGGTCCTGTGCACCGGCTGCGGCAACTGCACGCGCAATTGCCCCGTCAGCCTCGGCATCCTCAACACCTTGATGGATCTGGCCGCCCACCTCGACACCACCGGGGCCAAATGATGGAAAACGTGTACAAACCCGATTTGATGGAAGTGATCGAGGTCAAGCAGCACACCGTTGACGTGAAGTCCGTCAAGATCAAGTTTAGGGATCCCGAGCGCGCGGCGCGGTTTTCGTACGAGGTGGGCCAGTTCGGCATGTTCTCGCTGTTTGGCATGGGCGAGTCCACCTTCAACATCTGCTCGAGCTCGAACTGGAAGGATCACATCGAATTCTGTTTCCGCAAGACCGGACGCGTCACCGAAGCTTTCTGGCAGATCGACGAAGGCGACACCATCGGTTTCCGTGGGCCGTATGGCAACAGCTACCCGATGGAAGAGTGGGAGGGCAAGAACCTGATTTTCATCGGCGGCGGCATTGCCATGCCACCGATCCGCTGCGCCGTCTGGTACGCGCTCGAAAGCCGCGAGAAATACGGCAACATCACCGTCGTCTACGGCGCGCGAACCACCAAAGACCTCGTGTTCGAGGATGAACTCGACCAGTGGGCCGAGTACAAAGACGTCCGCGTCATCCGCTGTGTCGATCCCGGCGGCGAAACGCCCGAGTGGACGTACGAGGTCGGCCTCGTGCCCAACGTCTTGCGCGACGCCCAGATTCCTGCCGACAACACCGTCGCCCTCGTGATCGGCCCGCCGATCATGATCAAGTTCACCTTGCCGGTGCTTGACCAGATGGGCATCGCCCCCGCGAGCATCTACAGCAGCCTCGAGAACCGCATGAAATGCGGCGTCGGCAAATGCGGCCGCTGCAACTGCGGCCCTGTCTACGTCTGCAAAGAAGGCCCCATCTTCTCCTTCGAGCAGCTCAGCAAGCTCCCCAGCGACTTCTGAGCCCCAGCGTACGCTTTCCCTACGTCAGGGCACCCGCAACTGTCTCGTACAACGCGTCGGGAGCAAGATCGGCGCCGTTGGGCCAACACACAACGCCGAACTCGTCAATGCTTACCTGAGCGAACACTTCAGGGTCTCTCAGCGGATCGAACACTGGACCAAACAGGCGTTCCGAGAGATCGATTTCTCCCTGCGTTCCGTCGGCAAACTCGACATGTAGCCGGTAGTCGGCAAGTGGCTTCACAGTGACAACCCGCCACATCATCTCATCCTCCGATCCGTTGGCTAAACCAACGGTTCAATGGCCATAAGCGGTTCGTGTTTCTTCACACGACGCCAGTTCTCCTCAAGTTCGGCGCGGTGTTCCACGGCCCACTCCAACACGAGAGCCAGTGCACGCCGAGGCATCCTGCATCTTCTATTCTAGCGCAAGAACGGCGCGTTCGCCAGAACACGATCGGGAGTACGTTCTACGCTCCCACGGAGGACCGTGGGAGCGAGGGATGCCGCGCCAGCGGAAGCCCCCGAGGTGGCATGGGCTTCTTGCCCATGGGCTTCACGGCCAGGATGGCCGTGAAAGCCCTGTACACTCGGACTCCGCCTAATCCCGCCAGAGGATGCGCGCAGCGTAGACGGCGTTGTCGGAACCATATTTCTCGCAGCCGACGGGCTGCATCCACTCGGCGACGGTGACCCATGTTTCGTTCGCGCTGACCTCGGTCACGGCGAAGTTGCCGAGGCGCGCGCCGCGTTCGGGCACCAGGATGCGCTCGGTCGCCCGTAGGACGCACAGCCGCTCTGGATCGACCTGGGCGATGCGCAGCGGCGCGCGATGGCGGAACACGTGATCGTACTTGGGGTCACGCCGCGTATAGACGAGAAACAGCGCGTTCTTGTGGACGACCCAATGCTGTTGCGTGTTGTAGCTGCCCAACTCGGAGCCGTCGTCGAAGGTCCACGGCTGTGGCGGAACGAAATGGAGGCCGTCGGCGCCGCGCGTGACGTAGCCTTTCTCATCGTTGCGCAGCGTCAGGTAGAACATGCCGTTGCACGCGGCCAGCGACGGCTCGCCGAGTCCTCGCGGCACGTCAACGGTCATTTCGTTGCCGTGCTCGACATAACGCAGCGTTTCGCCGTCGAACCGGCACCGCATCACCGTCGAACTCGACGTCTTGACGCCCTTTGCCTTGAAGTAGATGGGCAGAAGGATATCGCCGTTCGGCAGGTCGACGCGCTGCGTGCAACCCGCGCCGGAGCTGTAGAACTTGGGATCGTCCGGCATATCGACAGTGCGCCACGGCGCCCACGTACGCGCCTCGGCGTCGTACCACGAATACGACGTCTGCCTCGGATAATCGTCCGCGAGCCGGTTCCCCTCGTACCGCGCCACGTGGCCGGTGCCCAGCAGTCTGCCGGAGGCCGCATGCCACATTGGCGTGAAATCGCAGATTGCCGCCACCTGATCGCCTTCCGGACGCCGCCCAAGCGTCTCGTGCTCGACAGGCCCTGTCCATGTGCGGCCGAGGTCGTCGGTGCGCATCTCATTGAGCGCGTAGAACACGTCCGAGCCGCTCAAGAGCAGCTTCTGCATCGTCATGACCACGATGGGCGTGTCGCCTGGAATCGTGCCGGCGCGCGGATGCACCCAGCACGTCTCCTGGTCAAATCCATGGCAGACCGTGTCCAGTTGGATGTCGTAGTCCACGGTTGCCAATGCGTCCTCGCCGTGCGCGCCGAGGCCCACAGCGAGGGCAAATACCGTCAGCGATACACCCAAGCTCAAATCCATGTCCGGCTTCTCCCTGTGCTACAGCTTCTCGAATTTCCCCGCCAAGAGTGCCTGTTTGTAGTCCATGTAGTAGCGGAAGTTATCGTACGAGATGTCCGGCGGGAAGGTGTGGTCGAGGGTCGGGATGAAGCCGCCTTCTTCGACGAGGGGCGCCAGTTCGCGCAGGTGGGCGCGAATGGCCTCGGGCCCTTTGGCGACTTCGCGTTTGTCGACGCCGCCCCACATCCGGAGCGTCTTGCCGAAACGTCGTCGCCACTCGACGGGACTCACGTTCGATGCGCGTTCGAGGGGCCAGAGCGTATCGACGCCGGCGTCCATCATCAGCGGCACGAGCACCGTCGGGTCGCCGTCGGAGTCCAGGGCGAAATACTTGGTGCCGTGGCTACGGAAGAACTCGACCATGCGCTTGAGGTGGGGGAAGATGAACTCGCCGTAGATGTTCGGGCCGATGAGCGGCCCGGACTTCATGGCGAGGTCCTCGTTGAGCACGAAATACTCGACGGGAATCCGTTCGAGGACGGGCCGGGCCGTCTCGATGACGAAATCGGCGAAGAACTCCATCATCTCGTGCATGAGGTCAGGATACTCGTAGAACGCCGTCGAGAGCGCCTCGGTGCCCATGAACTCGCGGGCGCGCCAGTAGAAACCGTTGGCGGCACAGTTCCGACCGAGCACGAGGGGATAGTCACGCATGCGCCACCGGGCAATTTGCTCGTCGAGATCGGCGGGATACCGCTCGGGAATGGCCGCGATCAGGCGGCGCTTGATGTCCACGAAGTCCTCGGGCCGGCGCACGGGGAACTCGAGGTACTGGTCCATGCACATCCGACCGCCGCCCACCGTGCCCTCCTTAAGTCCTTTCGAGACAATACCTTTCGAGTTGCGGACGATCTCGTATTCGGGCGTGTCCTCGATGAGGGCCGTGTCGAATCCCGGCATGAACCCGAAATCGACAGGCACGTACTCGCGCCGATCCAGGCCGATGGCCGGCTCATCGACGAACCAGTCCCAAGAGAAATGGCCGACCGCCTCGGGGGCCTCCTCGAGCCAGCGCAACCGCGTCTGCGGCCACACGCCCAGTTCGTGGTTCGGCCGCCGATTACAGGACTCGAACTCCATGCACGCGATGAACCGCTCCAAATCCGTCATACAGTGCCTCCAGCCTGCAGCCTCCAGCCCACGGCCTACGGCCTCCAGCCTCCAGCCTCCAGCCTCCAGCCTCCAGCCTCCAGCCTCCAGCCTCCAGCCCACGGCCTACGGCCTACGGCCTCCAGCCTCCAGCCTCCAGCCTCCAGTCTCCAGCCCACGGCCTACGGCCTCCAGCCTCCAGCCTACAGCCTACAGCCTACAGCCTACAGCCTACAGCCTATCGTAAAGCGTCAGCCCATCAAGCGTTCGCCGGGGTCTCGGCAGCACCAGGCTGGCCACGTATCCGACCACGACGCATGAGACAATGCCTACGGCGGCGTACAGGAAGAAGTGTACCGGCGTGTACTTCTGGACGGCATACAGCACGGCCGCGCTAGAGAGCGCCCCGATGAGCGCGCCGGTGCCGTGAGCGCGGCGTGTGAAGATCCCAAGGACGAACAGCCCCGCGAGACCTCCTCCAAACAGGCCGAGAATCACGTTGAAATGGTCCCAGAGTGACTTGATATCCGATCCTGCCATTAACATCGCCGTTCCTGTCCCGACAACACCGAGCAGAACCGTGATCCAACGGGCCAGGACAAGGCACGAATGTTCGTCCATGTTTGTCTTAAACCGCCGGTAGAAATCGGTTATGATGGCTGTGGCCACGCTGTTCATGCTGCTGTCCAGGCTCGACATAGCCGCTGCAAAAACCCCGGCTATTAACAGTCCGGATATGCCGGCGGGCAACTCGTGCACGATGAACCACGGGAATACCGAGTCCGTGCGCATGGATGGATCCAACGCAGCAGGGTGGCCCTTGTAGAAGACGTACAAGGCGGTGCCAAGGAGGAAGAAGAGCGCCGAGGCGGGCACGCAGAGCAACGCATTCGTCCAGATCGACCGGGCCGCCGCGCGCTCATCTTTCGTGGTCAGGTACCGCTGAACCACGGTCTGATCTGTCGTGTACGGTACCAGGTTGATGAAAAGGTTACCGAGGAGGACGACCCAGACCGCTGGAATGGTGTAGTCCCAAGACCAATTGGCCAAGGTCCATTTCGAGTCCGCCTGGCCCACGGTCAGGATTCCGCCGAAACCGCCGTCCACGTCGCCGGCCATGAGGAACAAGCTCACCAATGCACCGCCGATAAGTACAATGACCTGAACGACATCCGTCCAGATCACGGCCTCGATGCCGCCCATCACGGTGTAGAAGGTGCACAGGACGCCCATCAGGAGAATGCATACGTAGACGTCGATGCCCGTTACCGTGGCCAACGCAATAGCCGGCAGGAAGAGAACGATGCCCATGCGCCCGAGTTGGAGAAGGATGTAAGACAGGCTACCGAAGATGCGTACCGGCAGGTTGAACCGCTTCTCGAGGTACTCATAGGCCGTCGTGACGTTGAGGCGTCGGAAGAAGGGGAGATAGATGAACACGACGAGCGGGGCCACGAGCAAGATGCAGACGTTCCCGAGGAAATAAGTCCAGTTGGTGGCATAGACCTTGGCGGGAATCGCCATGAAGGTGATGGCGCTCAATTGGGTACCGAAGATGCTGAGTCCGGCGGCCCACCACGGGATTCGCCGGCCGGCCAGGAAGAAGTCGTCCGTGGTCTTCTCGCGCTTGGCGAAATACAACCCCATGAGCGCCATTCCGAGAAGGTACGCGCCGAGGACAGCGTAATTGACTGCTCCGAAAGGTTCTATGCGTTTCCTCGATGAGCCCAGCCAGACCTTGGGCGACCGGATCCCGGGATGGATCTCGCCGCTCGGAATGATGACGCCGCCGTCCCACGGCACCGCCACGGTAGTCACGGGGGGCTGCGCCATGACGCCCACCTCGGCCCAGGCGTCCGTAATTGCGTTGTAGGCGAGGACATCCGTTCGGAATCCCGGATGGTCGAGGCGGAGGTCCTTGTCGAACATGCTGCCGTCGGCGCCGCCGAAGAGCAGGACGTGCGACGCACCGAAGGCGGCGCCCATGCCGGCGCAGGCAGGTCTGGGGGCGTCGGCGAGCCGTTTCCAGGTCTCGGTCTTGGGATTGTAGCCGTAGGTGTCGCTGTGGAACACCACCGGCTCATCCGGGGCAATGTAGCGGCCCGTGAAGAGGTAAACGCAATCGGCGGAGCCGTTGTTTTGCGCGGCGAGAATCGGCAGGACGCGCGCCGGGCCGGGCCACGGCTCGAGTTCGCGCCATGCCGGGTCGGGGGCCCCGAGGTCGAGCGTCCAGAAGTTGTGCATGGCGCGCGGCGCCTCCATCGAGTCCTGGCCACCGGCGACATAGATGACGTTTCCGAGTGCCGCGCCATACGTGAAGGCGCACGGGGCCGGAAGATCGGGCAGGGGAGATCGCTCGACGGTTCTGGACGCGGGATTCCACCTGAGGAGGAAGCACCCGGCGTAACAGCGGTCGGCATCGCAGCCGCCGACGCAGGCCACACCCTGGTTCGTCGTGACCGATGCGCCGTAGGCCAGGGGCCTATCGAGGGGCTCGGCCTCGTGCCACGTGTAGGCATCCGGCCCGTCCTTCTCGAGAACGTACACCTCCGCGTACCAGCGCTTCTTGCCGCCGTCCCACGGATAGCCCTCGGGAAAATTGGCCCCGCCGGCCACGATCAGCGCCCCGTTGCTCGCGCCGGCGAAGGGTCCCGCCACGCCGAGGCCGCCGTCCGGCAGCTCGGGTAACTCGCGCCAAACGATGTTCGGGTCTGCCGAGGCCGCCAAGGCCATTAGGCCAGCGATTCCGGCCAGCAGAAACCAGCGCCTCATGGTGCTCCTCCTCGCGATCAATGGAATTCTCCGCCCGCAGCCATGCCGCTGCCCGCGAGGCGGGCGAGTATTGCTCGGCATTTTGGCGGATGTCGCTGGCCGAATACAAGGTCCGGTAGCACCCGAATGGACTTGATCCCGCGCCGGTCCACCAATGCGCGGTAGGTGGCGACCCCGTCAAAATAGTGCTTGCGCAATATGAGACTATGTGATAACGTCTATGTGACTTAATAGGATTACCTGTTAAGATGGTACATCTATCTGAAAAGAATGATTCTTCGACGGGGTGAAGTAATCCTATCGGTGTCACGGGCGTTTGCTGCGTCGAGTAGGTAAGGGCCATGCATCCGTGCATCCAGATTGCCGGCCGGTACTTCGCGAGTTACCAGGTATGCCTTGCGCTGGCCTTCGCCGTCGGCGGCGCGCTCATGCTCCGCGCCAACCGTAGGCAGCCGCGGCCGCTTCGCCTCGGGCCCGAGAGCATTCTCATAACCATCTTGGGCGCTATGCTCGGCGCGAAGTGCGCCCACCTCGCTATCGAGGGGCCGCACGGGCCGCTGTACACGACCCTCTTCATCTGGCGGGGTGGATACTACTTCCACGGCGGCCTGGCGGGTGGTATCGCGGCCTACGGCCTCTATCTACGTTACCGGGGCGAGCGTATCGCGGCCGGCCTGGACGCCATCGCGCCGTATGCCGCCTTCGGCGAGAGCATCACGCGCATCGGCTGCTTCCTGAGCGTTTGCTGCTGGGGCGCGCCGGTGACACACGCGCCGGGCGTCGTGTTCCTGCCGGGAAGTGCCGCGTATCAGCAGCACGTTTACCACGGCTGGATCGGGCCGGACGCCGCCTGTTCGCTTCCGGTGCACCCTTTCCAGTTGTACATGTCGCTGGCCATGCTGGCGGCGTTTGTCGTGCTGCGACGCCACGAGGGGAAGCACGCGTTTCCAGGTGAGGTGGCCCTCCAATACTTTGTGGCGCAAAGCGTTGCACGATTCTCACTGGATTTCCTGCGAGGCGATCTCGAGCGGGGCGCCTTCGGCCTGACCGTGACGCAATGGATGGCCTTGGCCGTCTATGCGGCGGCCCTCGCCGGCTTGATACTCGCTTATGGCCGAACGGCAAGGCGGAGCACACCGGTTGGCATCGCCGGCCAAGGAGAGGAAACGGCATGATGATGGCTCGATTCGCGCTGGCCGTTCTAGTGGCCGCAGCCGGTTCGGGACTGACCGTGGACGAGAACGGTTTCGTGACGGTGGACGCCGAGAGTGCCGCGCGTGAGCAACTGTGTCTCGAACGCATCCGCGAGGCGGACGCCCATTACGAGGCGCGCAAGGGGAATCTGTTCCAGGCGCGTCAGGCCGCCGAGCAATACGAGAAGATTCTCGAGGAGACCGAGAGCATCGACCCTTGGGTGCGCGTGGGCATCCAGTTCCGGATCGCCGAGCTCCACCGGCACTTCGCGCGTCCACACCGCGATGCGCCGCCCGACTCGGCCCTCTATCTCGAGATTGACGAGGCCGAGTACCGGCAAGCCATCGCATGGTACGAAGCCATCGCGGACGAGGCCGAGGAGGCCTTTCCGCACAAGGCGGCGCGCGCCCTCCTCGATATGGCCGGGGTCTATCGGACGCTGGGCCAGATCGACCAGTGGGCGATCTCCACGGCGCGAGCGAGGCGCGTCGCGCGCCATGGCGTGGCGTCGGACTTCGTAGTCGGCGACCAGCTCGAGCATCTCAAGGAGCGCTCGTTCAACAGCCTGCTCTTCTACTTGAAAGACATCACGCCCGAGATCCGTGCGCGGATCGTCGAGGAGAATCCCGACGATGAGGCCATCGTTCTGGCCCTTGGCCCCGAGCCGGAGCCGAACGCCGAGGCATCCGAGCCACCGCAGGCCGACGCGTTGGCCGAGACCGGCGTCGCAAGTGAGCCGCCAGCGCCGGCCGTCACGCCGGCAAGCGATACACCCGAGCAGCGGAGCATGGCGAAGAGCGAGGTCGTCCGGCGTAACCGGACGTTGATGGTGGCCACGGTGGCGGTGGTATTGGCGATGGTTGTGGTCGCGTTCCTGGTGGTGGTCCAGGGCCGCGCGCGCGTGAAAGGAACAGGGAAGTGAGGGGGGATAGGCAGGCACGGCCGATGGGAGGCCTGGAGACTTTGAGCGATATGGACAGGATGGACGGCAAGAGGCATCTGCCGGTCGCCCACAACCGATGGAGGCATGGTGTCCTATGAGACGTTATTTGACCTTGCCGATTACCGTACTCGGCATAGTGTCGATCCTGGCCCTCGGATCGGCGAAGAACGAAAGCGACGTATTGGTGGCTTACGATGACTATCCGCCGCCCGAGGGGGAAGTCGAGGGATCTCCGGAGTTGATGCGGCCTCAGCTCACCTTTTTCCTCGTAGCGGACGCCTCCGATTGGGACACGGTGACGATGATGAGCTCCGGTTCATGCAAAGTCGTCTCGGGACTCCAGGATGATGACGTGTCGTACTCCTACTGGGAAATCAGCGATCCCGGCGTCGACGACATCGAGCCTATAGTCGGCCTTGCTGCCGAATACATCACCGAGCCCTGGGACTATGAGAGCGACGGCGAAGGAGACTATGGATCCTATGCCACGACTTCGGCAACGTTCTTCTGCAATGATGGCCGGGATTCAACTGATCCGGCTCACGATTGTCACGCACTCGGATCCGTGAGCACTACCAAGCTCGTTCCGGATGAGATAACCACCGAACTCGGCGGGCCCTATTGTTGGGGCGGAAACCAGTTGGGCCAATGCTTCGAGCACACCGTCCTGAACCGAACGTATCCCGACTACTCCTTCCAAGGAATGACGCTGCAGGAAGAAATAACGGATGTAATCTGCGACGTTGTAGAGGAAGACGCAGCAAGACGGATTGTGGACGCAGCCACATGTATCTGGCGCGTTCAGGAAGACAACTCATGGCTTTCCCTTCAGGAGCAGCCGGCGACCAACGACTGTCACGTCAACTCAGGCGACGTAGCGACACTTCTTGATGATATCAATAATAGCTATGTACTATTATTACAAGTATATCATATCATCTCCTGGAATTGGCCCGAGAAGAACCCAGAACACCATATCGGACAGGAAAAGGATCCAACATGGATCATCGATTTCTCGGGATTCCACACGATACTCTTCCAGCAATATGATGAGAGCTTCACTCTGGTGACAAAGGATTCGGTCAACTGTGGCTCCACGGAGAATACGTGTCCACCCATTGAGTGAGTGCAACGCGCGAAAGGACGTGGCAATGACTACACGAAAAGGGATACTTGCTTCCGTAGCCGTGACTTTCCTACTGACATTGAGCGCTGTGTGTTCTGCCCAGGAGTTGGTCACACTAGAGACGCTGACGACGCTTCGGGCGCAACAGGGCCGTACCGTGAGGAGCGTCACTGGTGGACTGGATGATCAAGGCAAGCCGTATGCCTTCCAACATGACGAGGCGGATCAGGGAAAGGCGCTCATTGCCATCGAGAGGGCCTATGGTGTGCCCATTTGTGGGGAGTATGATGTTTCTGGCAACGGTGTCCGGTTTCCATTCGCCATCGAGCGGAACCAGCGCCTGGTTGATGCACTCGATGCCCTAAAGGCAAACAGCAACGGTTTCGCCCAATGGCGCCTGCTCCATGGCCGCATCATCATCACGTTTCGCGTGCCCCCGGAAGACGGCTCGCAGTTTGTCATGGATCGTGTCATTAAGGCGGACTTCGAGGCGCGCACCTGGAAGGAACTCCTGATGCAAATCGAGACGGCGTATAACGCGCAGTATCTCGATGTGCCGCTCTTGGCCAGCTCATTCTGTATCGACATGGAGAAGGAAGTCCCGCTTGTCGCCGGTGATGCCAAGGAGCCTTTCCGGTTCCAGGGCGAGGCCCCGTTGCGTGAAGTCGTTCTCTCGATCATTGACGACGTGGGCGATGCCTCGTTCTATTACGGCCTGAGTGGTTGCAGTGACGCAAGAAATGGATTTCATTACAGATTCAGGATTTGGAGGAAAGACTGCCGCGTTGATTTCGAGACCGTCGAGGAACGGGCAGGCCAGAGGCAGGAGGCCGAGGAAAGAGACGAACGACTGAACGCGTACGTGGAGCGGATCAACGCGGCGAAGGAGAAGTAGGCTGTAGGGGACGGATCGGACGGATCCGACCGATCCGTCCGATCTGTCCGATCCGTCTGATCATCGGGCCGAACGTCACTCGGGGTTCTGCTGCGGGCCGTGCAGGTCTGCGGTGCGTTCCGCTTCGCTGCACGCACCCGATCCTGGAGGCGGCAGAGTTGACCTTGCCGGGGGCGAAGGCTTAAGGTTTGGGTCAGGTCGCCACGCTCGAGCGTGGCAAGAGGGCGGGGAGTGTTATGGACAGGTCGCGCGTTGGACGGTCGGATGGCGGACTGGCTGGGGCGCGTCACGGCAGGCTTTCGCCGGGTGTATCGCGCCGGAGATTCCTGGCGGGATCGCTGGCCGCGCTGGCGGGACCTCAAGTGGTGCGTGCGACGACGCTGGGCCGAGGCGATGCCGTGGCGCCGAGCGAACGGATCGGCCTGGGCTTCATTGGGGTAGGCAGTCGCGGTACGGGCCATGTACACACCTTCCTCGGCCGGTCCGAAGCACAGATACTCGCAGTCTGCGACGCCTACCGCTCGAAAGGCGATAACCTGAAAGCCGCCGTCGAGGCCGGCTATGCCGCCAAAGGCGCCACGAACGCGCGGTGCGATGTTTACCAGGACTTCCGCGAGTTGCTCGCCCGCGATGACATCGACGCCGTGGTGATCGCGTCGCCTGAGAACTGGCACGCCCTTCAAGGCATCGCAGCCGTGGAGGCCGGCAAAGACGTCTACGGCGAGAAGGCCTTGACGTTGACGGTGACGGAAGGCCGTGCGCTGGTGCAGGCTGTGCGGCGGTGTGCGCGCGTGTACCAAGTCGGTACACAGCAGCGCTCGAGCCGCGATTTCCGGTTCGCCTGCGAGTTGGCGCGCAACGGCTATCTCGGCAAGATTCACACCATTCGTGTCGGCGTTCCGGGCGGCCGCGAACTGCCCGAGGCGCCGCCGACGCCGCCGCCGCCCGATCTCGACTACGAGTTGTGGCTCGGGCCGGCTCCGTACACACCGCACAACGACCTCAAAGGCTCGTTCAACTGGTATTTCATCTCGGACTATTGCGCCGGCTGGATCCAGTCTTGGGGCGTGCACCACGTCGACATCGCCCAGTGGGGCGCGCCGAGTCTCGCGAGCGGTACCATCAAAGTCGGCGGCACGGCGACGTTTCCGAGAGCAGGCCTGGCCGACACGTCCGTGACGTGGCGCGTCGAGTACCGGACCACCGACGACTTGCTGCTCGTGTTCTCGGACGAGGGCCAGCAGGACCATGGGTGCCGTTTCGAGGGTACCGACGGCTGGGTACTTGTCAACCGGAGCGGCATCTGGGCTGAGCCGGCGTCACTACTCGATGTCGAGATCAAGCCCGACGACGAGCACTTGTACGAGTCTCTCGACCATCACACGAACTTCATTGAATGCATCCGCACGCGTCGCGATCCGGCGGCGGCTGTCGAGGGCGGCCATTCGGCCACGACGCTCACGCTCGTTGGCGACATCGCAACGCGCCTCGGCCGTGAATTGACCTGGGATTGGGCCACCGAGCGTTTCGTGGATTGCGACGAGGCCAACCGGATGCTCAGCCGGCCGATGCGCGCGCCCTGGCGCGTGTGAGCCGGCTGCGGCGAGACGAGCGAACCGGCGGGATGCGCGGTGTAGGACGTATAGGACCGACGTGACCTATTCGGATTCGGAAGGGAAAAGACCATGCGGGTACGCGCGGATTTGGTGTGGCGGGGCGTTGTGATATCCGTGGGGATGATTCTGGTGGCGGCCAATGTCCACGCGGCCGCCGATGCGCCTGAGGCCGTAAAGGGCGTGCTCGTGGTGACGGGCCAGGATTATCCGGGCCACAAGTGGCAAGAAACCGCGCCGGTACTGGCCGAGGCGTTGCGTGCGGACACGCGCCTGCGCGTCACGGTGACGGAAGACCCGAAATCGCTGGCCCAAGACCTCAGCGAGTACAGCGCGATCGTGCTGCATTTCATGAACTGGGAGCAGCCGGATCCCGGCGTCGAAGCACGCGCCAATCTCGAGGCATTCGTGAAAGGCGGCGGCGGCCTCGTCCTCGTCCATTTCGCGTGCGGCGCGTTTCAGGAATGGCCCGAGTTCCGTAATCTGGCCGGCCGCGTATGGGACCCTCAACTGCGCGGCCACGATCCTTTCGGCACGTTTCGCGTCGAGATCGTCGATTCGGAACATCCGATCACCAAGGGCATAGCGTCGTTCGACACCACCGATGAGTTGTACACGTGTTTGGTTGGCGATCGGCCCATCGAGATCCTGGCCACGGCACACTCGAAGGTCGACGACAAAGACTATCCGATGGCCTTTGTGTTCGAGTACGGCGCCGGCCGCGTGTTTCACAGCCCGCTCGGCCACGATGCGCCCTCGCTGGCCAATCCGCCGGTGGCCGGACTGTTCCGGCGTGGCTGTGCGTGGGCAGCAGGCCTTGCGCCCGATGCCAACGCGTCGGCGCACTAGCATTTGACGTGGCGTGTCTGAACTGATTCGAAGAGGAGGAGCCATGCGTACTTCTAAGCACGGAGTGGGGTGGAGGTGTCTGTTTTCTTTCGTCGCGTTGATCGCGGCGGGCGTAACGGCGTTCGCCGACGTGGCCGACGAGCCGTTCGTCTTGGATACACCGCTCGAATCGCGGTCGATCTCGTTCGAGAATCCAACGGGCGCGCCGGGCCAGGGCGGTCAAGCCTCGAGCCGGCTCGGTGAAGGCCGGAAAGGCGCGCCGAACCGGCCCTTCAAGCCGGGCGAAACCGTCGTCCTGGCCGATATCGAGGGACCGGGCACGATCCGGCACCTCTGGATGACCATCTCGAACCGGGAACCGAATACGTTCCGGAGTTTCGTCATCCGGGCGTACTGGGAAGGACAAGAACATCCGAGCATCGAGTGTCCTCTCGGCGACTTCTTCGGGTTCGCGCACGGCAAGGTCCAGGCGTACCAATCGGCGGTCCATTCCCTCGGCGAAAGGGCCGGTATGAACATCTGGTTGCCCATGCCCTTTGTCAAGCAGGCGAAACTGACGCTCACCAACGAGACCAACAAAATCATCACGATCTACTACCAGGTCGACTACACCATTGGCGACCGGCATCCCGCCGATGTCGGCCGTCTGCACGTGCTCTTCAGCCGCCAGAACCCGACGACGCTGAAGACAGATTTGGAACTCCTTCCGCAACGCGCCGGCAAGGGGCGGTTCATCGGCGCGCTGGTGGGCGTGCGCGCGTTCACCGACGACTGGTGGGGCGAGGGCGAGATCAAGGTGTTCATGGACGGCGACGAGGCTTTCCCGACGATCTGCGGTACCGGCACCGAAGATTGGGCGTGCCTGTCCTACGGCCTCCAGCAAACGCCGTTCTTGTACCATGGCGCCAATCTGAGTCAAGGCCGATTCAACTCGTTTTACCGCTGGCACCTGCCGGATCCCATCTACTGGCGCGAGTCGTGTCGCGTCACCATCCAGCAGATTGCCTGGCGGGAAGGACTCGCCGAGACGCAAGACGACTGGTCGGCGGCGACGTTCTGGTACGAGCCAACGCCGAGCGCCGCGTTACCGGCCATGCCGGATCTCGAAGCCAGAACGGCCAATCTGTGGACAGAACCTAGCGAATCGAAATAACCGGCTATCCGGGCCGATAAACCAGAATTGGAGGTAATCATGATCGAATTGGGCATGCACACCGACAACTGGCGGCCGTTGAGCGGCAGTTTCAAGCAGGCGGCCGAGACCGCCGTCAAGTACGGCCTGAGACACCTCGAGTTCGCCGCCATTCACGGCCAGTACTTCATCCAGGCCATGGGCTATGAGCCGGGCATTTCGCTCCAGTCCAATCCGCGCGTACTCAAGCGCTACTGCGACGAGAAAGGGCTACTGATCTCGCAGATCGACGGCTCGTATCCCTTCATGGGGCCGGACGGATCGGCTTTCGGCGTTCAGTACGTTCAGCAATCGATACGCTTCGCGGCCGAACTCGAGTGTCCGATGGTGGACACCGTCGATGGCGCCTTCGAGATCGAAGGCTTCTCCCGAGACGAGATCTTCCGCATCACCTGCGACAACTACCGCCAGGTGCTATCCTGGGCCGAAGACTACCGCGTCGTCATCAATGTCGAGCCTCACGGGCCGTACACCAACGACATCGACTTCATGCTCAAGCTGTTCAGGTATTTCGACTCCGAGTGGCTCCGGTGCAACTTCGATACCGGCAACACCTTCATCGCCGGCCACGACCCCCTCGAGTACCTCAAGGCGCTCCGGCCCTACGTCTCGCACTGCCACATCAAGGACGTCAGCGAGGGCCTGGCGGCGGCGGCGCGTGGCGAGGAAACCGGCATTGCGTGCAGCGAAGTGCCCATCGGCGGCGGCGTGAACGCGGAAAACATCAAGCGATGCCTCGCCTACCTGAACGAGACCGGCTGGAACGGCGTCGTCTCCCTCGAGTGCTACGGCGCCGACGACAACATCCGCAAGAGCGTCGAATTTCTCCGCCCCCTGACACAGGCTTAGCAGGTCGAGTGGCAAAGCGACCGTCGCGTGGCATGGCCTGTTCTTGGCAGTATTCCCGTCGGTGTCGACATAATAGGTAGAGAGCAGGTGGGCTCCCGGGGAACGTGAAGAGGCGGTAGAATGCGTCGTATGGGATGGCCATTCACGCCCACAGGGCGGGAACGCGAGACGGCGGAGGGCTCTAAGCGCTTTACTGCCAATATTTTGCGATCCCCGAGTCGGATCTATTCTGCAGGGCGCCGGAAACGCGAAAAACACGAAACGCTCTTTCCTTTCAGTCTCGAACATGCTATTATTATTTTTGTGATACGCGTTATCCGGTTTCTGGGGACTACTCCTGGAACCTGCGAGGAGAGCCGACCATGTCTACAATGCCGTTCCGCCTGACCGCGTTGAGTTTCCTGGCTTTCGCGGTAGCCCTTTTGGTCCCGCTGGTTCCTGCCGCCGCAGAGGCCAGCCAGGGAGCCATCGAGATTCCCGGTCTCGATATCCCTATTGACGAGGTCGTCGAGTATCTCATGATGCTCGATTTCAACGGCAACGGCTCCGTGTCGTACTTCGAGGCGAGCCTCCTGTTGCCAGGAGTATCACACGACCTTTTCGATCTGCTCGATTGGGACGGCGACGGCGGCCTCGATCGTGACGACATCGAAGCGATCTCCGCCCACCTTCCCGAGGCGGTGTTGGCCTTGCTCGACCTGGCGGACGCCAATCGCGATTGGGTCATCTCGCTCGCAGAAGTCCAGGCGTTGGCGCCGATCGTTACGGCCGACCTATTCGCCCAGATTGATCCGAACGGTGACGGCGTGCTCAGTATCGAGGATCTGCTGGACGCCGATGTTCTCGATTTCGCCGACGACATCCCCGTCGACGACATCGTCAAATATCTCTTGATGCTCGATTTCGACCACGATGGCCTCGTTTCACTGAATGAGATCGGCGTGCTCCTTCCGGGTTTGTCCGCCAACCTCTTCGCCGTACTCGATTGGAACGGTGACGGCGGCCTCGGGCGTGACGACATCGAAGGTATCGCCGCCTATCCTATCGAGGCGGCGCTGAGCCTGATTGACCTATTGGATCCCAACCGCGACTGGGCCATTTCCTTCGAAGAAGCCCAAGCGATTCTTCCCATCCTCACGCCCGAGATCTTCGCGCTGGCCGATATCAACGGCGACGGCGTGTTGAGCCTGGATGACATCGATGCCATCCAGTCGAGCACGCCTGTTCTGACACCCGTGATTCCCGCGGAATGCCTCGACGCCTTGGTCCTGCTGGTGATGCTGCTGGACGCAGACGGCAATTGCACCATCACGTATGAGGAGGCGGAGGCGGGACTCCCAGGACTCTCCATCGATCTCTACGACGCCTTCAACATCACGGATGACCTTTACGTGACATGCGGAGACCTCTTCGCCCTGGCCCAAGGCAATGGATTTGGCCACGTCTTCGAGGCCATGCTCGCCTTGGGGGACAGCGATGGCGACGCGGCGATCTCCTTCGGCGAGGCGCAGGTTCTTGTGCCGACCCTGGATGAGGACGCCTTCGCGCTGGTCGACCTGAACCGGGACGGCGTCTTGAGCGCGGACGACTTCGGCTACGACGATCCGGAGGATCCCGACGATCCCGGCGATCCATTCATGCCGATTCCCATAGATGACCTTTGGGACTACCTCAGCTTCATCGACCTCAACAAGGACGGCGCGGTATCCCTCAGCGAAGTACGTCTGTTGGTGCCGGGCTTCTCGGCCGACCTGTTCGCCATCGCGGACCGCGATGATGACGGAAAGGTCGACGAAGCCGACCTTGCGGCGATCGTAGCCAATCTCGCCGATGTCGCGGCCGAGTTGCTGGCGCTGGCCGACGCGGATTCGGACAACGCGATCTCGTTCGCCGAGGCGCAGGCGCTGCTGCCGATCCTGACGCAGGACATCTTTGCCATGGCCGACATGAACGGCGACGGCGTCCTGAGCCTGGCCGACTTCGGTATTGAGGGTTTCGAGGATCCCGAGGATCCGGGCAATCCGGGCGGTCCCGCTTTGCCGGTTCCGATGGACGATATCATGGACCTTCTCGCGATGGTCGACATCAACGGCAGCGGCACCGTGTCGTTGGCGGAGATACGCGTGTTCGTGCCGAGTTTCCCGTTTGAGCTCTTCGATATCCTTGATCGAAACGACGACATCGTGATCGATGAGAGCGATATCGAGGCTATCCTAGCCAATCTCGGCGCCGTGGCGAACGAACTGCTGGCGTTGGCGGATACCAACGGCGACGACGGCATCTCGCTCGCCGAAGCGCAAGCGCTCGTTCCGATCATTACGCAGGACATCTTCGCCATGGCCGATGCTGATGGCGACGGACTGCTCGAAATCGAGGACCTCGAGTACTTCGTCGGCCCGTTGCCGCTGGTAGCGCCCGTACCGAACTTCGACTGCGTGCTTCAGCGCGTGGACGCGCTCATCGACGCGTACGCAGACCTTGACTATGACCTCGCCGGGGCCGATCTGGACGGCAACGGTATGTTCGAAGATGACCAACTCGCCATGTTGGCCGGGATCCTCGACTATGGCGAGGTCACGGGCGGCCTTCCTGCCACCGGGCTGGATCCGGACATGGTCGACGCCATCCGCGCCGGCTATGCCGAGAATTTCGACCAGGTCCGTGCGGATTTCGATTTCCCGCCGTTCCTTGACATCCCCACATTCGCCCCTCTGCCCACGGTCAATGCGCTGGACCTCATAGAAGAGGTAGCTGGATTCCAGGCGCGCGTTGACGTGCAATCACTCCTGGCCGGCTACCTGACCATAGCAGATTCGGAAACCGTGACCTTCGTGAATGAACTCGTAGCCGCAGCCGTTCGGAGCATCGTGGCAGTCTACAGCGCGTACGAACCTTACTCGGGCATTGCGGGCGTATCTGAGAACACCGAGATCTTCGACTTCGATGAAGGAGACTATTTCACCTTTGGCGACGCAACCGGCAACGATGCGCCCAACCGGCTCGGGCCGGAAGGCAACGTCGACTGGAATCTCAACGAGACGACGAATCTCGCCGAGTATCAGGCGTATCCGGGCGACCGCGAGGCCTTCCTGGCCGCGTGCCATGTGCCCGCGCCTCCATACGGCCCGTGTGAAGGCGAGGGTGAGGGTGAGGGTGAAGGCGAGGGCGAGGGTGAAGGCGAGGGCGAAGGCGAAGGCGAAGGCGAAGAAGACACTCTCCTGGCGATGATTGCGGCCGTTCTGGACGCGGTGGATCTCGACGGCAACGGAATCCTCGCGTATTCCGAGATCGCCTTGTTTGTGCCGAGCGTTCCTCAGGAGTTGTACGCCCTGCTCGTCGACCTGTTTGATTTGGACGACGATGGCCTGGTCGCCATCGCCGAGGTCCTCGACGCCGTGGCGGAGGCGCCGGAACTCCTGCACGACGTGCTGCTCTTCTTCGACACGGACGACAATGGCTCGGTCGCCTACGAGGAGATCAGCGCGTTGGTTCCGCTGTTCGCCACACTCGTGATACCGGGCCTTGGCCCCGGCGATTTGGATTCGTTCGGCCTCGAAGACCTACTGTCCGGTTTCGACACCGACGCGGAAGGGCCACTGCCCATCCCGTTCGCGCTTCTCGTCGACATGCTCGGCGCGGAGAATCTCATCTTCGCGTCCGGCACGGTGAAATGGATCGACCTCGAAGGCGGATTCTGGGGCATCATCGGCCCAGACGACAAGCACTATGATCCATTGAATCTGCCCGTCGCGTGTGCGGTCGAGGATTTGGCCATTTCGTTTGTGGGCCGGCTGCGTCCCGAAGTTGGCGGATTCCACATGTGGGGTGACTACGTCCAACTCTACCTGGTCGATGTGGGTGGCGATGGACTGATCTCGCCCGACGAGTTCGCCATGAGCTTCCCCGGCGCCCCGGCGCAACTCTTCGACGCCATCGACGCTGACGGGAATGACATCATCAGCATGGAAGACATCCTCGCGCTCATTCCGGCGCTGGCCGAATGGACCGAGGCGGTGGTCGTCCTCCTGGACGCCGATGGGAATGGCGGACTCGATATCGAGGAAGCGCAAGCGGTGGTTGCCTTCCTCGACGAGGCGGTGTTCGCCGCGCTCGATGTCGATGGCGACGGCTTGTTGACGGCCGAAGACGCCCGGAGCTATCTCGAACCGACGCCGGCGCCTGACGATTCGGAGATCATCGCTGTGCTACGCAGTGCCGACGCCAATGGCGATGGCCAAGTGACGTTCGATGAATTCGTGGTGGTGGTCGATATGATGCCTGAGCGCGCCGCGCAGGCGTTCCGTCGACTCGATCGCAATCGCGACGGCGTCATCTCGCGCGCGGACCTCTCCGATAACCCGTGGCCGACGCCGCCTGTCGACGCCACGGCTGAAGAGTTTCTCGCGTGGGCGCTGGGTATTCTGGATAGCGACGGCGATGGTGTCGTCACCTTCGAGGAAGTGCTTGCCGTGGCGCCGGGGATTTCCGTGGAGTTTCTGAACGCGCTGGACCGCAACGGCGACGGCGTGCTCTCGGTCGACGATATTGAGGAGCCTGCCGCGCCGTCGGCGCGCTACATCCTCGGTGTCATCAAGGCGGCCGACGCCGACGGTGACGGCGAGGTGACGTTGGAGGAGTTCATTCTCGTAGTGAACATGCCGGCTGATCTTGCCGCGGTCGAGTTCGCGCGCCTCGATCGCAATGGCGACGGCGTCATTAGTCGTGATGATGTAGGCAGCGCGCCACCGGAAGATCCGGATTTGCGGCTCTTGCGTTTGCTGGAGGAAGCGGACGCGAACGGCGACGGGATTGTGAGTTGGGACGAGACCATTGCGCTGATTCCGGGGTTCTCGGAAGAAGCCTTCGGCCTGCTCGATCGCAACGGGGATGGCGTACTCTCGGTAGACGATATCAGCGCCGGACCGCCGGCAGGCCCCCGCGAGTTGCTCCTTCGGCTTTTGCGCCGGGCGGATCGTAACAACGACGGCATGGTGACGACGCGCGAACTGGCCCGTATAGTGCCGGATCTCACGCTGGCCGAGTTCGACCGGCTCGACCGCAATGGCGATGGCGTGTTGAGCGCGGCCGACCTCCCGCCGGTAGACGTGGATCCGACCGAGCGTCTGCTCAGACTGCTACGGAAGGCCGACGGAAATGACGACGGAAGCGTGACCTTCGAGGAGTTGCTAGTGCTGTTGCCGCACCTCACCGAGTCCCAGTTCGCCGAGCTGGACACCAACGGCGACGGTGTCCTGAGCGTGGCCGACCTGCCCACGGCGAACAGCGATCCCTCGATCCAGTTGCTGCACCTTCTCGGTGGCGCCGATACCGACGGGAGCGCCGGCGTAACGTTTGGGGAACTGAGCACCACGTGTGTCGGCCTCACGTGGTCGGAGTTCCGCAAGCTTGATGCGAATGGCGACGGACTCATCACGCCGGACGAGTTGCCGGCTCCGATTGCCGACCCGCGCCTCGAGTTCGCTAGCATGCTGCGCGCCGCCGATGTGGATCACAGCGGCCGCGTCAGCTTCGAGGAACTGAAAGCCCTTCGGCCCGGCCTGACTCAGGATGCCTTCGATGCGATGGATCTCGATGGGAATGGGTGGCTTAGTATGGCCGATGCGCCTGCGACCCCCATGCCACAGGCCGACTCGATCCGACGCCGGTTGCTGCAACGGTTGGTGACGGCCGACGCCAACAGAGACGGCGTCTTGAGCTTCGCCGAAGTGGCCGTTGTGTTTCCGGACGCACCGGCCGAGCTTGTGGCCGATGTTGACCTCGACGGCGACTGGGTCCTAACGAGGGCCGAGATCGCGGCCGTTCTGACCCGTCTCGAAGGCGGCCCGCTCGTCGAGACCGCCGATATCGACGCCGACGGACGTATCTCCGCTGTCGACATCCAACTGGCCGTCAACCACGCCCTGGGCTATCCCGCCCGTGTGCTGCCGGCCGACGTGGACGGCAACGATGCCGTCGACGCCGTAGACATCCAGCAGATTATCAACAGCTTGCTTGTCAAGCACTAGACGCGAGGTCACCCGAATTCCGGCCGCGGCGCTGGTTCGCCGGCGTCGCGGCCGTTGTGCGTGAGCACCTGCTACGCGTGCCTGATGCGCAGCTCAAGACGGGAGGGTGCGTTCATTCCCGTGCGTGCCCTATCCCCGAAGTCGCCCACACGCTCCCCACACGCTGCGCGCCTCGGCCTCTCGTCCAGAGAGTGAGCCAACGTTTGTCGACCGGTCGCATACACCGATCAGTCTTGTTCGGAGCATCGGCTGCCCGGTCGTCTGCCAAGTGCTGTGTGCACTCCCTGCTCAACGAATCGTTCTCATGCGCGACGAGCTCCAACGAGACCCCGCCTCTGCTACAATGGATGCCATTCCATCGGTATTCGACGCTACATGGAGGCCATTCGATGAAGTACGTACCTTTCGGCCGCACCGGCATTCGTGTTTCCCAACTGTGCCTGGGCACGATGACCTTCGGGAAGGAGGCCGATGAGGCGACCTCCGTCAAGATCATGGATCGTGCCCTCGATGTCGGCATCAACTTCTTCGACACGGCGAACGTTTACAACAACGGCCTCACCGAGGAGATCATCGGCCGTTGGATGGGACCGCACCGCGAATCCATCATTCTGGCTTCGAAGGCCCACTTCCCTACGGGCGACGGGCCCAACGAGCGCGGCAGTTCGCGACGCAACATCACGCTCTCCGTCGAGAAAAGCCTCAAACGGCTCGGAACGGACTGGCTTGACGTTCTCTACCTGCACCGTTGGGACGACGAGACCGCCATCGAGGAGTCGCTCGAAGCGCTGGGCGACCTCATTGCCCGCGGCAAGGTCCTGTACGCCGCCGTCTCGAATTTCGCCGCCTGGCAGACGATGAAGGCGCTCGGCGTCGCGGCGATGGCGTCACGGGCCGCAACCATCACCGCCATCCAACCCATGTACAACCTGGTCAAGCGCCAAGCCGAGGTCGAGATCTTGCCACAGGCCCAAGCCGAAGGGCTTGCCGTGTGTCCTTACAATCCGCTGGCCGCCGGCCTGCTCACCGGCAAGTATCAGCAAGGCCAATCGGGGCGCTTGCACGAAAGCGACATGTACAAGGAACGGTACAAGAGCCAGCAGTACTGGACCGTGGCCGAGGCGTTTGCCGGGTACGCCCGCGAACACGGCTACTCGCCTGCCGCGCTCGCCGTGGCTTGGGTGGCCTCACATCCCGCGGTGACGGCGCCTATCCTTGGCGCGCGGAGCCTCGAACAACTCAACGATACCCTCGGTTGCCTGGATATCGAACTGGATCAACAGGCTCGCGCGACCGTTTCGGCACTTTCCATCGACCCGCCCCTGGCCACCGACCGCTGACGGCTACGGTATGCAGGCGACGCCGATCCCGACCACGGCGGGCGGCTCGCCAACGAGGCGGTCATCAATCGTGCTGAAGAGCTGAACGAGGCTCGTGAAGTGCGGGCCGACGGGCCCCGGCATCGGCCTGTTAGGCCCGCCCCACGACGTTCCACCTGCGCCGCCGATCCCGTAGCCGCCGGAGGGCTTCGATTGATTGCCGTATCCACTGTAAGGCTGTCGTTCGGGTCCGCCATAGGCGGCCGCCGTTTGGCCCGCAGGCGGGTAGGTACGTCCGTACGAGGCGTTGCCACGCAGCCGGGCCGTACGGATCCCTCGTTCCCCGCGGCCACTCGGCGGCGCCTCGTCGCGCGCCGTGGCCGGAGCGGAAGGGGAGAAGGCCCGGCTCTTCTTCTGGCCGGTGTCGCCATCGTACCGCCGCACCGCTTTCCACTGCATATGCAGAGCATGGCGGGCAGCGGGATCCTCTGTGAAGACAATACCTTCCCGAGACACCTCGGACTTCGGGAAGCTCAGCACGCGGCCGTCCTCGGGCACCTCGACGTAGTACATGGCTCTTCCCTCGCGCACGTACACGTTCTCATAACGCTTCTCCTCGACCGAAAGGCTGTCCGCCGAAGACAGCATGGCCCCGGCGATTAACACGGCCCCCACTACCGTCCCCACTACCGCCCATGCTGGTCGCTTACCCATTGTGGCCTGCGTTGTCCTTGAACAACCATACGTTTCCATTTCCATTCTACCACATCGCCTCAGGCCTTCCGAACGCGAAAGACCAGAAGCGGCCAGAGACCGGAGGCCGTATTTTTGTAAAGTTGCATTTTGCTCAACACGGAAGTATCATGCCGCCCACCAAAACGGGATGGGTCCTCAATGGGTGAGTTTCGCACGGTCATCAAAGACATCGTCCGAAACGTCGAGCAGGTCGTTGTCGGAAAAACGGAGGTCATCAGGGGCGCTCTGGCAGCACTTTTGGCGGGGGGTCATGTGCTCCTGGAAGACGTTCCGGGTGTGGCCAAGACGGTGCTGGTTAGGTCGCTGGCCGCGTCGAGCGGCTGCACGTTTTCACGCATCCAGTGTACACCGGACCTCTTGCCGTCCGATGTGCATGGCGTATCCGTTTTCAACCAACAGAGCCGCGAATTCGAGTTCCGCCCCGGGCCCATCTTCGCCCAGATCGTCGTCGCCGACGAAGTCAACCGGGCCACGCCGCGCACACAGTCGGCACTGCTCGAAGCCATGGCGGAAGGCCAGGTTTCCGTGGACGGAAAGACCTACAAACTCACACCGCCGTTCCTCGTGTTCGCCACGCAGAATCCGGTAGAGCACGAGGGCACATTCCCGCTGCCCGAGGCGCAGCTCGACCGGTTCATGGTGCGGTTGTCCGTGGGCTATCCCAACATCATCGCCGAGGCCGACATCCTCGAGCGGACGCGCTTGAGTCATCCCATCGATTCGCTCGGGCCGGTTACCGATCCGGCGACGCTGGTGCGGATGCAACGGACGGTTCGGGAGGTCTTCGTTCATGAGAAGGTGCGTGATTACCTCTTACGGATTATCGCGCGCACGAGGGACTCGAGCGACCTGACATTGGGGGCCAGTCCGCGCGCCTCCATGGCGCTATTCCGCATGGCGCAGGCCTTCGCGGCTGTGTTGGGTCGTACCTACGTGATTCCGGATGACATCAAGAGCCTGGCCCCCGCCGTGTTGCAGCATCGGCTCATCCTCAATCCCGAGAGCCGCCTACGCCGCGTCACGACCGATAGCGTGCTCAGGCAGATTCTATCCGAAGTGAGTGTTCCCGCGGCGACCGCCGGTTGGAAGGGCTGACGGCGCGCGCCGGTTCGAGCTCGGCATTCCGTGGGCCTCTCGTGCATGCCCAGGGCGTTGAATCTTCCTGCGCTGATTGCATATCATCGGGTATAATGAGATTCATGGATTGGGGATTGCTCGTCTGGAGCGGAACCATCGCGGTTTCCACTCATGGAGTGTTGGAAAGGGACATGCGTTAGGCGTGTTTGGTTTTGGCAAAAAGAAAGCGCCGGCCGCCCCGGTTACGCCCACGGTTGCGGAAGACGAGGGTCGGGACCCGAACTACGGCGAACTCGAGCTGACCCACGTAGGCAAGTACGAGATCCTCAAGCCGATTGGCAGCGGGGGAATGGGAACGGTCTATAAGGCCCTCGACCGCGAGCGCGATCAACTGGTAGCGATCAAGGTTCTGGATCGGCGTTACGACCTGGACAAGAAACGGCGCAAGAGCGACTACCTTGGACGTGAGATTCTGATTGCGGCCTCGTTGGACCACAAGAGCATCGTCCGCATGCACAAGCAAGTCGTCCTGCAAGAGGACGTCGGGGGCAACGTGCGGCGCTGCCTCATCATGGAGTTCGTGGACGGCCACAACCTCCGCAAACACATCAATGACCGCGATCTCACCATGCCGCAGATGATCAAGTTGTGCATCAATCTGGGCGAGGGGCTCGATTTCCTTCATCAGCACGACATCGTCCATCGCGATGTCAAACCGGAGAACTTCTTGTTCACGCGGGACATGAAGCAGGTGAAGATCGTGGATTTCGGGCTCTCGAAGTCGCGCGCGACGTGGCGCACGCGATGGATCAAAGAGGCGGGCGGAACCCGACGCTATATGTCGCCCGAGCAGCTTCAGAAAAAGAAACTCGATGCGCGATCGGACATCTTCTCGTTCGGCATCACGATGTTTGAGTTGTTTACCGGTCAGCATCCTTGTTCCGCGTCGGATACGCGCGATGTTCAGAAGCAGATACTCAGCAGCAGCTATCGATTCCCCATTCCCTCTCGGTTGAATCCTGAGATTCCTCGTGAATTGGATCGGATTATCCTCAAGGCCATGCGACGCAAGATGACCGATCGCTACCAATCGATGACCGAAATGCTGATGGACCTCTCGCGCATTGCCGAGTCGCGAATCTAGGTACAGTGCGCGGCGTGCAAGGACAGCGGCCTTGAGCTTCTCGACCAGAACCAGACGGAGTGCCACCGGAGGTGGCCTGCGTCAAGAGCGGCGAAGCAAGGTCCCGATGGGGCCAAGCGCACGCCATGCGCGGTGGTTATGATGCATTCATATAAGAGAGGATCTAGGGTGTTCAAGACGAGGAAGGATCCGAGTCTTCTGAAGATCATGATCGGTGTGGCGCTGGTGGTCGTGGTGACCGCGGCGGGATTGCGCGCGTACCACTGGTTCACCGTCGAGCGCGGCGGCCGCCTGCCCGAGGATGCCGCAACGGAACTGGCCCAGATCCGCGAGCTCGTGGCCGCCGGGGGCTATGACGAGGCGCGCCAACGCCTCGCGCCGTTTACCGGTCGACTCAAAGACCCGTCCTACACACCGGAAGCGCTCATGCTCCTGGCCGAGATTGACGTTGCACAAGGCGATAAGCCCGCTGCCCTCGAGCTACTCCGCCGCGCCAAAGAGGAGTTTCCCACAAGCCCGTGGCAACCGCGCGCGGCTATCGCTTACGCGAAGCTGCTCGATGGGCTGGGGCAGTCGGACGAGGCGAAGCGCGAGTTCGAGCGCGTCCGCGACGAGAGTCCTCCGGCGGTTCGGGCCGCAGCGTTGATCGAACTGGGCCATGAAGCGCAGAAGCAGGGCGAACGGCTCGAGGCTCGGGACACCTTCCGTCAAGCGTTCAATGATGCCGAGTGGAACAGCGACGTCTGGAACGAGGCCCTGGATGCCCTCGGTCGCATCAATATCGATCTCATCTTCTCGCCTACCGAGACACCGGACAGTAAATCCTACATCGTCGAGAAGGGCGACAGCCTGAACGGAATCGGCATCAAGTTGAACACGACGCAGGGATTGCTCATTCGCGCCAACGGGCTCGACGATCCGACGCGGCTTCAGCTAGGCCAACGTTTGAAGTTCACGCCCAAAGACTTCCGGATTGTGATCGAGCGTTCCACGTGTCGCCTTTTCCTGCTCGATAAGGACGGCATCTTCAAGCGCTACTTTGCGGGCCTGGGGAAGCCGGGTCATGAGACGACCTTGGGAACGTACCGGATCGGGAACAAGCAAAAGGATCCCACCTGGCATAAGCCCTCGGAGGGCCCTATCCCGCCCGGCGATCCTCGCAATGAGCTGGGCACCCGCTGGATGCCGCTGGTTCCCATCGAGGAGGGGCTCCCCACCGACTTGGGCATCCATGGCACCATCAAGCCGGAGACCATAGGGACGTTCGCTTCCATGGGATGCGCCCGCCTGCTCCAGGAAGACGTTGAAGAACTCTTTGATTTGGTTGTGCGCTCCACGCCGGTGTACATTGTGGACGTGTTCAATGCTGAGGACTTCCTGTGACCCTACACGGAACCGATATGCCGTCTCAGGCCAAGGGCGAGCGCCTGTTCGATCGGCTTGAGCGACAGGAACAGGCTTCGCGTGCTGCCGGGGGCGTCTTCGTGCCCGTTGATGATTTCGGCCTGTACTGCGTGCTGGCCAATGAGATCGCCCAAGCCATGGCCACCGCCGCGGAGCGCCGAGGCCTCGTCATCCTGGGCGATGCCGTCACGTGCCGAGAAGTCGACGCCATCGATACCGTCCGACGACTGGCCGAACGCGCCTATCATTTCGGAGACACCATACCGCGTGAATGGGCGGTGGCGCCGAACACGCTTCTGTGCGAACCGCAGGGAGAGGTGACTCGGGACGATCGGTTTTTCGTATCCGTATCGCCGAACCTCAGTTTCGCCATTCTCGGTGTCGCGCACGAGAAGGGCGAGGATGGGCAACCAACCTTCCGTGGAGGTTGGACCGGACAGCCGGATGTCGTCTCGCAAATTGCCGCCGCGATACTGCGTTCTTCGGGGCGTAGCGAAGACCCGGCGCTGCCTGTTTTCACGTCCTCCGAACCTATCGAACACGCTTACGCCTGCTCCGTGCGCCTCATGCGCCACATGGTGCGCCGCCTTTCGTCGCGTCAGCGCGACATCGCCCAGACCAAAGACGACCTCTCGTCGGTACTCAACATTTTGAAGGCCATCTCCGCACAACGCCGGGCCCACGATATCCTTTACGTGTTCGTCGACCAGATCGCCCAGATCGTAGGAATGAGCCGGTGTTCCGTGGTCCGCGTGTGGGGCGGCGAGACCACAGGCCATGTGTTGGCTTCGCACGAAGACGCCAACGTACATGATCTCGCTATCGACCTGGATAAATATCCCGAGATCCACCGTTCCATGGAAACGCGCGACAAGGTGGTCATCAACGACGTGCTCCAGGACCCACTGACGCGCCCATTCGCCAAGGACCTGCGCCGATCCGGCATCACCTCGTTGGTGGTGATTCCCATCGTCCTGTTCGACCAGAACGTAGGCTCGTTCCTGCTGCGCACGGCCCGCGCCAACGGCCCGTTTTCCATGAGGGAGATCGGTTTCTGCGAGATCGTTGCCGAGGCCGCGGCGAACGCCCTCGAACGCGCCCACCTCTTTGAGACCGTCCAGCGCGCCAACGAGCGCCTCGAATTCCTGGCCATCACCGACGGACTCACCGGACTCTATAACCATCGATTCTTCCGAGATCGACTCGATGAGGAATTTGAGCGAGCCCGGCGCTATGAACTGCCGCTTTCGTGTCTCATGATCGATGTGGACAACTTCAAAGATGTCAACGACACCTATGGCCATCTGACAGGAGACTCGATCCTGCGCGAAATCGCGCTCCGAACCACCCAGATGGTCCGCAAGAGTGACATGGTCGCGCGATACGGCGGCGAGGAGTTCATCGTGATCATGCCCCAGACGGGACGGGAAGGCGCCCGGGCCGAGGCCGAACGCATCCGCCGCGAGATCGGCAGCCGTCCCTACGATGGCCTCCCGGAAGATACGCGCGTCACCGTCAGCATCGGTGTGGCCACCTACGATCGGGAAAGCATGGCGGACTGCGAAGAGATGTTACGTATTGCCGATCTCGCTCTGTATGAGGCCAAGCGGGCTGGAAAGGACTGCATTGCCGTTGGAGAGATGCCTTCTGCCACGGCGAATGAAACAGCAGCGGTTGCGCCGGAACCGCCGCCAACCGATCCGGCTCCAACGAAAACCACGGGATAGAGATGCGATCTATCGGCTGAAAACCACGGGGATCGTCCCAGGCAATACGCCACGGAGTACATGGGCCATGACGAGACAGCAAACGCGATTCGTTCTCTGCGCGGCAGTTCTGACTGCCGGCGTGGTGGGGTGTGCAACGGTGCCGGCCCCCTTTGTCCGCACCAAGCCTGACTATGAGGGGCTTCCCGCCGACGCGTTGCACGATGTGGCCCTCGAAATCGAGCAGGCCGTGGCCGCCCAGAATCGCGAGCCTGATATTCCCGACCGGGACGGCGTCATCGTTAACACCGAGCTCATCCAACTGGCCATTCGCATGAGGGCGGGCCGCTTCGAGCAGCTCAATGCCTTCTTGACCGCGGGATACGGTGTCGAAAAACGCAACGGCCACATTTACATCCTACACTCAAAAGAGTATAAGAAAGAGACGACCCGTCGGCAGCGGAACCGGGACGCCCAGATGATCCAGGGCGAAACGGAGAATCGCTGGACGGTGTACGAGGGGATCGTCAAGGCCAGCGGATTCCCGAAGAAGGCCCTGTCGGCCGTTCAGGAGATTTTCCACGAGGCCCGGCTCGAGACCCTCGCCGAAGGCCAGAAGTTCGAGTCGCCTTCCGGAGACACCGTTGAGAAGACTTCCGGCGACGCGAAGGGATCGAAGTGAGTGCAGAAAGACGCTGGCGGTGAGAAACGGGGCAGGGCGCCCTCCAGCGGCGTCACGTTGACCGTTTCGAACCAGCGTCGGGAGGTTTGCCTATGCCGATGCCCGACGTACGCGACACCATGGCCCGCATCCGCGAACTCCCCACACTGCCGGCCGTGTTGGCCCAGGTTTTTGCGACGGTGGCCGATCCCGACGCGTCCGCCCTCGATCTTGGAAAACACATTACGGCGGACCAGTCGCTGTCGGCGCGTCTTCTCAAGTTGGTGAACTCGGCGCACTACGGCTTCTACCGGCAAATCGACAACGTGACAACAGCCATTGTCGTGCTCGGTTTTGTCGAGGTGCGCAACCTTGTTCTCGCGGCCAGCGCGTTCCGAACCTTGTCCAGTGGCCGATCACAACGCGCGCGGACGGAACTGTGGCGTCATGCCCTCGCCTCGGCCATGGCCTCGGAGCGTGTTTGCAAGGTATGTGCGATCAAGATGGAGGAATCATACGTCTGCGGACTGCTTCATGACATCGGCAAGGTCGTGCTCGATGCCGTACAGCCGGAGGCGTTCCAACTGGCCGCCGACCGTGCCCGCGAACAACACCGCCTCATCCGGGAAACGGAACAGGATGTCTTCGGCATTGACCACGCGGAAGCGGGGGGCATCCTTAGCGAGCATTGGAATCTGCCACCGACCGTCGTTCAAGGAATCCGCTTGCACCACAGCACGGAGTCCGGCGAGAGAGGTTCGCGGCAAGCGGATATGGCGGCAGTGGCCAACTATGTCGCCCAACTCTCCGGAGTCGGCAGTTCCGGCAACGGATGCCCTTGTCCGCGCCCGATCCAAGCCTGCGCGCGGATCGGCGTCGATGAGCAGAAGGAAGAGCAAATCGGCCGCGAACTCGTCGACAAGGCCGACCGCATCAGCGAGATCCTCGGTGTCCTGAGCCACTAGCCGCGATTCCGATAGGGTCTACGGCTGGCCCGGACCGCTCGGCTCCGATACCTCCAGAATACGCCGAATACCGCGAATCGAGTCCGGAGCATCCTCGATCTGAGCGAAAGGCGCCTCGATCCACGACAGGATGGACTCGATAACCTCGCGACGCCAACGCGACGCCGGACGCGATACCTCGTCGCGCAGATACTGAACGTCCCGCAAAAGGCAACGGCGCACTTCGCCGTCCAGCGGGGCCAGATCCACTTCCTCGACGAGTTCCTCGACGAGGCCCGGAAGCTCCGTCATAGCCTCCTCAACAGCGTCAGGTTCCGGAGGAAAGCGCAGGTTGAACTCGAACCGATTCTCGACGACATCCACCCCATCGGCCGTCAACCGTACGGCGTCGAAACGATGCGGATGATAGCCGAGCATCATCTCCACGAGGCCCCGATCGCTCAGATAGTGCATGTTCGCTTTGAGGATGCTTATCGAGACACCCACCGCCGCCACGAGTTCGTCGGGTCCGAGCATGTCCAACGGATCGGACATGTAGCGCTGGTACAAGACAGACAGGATCTTTCGCCGGATGGCTTTCGGATGCAATGACTTCATCCCGCCATTATACCAACCGAGCGCCCGCACAAGAAGCCTTCGCCTATCGTTTGCTCCCTTCACCGAGGTTAACGGAACAGGCCGAGTGGGCCCGTCGTCGTGTGGAAGTAGAAATCGAGGAACAAAGTTTGATACGCTCCGCGTTTCATCGACACCAGTATGTAGGAGTGTAAGCAATGTCCGACCGAATCATGATATTCGACACGACTCTTCGAGACGGCGAGCAATCGCCAGGCGCCAGCATGCATGCCCATGAGAAACTCCGCATGGCCCGGCAGCTTGAACGACTCGGTGTCGATATCATTGAGGCGGGTTTCCCCGTCGCGTCCGAACAGGAGTTCGTCAGTGTGAGGCAGGTTGCGGAAGCGGCGGAGACCTGCGCCGTGGCCGGGCTGGCACGCGCGGTGACCAAGGATATCGAACGCGCGGCGGCGGCGGTCGAGATCGCCAAGAATCCGGTGCTGCACACGTTCATTGCCACGTCCGATATTCATATCACGCACAAACTCCGATCGACGCGCGAGGAGGTCCTCGAACGGGCCGACAAGGCCGTCCGCAAAGCCAAGAGCCTCATCGGACGCGTTGAGTTTTCGGCCGAGGACGCCACGCGAAGCGACTGGGACTACCTGGTCGAGATCACGAAAGTGGCCATCGCGGCGGGCGCCGAAGTGATCAACCTTCCCGACACCGTCGGCTACACGACGCCTTCGGAGATCGGCGCCATGTTCCGGTATGTGATCGAGCGTGTTCCCGGCTCGGATCGAGTGATCTTCTCAAGCCACAATCACAACGACCTCGGTCTGGCCGTGGCGAATGCGCTGGCGGCGGTGTCGGCGGGCGCGCGGCAGGTCGAGTGCACCGTGAACGGTATCGGGGAACGTGCCGGCAACACGTCGCTCGAGGAATTCGTGATGACGATGCACACGCGACCCGACCTCTATCCTTTCGAGTGTGGCGTCAACACGCGCGAGATTGTTCACTCCAGCGATCTCCTTAACGAGATCACCGGTCTCATTGTGCCGTACAACAAGCCGATTGTTGGCCGCAATGCTTTCGCTCACGAGTCCGGGATTCACCAACACGGCATGATCGGCAACCGCGCCACTTACGAAATCATGACGCCGGAGTCGGTGGGCCGGAGCCGCAGCGAGTTGGTCTTAGGCAAACACTCCGGTCGCGCCGGATTGGCCAAACGCGTCGAGGAACTCGGCTATCAGTTGAGCGAAGACGACATCGCGTTGTTGTATGAGCGGTTCATCACGCTGGCCGATCGCAAGAAGGAGGTCTACGAAGACGACCTCCGCGTGCTCATCGTCTCGATGCGCGACGAGAGTTTCGAGGTCTATCACTTGGTTCAGTTGCGGACCTCCGGAAACGATCCAACGTTGGCCCTCGTCAAGCTCCGCAAAGGCGATGTCGAACTCACGGAGACCTCGACGGGTGACGGGCCCGTGCACGCCGCCACGATGGCTATCGAGCGGATCACGGGCGTCATGGGCAAGCTCGAGGACTTCCGGATCCGGGCCGCCACGCCCGGAAAGGACGCCTTGGGCGAAGCGCGCGTCGTGGTCTCCTTCGAAGGCCGGCACTTCTCGGGTTACGGCGGTTCGACGGACATTATCGAGGCCGCCATACACGCCTACCTGAACGCGATCAACAAGTACCTCGCCACACGCACGGGCTGATTCCGGGCCCAACGTGATTCCGGGCTCAACTTGCGCCGCGCCATGGGGTTATGGTAAATTATCGATTCCAGGGCCAAGGCGGCCCTGCGGGTGCCTCATCATCGTTGACTATCCCGAGAGCGAATCCCGTGCGCTACGTGCGTTCGGTGAGCAGGAGAGACTCCGTGAAGAAAGACATTCACCCCAAATACGAGAAGAGTATCGTGACCTGCGCCTGCGGCAACAAGTTCGAAACCCGTTCCACCAAGAACGGAATCAACGTCGAAATCTGCTCCGCGTGCCATCCCTTCTTCACCGGCAAGCAGAAGTTCGTCGATAGCGAAGGCCGCGTCGAGCGCTTCCAGCGGAAGTACGGCCTCAAGAGTTAATCCTGCATGGAGCAGGTCATGCGCCAGAAACTCCTCGGGGTGCTCGAGGAGTACGACCGGTTGTCCCGGGAGATGTCGAGCTCTGAGATTGCGTGCAATCCCATGGCCTATCAGCGCCGCGCCAAGGCCCAAGCTTCCATTGCGGAACTGGCGCGGTGCTTTCGTCACTTCGAGGAAGCCAGTGCCCGTCTCAAGGAGGCGGAGGAAATCCTGCGCGAGGATCCCGATCGAGAACTGCGCCAGGTAGCCGAGGAAGAGCGCGATCTGCTCGTCAAGTCGCTTGAAGATCTGGAAGAACGGCTCCGAATTCTCTTGATTCCCAAGGACCCCAACGATGAGAAGAATACCATCGTCGAGATCCGGGCCGGGACCGGGGGAGAGGAAGCGGCCCTTTTCGCGGCCGACCTGTATCGGATGTACACGCGCTACGCCGAAGAGAAAGGCTGGCGCACCGAAGTCCTCAGTTCGAATGCCACCGGTATCGGCGGGTTCAAGGAAATCATCTTCCGGGTCTCGGGAGACTGCGTATACAGCCACCTCAAGTTCGAGGGCGGCGTCCATCGCGTGCAACGGGTTCCCATCACGGAGGCCCAGGGTCGGGTGCACACTTCAGCGGTTACCGTAGCCGTGTTGCCTGAGGCCGAGGAAGTCGAGATCGACATCGCCCCGGAAGACCTCCAATTCGACGTGTACCGTTCCTCCGGGCCGGGCGGTCAGAGCGTGAACACCACGGATTCGGCCGTTCGTGTCACGCATCTGCCGACGGGACTTGTGGTGACCTGCCAAGACGAGAAGTCTCAACACAAGAATAAGGCCAAGGGTCTGATGATTCTCCGCGCGCGGCTCTTGGCGCGCAAGATAGCCGAAGAAGCCGACTCGCGCTCGGCCACCCGTCGCAGCCAAGTGGGTTCCGGCGACCGAAGCGAGCGCATCCGCACCTACAACTTCCCGCAGAACCGCGTCACGGACCACCGCGTCAACCTGACACTCTACCGGCTCGAGGCGTTCATGGAGGGTGGTATTCAGGAAGTGATCGACGCCCTCATTGCCAACGAACGGGCTCAGCGCTTGGCTGAGGCCACGATCTAGGACGCCGGCCCAACCCTCCGGCGAACGAGCGTGCCATGACATGCGTTCAACCCTTGGGCGAGCGTCTGCTCCAAGCGAGCCGCCTGCTGGCCCGCGTGAGCGACACCCCTAGACTCGATGCGGAGATCCTCCTGGCCCACGCCCTCGGATTCAGGCGATCCCAGCTCCTGGCCCGGCTTCGGGACGTCATGACGGCCGAGGGGTTTGACGACCTTGTCGAGCGGCGTCTCACGTACGAACCGATCGCCTATATCCTCGGCGAATGGGAGTTCTTCGGTCTAGACCTTTCCGTCGAGCCCCCGCTGCTGGTGCCACGACCGGAGACCGAGCATCTGGTCGAGGCGATGCTGGACGAGGTCGGAGACCGCGAGGCGCGGGTCATGGACATCGGCACGGGGACCGGGTGTGTAGCCGTGGCCGTGGCCCACAACGCGCGCCGTGCCCGCGTGACCGCCACGGACATCTCAGCCCTCGCGTTGGATGTCGCTCAATCCAACGCGCTACGCCACGGCCTCGCCGATCGGGTACGGTTTCTGCCCGGAAGCCTGTTCGACGCGCTGCCGCCGGGGACCGCGCTGTTCGACGTCATTGGGTCAAATCCGCCGTACGTCGAAGACTGCGCTTGGCCCGAACTACCGGCCGTCATCCGCCTCCACGAGGATCCGAAAGCCCTCCTGGCCGGAAACGATGGCCTGGACGTGATCCGCCTTCTGATCCGCGACGCCCCTCGTTTTCTTCGGCCGGGAGGCCTTCTTGCCTTTGAGATAGGAATGGGGCAAGATACCGCCGTAAGACACATGCTTCTAAACGCAGGCTACGAGCGCGTGCGCTTTCGCCCGGATCTGGCCGGCATCCCGCGAATCGCGCTCGCCTGCAGGCCCCGATGAGACGCGGAGAGAACCGATGGCCGATGTACCCTATTCCTCAGCCGTCCGCGAGATGCCCGAACACGACCGGCCGCGCGAGCGCCTTTCCCGACTCGGTTCCGAAGCGTTGCGCGATGCGGAGCTCCTGGCCGTCTTGTTCCGCACCGGCACGCGCGAGGTCGGGGCGGTGGCGCTGGCGGAGCGCGTCATCAAGCACTTCGGCAATCTGCGCGGCTTGGCCCGTGCGTCCATCGAGGAACTGCAACACGTGAAGGGCCTGGGAAAGGTCAAGGCCATCGAGATCAAGGCGGCGCTCGAACTCGGCAAACGGCTCGCCGTGCACACCGCCTCGGAACGCCCGCGTATCCGCGCTGCCCAGGCCGTCGCGGATCTGCTCATGGTCGATTTCAAAAACTGCGAGACGGAGCAGTTCAAGTGTCTGCTACTCAATACGAAGCACGAATTGCTCAAGGTTGTGGACATTGCGCAAGGCGGGCTGGACAGCGCCATGGCCGTACCGTGCGATGTCTTTCGGCAGGCCGTGCGCGAGGCGGCCTCGGCGGTCATCGTCTGCCACAACCATCCCAGCGGCGATCCCGAACCGAGCCGCGATGACGTGGCTCTCACCAAGCGCCTGGTGGAGGCCGGAGCGTTGCTCGGCGTTGCGATGCTAGATCATGTCGTGTTCGGCGATGGACGGGTGGTGAGTATGGCCGAACGCGGTCTGGTGTAGGCGAAGTGGGGGAGAGGCCCCTATTCCACAGGCGCCGTCGGAGGCGGTTGCTGCCGGAAGAACGCGCTCTTCTGGTAGGCGTCCACGGCCTCGACCACGAGCACCTTGAGTGCCGCCGCCATGGGCACGGCTAAGAGCAATCCCAGAAACCCCAGGGTCGTGCTGAACGCCATAATCGCCAAAATGACCCAGACGGGATTCAGGCCGACTTGGTCGCCCACGATCTTCGGCGTCAGAACACTCCCCTCGACGCTCTGGGCAATGGTGAATGTGGCCACGACACCGATGACATGCCACGACAAGCCATGCTGGAGCAATGCCAATACGATTGCCGGCCCGATGGCGAGGATGAAACCGAGGTAGGGCACAAAACTGGCCACACCGCCGAAGACTCCAATGACCACCCCGAACGGTACACCCGATATCGTGAGTCCAATGCTGTACATGACGCCGAGGCACGCGCACACGAGCGCCTGGCCCCGGAGGAAGCCGTGAATCTGAGCGTCCACCGCCGCCACCAAGCGAAAGACCCGATCCCGGTGCTTCAGCGGCACCAGGTCCTTCATGTGTCGGATGATCGCATTGAAATCCTTGAGAAGATAGCCGGCCACGAAGGTGAACAGCACGAAGTTCCCGATGAACAAAAGAACGCCCACGGTCCCCCGACCGATCGACGAGAAGACATTGGCCACGGTCTTTCCCGTCGCAGCGCCCGTGTTGGCGAAGGTCTTCAGGAAGCTTGTGGCGTGTTCGATGACGAAGTTGCCCACCTCCGTGGCCACCACGGCGCGCGCGTCGACCTCGGTCGCATCCGGCTCGACCCACCCGGCCGCCCGCACGAAATCGTCGAGGGGTAGGCGATGGAACAACTGGGTAACCCGTTCGGCCATGCCGTCCTGCGCTTGACCGGCGTTCTTGGCCGCTTGGACCAGCCCCTCGGCCTGAGAGATGATCCGAGGCACCAGGAATATCGGAATACTGGCGAGGAGCATGATCGCCAAAGCGGCAATCGCGCCGATACTCACGGTCCTTCGAACGCCCTTCCGCTCAAGGGCGTCCACCACCGGATCCAGAACGTAAGCCACCAGAAAGGCCAAGAGCAATGGCACCAGAACCGATCGTAGCAATACGCATAGGGCTACGAAGGCGACGGCGGCCAACAGAAGTCCTATCGCCCGTATCCATGGATTGCCAAACACGGTCTTCAGCATGCCGTTTCCTCCCTTACCGCCACGCAAGGCTAACACGGCGAGATGGCACGTTCAAGCGCACCGATGGGCCGCGCGCGAACGTCTTGCGCGGAGTCGGTTTTGTGGTCTATGATCTGGGGTGGGAGAAGTATGAAGACGTTCTGGAATAGGGCCGGGATGGCAATTCTCGCCGCGGCGTTTGCCGCGACCTCAGCGCGCGCGGACACGCTCGTGTTGCGCGACGGCGACGTGTTGTCCGGCGAACTCGTCGAGATTGCGGGGGGATACGTCACCTTCAAGACCACCCTCTCGGGGCAGATGATGGTGTCCGCCGAAGAGGTGAAGTCCGTGGCCACGGGGAAGTACATGTGCGTCGCACTCGACAACGGGCCTACGGTGCCCGCCCGCTTTGTCGTGTGCGAGGGCGCCACACGCCTGATGAGTGATGGTGATTCCGTTGGCCAGCCCCTGGACCTCGCCGCGGTAACCAAGGCCACACCCTTGCCCGAGTCACGCGCGGGAACGACCGGCGAGTCTTCGGCGGACGAAGAGCGACCGCAGTTCACTATCGAGAGCGGCGTGGCACACCGGTCTCGCGGCGACGACTACACGGACGCCTATGCCCGTTTCGGCCTCGAACGCGACCTCGAATCCTTCGGCTACGACTACCATCTCTTGCTCGACCGGGCCGACCCCCAGGAGTTCCCACGATGGTTGCGCGGTGACGCCGAATGGCGACTGGGCGATACCGATGGCTTCTATCCCGCCGGGGCCATCGAGATCGAACGCGACATGCCGATGGCCCTTCAGTTGCGCGGCAGCGCGACACTCGGTGTTGGCAGATTGTTCCAGGTTGGCGACCGCCAGTCCGTCGAGGTCGATCTGGGCGCCGGCGTCACTTCCGCATACTATGACGCCGATATGCTCCGCCACGACATCGAGGAGGTCCTCGGCCACAGTCTCTGGGCGAAGGCCGACGTCGAAGACCAGTGGCTTCACGGCCGGCTCCGACTGCGGTACGTTCGCGCCCTCTTCGAGGGGGGCGCATTCACCGGCCAACTCAAGCTCTATCCGGATCTCACCGGACTCAGCGCGTTCCACGCCCGTTCCGAGTCTTCGTTGCTCCTTCCGCTAAGCGAATGGCTCAATCTCAAGCTGAACCTCCTCGTGGATTACGACAGCACGCCGAGAGTCGACGACCTCGATAAGTGGAGCACCACGGTCGGCGCCGGTGTGCGCGTCGATTTCTGATGCGCGGGTCATCTCTTTTGCTACATCCGGCGTACTCCCGATATAATCGCCGCCTTTGCGCCAATCTGAGGTCAGGAGTGCTCCGGCTTCCCGTAGCTGCCATTCGAACATGAGTGCTGCCGTCAAACAGATCCCGCGCTTGACACGCCTCGCGGAGGTGCTCCTTGGCCTAGTCTTCCTGGCCGGCGCGATCCTCAAGGCCCACGACATCAACCTATTCACCATCCAGATCCGCGCCTATGGCCTCTTCGAAGCCCCCATGCTTCTCGCGGGATCGGCCCTCGGCGCGCTGGCCGTCGAAACGGCCCTCGCTGTAGCATTCCTGACGGGTCTGCGCCTCCGGGGCCTGGCTTTCCTGGCCGTCAGCGGACTACTGGTCGTGTTCACCGCGCTCATTGCCTACGGCTGGATCTTCCACGACCTCGAGGACTGTGGATGCTTCGGCCCCATCGAGATCTCGCCCGGGCCATCCATCCTGAAGAACGCCATCTTCGAAGCGCTAGCCTTTCTCGTGTGGTGGACAACGCGTGGCAACCGGGAGATCGTGTCGACTCAAAGGGGCGCGGCGTGGGCCAAGGCTGCGGCCTGCATCGTCTTGGCCGGAAGTCTGGTTGCTTGGGCCTGGACAAATCTGGAGCCGGTAGACGCCGGCAACCACAGCGAGGATGCCCCCTTCGCCCAGTTCCGTTTCGAAGATGGGGGAGAGGTTATCACGTTGGACAAGGGCGAATACTTCGTAGTTTTGTACAACTCGACGTGCGAGCACTGCATGGCAACGGTCGAACCTGTGAATCAGTTTGCCGCCCTCGAGGGATTCCCCCGGGTCGTGGCGATATGCTACGAGGATGAGCCCGGTACCCTCGACGAGTTTCGGCAACTCACCCAACCCGTTTTCCCGTTACTCTCCCTGGGCGATCAAGTACGCCTGTTCTTCAGTCTCGTCGGCGATGTTCCGCCGCGCTTCGCCTTTGTGAAGGATGGGCGCCAGCTCGCGTTTTGGGATGAGGAGCCGCCTACCGCCGATGAGGTGTTCCGGGCCCGTGCCGCGGCGTCAAACCCGCAGCGGAATTGACTGCCCACGCCCCTTTTGCTATCATCGAACCTCTGATTAGCGTGTGTTCCGGCGGCGTGGCTATGCCGCTCACGTCACCCAAACCTCACGGTGTTCCAAAGCCGCGCTGCGGCGCGACCGGCCCAACGACGAAAGGCGTACGTCCGTGGCTGCTGTCATCGAAACGAAGAAGCTCTGCAAAGTCTACGAGAGCGCGTTGAAAGGCCAGGACGTTCGCGCGCTCAACAACGTTGACCTCTCGATCGAATCCGGCGAGATCTTCGCCTATCTCGGTCCGAACGGCTCCGGAAAGACCACCACCATCAAGCTCCTGCTTGGCCTCATCTTCCCGACGTCGGGCGAGATGCGGATCATGGGAAGCACCAAGATAGGCCGTCCCGCGATCCGCAAGAAGATCGGCTACTTGCCGGAAGGCGCGTACTATCCGGACTTCCTGCGCGGCGAAGAAGTGCTCGAGTTCTACGGGGAGCTGTATGGGCTCGGCGGAAAGGATCTCCGGAAACGCCTCGGCGCCGTCCTCGACACCGTCGGCATGACGCACGCCCGCAAGCGGCTCATTCGCGGCTACTCGAAAGGCATGCGCCAGCGTATCGGACTGGCCCAAGCCCTCTTGAGTAATCCGGAGATCCTGATCCTCGACGAGCCCACCACCGGTCTCGACCCCATCGCCCGTAAGGAGATTCGCGACATCCTCGTCCGCCTCCGCGACGAAGGCAAGACCCTCCTCATCTCGAGCCATGAGCTGCTCGAGGTCGAGATGATCAGCAACCGCATCGGCATCCTGTACGGTGGCGTCCTGCAAACCTGTGGCACGATCAGCGAGTTGCTCACTAACCGCGACGTGACCGTCGAGATCGAGCGCGTCTCGCCCGAGGCTCTCGCCGCGTTTCGCGCCGCCGGTGTTGAACCGGAAGACACCTACGAACAGAAATCACTACTCCGGCTGCCGGAGTTCGTGTCGCTCTATGCGGCCATGGATATCTGTCGTTCCCACAACGTCACCGTGATCGCGGTCAAGCCGCGACGCGAAACGCTCGAAGAGCTGTTCGTGCGTGTGGTTGGCAAGGCCCAAGACGAAGAAAGGAAAGGCGCCCTAAGATGAGTCCCATCGAGAGTCTGCTGCTGACCTGCGGAGCGGTCGGCATCCTGGTCATCCTGGGCGTGATTGCCTCGGTGATTTCGGTGTCCGCCCGGCATTTCTTCGCTAGTTCCTGGAGCATTGCCGTATACACCTGGCGCGAAGGCATGCGCAAAAAAACCCTGATCGGGTTCCTTATCCTTTCGATCTTGGTCATCTTTGGTTCGAGTTTCATGACCGCCTTCCTCGCGCAGACCACCATCGGCGACCTCGAATCCGACGTCGACCTCAAACTGATCAAAGACATCTGCGTCACAGCCATCTCGATCTTTGGCGTATTGATCACGATCTTCATCTCCGCCTCGGTCGTGCCGAACGAGATCGAGAACAAGGTCATCTACACCGTCCTGTCCAAGCCCGTACGCCGGTTTGGGTATCTCCTTGGCAAGTTCATCGGCGTCCAGCTCATCGTCATCGTCAACCTGGCGCTTATGGGAGGACTGTTCTTCATTGCGCTCTACTTCAAGCAACGCATGTGGCCTACCTTGTTGCTGTGGTCCATTCTCCTCACCTATTTCCAATTCCTGATTGTCTCGGCCTTCACCTTCGCCATATCCTGCGCAGCCAGTTCCGCTGTGCTGCCGACCATCGCGGGCTTGTTCATCTTCATCACCGGCAATCTCACCGAGTACCTCAAAGAGGTGTATAACCGAGGCGGGCAATCCGGCGCCTGGTTTGACGAGGCGATTCGGAAGCTGGCCTATGGCCTCTACCAGATTCTGCCCAACCTCCAGAACTTCAGCCTGAAAGACGAGATCCTCTACCTTCAGGTGAACGACCCGCCGCGCGACGTCATGATCCCCAACCTCATCGCGTACGGCCTCCTGTTCGCGTTGGCCGGATATATCGTCGCATACGTTGTGTTCTGGCGCAGGGAGTTGTAGACACCCCATGATCACTTGTCCCCAGCCAACCGCTGAGAGAAATGCCTGTCCGGATGCCGGGCGCGGCCTTGTGGCTAGCCTCGTCTTGCTCCTGCTGGTAGCACTGCTCTGGGCTGTTGCCGCGGGGCAAGGCCTGCGCGTCCGGCGCCTCCGCGAAGCCGAGATGTTCTATCGCTGGATCCTCTCCGAGGCCACCGGCTCGCGCGTCTTTGACCGCGGCCCCTACGACTTGAGCGTGCCCGGCACCGAACAGATGATGGACTCGGCGCTGCTCAAGTCGATTGAGAAGGCCACGGATCCCGTCCTGCCCGAGGTGGCGTTGACCGATCAAGATGTCGACGCCCAAGGCCAGCCACTCAGCAAACTGGTCCGATTGGTGCGCGACGGTACTAACGACCGCTTGCTCTGGCAGTTGGCGCGCGGCCCCGTCCTCCAACAGCAACGCGAGGACTTCTTCCACTACCTCCGCAAGAAACAGCTCGAAACCGTGGCCTCCGTATTCGATCCCAACGCCGTCTACGCAGGCGAAGGCGGGGCCAATGTGAGCATCGGAAACATCTTCTTCGGCTTCCGCAAGATCGCCGCCAATTTCGTCTGGCTTCAGGTCGACAAGTACTACCACCAAGGCATGATGCACCGCATGGTGCCGCTGATGAACACGTGTGTGGCCCTCGATCCGCACTTCGTAGATGCGTACCTCTTGGGCGCCTGGCACTTGGCGTACAACGCCACGGCCCACATGATCGACACGCCCGAACCCCTCAAGAAGTGGTATCCGAAATACAAGGCGCGCCTGGGCGACAAAGAGCTGTACTATTACATGGGAATCGATTTCCTCAAGGACGGTATCTTCAAGAACCCCCGCAACTACAAGCTCTATTTCGACCTCGGCTTCGGCATCTACAAGACCAAGCTGCAAGACTACGCCAACGCCGTCCTGTACCTGTCCGAGGCGATCCGGCATCGCCACGACAAGTGGGTGCCGCGCCAGTTGTATCAGTGCCTTGAACTGAATGGCCAATACGAGGAAGCCTTGGCCGGCTGGGAACGGTACCTCAAGGAGAATCCGGACAACCTGGTAGCCCCGCGATTCATCCTGCGGAACAAGGGACTCATGAAGGAGCGCGCGGCCGAACAAGCTCAATCGCGGGCCGAGGAGACCGAGGATCCCTTGGCCGCCCAAGCGGCACGCGTCGAGTCCGAGGATCTCGAAAACGAGGCACGCGCCATCTGGAAAGAGATGAACGAGCCCTTCGCCGAAGCGCGCCTGCTCCGGCTCGACGCCCTGAAGTGCATCCAAGAGAAGCGCTATGTCGAGGCCATTGCGTACCTCGAACACGCCCGGTGGGAAAGCTCGACCTTCTTCGACGAGGCCACGGACCTTATCATCCAGACCAAGCAGAAGGCCGGCATTCCGCTCTCGAAGTCCGAGGCGATGGCCGTTATCCGCAAGGAAGAGGCCGAGAAGTACGAGAAACTCGATCAGGAACAGCTCGAACAGGACGAACGCGAGGCCGCTGCGCGCGCGAAGCCGTCCGCGACGGAATGAGGCCGGAAGTCAAGGGCTCGCGCATCCAGGTGCGGTTGGCTTGAAACGACGACATCCAGCTTCTATCATAGTCCGCATTCCCGGGGACTCACCATGGGCGCTCTCGTTTCCAAAGAGAAGCTACAGGCGAACCTGAATACCATTCAGGAGCGCATCGCGATCGCGGCCCAACGTGTCGGACGCGACCCTGAAGACGTGACCCTCGTCGCCGTCACCAAGACGGTCGGTATCGATGAGGCGCGCGACCTGTATGAGCTAGGTATTACTCACTTTGGCGAAAACCGGATCGAGGTCGGACAGGCCAAAGTGGAAGCCCTTCAAGGGCTTCCCATCTGCTGGCACATGATCGGCAGCCTCCAGCGAAGGAAAGCCCGCGAGGCCGTCGCCCTGTTCGACTGCATCGACGCTATCGACCGGATTGCGCTGGCTGAGGCCGTCCAGAAGCGCTGCGAGGAACAGGACCGGACCGTCAAGGCGCTGATCGAGGTCAACGTGTCCGGCGAAGAGGCCAAACACGGATTCCCGCCCGAGGAGGTCGCGGCCGCCCTCGACGCGATCGCGCGGTTCGAAAGGATCGAAGCTGAGGGGCTCATGACCATGGCACCGTTCGTAGAGGATCCCGAGCTGACGCGGCCCGTGTTCGCGCGACTCCGCGAACTCGGCAGGCGGCTAGGGCTGCCCGAGCTCTCCATGGGAATGACCAACGATTTCGAGGTTGCCGTCGAAGAAGGCGCCACCCAGGTCCGTATAGGAACGGCCCTGTTTGCGTGAAAGGAACGGAATACATGAAGGATAAACTCGAAGAGATACGGGCCACAGCGCTCGGGGCGATTGGCCGGGCCGAGAGCCTGGATGCCCTCGAGCAAGCCCGAGTCGAGTTTCTCGGCCGCAAGGGGGGCCTCACCGACGTCCTGCGCGGATTGCGCGACGTTTCCCCAGAAGAGCGCCCCGCCCTCGGCAAGTTGGCCAACGAAGTCAAAGACGCCATCGCCAATGCCCTCGACGAGTGCAAGGCCGCGCTCGAGGGGAAAGAGGCGGAGAAACGCGCCCAGAAAGACCGCGTGGACTTGTCGCTGCCCGGCCGCAAACCGGCCCTGGGACATCAGCATCCCATTTCCACGGTCACCGAGGAACTGCTCGACATCTTCCTCGAACTCGGCTTCCAAGTGGCCACCGGGCCCGACGTGGAAACCGAGTACTACAACTTCGACAGTCTCAACACGCCGGCCGACCATCCCGCCCGCGATTCGCACGACACCTTCTTCGTCAAGCCGGGCGTCGTCCTGCGCACGCACACCTCGCCCGTGCAAATGCGCGTTATGGAACAAACCCATCCGCCCGTGGCCGTGGTCGTGCCGGGCCGTGTTTATCGCGTCGACCTCGACGCCAGCCACAGCCCCATGTTCTGGCAGGTCGAGGGCCTTCTCGTTGACAGAGGCATCACCTTCGCCGACCTCAAGGGCACGCTGATGCTCTTCGTGCACCGGTTCTTTGGCGCCGACGTGAAGGTGCGGTTCCGCCCGCATTTCTTCCCATTCACCGAACCCTCGGCGGAAGTGGATATCTCGTGTTCGGTGTGCAAGGGCAAGGGCTGCCGCGTATGCAAGTACCAGGGCTGGCTCGAGATTTTGGGGTGCGGCATGGTCCATCCCGAGGTCTTCCGCTATGCCAACTACGACTACGAAACGTACACCGGGTATGCCTTCGGCATGGGCGTCGACCGCATCGCTATGCTCAGGCACGCCATCAGCAGTATCGGCCACCTCTACGAGAACGACCTAAGATTCCTGGAGCAATTCTGACATGCGCATTTCCCTCAATTGGCTCAGAGAGTTCATCGATATCGACATCGATGTCGATACCTTAGCCCATAAGATGACCATGCTCGGCATCGAGATCGAGGCCATCGAGCGCCCTTGGCAAGGTATCACCGGCGTATACGTTGGCGAAATACGGTCCATCGAACCCCATCCAAACGCCGACAAGCTCGTCGTGTGCAAAACCGATGTCGGCCGCGACCAGCCGCTGCAGATCGTGTGCGGCGCTACGAACATGAAAGTGGGGGACAGGGTCCCCACGTCCGTCGTTGGCGCCAAGCTCGTGGGCGGATTCGAGATCGCCGCGCGCAAGATGCGCGGGGTTCCCTCCGAAGGCATGATGTGCGCCGCCGACGAACTTGGCCTCGGCGAGGACCATAGCGGCCTGATGATCCTCGATCCCAGCATCCCCATCGGCACCGACTGCATTCCCCTCCTCGGCCTCGATGACGTCGTGTTCGACGTCGAGATCACGCCCAACCGCGGCGACTGCGCCAGCATGATCGGTGTGGCCCGCGAGCTGTCCGCTCTTCTAGGCGTGCCCTACCGCGTCCCCGAGGTGCGCATCACCGAAACCTCCGAACCGGCCACCCAGTTCTCCTCAGTGACCATCGAGGCGCCCGACCTGTGCCCGCGCTACATCGGCCGCGTCCTGCCGTCCGTTCGGGTCCGCCGTTCACCGGCCTGGATGTGCCAACGCCTCATCGCCGCCGGTCAGCGCCCCATCAGCAACGTGGTGGACATCACCAACTACGTCCTCCTCGAAACGGGCCATCCGCTCCACGCCTTCGACTACGGCCTCCTCGAAGAGAACCGTGTTGTCGTTCGCCGCGCCCGCGCTGGAGAGGTCATCATCACCATTGACGGCGATTCCCATCCCCTCTCACCCGAGATGCTCGTCATCGCCGATGCCGTCCGGCCCGTTGCCGTTGCAGGGATCATGGGCGGAAAAGAATCCGAAGTGGGGGAGGAGACCTCCCGAATCTTCCTCGAGAGTGCCTGTTTCGATCCCGTCTCCATCCGCCGCAGTTCCCGTGCGCTGGGCCTTCAAACCGAAGCCTCGGCCCACTTCCAGCGCGGCGCTGATGTCGACATGTGCCTCTATGCCTGCAACCGGGCGGCTGCTCTCATGCAGGAACTGGCCGACGGCGTCGTCGCCGCAGGATTGCTCGATGAGCATCCCCGGCCCCCCGTTCGGAAGACGGTCCAGCTTCGCTATGACCGCGCCAATCTCCTCCTCGGCGCCGACATACCGGCCCATACCCAGAGGGGATACATCCAAAGCCTCGGCTTCGACGTGGTCGAGGCCTCCGAGACGGCCTGCACCTTTCGGGCACCGACGTGGCGGCACGACGTATCCCAAGAAGCCGACCTCATCGAAGACGTGGCCCGCCTCTACGGTTATGACAAGATCGCGGCCACTTTGCCGAGCATCAGCCAAGTGGAACAGGTCTTCGCCCCCTTCGAAGCCAGAGTCCGCCGGCTCCGCGCCCTTCTCGTCGGTGCTGGACTCACCGAGATGATGCATTGGACCTTCAGCCAAGCCGCTGACGTGCGCAAATCGGAGCTCCCGGACGCCTATCTCGACATGGTCGCTCTCGCCAACCCGCTCTCCGAAAACCTATCGACCATGCGTTCCTCGCTCATCCCCGGTCTATTGGACAACGTGACCCGCAACCTCCATCGCGGCAATGGCTCGATCCGTGCCTTCGAGATCGGACCCGTATACAAACCACGAGCGGACAAGGACTTGCCTGATGAGACCCTGCGCATAGCCGTGGTTCTGACTGGTGCCGCCGCCAGTCCCCATTGGGCCTCGGAACAACGTAGTGTCGACTTCTATGACCTCAAGGGAATCATGGAAGTCATCGCGGACCACGTCGGGGCGGTCGCCGCGTACCAACCCCTCGAAATGGGACCATTTCAGACCGGCCAGAGTGCCTCCGTCGTCGTCGACGGCCGCGAGCTTGCCTCGATGGGTCTCGTAAAATCAACGGTGCTTAAGGCTTACGACATCGAGCAGCCCGTCTACGTCCTCGATGCCGACCTCCAGGCATTGCTTGCCCTCAATCCTGCGGCGAAACAGTTCGAAGAGATTCCCCAGTATCCGCCATCTCTGCGCGACATCGCTGTCCTCGTTGACAACGATGTACCGGCAGGAGCCCTCTGCGAAGCCGCCCGAGATGCCGCAGGCAAGATCCTGCGATCAGTGGATATCTTCGACGTGTACACGGGCAAGCAAGTCCCCGAGGGTAAGAAATCCGTGGCACTCAGTCTCGTCTTCCAGTCTCCGGAACGCACACTCACCGACCAGAACACCCAGAAAGCCTGGGACAAGATCCTCCACAAGCTCGAAACGGAGTTCAATGCGACGCTTCGTTGAAACCCCTTGTACAGCAGCAACTTAAAAACATCGAGGCCCTCCTCGACGACCTTCGGGAGGCTCTTGGGGACACCAACGCTGCCCTGAAGAAGAAGCAGGCCGCCTATACCGAATTGACACGCCTCTACTGGAGCCGCGGCTCCAAAGTGGCCGCGCTGGATCATAACGCCGCCGAGTACGAGGTGCTCACTCGCAACAACGAGCGCCTCGAACAACAACGCCAAGAGCTTCGAGCGCGCCTCGAACGCGTCCTCGCGCACACCAAGTCCTTGGCGAAGGCCGTCCGAACGTGACCGCGTCCAACCCGATCAAGATTGAGGTAGGAAACGAACTCATCGCGGTCCCTGTCTACAAAGACGAAGACACCACGCGCGACATCGTCCGCCAGGTCAACCAACGCCTCGCCGAAATCGAGGAACAGGAGCCAGGCCGCCTCAATTCAAGGATACTCGCGCTCAAAGCCGCCGTGGCCTTCGCCATGGAACTCCGTCAGGCCCAAGCCGACCTCGCACAGGCCGAAACGGATGCCCAAGACGAACGTAAGGCGCTTGAAGAGGACTTCAAAGCGGAGCAGGCCCAGGAAACCCGCCAGCTCATGGTCGTGCTCGACCGGATTGCCGAAACCATCCAGGCGACTATCGACGAAGCCCGGGCCGTAAATCTCGATTCCTAGACCAGCCCGGACCGTCCGATCGGTCGCCGTGTTGGGCCGTGTGTCCGGTGGAATGGTATGGGGGTAATGAGGCGTATTGGGGCGATTCATTAACACTTGAGCCCGGACATGACGAGATCAAGATAACGTCTGATAATATATATTATGTTTTATAGTGGTGCCTCATATTAACGCTCTATTTTAGAGCACATTCATTTTTCGAATGATAGCAGAATCTAATGCGTTCCAATGTCATCTGATCATGGCATATGCATACCTCATTTTTCGTGTAACTTAATAGGTTCAACTCCTTATCGCAAAACATTATAAATCGTTCATATCTGGAACGAACTTCGTTCCATTCAGGAAATTTTCAGTGTTAGTGTTCGTGTGATTCGAAATGGAATAAACATAAGTGTGAGTCTGATAATCAGATTAGGGTGTTAATGCTTTTTCGGATTCCAGACGCAAGACGCCCAACTTGACCGCAAGATCGAGAAGCGAACAGAGAGGAGATGAAACGAGGGAGAAAAAGAAGTGGAGCGGGAAACGGGATTCGAACCCGCGACCTTCAGCTTGGGAAGCTGACACTCTACCAACTGAGTTATTCCCGCTCTGTGGTGCGTGTATCTTAGCACCTATCCCCCACTTTGTCAACAGGAAGAAAAACGGCCGAAGGCGGGACAACCATCGCCGCTTCTCCTAGTCCGACGTCTACACCTTCTTCGTCTCTAGTCCTGCCCGCGTTGCCGCATTAAGCTGTCGCGTGTCCGATGAGACGAAGATCTCTGCATCCCATTCGAGCGCGCAGGCAATGTGGAGTGCGTCCGACGCGCGCACGGCGCTTGCCTCGAGAACGACGACGGATGATCCCACGACGGAAGTGGTCAGATTGACGATGTCTGCGTCCCGGACATCATCGATGATTTGACGCTTTGCCCTAAGGTATTGAACCTCCGTGAGACTGCGCTCTCGCCGCCGGCGGTTGAGCGCCGACACGATCTCGGGCACGCAGAGGATGCTGAGACCGAGTTCGGTCGCCTCGGCACAGAGGCTCTCCACTTGTCCGCTTCCTGGCTCGTCCACAAAACGTTTCGCAAACGCGGAGGAATCAAGAAACACCCTCACGTTCTCTCTCCTCCAGAATGGCTGTCGAAAGGCCCGCGCCCTTCGTCATAAGACGCAATCCGGGCTTTTTCCATGATGGCTCCGAGCGTACGGAATTCCTTACCGGTGACACCTCCGCGATCGGGCGTCCGTGCCGAAGGACGAGAAGCGTCTCGCCGTTCTCCACCTCTGTCAGCATTCCGGATGCATGACTTCGAAAGTCCGTCAATGTTACAGTCTTCATGCTGCCTCCATTCTGTACGTTATTGTACACAAGAATGTACAGAATATCGACCGCCTTTTTGTTGTCGGCGAGGGAATGGACGCGGGGTTTCAAATATCAGGTCTGACACATCCTGCATTTCGGGACCGAAGCGGAAGTAGTCTTCCGGGACGGCCTGCTGGAAGGCATCGTCGGCGCCGAGCAACGCATACACGCGCCGGGTGGTCTCCACTGCGGACTTCATAAGGTCGAGGGGCGTCTCGCGGTCCAGCGTCGGCGTTACCGTCAGGAGCGGCCGCGGGGCCACGCAGGCCATGAGGTCGGGGATATCGTAGGGGACGCGCGACTCGGCCCCCGTGAAGAAGCCGAGTTGCGGCAAGAGCATGTGGAGGTGCGACCAGCGCTCGATGCCCCCGGTCCGCATCCGATCCGTATCGAATTGGAACGGCGGCGGACCACATACGGCCGCGACGGCCGTGGGGCGCTCATCGAGGGCCGCCACGTGGAGGGCCACCATGGCTCCCAACCCGAAGCCGACGAGTGTTGCCCGCTCGGGATCGACATAGGGCAACTCCACGGCCACGTCGAGGGCCGCCCGCGTGTCGTGAACCATTTTGCCGAGGACGGACCATTTGGGATGGCGGTCGTAAAAGCCCTCGATTTCGTCGATCCGGCGGCCACAGCCGATCTGGTCGAAGCAGAACACGACGAAACCGTTGCGCGCCAGGGCCTTATAGAACTGATCGCCCCGGCGGTACGCCGCCGCATAGCCGTAGGGAAATGAGAACGGATGCAGCCAAATGGCCAGGGGCATCTTCCGATCACCCTTGATGACACCCTCAGGCGCGTAAATGTCGGCGTTGATGTACTCGCCAAACACGCACGTCGCTTTCTCGATGCCCGCTGTATCGTCTCTGGCCAGCATCTTGGCGACATGAGGGCGTTCCTCACCGTAGGTTCCGCCGTTATTAACAGCGAAAGGCGGCTGTTCTCCGAGCATAAACTCTATGTTTTCAATGATTTTCGCTCGCTTCTCGGGCCATTTCGAGGCATCGCCGGGGACTTCCAGGCCCTCGGGGCCGCGTTCGGGAAACGCTTCAGGCGCGATGCTCACGCCGGACTCGCGGCTCCAGGACGCCCAATCCCAGGGAAATATCAGTTGTTCCGGGAACGCATATTGGCCCCGGCCGAAGTGCAAATCGCACCAGTCGATGTAGCGCTCGATGGTCGTCGTCCAGGTCTCGTGGTTGCCAAAACGCCACAGGATGCGGAACTTGTCCTCCGAGTCGAAGAGCCCGTAGACCGGTTTCACGGCGAGGTACGTGGTTTGCTCGGCCCAGGCGCTCCCGGCACCGTCGTTGTAGGCGGCGCTCAGCAGACACGGTCTCGGTGCGCTCAGGGCGACCAACTCGTGGAAATCGACGGGCAACCGGTCCTCGCGTCCCACAAAGAACCGTAGGCGCGGATGGAACCACTCGGGAAAGGACCGCGTGATGTTCTCGATGCCTTCGCCAAAGTGCTGCTCCGAGTAATACCGGGTCGTGTGTGAGCCGCCCTGACCGGAACTGCTTGAAATGACAACGCTTATGCGTTCGTCGAGGGCGGCGGCCATGAGCGACTGTTTGCCGTTCCGCGAGTGGCCCGTCAAGGCGATCTGGCCCACGTTGGCCTCGGGAACGCTCTCGAGGTAGTCGATGCAACATCCTGCGGCCCAAGCTCTTCGGGTTAATCGCGACCAATCACACTTCGGGTAGGCATCGAGAAACGAATCCGTATCGTCTCTCGAGTCGGAGCCGGCGTAGACGCACGCCAGGTAGCCTCGGCGGAGGGCGATGAGCGCCCAGGCCCGGTGGTTGTCCTGCGTCAAGAAGATGGGGAACGGCCCGGGGCCCTTTGGCATGAGCAGTTCGAGGTGCAGTCGGCCCTTATGCTCCTTGCCAAAGGCCAACTCGACCTCACGGATGCGTGCTCCAGCTTCTTCGCGGTCGGCCAGTACTGATGCCTCGAGATTGCCGGGCCGGGGTGGCACGGTGCCCAGAATCCACTTGTGGAACTGCTCGAGCAGCTCGCGGCGATGGGCCTGCCACTCCTCGGGCGTCCGGATCGGGACCTCTACGCCACCCTCGGCTCGCGTGAGCGGGTCCGGCAACGGCGCGCAAGCCGGCATCGTGGCGAAATCGGGCGGCAACTCACCGCTACGCTCGAGCCATTCTTCCCACGGTCGGCACGCCGGTAGAACGCGGCGCAACTCGTCGAGATAGGCTTTCCGGCGCGCGAGGGACTCGCCATCGTCCGCCGAAACCGTTGCCGCCGCGCTCATGATGGCAAGCACAAGAACCGCTCCTCGAAACATGGTCGATCTCCCCCACTCTGTTGTTCCTTTTTGGAACACACCGGCCTACTCCTTCGGCGTCTCGGGCGCATCTGACAGCGCGTAAGCGGTGAAACCAAGGTACCGCGAGGATTGCTCCTCGACGTAGGCGGCGAAGTCGACGCGGACCACCTTGCCGGCCTTCGAACTCGCGTGATACAGGAGGCCGGCGCCGCAGGAATCGCGGACGAACAGGCCACAGTGCAGCGCGAACAGCCAATCTACCTTGCCGATGAATACCACGAGGGCCGGGGTGGGCATCTTGGCGACGGCCGCCGTTGCCTTGTCCACCGGCACATACTGTAACGTGATGTCCCGGTCTGGCGTGTCTTGACCGAGCTCGGGCGCGTTCACCTTCGGGAAGTAGGCGCGCTTGCTGATGGTCCGTGTGACCGAGTCCGTGGCGACGCCCAGTTCGGCGGATACGTCCTGGCAGAACCGGTTGTTGGCCACCCAGTCCGCGATCATGAAATGATTGCGCGTCTCGAAGTCGATGACACCGTCCCGGTACCGGATACGCTGGAGGGTGTCGAATGCCTCCTGGTAGTCCTTCGCCATGGCCAGGGCGAAGGTCTGCTCGAGGAAGGTGACGCAATCCACCTTGGTCAGGTCGATGAGCGGATCCGTGTCGTACTTGCCGGTGGGTCCTTCGCCGAGGGGGCCGTTGGCGTACGGCGTATCGAGGCTACGCTCCGCCACCGCGACCACCCGTGCGCCGAAATCCGCCTCGCGCCCACGGAGATCGCTCAGGAACGTGTCCACATCCGCCGGCGACATGTCAAACACCTTCATTCCGGCCGATACGAGTATCAAGAGAAGACAGGACATCGTTATCCTTGACCTCCTTCGTAGCCCAACGCGCGAGGTAACTTCGGGGCATGATAACACGCCATCGGTCTTGAGGACATGCGTAGCCGTCGTCGTGTCCTCGAGTCCCTTCGTGACTTGTCCTGTCCGGCGCAGAGGCCTGGGATGCCTTGCTTCTGTCCCCATCTGCGTACATCGGCGCAATCTGCGCGGCTCCTGACAACGGGGCCGGGGCAAACGGATTCACTTGGCACGCGGAGGGTCCGCGCCGGTTGATAAGGCCGAGGCCTCCGTGCCGCGTCCGGCGGGCGTGGGTCTCCCCCATCACGACGGCGATTGTGACGCTCCCCGGACCTGGCGGTCTGGGGAATCGACGTGTGTCATGGTGAAGAAGGCCAGGCGGAGCTTCTGGTTTTCAAGGGACGTGGTGATGAAACACAGCCCTTCGCTCAGGTTGTAGGGCGTCTCGATGGTGGTCACGGTCTCCACGATGTCGGGCGCGAGTTCCCTCCTCCAGAAGAGGTGCCCGCGATGGTGTCGAATCAGCTCTTTGGAGTTGAGGTAGAGGCGAATGCCCAGATTCCCCTCCTTGACTTCGCGGTCGGTGGCAAGGGCAAAGAAGGTTCCCGTTGTGATCTTCTGCACGGACTTGCCGTCGTTGGCCGGGAAGTCCTGCTGCACAATGTCCACGATGGACGTGTTCGGCTGATGCGCGTAGAGAAACTCCGCCAAGGAAGGACTGAGATCCTCGAAGCTGGTCATCCCGGGATCGGCTTTCGATCGCGAGTGCCGAACGAGACGCTTACCGGCTGCGTCGGCATGAAACGTGACGCGGGGCGCCGAGATGAGTCGGGCGTCCGGGACCTTCTCGAGCATCTGCCGCCACTGGTGTTTGGGCGTGAGCCTGAAGACCCGTACGTCGGCCGGCGATGTTACGACGCCAGCCGCCCCGGGCAGTTGTGAGACGATCCGCTCGACATCTGCCGCGGGGGCCTCGATCAGTGCCATCTCGGCGGTGAAGGCCAGCTCGGGATCGTAGGACGGCGGCTTTTTCTCGACACGCCTGACGATGAACTCACCGTGGGCCGGCCCGGGAAGCTCTTGCACCGGCTCTGACGGGTCACAGGGCTGCTGCTTCCAGAACACAAGCAGGTCGGGACGCTCTTTGCCATCTGTGCCCATGCCCGCGACAAGGCCTCCCCACTCGTTCGCCGGGGCTCGGACAACCAGGTTGATCCACGCTGTCGAGGTATCGGAGGCATTGGCCGGCGCGAGGCTAATCCAGAGGCGCATCTTTTCCCCGTGGGGCTGGCACGTGAGGCCTATCTGGAGGGGTTTCTCGGTCTTGAGCCAGTGGAGTGCCTGACGAGGCACCGCGGCCGAGACGGAAACATCGCTGTCCGCACGCATGGCCAACACGGGGGATGCCACATGGGCGACATCCCGGCTCTTGGGCTCGTCCTTGCCATCCCACAGGAGTGTGGCACCCTCCATGGCGATGGGTAATCCCCCTGCCGTTATTTGAGACGGGGAGATCATTGTGCACAGCCCTCTGAGTGCCAGGCCGCCGATATTCCCGGCCTTTGGCAAGCCGGACTCGCTGTCCAAGCCCTGGATCCCGTCTCTCACGATGTAGACACGCATTTCCAGGACAGCATCCGCATCGCGGGTGGTCTCCGGTGCGCCGGGCGAGCCGTAGACAATGGGCGTCGGCACGCGGCGGGCCGCCTCTGTGGTTGGAGTCAGTGAAGGCACGGCGACGAGCAAGAGTACGACGATTGCGGCGATGGCTCTCCGGGGTATGCGGCATGCCGCGCCGCCTTGCAGCAACAAGGAGAGCCTTGCCTTGAACGCGGCGGCGGTACCGGCGGCCATGCCAAAGGCGGGCACCGGCGTTTGCCGTTGCGTCTCGGAGCTCACGATTCTGAAGAGGACTTCGGCGTATTGCCTGCCGCCTTCGGGCAACGCCCACAGGACCCATGCGTCGCACGCGAGCTCGCCGTACAGGTGCAAGCGGCGTCGGACGAGGATCAGCAGCGGGTTCCACCACCACACGCAGGTGGCAGCCAGTTCCAGCCAGCCCACCCAGAGGTCGCGGCGCTTCAGGTGGGCCAACTCGTGCGAAATGATGCCACTCCATTCGTCGCGCCGGATCGAGTTCAGCAGGGCGCACGAAACCAGGAGCTTGGAGCACCACGGGTTCCACACGACGGCCGAAGCGAGGCCGGATACAACCAGGACCGAGGGAGGGCGTACGCCGAAGGCCCCGGCCAACTCGTCCGAGCATTGCTGCAACCAGTCAGGCGCAGGCTGGGCCTGTTTGAGCAGGTACCGGAACCCGCGAATCCGGGAGGCGTGTAGGGCAAGCGTGAAGAGTCCCCCTATGAACCAGACGATGGCGAATACGAGCGGCACGTGTCGCCACGGCGTTGACGGGGCCGCTTGCACGGGCGGCACCGGGCTGGGTTCAGCCAGCGGCGCAGCGGGCTTTGTCTGTGGTGGAGCTTGCGCTTGTTCGGTCGCGATGAAAGCCCGGGATGTGCTGGGCAGCATTTCCTGAAGCGAAAACGGCCAGACCATCACAGGTGGAAGCGAAAGCTTGATCAGCACCACGAGCCACAACGCGTGACAGACCGCCGGGCGAAAGCGCCCCAACCGACACGCAATACCCACGGTAAACGCCAATGCCGCTACCAAGGACACGTGGAGAACAAGAACCGTTAGCATCGTCAGTTCCTTCAAGGGTTGGGGCGAGTCTTCTTGCCCTCGCGCGCACCCGCAGCTTCATCCAGTAGCCGCCGGAACTCGGCGACTTCGTCCGCAGTGAACCGCTGCTTGTCTACAAGAGCCATCACCAGCGGCATGGTGGTGCCGTCGCAGACCTTGTCCGCCAGTTCCAGCAACCGATCCGAAAGAAATCTCTCGCGTGTTATGGCCGCGCTAAAGACGTGGGCAAGCCCCGTCTTGTCGGACTTCACGGAGCCCTTGGCTTCCAGGCGTCCCAACAACGTTTGAACGGTCGTGTAGGCCCAGCTATTCTTGCCCGAGCCAAGCCGTTCACTTACTTCCCGCACCGTGGCGGGCCCCTCTTTCCAAAGGGTCTGCAGGACTTCCATTTCGGCGTCGCTCACGTCGCCCGTTTTCCGCACCATACCGGCCTCCTTGGTTCTCCTACATTTTGTAGGACGCGCTCATCCTACTACATTTTGTCGGAGATGTCAACGGATTCGTTTCCTCATGCAAGCGATCTATCCGAATCGGTGGTCCCGGGGCGTGGAAAGACGCGGCGGAACGCGCTACAATAGGCGCGGTTGGTTTTTTGCGCGTAGGGCTTGACACGGCGGGGCGAATGTGGCAAGATAGGCCCATGGTGAACATTTTTTCAGTATATCCATCACTGAGGAGGAGATAGCGCATGGCTGCACAGAAAGTAGATCCGGCCGAGGCCAAAGGCAAGGCCCTCGATATAGCGGTGGCGCAGTTGCAGAAGCAGTTTGGGCGCGGGACGCTGGTGCGTCTGGGTGATGAGGATTTTGTCCGAGGCGTACAGGCCATATCCACGGGCAGTCTTTCGTTGGATATTGCGACGGGCCTAGGGGGCCTGCCTCGGGGGCGTGTAGTGGAGATTTTTGGGCCGGAATCATCCGGGAAGACGACGCTGGCGCTGCATGTGGTGGCGAACGCGCAGAAAGCGGGCGGGATCGCGTGTGTGATCGACGCGGAGCATGCTTTGGACCCGACGTTTGCGGGGAAGATTGGGGTGGATATCGACAATCTGCTGGTGTCGCAACCGGACACAGCCGAACAGGCGCTCGAGATCTGCGAAACGCTGGTGCGCAGTAACGCGCTGGACGTAATTGTCATCGACTCGGTGGCGGCGCTGGTTCCGAAGGCGGAAGTCGAGGGTGACATGGGCGATGCGCACATGGGCCTTCAGGCGCGGCTGATGTCGCAGGCGCTGAGGAAACTCACCGCAGCCATCAGTCGGTCGAAGACGCTGGTGATCTTCATCAATCAGATGCGTCAGAAGATCGGCGTGATGTTCGGCAATCCGGAGACGACGACGGGGGGACGCGCGCTCAAGTTCTACGCGAGTATGCGTATCGACATTCGCCGTATAGCGTCGATTAAGGAACGGGAGCAGGACGTTGGAAACCATGTCAAGGCCAAGGTCGTCAAGAACAAGATGAGCGCGCCGTTCCGGCAGGCGGAGTTTGATATTCTTTTCGGCGAGGGCATCTCGTACGAAGGCGATATTCTGGACCTTGCGGTGGCGCAGAAGCTCATTCAGAAGAGTGGCGCCTGGTTTGCCTTGGACGGCGAGAACCTGGGCCAGGGACGGGAGAACACGCGCCAGTACCTCAAGGATCATCCCGAGGTGACGGAGCGGCTCAAGGAGAAGATCATCGCGGCGAAGGATTTGCACTGGGCCTCGAGCACCTCGGATGACACGGATATGGAGATCGACGACGACTCGGCAGAACCCGAACAAGAGTGAGGAACACGCGGATCACGCTTCCCACGTGTACCAGCGACAGACGCGGGTTTGGCTGCTTCTCCTGTTGATTGTCACGGTGCTGTTCTCGGGCGGTGCGCTTGTTGTCAAGTATAGGCTCGAGTTACTGCGATCCACGGTGGAAGCACGCATCGAATCCCGCACGGGCGCCGAGTTCCAGGTGGGGGCCGTTGAGGTCAATGGGCTTCGAGGCCTTCGGATCGAGGCGTTCGAGGCGTATCTCCAGGCCGAGATGGGCCCGACCATTCGACTGAGCGCGCCGAGGGCCGAGGTCGATCTGGATATCCTTGACCTGTTCTCGGGTCGGGTCACGATCGACCGGATCCAGCTTGACGGGGCGACGGCACTGGCGAGTCGTCCTCGCGAGGGCACGTGGTTCTCGAACGGCCCGTTGGATGTCTCGGGCCTGTCTGAACCGCTCTCCGCAACACCCTTCCGTATTGTCGGGACAGGCTGTACGTTGTCGGTCGAGAATGTTGTGGGCGATACGCGCCTGATGTTTGGCGACCTCGAGCTTGATGTGTCGCGCCTCTCCGGAGCGAACCAGATCGACATCCGCATCGCGGGCAATCTCGGCGCGGATGCGTCCAAGCGCATCAAGATCCGAGGGGAGTTCACGTCGTTCGAGGATTTTGATCTGGCCATGGAGTGCGCGGGGATCACGGCTGAGGACGTCAATGTTTTCCTTCCGGCGTCGCAGCGTCTTGTCGAGAAGGGGCGGGCATGTCCTAACCTTCGGGTGACCGGCTATCCGAATCGCACGCTGATCGTGTGGCTCGACGCGCCTTTCCAGGAGGTGGCACTGAACGATGAGATAGAGTTCCTCCAGCCGGAGACTGGGACTCTGATGGCGCTGGCCAGTTATAACCTGGATACAAGCATTGCTTCGCTGACGACGGCGAAGATCCGAAGCATACAGGCCGACGGAAGGGAGGTCGCGGGAACGGTTGATGGCGAGATCTCGTTCGCCGCCGATGTTCCGGAATTCGATCTGCACGTCGAGAGCCAGGACTTGCTGGCCCTCCCCCACTTGGATGCCCTGATCCACGAGCATCTCAGCGACTACGGGAGTCTGGAATTGGCGGCGGAGGCGCCTTGCGCGGTCGAGCTCTTCGTTCGCGGCACGTCGGAATCGCCGGAGGTCTCCGGTTTCGCTACCGTCAAGGCCGGGGAGATCACCTTACCCTCTCCCGAAGGTAATCTGCCGTCGGGTCGGCTGAAGGTCGAGACCGTGGAGGTCCGTTTTGCCTCCGGCGCCGAACGGCCCGAGGGGACGTTGAATGTTGCGGACGGCGTCCTCGAGTACGAGGACCTTGGCGTGCGGGCGGAGCGAATCTCGGGGGCTGTGCGTCTGGCGGACGGCGCCTTGGTCTGTGATCCGCTGAGTGCTACCATCACGGGCAATCCCTTTGTGGGTAGTTTCCGGTACGAATGGGACACCGGTTCCGCCCGATTCGAACTGTCGGGCGAAGTCGCCGACGTCGAGAAGATGCCTTTTATGGAAAGCGCCGAGGACTTGACGTTGGCGGGCCCGGTAAACGTCCGTTGCCGGGGAAGCCTGTCGGGTGAACAGTACGTGTTCGAGGGCGAATTCGATGGCACGCAGGCGCAGATAGGCTTCGAGTGGTGGTTTCGGAAACCCCCGGGCATCGCCGCGTACGGTAAGGGCATCGAGGTCCGCGTGACGCCCCGTGAATCCATCGATGTGACGGGGGCGCTTGTTGTTGGCTCGACGCCCATCGATTTCGCGGGCCACGTGGTCTACGCTCGCGACAAATGGCTGTTGTCGTCCGTGAGATGCGATTCCGGCCGAGTCGATGTGCCCGCACTCGGCAAATGCATGAATGTGCCCTACATGATCGCGGGTGGCACCGGCACGGATGTTCACTTCCTGTGGGAGCGCAAGGACGACCGCGAGGACGCCACGGTGTTTAGCATCGTGGGACGAGTTGACGATGCCATTATGACGCCCAACGGCGGCATGACTCCGCTGCATGGTCGGGGCATCGACGTGAGTGTTCGGTCGAGTACCATCGGCGAGGAACGAACGGGCGAGGTGGTGCTTGCGGCCGAGCAGGCCTACATGCCGCCTTTCGGTGATGTATGGTTCCTTCCCCTGAACGCCCAGGCGGAGTCAAGTGAGGAAGGCGCCGAAGAGGATCGGAGCTGGAGTTTCTCGCTATCGGCGGCCACGATCGATGTGCCGCCTTGGCAAGGCACCGAGTTTGTGGGCCAGGCCTACGACAATCCCACAGAATCAGGTCTGAGCGCGTTCTCGGCGGAGATCGTCGGCGGCGGGAGCTTGAAAGGCCGCTACCGCAGCGTGGGCGAGCAGAACGTCTACGCGCTGGCTGCGGAGTGGAACGAAATCCCATGTCACTATCTCATCAAGCATCTCCGGTACGACGACATCCTCGAGGGTACTACGACGGGTCGGGTCGACTATTCGGTGGATCGCGATGATCCCGGCACGCTGCGCGGCGACGGGCGATTCACGGTCCGCAACGGCCAGTTCAGCGCCGACTTCCTGCTCGCTCAGTTTGGGCAGCAGTTGGAGAACGACATCAACGCGTTGCCGCCGTCGCTCCGATTCCGGAAACTGGAGGTGGAGGTAGGGCTCGAGGGCGATCGGGTGCGCACGCCTCGTTTGTTCCTCGATTCGGAAGGGATCGACGTTTCCGGCGCGGGCGAATACGTTCGCGACGGCGACCTGGACTATCAGGTACGCCTCAAGATATCGCCCGAGACGACCCAGAAGATACCGCTGTTGCGTGAGGCCTTCAACGTGGAGGGCCATCGCTTGGCGCAACAGGACGTCGAACTGGCCTTCCGCATTTCTGGTCCCACATTCGATCCGCGCGGTGAACTTGCGGAGATGCCTCCCCTTGGCGTAACCTTGGTTAGCGGGGCGCTCGAGGTAACTTCCGAGGCGCTCAAGGTGATCGACATGCCGCGCAGGATCCTGGTGGACCTGCTCAAAACGGGTACCGGCGTTGTGTCGGCCACGCGCTGAACGGATTGGGATTCGGTTGCAGCAGAATGGAAATCAAGATCAGTAGAACCGCGCAGCAATGTACGCAGTGCGAACGTGCCTTTGAACACGAGGAAAGCCTCCGGTCGCTTGTGCGTATCGAGAACCAAGAGCTCACGCGCGAGGATTATTGCGCAGCGTGTTGGGAAGACCGCCTGGCCTTGGGTGCCTTTTCGGTGTGGTCGCCGAGGTACTACGATCCGAAAGTGGCCGAACAGGAGCCTCCGGAGACCTTTTCGCCACTGCGTCGGATCTTCTACGATGCGGCCGAGGCCGAGGGCCGCGCCGAGCTGGCGCGGGCCTATCTTGCAGCGCAGCTCTTGCGGCGGCAGAAGGTGTTTCGCCTGATCAAGGAATCGAGCGATCCCGATGCCGAGGTACGAGTGGCGTTGTTCGTCGACCGGCTGAGTAGCAGCTTGGTCGAGGTGCGCGATCCGAACCTTACCTATGAGGAGCTCGCGGCCGCCCGAATCACCTTGATGGAGGCCTTGGCGAAGTTGGAGAATGGAGAAGCGAAAGACGGCATCGAGGCTGAACCCGTCGGCGACGTTTTGGAGACCGATACAGCCTCAGTGGGCGAGTAGAACCGCAGGGACGGAGGAACAAGAGAGCGCGTTATGTCTCAGCCGATGTCATTTGGGCCGCCAAGGAAGCCCACCGCGAAGAAGGGCGCGGCGAACTCGAGCCAGCAGATTGTGGTGATCTGCATCTTCATCGTGGGCGCGTTGATCTGTTTCATGTTGGGTGTGCTCGTTGGCCGCGTGGATCGGGGTACGGAACTCGCGAACCCGACGCCGACCGTCCGCACGCCGGATCTTGATACGTCGATCAACACGGGTCTTCCGGACGAGGGTGATGAGTCAGGCGTCTTCAAGCATGGCGAAGGCGTGCAGACATCGCCGCGTCGGGTCGAGTTGCCGGATGAGTCCGCGAAGACGTGGCCCGAGGTCGATGCGAAAGCACTGGCCTCCCCGGACGAGGACAAACCGATCTCATCCGATGCCGGCGAGACGAGCCGAGGGAATCCTTTCGAGCCGGAGGCCGAGGCGGAGCCGGCGCAGGACGTACAGGAAGCAAGCCCTCCGGAAGCCGCCGCGGAAACCGATGCCGCCGGGATGTCTTCGGAACCCGCGGACGCTACGGCCCAGGAGCTTCTGGCAGGCGAGCCGCCTTGGCCGCAGAAAACCACGACGGAACCGACCGCCGAGACCTTGGCCCAAGGGAACGCGCAGGAACCTGAGCCCACGGCGACACCGGCAGCGAGTGAGGCCGTGTCTTTGCCAGAGGCGGCGCCTCCGGCAGCGACCGCCGCACCGGCTGCCCAGGAGGCATGGGTTTATGGTATTCAGGTGGCCTCCTTCGCAGGATCGCAACGCCAGAAGCTTGCCGAAGACTGCCAGCGCAGCATCGAGGCCAATAGCGATCTCAAGGCGCAGTTGAGTCCATCGGAAGACGGGGAGTACGTGCGCGTCATCGTCGGTGGCTACGCAGACAAGGCGGCGGCGGCCGCCGCGTGCCAGGAACTCCGCAAGCGAGCCGGATTCAAGGATTGCTTTGTCAAATCGCTGCGCTAACCGGCAGAGGGGTGTTAGCTAACATGCGAGTGTCGATTGTGGGGCCTGGGGCCATGGGCTGCTTGTTTGCGGCCCGGCTTGCCCACTGCGGAATCAGGACCACCCTGATAGACCACCGTGCCGACCGGGCAGTTCGACTTCAGCGTTCCGGTGTTGTCGTGGAGAGTCCCGAGGGGGAACTCGTGGCTCATCCTGCTGTGGTAACGCAGATTCCTTCCGCTCAAGACTTGGTGATTGTGTTGACCAAAGCCTATGTGACGCGCGACCTGCGGCTGCCTCCGGAACAGCCTGTGCTGACGCTGCAGAACGGCTTGGGCAATGTTGAGACGCTGTGCGCCAGAGTGGGAAGCCAACACGTACTGGTAGGCGTCACGAGCGAAGGCGCCACCCTGCTCGGCGAAGGACGCACGCGCCATGCGGGCCGGGGCCGCACGCAGATCGGCGCGTGGACGTCCTGTCCGGCGACACCGGTGATCGAGGCCCTGCGCAAGGCCGGTTTCCACGTTGAGGAAACCGACGCTCCGGGCCAAGTCGTTTGGGAGAAGGTGGCCATCAACAACGGCATCAATCCCCTGACAGCCATCCTGAACGTAGAGAACGGCAAACTGGTCGACACGCGGGAGGTGCGCCAACTCATGCGCGACCTGGTGGTGGAGGCGGCAAAGGTGGCGGCCACGGAGGGCTACCGGTTTCCGTACAGTCTTGTGGAACGCGCCGAGGAGATCTGTCGCGAGACCGCCGGCAACGTGTCCTCGATGCTCCAGGACGTGCGGGCCCACCGGCCCACGGAGATCGACGCGATCAGTGGCGAGATTTTGAGGCGCGCGCAGGAAGTGTCTCTTCCGACACCGCGCACGCGGGTCGTCTGGCAACTCGTCAAAGGCATCGAGCACTATTGAAGTCACCGCCGCCATTGCCGGGCCTCAACTACTCGAGTCCGCATTCCTTTTCGACCGGACAACGCCTCATGTTGCGTGTGGGGCCGGCCGTGGTGGCCGGTGTGCTTCGGGCCCTGTTCTCGACTTGCCGCTGGGAGTTCCGCGAGGCCGTGCGCCACGAAGCCGTCCGTTCCGGTACTGACGGCCCGGTCATTCTGGCCTTCTGGCACGAGTCCATGGCCCTGAGCGCCTACTGCTACCGCAACCTGGGGTTTTACACGCTGACCAGTTACAGTCCGGACGGTGAATTCGCGGCGCGCGTCGTGCGGTGTTTTGGCAACTATGCGCTCCGCGGTTCGTCGACGCGCGGCGGCTCCGAAGCGTTGAAGGACATGGCCGTAGCGGCGCGGCACCGGTGCCTGGGCATCACGCTCGACGGCCCCGTCGGCCCGAGGCGCAAGGCCAAACCGGGTGCCGCCATTCTGTCCGCGCGCAGCGGGACACCGATTGTGCCCGTCGCTGTCGTGCCGGTGCGTGCCAAACGCCTGAGGTCGTGGGATCGCTTCCCGGTACCTCTCCCCTTCTCTCGTATCATCTACACCCTGGGCGAGCGGATTCCGCCGCCCGGCGGCGATTCACCGGCCGAGATCGAACCGGTGCGGCTTCGGGTGGAGCAAGCGGTGAACGCGCTTCACGAACAGATTGAGGCGGAGGTGCATGCCGATATCGGCTAGGCCGAGGGCGGGGTTGTCTCCGAGGATAGCGTTCGGCGGCGCAACTGGCCGCAGGCCGCGTCGATGTCTTGGCCACGCTCCTTCCGCAGTGTGGCGGCGACGCCGAGACGCGCCAAGTGATCGCGAAAGGATTCGCATGCCTCGGCGGAAGGCGGCTCGTAAGGCAATTCCGCCACGCGATTGTACGGGATCAGGTTGACGCTACTCTTGAATTCCTCGAGATACGCGGCCAACTCTTCGGCATCCTTGGGGGAGTCGTTGACCCCGCGCAAGAGTACCCACTCGAAGGTGACTTGGCGGCCTGCGATCTGTACGTACTCGCGGATGGCATCGCCCAGCCGGGCCAAGGGGTACTTGCGATTCAGCGGTACCAGCTTCGATCGCGAGGTATCATTGGCCGCATGGAGCGAGATGCTCAGCCGCACCTGCCAATCCTCGTGCGCGAACCGGCGTATGGCCCCGGGAACGCCGGCGGTCGAGATGGTGATCTTGCGGGCGCCGATGCCAAGCCCTTCCGGATGCATGAGCAGGCGAACGCTCTTGACCACGGCGTCGTAGTTGAGAAACGGCTCTCCCATGCCCATATACACGATGTTGGGCGTTCGGTCATCGAGATCCTCGCCATCGAGCAAGTAGAGCGCCTGCTCGACGATTTCACCCGGTGCGAGGTCGCGCCGGAAGCCACCCAGACCGGTTGCGCAGAAGGCACACCCGATCGGGCAGCCGGCCTGACACGAAAGACACAGGGTGATCCGGGAGCCTTGTCTCAACAGAACCGCCTCGACCATCTCGCCGTCGGGCAGTCGATACAGCGTCTTCTTGGTACCCGTCTCGGGAGACACCACGACATCGACGGGGGTTGCTTGGGCGGCCAGGCCGGTCATGACCAGTTGAGCGCGCAGGGCCTTCGAGAGATTCGTCATGCGCTCGAAGTCGAGCACCTGTCGGCGGTGCATCCACTGAAAAATCTGCCGGCCCTGGAAGGGTTTGAGGTCGAGTGCTTGCGCGATCTCTTCCGGGGTAAGATCCGTGAGTTGGTGTGTCATGGGCGGTGTGGCCTCAGTGTTCAATGGGTTTGTGGGCAACGCTCTGCATCAAACGGGTCTTGAGGGCTTGGACATGGAAGGTGTCGTCATCGAGCGGGCCGTTGATCTCGATGCGGCGCATGTCGAAATCCATTTGCGTCTGCTCGCCGGGAAACTCGGCCGACACGCGTGCCGGGAATCGGATGCCGTCCAATTCCCGGTAGTCGGACTTGCTGACCACCGCCAGGACACGGCCTTTGCGGTCAAAACGCTCGCTACGCGTGACGATCCAGGGCGTACCGGTCAGCGTCAGCCGTCGCTTCACCCAGGCGCGAGGAAAGCCTGGCTCGAGAATGTCCAGTGTGACCGCGCCGGTGGCTGAATCGAAAGACCCAAGCTGGGCCCGCCTGATGGGCAAGGCCGCCCAGTCTTCGGGCAGGAACATTTCGCGCGCGACATCCGAGGGGGAAACGCTGAACGGCACGCTTTCGAATTGCTCACCTTCCAGTTGGTAGTAGTATTCCTTTTCGGTGGGAAACTCGATGAGGAACTCCTCGCCGACGCACGTCAGCCGAAAGACCGTGGTGAGCAACGGTCCTCTGCCGACAATGTGCAAGTCGGCTGGTTTCCGGAAGAGGATTTGGCTCTGCCGGAAGCGATCCGTACCCGGACGCTCGGGCGAGACGAGCGTGAACGCGCCGGTAGCGCTGAAGCGCTCGATCGCTTGGTCATTGGCCGCCAGGTCCGTCAGGATTTCCTCAGGACTTGGCGCTCCCTCAGGCAAAGGTCCCTGCGTCAGTTCGTGCCCAAGGCGCACGCATCCGGTACAACACACGCATAGGAGGAGGATAGCCGGCGCCGCAACGCGGGCGCGCGGCGTACAGAACGCCATCCAGGGATGGGAGAAGGAGATCACGACGTGCGTATCCTCAGTCTTGTGTCGCGTTTGAATCCGCTGTGCGCATGTGGTAAACTTGGCGGACCCTTCACGAGAAGCGATGAGTATACCATGGCGTTCCACGCAAACCAAGGAAGGGTTCGCGTGTGCCTCAGGAGAGTACAATGGCTAGAGTTTGTGAGTACAGTGGCAAACGGCCCCAAGTGGGCAAGAACGTTGTTCGGCGTGGTAAGGCCAAGCGCGAAGGCGGTATCGGCCAGAACGTAACGGGCATCTCGAAGCGGCGGATCAAGCCCAACTTGCAGAGTATCCGTATCGTAGACGAGAACGGCACGGTTCGCAGAGTGCGCGTGTGCGCGCGCTATATCAAGGCCGGGAAGTTCACCAAGGCGCCGCGCAGGATTCAGGCGGCTCGCGCCAAGTAGTTCGACGCTGCAAACCAGTGAGCCGGAGGAACCAGTCTAGCGAGTTCCTCCGGCTCTTGTCTTTTCGTCGACTATCCGGGAGGATTCAACCTTCGGGAGACCCCGGGGCTTCTGCGGCCTCTTCCTTTGGCTCGGCGGAGCCGGCCCCTTCCTCTTTCGGTCTCTCGGCCTCCGCTGCGTCCTCCTTCGTGTTGTTGAGTTCGGACGCTTCGATGATCGTCACGCCGCCGTGGCCCTTCGCCGCGTCGACGCCCTCTCCCGTGGTTTCGTCATCGATCAGATCGTTGTACGAGGGGACGAACGGCAGGAAACCCTTATCGAAATCGACCTTGATGCCAACCTCGAGCGCCGTCTCCGTCACTTCGCGGCCCACCTCGCGCGGCGCCCGCGGATGCTCGCGCAAGACGAGGGTCTTGGAAGCCGGATTGTCGAGGGCGAATAGAATCTGTCCGAGTTCATCCTGCGTCACGTTCTTTCCGTCGCATCGGATGTACCCGCTCTGCCCTATGGATACACTCACGTCGTACCTCTTCTTGTCAAGACTGTCTGACAGACGCTTCCACGCATCCTTCTTGTCGTGTCGCACGGTTTCCGTCACCTTCTCCTCCATCGTGGCCAACTGCTCGGCCTCCGGCTGCGTGTACTCATCGACAAGCGTCGTCGTGATGAAGACCAGCAGTTGCTGGTTGTCGTGTTTCTTGCTGACATTTCGAAAGGCCCGTCCGAGCAGGGGCACGTCGCCCAGGAAGGGGACCTTGTCTACATCATCCGAGAGGTTGTTGGTTCGCAAGCCGCCGATCACGATCGTTTGGTTGTCGTGTACAAGCACCTGTGTTTCCGCCCGGTTCATCATCTTCTCCGGCACGGTGCTGGTTTCGTCGGCACCGACGACCTCGCGCATGGTGTAGGTGCTTTCCTCGGCGCTGATGTCGAGGAGGATGTTTGAGTCCTCGGTAATCCTCGGCGTGACCGACAGGATTGTGCCGACGTCGATGAATGAGATGCTGTTCTGGGGCCGGTATGCAGTTCGATACCGGTAGTCGTCGTTATCGACGGTGTTGGTGTTGTATCGCGACGTGGTTTGGCCGTAGTACGTGGACGAGACGTAGGGCACGGCGCTCGTCCGCTCAAAGATGGCCTCCGCGCCATCCTGTACCGTCACCTGCGGATGCGATAAGACATTGACTTCTCCAGTACTGTCAAGATAGTTGATCACAGCGGACACGCGGTTGCCGGCGAGCTTCTCAATCACGGTTGTTTCGCCGGTAATGTCGCTGATGGGTTCGGCCGTGATCCAATCGTTCAGGGGCACGGCGTACGGCAATTGGCCTGCTTGGATTGTCCGCCCCTGGGCTCCGGTGAAGTTGGGCGTGGCCCCACCGGTCGAGAAGGAAATCGGTGTGTTTCCGGTTGAGTCGAAGAAGTGCCAATTCGTGCCAATACTCCGGGCCACTTTCGATCCGGCCGTGAGGAGGTAGGCTTCGATCTGCACCTGGCGTAGCTTCACATCCCACGCTACGACGAGTTTGTCGATTTGGTCGAGGCGTTCCGGCAAGGCCGTGACGGTGACCTGATGGACATCCTCGTTAATCGTGACGATTCCCATCTCCTCCGGAACGAGAAGCTCCACCTCCTCGGCCACCATGTCCGGATCGGCGTACTTGAGGGTCCAGGTTCGTGTCTCGAGTCGCTTGTCGAACTCCTCAATCATCTTCGCGATGAGCGCCTGGCGCGCCGGGAGGTCGGTCACAACGAGGGTGTTGGTGCGCGGATCCACCTGAATCATGCCGCGCTCCGTCAACATCACCTCGATACTCTCCATTACCGCGTTCGCGTCAACATGCTCGAGTCTGAGCACGCGCGACTCGACGGGCACATCGAGTTGAGCTGCGGCCGCGCGCATTTGGCTCAGCGCATCGGGCACGTCCCACACGAGGATCTGGCCCGTGCGCGGGTCGGACACCATCGTACCGGTCTGAGACATTAGCGTTTGGAACACGGATTCGATGTCGGACACATCGGCATTCTGTACGGTGAATTCGCCGCGCTGCAACGGCACATCCAGTTCATCGAGTGTCTCTCGCATTTTTTTGAGGTTGTCTTCCGTATCCCAGACGTAGATGTGCATCGTGCGCGGATCGGTGATGATCCGTCCCGCAGGCGAAAGCAATGAGGTGAGCGCGGACTCCATGTAGGTGACGTCCACGTGCTCGACGGTGAACACCTCTTCCTTGAGGGCGCCGTATTCCTGATTGAGGTATTCCTCCTTGGTCATCACGTAGAGATACTGCGTGTTCGGATCGAACCTGTAGTAGACACTGTGGAACTTGAACACTTCTTCGATGGCGCGCTTGGGTGTGGCCTCCGTCAGCCAGAACTGCAACTCGATATCCTGGGCCCCCGGCGTCACGAGGATGTTCCAGTTGGTGGCGAACGAGATGGTTTCGAGGAATTCGGTCATGGGCATAGGGCCGGTCAGGGTTAAGGCCTCGCCGACCTCCGGCAACTCCGCATACTCGACGGGACGGTTCAGAACCGGCTGATAGGGTTCATTGCTCAGCACGCTGACCGAGGCGGCCCTTTCTCCGCCCACGGTGCGGACCGCGCCTCCTCCTCCCCCTTGACCTTGGACGGCCCGAGTGGTGGGCGCCGAGGAACGCTGTCCCCGAGACTCCGGCTTGGCGGTGGCTTTCTCCGGAACCGTAGGCTTCTTCTCGGCATCCGTCTTGGTGTCGGTTCTCTCGGTTCTGCTCGTCGACGAGGTGGAGCTCCCCTCCTTCTTCTCCTCCCTCTCCTGGTTGACTCGGGATACCTCCTGGCGCACGCGTTCGACAAGCTGCGATGTGCCTGTGCTCGCCGGGGTATTGGGGCGTGTTGGCGTCTGGCCCTGGGCACAAACCGGCAGCGCCAGACCGATGATGAAGAGGATGCAGACTAGCCACTGCCATAGGCTCTTTGGATGGTCGTTCATCAAACCTTCAGGAACTCCCTCTGTGTATATCATTCGAGCAGTTCGGTTTCCCGCCTGGACTCGGCGCGTGAGCCAGGGAAACAACACCTTCCTTCCAGCCGTACGTTACAACGAACGAAACGCGGTGAAGGCTGACACCAGGGGACCACAGGCCGCGTTTCCGCATGACCGGACGGACGACCTGCCAACGAAACCGGTGCGGAAGGTCTACGCGGGATTCTCGACTCGTCTCTCGCTTGGCAACCCATTGGCGCCCAATAGCTTAAGGTATTCCGAACGTACTACCGACGCTCGAGCTGGGTCGTGAGCTCTTTGTCCTTCCACAACACCATGAACGTTACGTGCGTCTTGGAGATCTCCTTGATCTGAAGACCATTCAGGATATCGCCCACGCTGTAGAACGACCCTTTTTCATCGCCGGGGGTCTTGATCTTCACCCTTCCGCCCACCTGCTGTCGCGTGGGCTCCACGCCTTTGAGCTTCTCCTGCAGATCCGGCGGCTTCTCCGGGGGCGGGGGCGGGGGCGCCGGTTCCGGTACTAATTCCTTCCAGAGTGAGGCTTTGCCCACGATCTCGTGGTGCCACTTGTCAAACTCCCACTCCGGAGCCGGGAATGCCACCGAGACCGTCTTGATCTCCGCGAGTTCGGCATCGACCTGATGCCGGACCTTGTCCATGGGGTTGTTCACCGCGTGGTAGGCCATCAGGGCCAGCACACCGGCCAACGCCACAATGCCCAAACCAAAGGCTATGCGATCGGTTTTCATCCGGTTACCTTTCGGATGACAATGCTGTCGATAAAGACTTCCGAGGAGGCCTGTTCGATGAGGATGTAGGGCAGGCACACCGTGGCCTGGAACTCGCGCATGGGCGGTACGGCGAAGTCGATTCGGTACTGACGCGTTACCCCGTCGCCCTCGATCTTGACCGCCCCTTGCGGCGCGACCGTACCGTCTTGCATGATGCGGAGTTCGGCGGGGCCGGTGGCCGTCAGGTCGACACACAGAACGTACTTCTGGCCGGTGTCCAATGCTTCGCTCAAGAAGACCACCGCGTTAGCCTGGGTAGCCACGGCCTGGATGCAGTCGGGCCCGGCCGTGGCATGCGTTTCGGACAGCGTAACGGTGCATCCTTCGGCGTGCCAGTCCTCGGTGGCCTTTCCGAAAACGTACTGGCCGCCGACGGCGCTGGGAGCCGCTCCTGCCGGTCCTGCGTCCAATAGGGCGTCCGGAGCGCGATCCACAACCGTGCGGGTGATGTTGATGACGGCGGACACCGGGGTTGTCGTCGGCGAGCGGAAGAGCTGGAGCCCGTCGATACGCAACGAGTGGGTGCTGGCCTGGAGTCGTTCCAGGAAGGTGATCATGCTCTCGATATCGGTCGTGGGGATCTGGATGCTGAGCTGATACTCGCGATAGCCATCGCCACCCTTCTGCAGGGTACCTTGGCGTAGCGTGGGAATCGTCACGAGAAGATCCTCGTCGCGAGAGGATACCGGCTCCCCTTCGGCCGGGGGATCCTTCATGGCTATCCGGTAGATCTCCTGGCGGAGTCGGTCGTGGATTTCCGCTTCGGTCCACGCGCTGGAGTGCTGCGCTGCGACGCGGGCGTAGGCCTGGTCGACGCTCTGACTTCGCGCCATCTGGTTGGTGTAGTTGATGAGCGTCTGGGTGCGCTGATCGATGGCGGTATCGAGGAGGTCCAGGTTTTCCTGCGCGTGCCGCACGAGCAGCAGAGCGACGCCGGCAACCAAGAGCGTGGCCACAAGGACGGCGAGGTTGCGCTCGCGTGTCGAGAGTCTGTTCCAGGCGTTACTCACGGCTTGAGCCCTCGATGTCGATATCCGTGTCCTCCACGAACGGGACGCCGATCGCGTAGTTGAAGATCCGCTCGTTTCGCTCGGGAACACTGACCTCGTAGAGGCGGCGAGCGTTGGCAAACTGCGGCAACGTGGACGCACCGATAGCGCGAAGGGCTTGGGTGAAGGCATCGACCTCGTTGATGGTCATCGCGCGGCCCCACGTGTTGGCTTCCTGACCGTGGTCGAAGGTGAACCGCGAGATATTGAGGTTCTCGTTGGGCGCAGCACTGCAGAGGGCGGCCAGTAGTTCGAGGACGCTTCCCTTCCGATCGACTTGCTGCTGAAGAATCTCGAGTTGCCGCTGCTTCGAGACAACGCCTTTGGCATTCGGCTCGATTTGGGCGATCTGGGCTTCGAGGTCGGTGATCAAGGCTGTCCGCTGCCGAACCGCCTGGAAGTACAGTCCCCAGCCCGAAGCGATCAGCATCAGGATGAGTGCTGCCATGGCCGAGGCCTTGCGCTTGAACACGGAACGGGCCCGGTGCTGCAACACGGTTTCGGGCAGAAGCTTGATGGTGATCGCGGAGCGTCCCAACGCCGTGAGCGCCGCGCCGAGTGCGGTCATCGGGATGCCCGATAGCTTCTCGGCGCCGGGGCCAACGAGCTGCGCGGCGAATAGGGCCGGTTCGCACGTGAAACCGGTTTCATGGGTGAGAATACCGGTTGCGTCCGTGACGTCCAGGCAATCCGAGCATAGATACAACGCCTCGGGGTTCTCGCCGTCCTCTGACTCACGCCGATAGGCGCCCAACGACGCGCGGATCTCGATGGCTGCCTCGGTAGCGGCCTCTCCGTTTGCGGCAAAATCCCATTCCTGATTCGACGCGACGCCTCGGTCGTACTCGAGTTGCTGTCCTCGAATAACGACCGCATCGAGACCTCCCGAGGCCAGATTCACCAGGGCGTACCGCTCCTGGCAACCGGGCCGGGCGGCGATGGCGGCAGAGGCGACACAGGCCGAACTGAGGAGGACTTGCTCGGGCTCGATGCCGGCGGCCGCCAGTAACTGAAGATGGGTATCGATGATGTCGCGATGGACGAACACGGCGAGGACACGGGCTTCGCCACCGGGCAACGCGCCGAGGATGCACTGGTCGATAGCGAGTTCTTCAGGCGCGTAAGGCACGTGCTCGCTGGCGCTGAGGGCGACCATGCCGGCGATTTCCTGGAGGTCTTGCGAGGGCAACTCGAGAATGCGGGCGGTCATGTCGTGGCGAGGGATCACCGAGTAGATTGTATCCTCGGCGATGCCGTGCTCGGCTACGAAGGCCTTGAGCGCGGCCTGAAGCGAACCGTTTTCCACCGCCCATTGGCCGCGGTGTGCCCGGAAGTCGCGGACGTGAATGCGCTCTGCGGACCGGACGATCCGGAGCCAGAGGATCCGTGTTCCGCTGACCTGCAAAACGCTGATATAACTGGATTTATGAGCCAATGGGATCCTCCCGCCAATCCAACACGTTCGGCCCCAATACGGTAGCCTTGCAGATGGCTCGCACTTTGCCTTGGTGCAAGGTGGCGATCCCCGTGATTGTAAAGTAGTCCGAGGTGGTGGTGCAATACCGGTTCAACGCGTCAAGGGAATCGCCCTTCATATCCTCGAAAACGATGCCGATGGCGTCGATGGAGTTGAACGCCAGGTCATCCTCGGTTCCGATCTCGCCATCGAGCCCCGCTCGGAATCCGAGGATACGGGCCACGGTGTCATCGTGTTTGTCCAAGCCAGGGATGCACTCCAGGACTTCGGCCGAGGCCGTGTTGACATTGATCCGGCCGCCGCCCCAGCACGTGATGAGATCGCGCACGCCCGGCGTGTCGCCTACGCCACACCAGAACTCGTCGTCCTCGAACTCCCGGAACAGGTACCGGAGTTCCTCGGTGTTCTGGAAACGGTGGGGCGGTTCCTCCTCGTCGGGGTCGCCGGTGCGATGCTTGATGAGTTTTCGGGCGTCCGTGCGGCGAAACACGGTGTCCCCGCCGACTTCAATGTTGCAGAGGAGTTCTTCATCGGCGGCGTTGATCGAGATCCGGCGCTCCTCATCCTCGATGCAATAGGCGCAGGTCTCTCCTTCGTAGTCGCTGGCATTATAGTAAACGCCCTCGACGAACATGTCCGTGGGGTGGGCCCAATGCTGTCCGAGGCCGGTGCCGCCTTCCTCCTGGTAGAACCAGTTGATGACATTGATGTCGCGTATTTCCGCGATGCCGCGCTCGACGGCGCCGCGGGCGAGGTACATGGCCTTCGTGTAGGCCAGCGAGTAGGCGGCCGCGCGGGCGTCCAGCATGGCCCGTTGGCCGAAGCCCAGGGCCACCACGGTCAGGATGGCCAACACCCAGAGTACGCAGATCAGGACGAACCCGTCGCGACGGGCTGCGGCGGAACCGTGAAGTATCGAGACGGGCCGGTTCATTCCTCGGTGGTCTCCATGGCCACGCCAAGGCGGCCGGCGTCAAACGGTGTGGTGGGTCCGCGAAAGGTGACGGCCGTCACAAAGGTGGTTTCCCCGGTTTGGGCGTTCGGATCCTCGACCGTCAGGGCGATTTTGAGTCCTTGCGGAAGGCCCCAGCCCTCGTTGTTTTCCTCGAGGATCACCGGCTCGATATACGAGGGCGGTTCCTCGCTCTCCCTCTCCGTGTCCGGCGGCATCCAGAAGTACCACACTTCGAAGTCCTTGACATTGCACGCCAACTCGAACTTGTGTTTGCGACCGAGCTTGATCCGTTCTTCGGTTTCGTCGTCCTCTTTGCCGTCCTCGCCCTCGGGCCGACGGATGGGCAGCGCGTCCTTGACGATGGCCTCCTCGCGGTACAGCGTGTCCGAGCTGCGGTTGTACCGGTAGGAGATCCAAAGCACTCGGGACCCCATGCCTTCCTCAACGTCCATCGGCGGCGAAACGGCGAAGAACTCGAATTGGTCGTCTTCACCTTGGAACAAGTGCTCGGTGCCTCCGATGATGCAGCCGAGTTCGCGGCAGAGGACGCCGAGGGCCACGCGCGCGTCCTGATAGGTGTTCAGATCCGATTCGCCGAGTCGCCGGACGCGCATGGTCGAGTTGAACGCCGTGTAGACGGATGCCATGACAACGGTGATCAGCGTGGAGGCTACGATCAGCTCGGCCAGTGTGAATCCGTGAGGCGAGGCTCTGTGTCCGTGGTTCTGCATTTTCTAGAAAAGCCCGAGCAGGGAGCGCTCGTAGATCTCCTCGAGTTCTTCCTTAGTCACATAGATGCGTTCGGGGGCCAATATGGTCTCGGCGCTTTCTTCGAAGTGCTGACCGCTCCGCTGCCACTTGACCGTCGCCTTGACCTTGGCGAGGTACGGCACACTCAACCGTTTGATCTCGTCCTCCTCGACATCCCGCGGCAGGGGCGGCGTCGGCAAGTCGATCCGGGTGATATCCCAACTGGCGGTGAAGCGCGAGAATTCGCCGGGGAGTGCAACCGTCTTCGACATGGCGATGTACTCGGGCTGCAACTCGATCTCGCCGATAATGCTTTCGAGTAGGAACTTGACCTGGGTGTAGTCGCGTGCCTGGCCGCGGACGAATAGGGTCTGGCGGATGGCGCCCTGAATGGCCAGCATGCAGATGCTGAGGAGGGCCATGGCCAATGCCGACTCGATGAGGATATAGCCGAGCCGTCTACTCATCGTCTTCCCATGCACTGCCTTTGACCTTGATCTGGCCGATGTTTCCCTCGGTTTCGATACGGATGGTGTCGCCGTCTTGCCGAAGGACATCGATGCTCGCGTCATCGCAGCGGCCGCTTGGATGGAACTCGATGAAGTAGGCGTCGAGGTCGCGATCCTCGTACGCGTGCGGCCGATCCATCTCGACGCCGTCAGGCAGCGTTCGTCGTTCCGAGAACCGCTCGGAGTCTTCGAGGTACAGCGGTCCCTCGTCCGTATCCTCGAGACGCATGAGCCAGTACTGTCGCTGCTCCGGATCCAGGTATAGCCGGTATCGTGTTGTATCGGTAATGGCCCGCTCCTGGCCGTACTTGATCATGGCGATGAGGTCGCGGACGACGTAGTCCGAATGCACCGACTTGAACGAGCCGTTGAACACGGGTACGACAGCCCCCATAATGATGGTCAACAGCGTGAGCACCACGACCAGTTCCATGAGCGAGAAACCGGCGTGGGCCGTTCGATCCGGCGTCGTTATGGTACACGTATCGCGCATGAGGTTCATTCAAAGGCCGCCCAGGTTCCGACTAGTCGTCCGAGAGTTCCGTCACGTCGTCCGCATTGCCCTTGATGCCGTCCGCGCCCGCCGAGTACACGTCGTAGCTGTCCCGGTGAATGCTCCCCGGGCACTCATAGATGTAGGTGTTTTTCCAGGGGTCCGGCTTGACGTCGCGGACGTACTTGCGGTCGCCGTTGGTCAGGTCTTCCAGGGACTTGGGATACTTGCCGTTGTGATCCAGGGCATACAGCTCGATGGCGCTGTTGTAGCTCATGATATCGCCCTTCGCGGCTTTGATGCGTGCTTCCTCAGCGCGCCCCGCGAAGGTCAAGGTGACCATGCCGGACAGAATCCCGATGATTACGGTGACCAGGATCAGCTCTATCAGCGTGAATCCGCCGTTACTGCTCATAATCGCCTCCTACGTTTCCGCCGCCCGGCTCCAGGGGATTGGCGACACCCTACCTCCATTGTACGTCATTCGCGGCGAAAAATGGGACACGGTTCCCATTGATCATCCGATATGCTCGCTGAGCGTCAACATGGGCAAGAGCATCGCGATCACCAGGAATCCGATGATAATGCCCATAATGACGATCAGGATCGGTTCGAACAGTGCGGCCATGGCTTTGACCGCTCGGTCCACCTCGGTGTCATAGGCATCGGCCACACGCTTGGTCACGCCGCCGAGACGCCCGCCCTCTTCGCCGATGGCGATCATGCTCACCACCATGGGCGGGAAGTACTCGGAGTGTTCCAGACTATCGCTGATGCTCTCGCCTTCGGTCACACGGGCGTGGATCATGCTGACCTCGTCGGCAATGCACCCGTTTGAGAGGGTGTCTGCGGTGATCCGCAGGGCGGTCAATACCGGAACACCATTGTCGATCAGCGTGCCGAAGGTGCGGGCGAACTTGGCCATCTCATACTTCTGCACCACACCGCCGATCACGGGTATCTTGAGCACGGTGACGTCCAGCCACCGGCGGCCCCGCTCGGTACGGAGGTAGGTGACTGCCAACGCGATGGCGGCGGCCAGGGCAAGCAGCACGGCCCACCAGAAGCTGCCCATGAAGTCGCACAGGCCCATCACGACGCGGGTCGGCAGCGGCAACGTAGCGTTGAAGTCCTCGAAGATGACGACGAACTTGGGGAACACGAACGAGATCAGGATGAAGATGGCGATGCTGCCGATGAGGAGCAGGAAGGCCGGATAGATCATGGCCGAGATGGCCTTGCCTCGAAGGCCCTCTTCCTGCTCGCCAAAGTCCACGATGCGCCACAACACTTCCTCGAGCATGCCGCCGGACTCGCCCGCCTTGATCAAGTTGCAGTACATGGGGGGAAAGATCTTGTCGTGCCGCTCCATGGCCTCGGCAAAGGTTGTGCCTTTCTGGATATCATCGCGGACCTGCGTGACCACCTGCATCATCTTGGTGTTTTCGGTCTGGCGTATCAGCGTGCCCAAGGCGCGGGTGATCGGCATGCCGGACTCGATCAAGTTGGCCAGTTGGCGGAAGAAGATATTCCGATCCTTCAGGCTGACGCGCGCGAGGGCCTTCTTGAGGGTGTCTTCCTTCTGTTCGCCGTAATACTCCTCGATTTTGATTGGGAAATAGCCCATATCGCGCAGGCGGGAGATGGCGGCGCGCTGGCTTTCGGCTTCGAGAACGCCGCTGGCCGCCTGGCCTGGAGCCTTCTTTACTTCATAGCGGAATTGGGGCATGGTCCGTTTCCGGCACGATGGCTTCGGGCGCCGCTACCGACGGCGTCGGCGTGGGCGCGGGTTCCATGAGGTCCGTGACGTCGACGTCTGATGTCACGCGGAGAATCTCTTCGAACGTGGTCGTGCCGTCATGGATGCGTATCCATCCCGCCTCGCGGAGGGTTCTCATGCCCAACTCGCAGGCCTTGCGCTTGATGAGCGTTGAGGGGGCGCGCTGCACGGTCATATCCTTGATCGGGTTCGAGAACGGCAGGATCTCGTAGATGGCCACGCGGCCCCGATAGCCGGTGTGGCGGCATGCATCGCAGCCTTTGCCGCGCATGAACCGGCCCTCGGTAGCCATGTTTTTCGTGCCGTGGAACTGCTCGAGGAGCAAGGGATCCGGTGTGTATTGCTCGGCGCACGCTTTGCATACACACCGCACGAGCCGCTGGGCGATGGAGGCGATCATCGTGCTGGCAATAAGGAACGGCTCGACGCCCATATCAACGAGTCGCGTCACCGAACCGGCCGCGTCGTTCGTATGGAGTGTGCTGAAGACGAGGTGGCCGGTCAGACTCGAACGAATGGCCATTTCGGCCGTCTCAAAGTCGCGGATCTCGCCGACCATCATGATGTCGGGGTCATGGCGCAGGATGGAGCGCAGGCCCGTGGCGAAATCGAATCCGATCTGGGGCAGGACCTGCATCTGGGTGATGCCGCTCAACTGGTACTCGATGGGGTCCTCGATGGTGATGATTTTGCGATCCAGGTTATTCAGCTTGTCGAGCGAGGCGTACAGCGTGGTGGTCTTTCCGCTACCGGTGGGGCCGGTCACGAGGATGATGCCGTGCGGCCGGCTCAAGAACCGGTTGAACAGTTTCAGGTCGTCGCTGCGGAGGCCCAAGTCTTCGAGACTGAGAAACATCGAGGAGCGACTCAGAATGCGGATGTTGATGGTCTCGCCGTGGGGTGTTGGCAGCACGGACACGCGGAGATCGTACTGGTTATCACCCACCAGCGCCCGGATCTTGCCGTCTTGAGGAAGGCGTTTCTCGGCGATATTCATATTGGCCATGATCTTGATGCGCGAGACGATGGCGGCGTGAAAACCGCGAATCGACGGTGGCGTTGGCACCTGGTGCAACACGCCGTCGATGCGGTAGCGCACGCGCAACTGCTCCTCGAAGGGCTCGATATGGACGTCCGTCGCGTCGCTCTGGATGGCCTCGACGAGCAGTTCGTTGACGAATTTGATGATGGACGCATCGATGTTCTCGTCGGCGAGGTCGGAACCTCCGGTGGCCATATCGAGGCTCACGACGGTGCCCACACTGTCTGCATCGCTCAGAATACGTTCAACGGTGTCGGCGCCGAGGCCGTATAGCAGCTTGATGGTGCGGTTGATGTCGAGGGGCGACGCGACCTCCGCCTCGACGCGGCACTTGAGAACAAGGCGGATATCATCGAGGAGCTGCGCGTCCAGCGGGTCGCTGATAGCCACGACGAGGGCGTTGCCGCGCTGTCGTATGGGGACGAAACCGTAATGCGTGGCGAATCGGGCCGGAACCTTCTCCACCAGTTCATGGGGAATGGACATCTTGGAGGGTTCGACATAGGGCAGTTCGCAGAACTGGGCGAGGCATCGGTATACGGCGTCCTGCGAGGCGAACCCGAGCTGAGGAATCACCTCGATGAGGGGCGCGTCACTCTTGGCCGCTTCCGCCTTGGCGCGCAGGAGTTTTTCCTCATCGAGGACTTTGTCCCGCAGGAGTTGTCTTTCAAAACCTTTCGCAGCAAGCACTTCGACACGATCTCCGCACGGAAGCGCCGGGGAAACCGGCGCGTATCCGGTGGTTGGCACTAGGGTTGCGGCAAGTTGCGCAACGAATCTTGGGCCAGCTCGCGTTGCGCCAACACGGTGTGGTCGTTGTCAGCGGCCTCCGTGTAGAATGCGCGGGCCTGCTGGAAGTCGCTCAGTTCCTCCCAACAGATGTGGCCCATCTCGAGAGTCAACTGTACCATGGCGACGGGATCGGTACAACGCGCGCGCGCCTCGGTCATGGCCACGAGTCGATGGTTCCGCCCTTCGGACGTTTCGCGGTCGGGGCAAGCCAGTTCTGCCATGTTGTCAGCCGCCAGAGAAGCGACGAAGGTGCCCGGATACCGAGCTACCACGGCCTCAAGACGGGCGAAGGCCTCATCGCCGGCTTGCTTGGCGGTATCGAGGGCATACAGGGGCTCGAAATCATCACGTGCCGCTTCCACCAGCACATCGCGTCGACGGATGCTTTCGGGACTCGCCTGGAATTGACCCGGATATCGCTCGGCCAGTGCTTGGTACGCGGCACAGGCTTCGGGGTACCACTGAAGGTTTTCGAACGCGACCTTGGCCTGGAGTAGTTGGGCCTCGGCGGCTCTGGGCGCACGGGGATGCTCCTCGATAGCTCTTGCCAGGAGCGAGGCAACCTGACCATAGTCCCGGGCATCCATCAGGCGCGCGCACTCGTCCAGTACCTCGTCGAGAGGCGACGCCTCGGCCACGGTGGACATGGGTTCCGGCGTTCGAACCGCCACCGAGTACGCCACGAGGCCAGCCAGCAGCGCACAGGCCGCGACGGCCGCCCAACGCCATGCCACAGCGGACTTCGCGGCGCGGGCCTCGGCCAGACGGGCCCGAAGGACCGGAAGCAGGTCCCGCTCGAGTTCAGGCGCGGCGGCCGGCGTTAACGCCACAACGCGTTTGAGCGAATCGGCCTCGGCGCGGCATGCGCTACAGGCGGCCATGTGCGCTTCGAGTCGGGCACGCTCTTCGCCGTCGAGGTCGTTGTACACCCAGGCCGCAATGGACCCGCGATACCTCCGACATGCCATTACTCAGTACTCCCCACGTTTCGCATTATCATCGTTCAAGTCTTCCAGCGACTTCTGCAGCTTCTTCAGGGCGCGGAACAGGTGCACCTTGACGCTGCCGACCGTGCATCCGATCTGGGTGGCAATTTCTGCCAACTGAAATCCTTCGTAGTGCCTCAAGACAAACACTGTGCGTTGCGTGGGCGACAGCACCGGCAGGGCCGCCTGAATGCGCCGATCAATCTCGTGCGCCCAGGCTTGCTGTTCGGTATTCATTACCGTCGGCTCAACCGGGGCGTGTTCCGATGCCTGGCGATAGGCCTCATCCAGCCGCTCATGCCGCTGGCGCTTGCGCCTACGCAACGCGTCGACCGCCTGGTTCGATGTCAGTCTTAGGAGCCACGGCACGAAACCGCCCGTAGGCTGCCAGGTGTCGATCTTTCGGTACGCCTTGAGCAGCGCTTCCTGCACGACGTCGAGGGCGTCCTCGCGATTGCCGGTGAACCGGTAGGCCACGGCATAAACCCGACCTTGATGCCGGCGCACGAGTTCGTCGAAGGCGCGCTCATCGCCGTTCTTGAGTGCCAAGGCCAACTCCTCGTCACTCAAGACGGTCACGTCTGCTTGTCCTTCTTCCTTCACTAGCAACAACGCGCTCCAGGGGTGAAAGGTTTACACGCGGGGCACCGCGCCGGGTCGGCGACGGGGACCGAGGCCGTTTCTTGCCCGGCCGGCTCATTATACAACGGTCTGTCCAAGACCGCCTACTTTGCTGCAATGCATTGTTGATACTACGGTTACGAATGGGGACCAGGTCATGCCAGGAAGAGGTAGTCCCGGCACTCCCGATACCCCCGAGGCTCCAGGCGGCCGCGGATGTCGTCGCGAGCGCCGGGCGTTCCGACGGCCACCACGATCAAGGTCTGGCCGGGCGGCGGCAGGGCTTCGGGCGATATGACCTGGAATCCGTGGATGCGGCGTCCGATCTTGCGGGGGTTGATGTCAACGACGGCCTCGGGCCTCGGTTCCGTCCACTCCCGCAACCATTGTTTCCCGACCTCGCCGGCGCCCCACTGATGGAAGACGGGTCGGTTGTTAAGGTAGGTTCTGAACAGGTAATGCCGCTTCAGGGCGCGGAAGGTGTACGGTGCGTAGCGGGCGTCGACCATCGAGAGCCGGCCGGGCGTGTCGCGCCAGCGAAGGAGCGTTCCGAGGGCCTTGGCCATGCGGTACCCTTGCGCCCAGAGCCGGAAGCAGAGGTCGTAGTCTTCGGCCCATCCGTTGTCCAGGTATCCCCCGACGCGGGTGTAGGCCGCACGGCGAATTAGAAACGTAGGATGAGGTATAGGACACTCGACGAAGAGCTCGCGCGTCATTTGGTCGTGGTCTGTCAAACGGTTCACCCACGTCTCGTATCGGCGGCGGCCGAAGCCCACGTTGGGCCCAAACATCTCGACTTGTGTGCCACACAGGGCCACGTCCGGCTGGGCGGTCATCAGGGCCAGTTGCTTCTCGATGCGGGCCGGCCGCGCGATATCGTCGGCGTCCATCCGTGCAATGTACTCCCCCACGGCCGCTTCGCACCCCCGCTGTAGCGCCCCGACAATGCCCACATGCGGCGAACGGATCACGCGGATCCGCGCGTCGCTGCGTGCGTACGCTTCCGCGATGGCCCAAGACCCGTCGGCCGAGCCATCGTCGAACAGGATGAGTTCCCAGTCGCACCAGGTCTGGTCGATGATAGAGTCGATGGCTTCGGCGATGGTTGGACCTGCGTTCCAGAACGGGAGGACTATCGATACGGTTGGGTTGGGCATGTTCAGTGCGGCACGCCGGCATTGTCGAGGCGACGCTGGAGCGCCTCAACGTCCAGGCTCTTGAGTACGACGCCTTCCTCGATGGACATGGCCGAGGCAATGCGGCGGTCGCTCTTCTCGACGCCCGTGAGTTGCGCCCGCAGAACCAGCGTGATGTTCGGTTGCTGCTCGACCATCGTTGCGAACGCATGCTCGGCCACGGAGGGCTCGTAGAACCATCCATCGTGGCACAGTTCCCAATCCCGTGGGCAGTGTTCCGCACGGGATCGATAGTGGTCCGCCACGTGGTTGATGAACTCCATCACGAGGCCGCCGAATCGGTGACGCCGGACGGCGTCGGTGGTACAGAGGCCGCTGGCGGCCATGCCGCCGAGGTGGCCCTTGGGGCCGGTGAGGAGCACGCGGCGTCCGAGGCGGGCGGCGCTGATGGCCGCCGCAATCGCGCCGGGCGTCAAGCCGTAGACAACGAGATCGGCGCGGAAGACGGGCGCGTTGTCCGGGTTTCCAGAGGCCATGTCACGGTCTCCTGCCTCCGAGGCACGGGCCCACACGCCGAGCGATGCACCTGCGCCGGCCGCGGCCGTGCTTCGGATGAAGTCTCGGCGGGTTGTGCTCACGATTCGTCACCGTTTCGAGAGCGTCTCGATGGCCCTGGCAACGGCCTCGCGATGAGCCTCGATGGGTGCGGGATCCTTCGTGAAGTGTGTGAGGTCCCGGCTCACCGCGTCCGGCACCACCAGCAGCGTTGCATACGGGGCACGTTCAGGCTCGGGTATCGCGCGCGCGAGACGGTCGAGCATGGCCATGTACTCGAAGTCCTCGATACCGTCGCGGAGCATTTCGAACCGGATGCTGTCGACGGGGTCGTCTAGAACGGGCTGCGCCGGGCATCCGTCGGCGGCCGCTTCGGGCGGGTAGATGAAACGGCCGTCGCCGTTGCCCCACGGTATACGGAGACCGGAAGGCGTGCTGTATCCGGTCACCCATCCCATGGGATCCTGGTAGGGATTCTGGGGCCGTCCCGCATCCGGATAGGCCACGTCGCTGGTCCAGTAGTTCGTTTGCCAGATGAGGAGGCCGTCGATGCGCCGCTTCCAGGTTTGCCAGAGCCATACGCGCAATTCGGTGGCGGGATGATCGATGAACAGCGTGGCATAGGGCGCCTTGGGTCCGCAGCAGATGTACCACCAGAAGATGTCGCCTTCGGCCCTGCGTTCGGCATCTTGTTCTTTGTTCCAGGCGGGTGTGAGTGGACACCAGATATTGGGTCCTCCGGCGAGTTCGGGTTCGACTTGCTCGGTGAGCATGCGGCCGATGTCGGGCGCGGCTTCCTTAAGTTTGCGGAAGCCGTTCATGACGAACTCGTAGTCCTTGGGATCGGGTTCGTCGAACCAGTATACGAAGGCATCGTCGAGCCAGCCTTTTTCGCGCAGGTGTTCCTGCAGGCCTTGGCAGTAGTTGGAGAATGCCGTCTTGTAGTGAGGCGTGTCTTCGCTGTAGCCGAGGAGCGAGGGCTCGTGGCGCGCGTGGAAGGTTCCGCCCCCCATTCCTTGGATGGGAACGGCGAAGGTGTTGAAATGATAGGTGTCGATCGCGCGTTCCATTGCCCTATCCCATGCGTTCCAGTTGAAGGCAGGCCTCAACGAGGCCGGATCGCTGCCGAGCGGCTCGAATCCGTCCTCGATCAGCACGTGTCCTGTCCCGGCGTTGGCGATGAGGAGGTCGTCGTACCAGACGGTTCCGGTAGTCGAGCCGTCTTCGGCGTACAGGGCCGCCCAAAGGCGGGGCAAGAAGTAGCGCGCGCCTTCGGGGAACTGGTCGAGGGTGCGCTCGAATAGCTGCCATTCGCCGTTGCCGTCGATGCGTATGTCGTTGTTCTGGCCATACATCCACTGCTTGCCGGCGTCGTGGTGAAGCAAGGTGACGATGAAGGCGTGGCCCGCCTCGGCGGTCTTGTACCAGAAGCGAAGGTTGAGCCCCTTCTCGGGAATCTCGATGAGTTCATCGTAGACGCTGCTCGCGCCGTTCGTTGTGCTCTCGTCGCGAACCAGTAAGGCGCCCTCGCCGCCGTGCTTCTCGGCGGTATCGCGTTTGGCATCGGACCACGAGCCCTGCTTGGGCCAGGTGACATCGAAGGGATCCAAGGCGGCGGGGTCATAAGGCGAGATATGGTGGCGGCTGAGCGCGGCGAGGTACTTGTCGAAAACGGCGCGCTTGTGGTCGGGATCCGTCACGTTGTGGTAACGGAAGGCCAAGGTCGGATCGAATCCGAAGGCGGTCGTGCAGGTCATGCGATCCGGCAGGTCGAAGTCGAACACGGTCACCTCGATGGGCACTTCAGCGGCATACCCGTCGGCGATCATCTGGATGGCGCCCGTATAGAGGCCGGGTACCGCGTTGCGGGGGGCCGTGACGCGAATCCAAAGCGGCTGGTTCCTTCCGGCATCGAGCTGGATCGGATTCCTGAAGGGCGGCAAGGGATCCGGCCACGGTGCGGCCACGCCGACATCGTCCGTGGGGAACTCGACGGGCACGTAGCGAACACGCAGGACTTCGATGCATTCGGCCGGGATAGTCGCACCTCCCGGCCCTTGGAGCGCCGTGCTTTTCGCAAGGAAACCGGTCATCGCGTTGGCAGGACGCACGACGACCTGGGCGGCCTCGGCTTCGTTGCGCGCCGTCGCGATACGCACGGCCTTGCCGCGTGCCGTGGGCGCCGGGCGCGACTGACTGATTTTCCACCCGGAACTTGCCCACCAGAGGTTTGCATCCTCGCTGGACGCGGGCAGGAGTTCGCCGTAGTAGCTGCTGTATAGATCCGAAATCTGGAAGGAGGTTTCCGCCTCGTAGTCCACGGCTTTCCCGAGTGTGAACACCGCGTGCACGGTGCCGGTCAAGGGAATCTCGTAGGCCAGTCGCACCTCGTTAGGACCGGGGGCCAGTTCGGCGATGGTCGTCGACACGAAGGGCTCTCCGGCGCCGCAGGTCATTTCGAGTCTGGGATGTACGGTAACGGTCTTGCCTGTCTTGTTGTGGATTTGTGCCACAATCACATTCTCGCCGCCGGGAACCGCGTCACCCAAGGTGAGGATGGCGACATCCACGCTGGGATTGGGTCCGGATACAGCGATGAAGTTGGTGCGGCCGATTATGTCGGGGTGCACCTGTTCGAAGGTGGCCTGATACTGGTACGCGTTGATCTGGAACGAGCCGGGATCCGAGTCATCGCCGACTTTGCGCGTGGCCTCGGAACGGAGGCGAATCCAGATTTCCTTGGTTGGAAAGAGTTCGGGAGGCAAGGGGGCAGAGGGTTGGGCCTGCTCGGATACATCGTCCACGTGGCGCCATGTCTGGCCGTCGGCGCTGGCTTCGATGACGAGCTGACCGCCGGAATAGAGGTTGACGGTGGCGTTCAATTCGGCGGAGGTCTGAACGAGGTCACCGACGACGTGGCGATATACGACCTCGCTGTTGGCGCCGAACACCCATCGGGGCTTGTTGAAGTGACACTGGTGGTGGTCCAGGGGCCGCGAGAAGTTGAGGCCGGAGGAGTCAAACGGGGCCCGGAAACAGTAGCGATTGCCGGTGATGGTTTCGCCTTCGCCGAGGGCGATGCCGTCTCGGACTCGGTATACCGGCTCGGCGCGGGTCAACGACACGGCATCGTAGGCGACGGTTCCATTCACTTCCCACTGCCCGAACCGAATCCATAACTCAGCCGGATTTGCCTTGGCGGGCGTGAGGAATATCGACCGGAAGGCAGTCCAATCCTCGGATAGCCCTCCGAGATCCCGGTTGCAGAAGACCGGCCCGCTCGTCGGGCATCCCCCACTCCCGCTGACTTGGCGCGCCTGAAACTGGAGCATGTACAGTGTGTTGGGCTCGAGCGGAACCGGGTCGGAACGCCAGTAGTTGTTCTCGCCCGCACCGCCGCCACCGGTAACCGCCACGGCGCGATGGCCGTCGGCGGCCTCCGAGATCCATCCGCCTTGGCCACCGGACAGGGTCCATCCCGTGGGTCCGTCGGCGCCTTCCTCGAAACTCGGATTAACCACCGGGACCTTTTGGGCCGTGGCCGCCAGGGCCAAGGCCACCGCGGCGGCCAGCAGGGCGATCGTGCGACATGGATGATTGCGTCCGGACATCATAGTTCCCCTCTCTTGCTTGAGCGCGTTCGACTCGATGATCGCAGCGCTCTTGGCTGATCTCGTATCCATGTGACATAATCCCGGAAACGCGTGGGGCGATGCAAGCAGTAAGGAGACACAGCCGATGAACATCATGACCATTCTAGGCAGCCCAAGAAACGACGGGAATTCGGCCCAGGTACTGGCTTGGGTGGAAGATGCCCTGAGGTCGGCCGGTCCGAGCGTCGATCGCGTGAACCTCGCGGATCGGCCGGTTCGGGGTTTCGAGTATTCGGACATGGCCGGGCCACCCGATCCCACCGAGACGGGCATTCAAGTCATGGACGCGATGGCGGCGGCGGATGGGATCATATTGGCCGCGCCGGTGTTCTGCTGGGGATTCCCGGCGCAGCTCAAGGCTCTGATCGACCGCACCATTTACCTTGTGGGCGATTTCATCCACGATCCCGACTATGAAACCAAGCTGCAAGGCAAGCCCCTGGGTTTGGTGCTGACCTCCGGCGGGCCTCAGGAAGACAACGCGGAACACCCCATGAAGCTGTTCGAGGCCCTGGTCAGGTTCATGAAGGCCAAGGACGGCGGCTGTCTTCACATTTGGGGTTTCGAGCAGCCGGATGCTATGGGCGATGAGGTGAGGCAACACGCGGCGGATTACGCGGCGAGGTTCCTGGCAACCTGACGCGCGCCCCTGAGGGTGCTGTGGGCCGCTTGGTCCACGCCGTTCCGTCACGGCCGAGATGGTTTCAGGTGCGGGACGCGCGGCGTGCGAGGCCGAGTCGGCGTCGGATGATGTGACGGGCGGCGACAGTGAGCGCCGTGCCGCCCACCGTTAGGAATACGCCCCCCGCCGCGACACAGGCCTGCTGAACTTGTCTGCTCCGCGAATGCCCGGAAACGCACCAGCGGGCGAAGTGCTCGCAGTTGTTGCGCAGCAGGTGATAGCGGGTGTCCCCGAGACGACTGACGGCGCGGCGTACGACGGTGTCCGGATCGTCGGGCTTGCGGTGTCGGACGACCTCGACGACGCCCCCCTTGGCGAAGTCGGCCATGATGGTCCGAACGACGACGGCGTTTCTCTTCTCGCTGGCGGTGCCGGCGAAATGGACGACGGTCCCGTCACCACAGTCGATACCGTGGTGCCAGTAGCCGGTTCGCTTCACGCGCACATGATCGCCTCGGGCCATGGCCGCTCGTTCCTCCGTGTCAACGGCATTATACACCCTCCTCCTCGCGCCCTGCGTCGATCGATGGGGCGCACGACAGCGGGGCGATGCGCGTTATGCCCTTGATGATCGTGTGGAGGCGGGAGATTTGAAGGGCGTGGGCGGGCTAGGGCAGCGCGTATCGGGGGTCCTGTTTCATCTTGACGCGGATGGTACCGGCGATCCGGTCGAGTTCCTGGACGTAATCGCCGCGGCAGATCTCGAGGGCGCGTTCGAAGCACTTCTCGGCCGTGGCCATGTCGCAGGCCTTTCGCATCCGGATGGTCATGATAGCCACCTTCCGAAGGTTTTCGTCGGGCTGCATGGTCTGGCGGCCGTAGTACTGTGCCCCGAACTGGAATACGGCGACGGCCTTGCGAATGGCCTCGGCGGCGGCCTCCTCGGACATGCCTTGGCTGGCCTCGGCGAGCGGTTTGGCGAAGGCGGCCGCCATGTCGTCGGCATGGCTGGATCCGCTCGCGCTCTCGAGGATGATGCGACTGAGTTCGGGACCGTATTCGAATCGAACCAGGAGGTCGACGGCGCCCTCGAAATACCCTTCGGCGTCCATGTGGGAGATGTTGAGCTCGTCCATGAGCTGATGGACCTTTCGGGTGGCGTAGGCCTCGGTATCGTCGCTGCTGTGATGGGTGTGGGCGTAGGAATCGGCGCCCCAGAGGCCGTTGTGCGTGGCAAATCCGGTGGCAAACGCGCTGGGAGCTAGGAGTTCGAACTTGCCGTGGGTCAGGTTGGCGAGGCGGTTGCTGAGATCCTGGTCGAACAGGGCGCCCATGCTCATGTCGGGGGCCATGGCGCCGTAGATGATATCGGGCGATTTCTGTCCGGTGATTTTCATGGCGAGGTAGGCATGGGTGGCCGGACCCCAGGCCCATGCCTGGAAGGACATGACCAGGCCCACACCCAAAGCAATCGGGAAGCGACGCATCGGCATTAGTCTCCTTTGTGTACCATGAATGGGGCGTGCCGAGGCAGGGATTCCATTTTGGCACGGACTTCCCCTACGATTCGATCCATCTCGGCCTGGTAGTCCTTGCGGCACAAGTCGATACAGCGAGTGATGTACCGGTCGCAGGTGGCCGTATCGCACTTCATGGCTGGGGCTAGGGCCATGGGTAGATACTTGCGCACGTCGTTGTCGCTTCGCCGCGCAAGCTCCTCGGTGTACATTTTGTTCACCACGCGGAAGCCCTGGACCGCCTTGCGGACCTCGGCCTGGGCCTGCTCGAGGGTCATGCCGGCCACGCGCTCGGTCATGGGCTGGGCATAGGCCGCGATCATGGCCTCCTCGAAGGCCGCCGCTTCCGCGGCTTTGGCCGCCTTCTCGACCAACGCCGCCCCCTGGTCGATTCGGATGAAATACTCGATCACGCCTTCGAAGACGTTCTCGGCATCTTGCATCGTGAAGCCGAACTCGCTACAGAGGGCCTTCATCTTCCGTGTCGAGTAGATCTCGGGCGCGGAGGTGTCGTAGTAGATATGGGCGTACCGGTCCGTGCCCCACGCTCCGTTGTGGGTGGTGAAACCGGTGGCCATAGCGCTGGGGGCAAGGCGGTCGAATTCATAGTGGGTCAGGTGTTTGAGAGCGCTGTTGGCCGGTTTGTTGTAAAGGAGGCCCCCGTTGCAGTCGGGCAACATCGATCCGTACAGCACAGCGGGGTCCTCGGAGCCGGTGATGCGCGCCGCCAGGTAGGCATGGGTGACGGGCCCCCAGGCTGCGGCCGGGGACGATACCGCGAGGAGGACGAGGGCGATGAGGTACAGCGGAATGCGCACAGGCCTTGTTCCTTCTGGAGGGATAATACCCGATTGGGGTGTCTCGGTTGCAGGCATGCGGCCCATCGAGAAGGGAATAGGGCTAGTGATCCCGGCGTTTACTGAGTAGGGAGGGCGTGTCTTTCTGCGAAAAAGCATAAATTACCGAAAATAACCCTTTGCAAATCCCGCATCCAAGCGTATAATCCCTGCGGGGTAGGAGTTGCCCTTATGACTGGCATCCACCGGAGTAAGGCATCATGTCAAGACATTCTATAACTATGTGTATCGTAGTCCTCGCCGTCGCATTCGTCGTTCTCGTTCACGTCGACGCGCGCGCATGGACGAGGGATGTGTCGGAGGGGGTGGGGACGCTGGAACAAGCGATCAACGATGCTAACGGGACCCCAGATCCCGACACTCTTATTCTGACCGGCAATGAGTACACGGCCGACGGTGCTCCGTGCGTTATCACCTATCCCCTGACGATCATGGCAGCCGGCGTGACGATGGATCCAGGTCCGATCACGATCACCAAGACCACGGTTGGCGGGCCCGTGTTCCGCTGTAACATTGTGCTAGGGGGTACCCTGACAATTCTGGGCCGCTCGGCAGCCGAGCCGATCCGGCTGATTAACAATGCGGGAAGCACGCCGGTGATCACGAGTGGGAACACATCGACGTTGGGGGCGCTGACACTCGACCACGTAGAGCTGGACAAGGGTAGCTACACGGGGCAATGGATCGTCTGGAACAACGCGCCGACAGGAATGATTACACCAACGAATACACTGACGAACGTGAAGTTCAAGGGGGGCTCGGCGTCGAATCTGTCGTCGGCAGTGGTGGAGTTGGGCGGTTCGGGGAACCGGCTGGTGTGGAATCTGGTGAATTGCGACTTCTCGCAGGCGAACGCGATTGCACGGATCTATCACCAGAACGTGAACTTGACGGCGCAGAGCTGCAAGATCGAGAACAGCCCGGCCGTACCGTCGATTTGTGTTACGCAGAAGCCGTCCACGGATGTGAACTCGACGCTGACGTTTCGGGATTGCACGTTCCGGACGGGCGGCCCGTCTCGGTATCTCTTGGATGGTCTGAGCGGCAAGACGACCTACAACTTCTACCGGCCGACCTTCACCGGTCAGTGCGGGACCATTGCGTTCAACATCGGAAACAGCACGTCGGTGGTCCAAGTGCTCGGCATGACGGATAGTAGCGAGGTGATTCCGGGGTATTTCGTGGATTTCGATCCGATGATCACGAATGGCGGCAGTGGGACGGGGACGCGGGTGCTGGCGCGTCTTCACTCGGGTCAGATCACCTTCCGTCGTTGTCGGGCAACGGAGGAGACGCCGTTTGCGGGGGTGGACTGTGCGTGGGGCACGCTGACGGAATCGCCGCGCGTGAACTACCATCAGTGTGATTGGTCTAACGGCGCGGGCCGATTCTGGTCGGGGGACACGGGGGCGTCATTAGTCTTTGGGCCTTATGTATACTCGTGGAACACTGTCTGGCGGGGCGACGCGGCGGCTATCGATGCGGGCAACGAGTTCGATGCGTACATTGACATGCGACCGGGGGCCGGTGGGCATACCGGCGCAGGCACGGCGCGCCTTCGCCATACGACGATGTTCGGGCCGACGGCAGCTTACCTGATGAATGTCATGCCGACCGATTCGTTCCAAGTGGATGCCAGTATTGTGGACAGTTCGGCCACGGTTTCGGGGGCGTCGAACCAGACGCCGAGTGTGACGGCCGGTTGGACGAATCTGGCGTGGGATGGTGCCGACGGTCACGGCTTTCCTGCGTTGCCGGCCGATACGGCGATCGGCGATCCGCATCTGACCTTGGACGGCCATCTCACGGCGTCTAGCACAGCGGCGCTCGAGGCTGCGGGGAGCTCCAATCAGCAAGTAGATATCGACGGCGACGATCGTCCCTTACCGGACTTGACGCCGCGCGACATTGGCGCGGACGAGACCGAGTTCTATCCACCGGAGTGCGAATACATCAACCGTAACAATCCGCTCGCGGAGACGACGAACGCGAGTACGGTTCAGTTCCGCGTCCATTTCAATGAGGCCGTGACGGGCGTGGGTACCGGGAATTTCACGCTGACGAAGACCGACGACCAAGCCAGCCCAAGCGTCGCGATCACGCAATTGACGGGAGCGGGTAGCGATTACTACGTGACCGTGTCCACGGCCAGCGGTGAGGGCACGATCCGACTGGATCTCGCGAACGCGGCCGGTATCCAGGATGGCCAGAATAATGCGATGACGGCCACGCACGTGGGCGATGAGATCTACACGATCGATCGCAAGCTGCCCACGCTCCGTGAGGTCACCCGTTTCGATCCCGTCGATGAGTGGACCAACGCCACGGAGGTGACCTTCAGGCTGGTCTTCTCCGAGGCGGTGCTTGGTGTGGGGGAAGGCAACTTCGCGCCGTGGGTGACGGCCGGTCAGACGGGCGCGGCGGTGAGCGGCGTGTCCGGTGCCGACGATGTATGGTACGTCACGGTGGATACCGTGCCGGGCGAGGGCGATCTGAGCGTGCAGCTCAGTGTGGTGGCGGGCATCACGGATCTGCTGGGCAATGCTATGGTCAGCGGGTCACCGTTCTTCCCTCGCCAGGCGTATCATATCGACCGTGTGGCGCCGGAGGTGGCCAGCATCAATCGGGGATCGCCGACGGCGCAGCGTGTGAGCGAAACGGAAGTCACGTTCGCGGTGACCTTCGACGAGGCGGTGGACGGTGTCGCGGCGGGGAGTTTCTCGCTGGTCAAGACCGGCACAATCAGCGGCGAGACGATCACGGACGTCTCGGGCGCGGACGATACCTGGACGGTGACGGTAACGGTAGATGCGATCCCGTGCATGGGCACGCTGGCCCTTCGGCTGAACCAGAATCTCGATCTGATCACGGACGCCGTGGGCAATCCCATGGAGACGGAGTTCACGACGGGCCAAACCTACATTATCGACCGGCAGCCGCCCGAGGTGCTCAGCATCGTGCGGCACATTCCGTCGGCGGAAAAGACGAACGCGGCGCGTGTGAAGTACGCGGTGACGTTCAACGAGTCGGTGAGCGGCGTGGCCGAGGACTGTTTCCGCGCAACGGGGACAGGGAGCCTGTCCGGTGTCTCGATCGTCGACGTGACGGGTGTGGACGAAGCGTGGATTGTTGAAGTGGAGACGCTGGCCGGTGACGGCCAGTTGACCATCGTTCTCGACCAGAATCTGTCGAACGTGGTGGACTCGGTGGGCAACGCCATGGAAACGGCCTCGGGCGTGTCGGAGGCCTATCGCATCGACCATATTCCACCGGCGGTATCCTCTATCCAGTTCTCCTCCCCTCTTGTGGCAGAGACCAATGCCGCGCAGGTCACGTTCTTGGTGTTGTTTACCGACATCGACGGCGTGACGAACGTGTTGCCCAACAACTTCACCATTGACGCCACCGGCGGCCAGGTGGGTGCGTCGGTGATGTCCGTGACGCCGCTGGGCGCACTTCCGGCCGCGGCGTGGTTTGTCCAAGTGGCTACGGTCAACGGCGGCGTCGGGACGCTGAGCATTGATCTCAATCAGAACCTCAGCGCTATTACGGATGACGTCGGCAATCCGATGTCGACCCCGTACACGACGGGCCAGACCTACACCATCGACCGCAAGGCGCCGACGGTGGTGTCGATCCTACGGTCCTCGCCGGTGACGGAGCGGACGAATGCGGCGCAAGTTACGTTCGCGGTGACGTTCGACGAGCCGGTGACGGGCTTGACGCCCGGGAACTTCACGCCGGTGGGCACGGACGCGCAGACGGCGGCGACCATCGACAGCGTCGGCGGGGCGGGTACGGCTTGGACGGTGACGGTGAACGCGGCGGCCGGATCGGGCACGCTGACGGTGGATCTCGATTCGAGCCTGACGACGGTCCTCGACGCCTTGGGCAACTGGATGCTCACCGGGCGTGCCGGGGACGAAGCGTACGTCTTCGACTTTGAGGCGCCGTACGTGACCGGGATTGTCCGGCATAGCCCGATTGAGGAGATGACGAACGCCGGGCAGGTCGTGTTTGCGGTTACGTTCAACGAGGCCGTGTTTGGCCTGGATGAAACGGACTTCTCGATCCATGCGGACCCGGGCCAGCAGGCGTCGACGGTGTCCGCGGTCACGGGTGCCGGTACGGATTGGCTGGTGACGGTCGAGACGGCGCTGGGATCCGGGTATCTCGGGATCGACCTGGATCAGAACCTTGCCGGCATCACGGATGAAGCGACGAACGCGATGACGACGCCGTATAGCACGGGCGAGCAGTACTACGTGGATCGGCAGGCGCCGAAAGTCATCGCGATCACCAACGATACCGGAAGCCCGACGCAGAGCTCGACGGTTCAGTTCACGGTGACGTTCGACAAGGTCGTGCTGAACTTCGGCGAGGATTCGGACCTGTTCGTGGAAATTGCGCCGGTGGGGTCGCTGACGTATAGCACGCCGATCCTCATCGCCGATCTGGGTGGGCACGACATCTATACGGTGACGTTCAACGGCTTGACGGGCGACGGTCTGCTCGAGTTCGGCGTGAACGCCACGTCGGATGTGCGGGATCTGATCGGTAATCCGCTCGAGCCGTCCGGGATCAAGGGCAGTGTCGTCGTCGACAACCAGGGCCCGGCCGCGGTCTCGATTGCGCGGTTCGATCCGCCCGAGGCCGTGACGAATGCGCCGCAGGTCACATTTGCGGTAACGTTCGGCGAGCCGGTGGTGGGCGTGTCGCCGGCCAATTTCGCGGCGGTGGGCACGCTAGACCAGAGCGCGGCGACGATCGCCGGCGTCTCCGGCACGGCCCCGACGGCCATCTGGACGGTGACGCTCGACACGGTGCCGGGCGAGGGTGATCTGACCGTTGACCTCGTGGATACGACTGGTATCGGAGACGAGCTCGGCAACGCGATGACGGCGCCTCGTGCAGGCGATGAATGGTACACGCTTGATCGCCAGCCGCCCGTGGTGCAGTCGATCACGCTGGACACGGCGAGCCCGATCAACGCCTCGGCCACGGCGCAGTTCACGGTGGCTTTCGACGAGGCGGTCGTCAATTTCGACAGCGTCGACGACCTGTTGTTCACGGCCACCGGTACCGTGCTGCGCAACACCTTCAGTCTGCGGGCCACGGCCTCGCCCGATACGTACCTCGTTGAGGTGGGCGCGACCGGCGATGGCGCGTTGAGCTTCATCGTGGATGACACGGTTTGCGATGTGGAAGACACGGTGGGCAATCCGTTGGCGCCTTCGGCGGCGGTACCGGATGTGGTGGTGATCGACAATACGCGGCCGGTCGTGACCTTCGGAGTGCCTGTGCTCAGCCCGCCGAGTGGCGATAACAAGGTGAATCGCTATGGCTCGGTGACGTTCCCGGTCCAGTACACCGACGCGCATGCCATCACCATTACCTTGAAGGCGAATGACGTGTTTGTGACGCCGTCGGGCGGCGTCTCGCCGACGTGGGATGTGAGCGTAGACGCATCGTCGAATCCGGCGCTGGTGACGGTGAGCCATCTCGAAGGCGACGGTCAGGTACGGATCACGGTGGCGGCCGACACGTCGTACGATGCGGCGGGCAACCATGACACGGGTCCGGGCGCGTTGGTGTATAGCAGTTCGGTCACGGTGGACAATTCGGGGCCGCTGGCCGTGTTCGACTCGCCGACGCCGACGTTGGTGAACGAGGACGGGTCGGTTCTGATCAACGTTCACTTCAACGACCTCGACTGGAACAGCGCGAACCTCACGGCGGTTACGGTGAACGCGAGCGCGGGCATTGTGGGTACGCCGACGGTGTCGATCGAGCATGGGGCGACACGGCATCCCGTGGTCACGCTTGATGGCTGCCAGGGCGACGGCACGATCAGTATTACGGTGCCGCCGGGTAGCGCGTGGGATACCCTTGGCAACACGAATGCCGCCGCGACAAGTCTGACGTTCTCGGTAGACAACACGCCGCCCACGGCCTATAGCATCACGCACGGGATCACCGGGCCGACGGCCGCGACGCAAGTCACGTTCACGGTGTTGTTCTCGGAGGCGGTGATCCACTTCAACGATGACCTGGACTTCGACGAGACGGGCACCGTGGTGCATACGGGTACGCAGGTGTCGCCCGCGACGGGGCCGGCGGCGACGTATTCGGTGAAGGTAACGGGTATCGACGGCAACGGGACGCTGGCGCTGGCGGTGAGCACGGCCGGTGACATCGTGGATCGTGCGGGGAACGCGCTGGCGGACAGCGTCTGGTGTATTCCCATCACGATCGACCAGACGGCGTTGAGCGTGCTGGATATTGCGCCGAACACGGCCGGGCCGGAGTGGTGGACGGAGCCGGGCGTGTTGATGACGCGCGCGGACGCCATCGAGCTCGTGGTCCAGTTCAGCACCGACGTGACGGCATTCGATCCGAGCGACCTGAACGTGATCACGACCGGTACGGTTCTCGTGGCGAATACGCCGGTGATTGCGCCGATGGTGGAGTTCGAGGACACGTACACGGTGACGCTCTCGGGCATCACGGGCGACGGCATGCTGCAATTGGGCTTCGTGATGCCGTCGGATATCCACGATCTGCCGGGCAACCTTCTCACGGGCGGTATCCTCGTGAGCGATCCGGCGATTCAGATCGACAACACGGGTCCGGTGGTGTCGGCGATCACGCCCGAAACGCTTGGCCCGACGATGGAAGTGAGCCTGGACTTTGCGGTGGCCTTCAGCGAAGCGGTGCTCAACTTCGATGACCACGACGTGCTGATCACGGAGACGGGCGACGTATTGCACACCAACACGCAGATTCTTCCGGCGGTCGGCCCGGCGGATGCGTACACGGTGACCTTCAACGGCATTACGGGCGACGGCACGATGAAGATGTCGGTGAGTCTCTATCACGACATCGTCGATCGGGTCGGCAATCCGCTGGCGGCGACGCTGGAGAGCGCCGAGGTGACGATCGTGCGCGACCTGATCCAGCCGAAGTGCCTGGCCATTACGGCGTTGACCCCAAGCCCGACGAACCTGGATGAGATCGAGTATCGCGTTCGGTTCAGCGAGCCGATGAAAAACTTCAACGCGATGGACGACCTCACGATGATGACGACGGAGGACGTGACGTACGGGTCGTCGATCACCGTGGTTGACATCGGCGATCACATGACGTACAACGTGACGTTCCCGAGTGTGGGCGGTGATGGCAACTTCAGCTTCCTGGTGAATGTGGCGTCGGATGTGCGCGACCTGTACAACAACAAACTCAGTTCAAGTGTGGAAGGCGAGGTTACGATCATCGATAACACGCCGCCGGAGATCCTGTTCAGCGAACCGGAGCCGGCGGTGACGGCGGAGGAGCCGGTCGAGTTCATCGTGACGTACTACGACCGCTATCTGAACGAAGGGTCGATCACCCTGGCGGCGGCCGACGTGACGCTGGTCAACACGTCGGGCAAGGATCTTCATGCGCCGAGGATCGAGGTCGAGACGGTCAGCACGACGCAGCGGAAGATCATCATCTCGGATCTCCGGGACTCGAACCTTGGATTGGGTGTTGTTCAGGTTCAGATCACGCGTTCCGGCACGGCGATGGATCGGGCCGGTAACGCGGCGCCGCCTTCGGATCTGAGTCCGCCGTTCACCGTGAAGTCGAACCTTCCGGTGGCCTGGTGGCCTGTCGCGCTGGCGCTGCTGGCGGTTGGGGGTCTGGGCTTGTGGGCGCGGCGGCGGAGGTCGCTCGAGCGGTAGCCGCGAAGGGCATAGGGTGTGACGAAGGGCGAGGTCTTCGGGGCCTCGCCCTTCTTGCGTTGTTACAGGGCGAGCGCGGGCATACAATGGCATGGGATAGATTCCCTACTTCCGCTTCGGATTCGGAAAGGATCGGTTGAGCCATGCAAGAGTTCGGTTCCGTAGATATCAGACCGCGGGAGTTGATGGACATTGTGTCGCGGATTGGCGAGGGGCGCGGGGAAAATGATCTCGGCGATCTGCGCTTGACGGCCATTCTCCGGAATGTCCGCCGCTCCCCTGCCCTTCCGCTCACGTTGCGGTGTCACGTGAGGAGTGATTATGCGTACCAGAACCCGCATTCGGAGGCGGCGGACGCGCCATTTCAGGTGCGCGCGGATCTCGCGATTCTTCAGCGTATGGGGCTGATGCCCGGTGATACGCGACCGGCTATCGATCTGTTCGAGCGCCTACTGGATCGGGTCGAGACCGGGGAAGGCATTCTCTGGTTTGCGGACGGCGTGCCGCGCGAGCAGTGTCCTTACGAGGCCGGTCGGGCTAAGGGGATCGCGGCCATCATTCCGCCACGCGGCGTCGCCGAGATGAGGGGGGCCAAGGCGCTGTCCGTGGAGGCGATACGCACGGCTGAGACGCTCGATATTCGGCCGCACCATCTCATGTGTATGACGTGTTTCCATGGCGGCCGCGACGCGCTTGAACCTATCGATGAGGACAATCTGTTCGAGGCCATCGAGGTGATTCAGGCCCACCCGGAGATCCCCATCCGCCTCGTGTGCGGCCCGTGTATGATCTGTCCGCCCTGTCCCCACTTCGAGCCGTCCTCGGCGCGTTGCCTCGGCGGCAAGAGTATGGCGCTGCGCGATGAACTCAAGGATCTCGAGGTGCTTCGACGCCTGGGTCTCACGTACGGAGACGTCTTGCCGGCCCGCGTGTTGTTCACCCGGCTTTATGATTGCGTGCCGTCGGCACTCGATGTCTGCGGATTCGGCGATGGCGTCGAGCGCGCGCCGGAATGGCGCGTCTGCGGCGGTGAGGACGTGGACGCGCGCTACGCCCTTGGCCGTTCGGCGGGCCTCGGATTCCTGTGAGGGGCGCCGTTCAGCGCGCCGCTATCAGGGAGATGCGGACTTCGTCGCCGGGCGACAGGTCGATGTAGTCGAATGCCGTACCCGGGCTGAGGCCGGAGGCGTCGTCGACGTAGATCTTGAGCGGCGCGGTCGGTTCGGTGCGGGCGATGCGCGTCTCGAATCCGGAGTCTGCGCGTAGACGCTTTCCGTCGACAAATCCACAGCCATGGGCGCCGAGGTACTCGTGCGGCACGTCGGACACGACGCAGTTGGCGTCGTTGACGGCCGACACACGGCCGCAGCCGATGCACAACGTCGAGGCGTGCAGGTACAGTCGATCCGCTTCGGCGCGGGCCACGTGGTAGGCGCTGGATACGGCCCAATCGGGATGGCTGAACACGGCCACCCGATTATCCAGTCCGTCAGGCAACGGGGCATCGAGCGTGACCATACGCGCGTCGAGATCGACCGCCAGCACGTGTGCGACGAAGGCGGCCGGACCGGCGGCATACGCGTTGCCGGCGATCGTCAGTGTGTTGCAGCCGAGGGTTTCAACCGTGGCGATGGCCTCTCCGTCGCCCGAGACGAAAGCGAAATCGCCGTCGAACACCACGTCGCCGTAGGCGGAGATGCCCTCATATTTACCGGACAAGAGCAGGTCGACGGTGCCGTTTACGCGTCGTACCTCGGCGCCGCCCTGGCCGAGCCGGCGTACGGACTCGATGATGGGTTCGGGCGGCACGGCATGCGTCTCGCCGAAACTGATGCCGGCAAGGCCGAGATGCAGGCCTTCGCCCTCGGCGATGCGGAAGGTGACGGTGTGATCGCCGGGGCTTGCGTCTACCACACCGATGGGCGACATGTCCGGCCCGGAGATGTCGCGTTGGGTCAGGCCAACGGGATCGCCGACGGGCGCACCGTCCCATTCGACTTGGATCGTGGCGTAGATCGGCGATTTGTACGAGTGCATGTTGAGCATCGGGGGCTTCTCGGCGTCCAGATGGACGCGGAAGGTCATCGAGTCGCCGACTTGCGTGCCGCGCAGGTAGATCACGCCCAGGCTGTCCTTGATCTCCTTCGGCACGGAGCTCTCGAGGAGATTCTGCGCGAGATCCCGGTAGTCGAAGTCGTAGTGCAACGCCTGACCGGCGAAGGGCTCGTACACGGCGACAAATGTGCTTTCAAGTGGCGCGTCTCCTTCGGCTGAGCGGCGGGCGAGGATGTAACTGGCGTTGCTGTAGCTCGGATAGAGGCCGGGGGCGTCGGCGAAGACGGCTGTGGCGGGATCGCCGCAGAGGTGCGCGCGGAATCGTGCCGGCGCCGGCCCGTCGATGGCCCAGGTCCCCCCCCACTCGGCGTCGGCCTCGGGCGTGCCTTGCCGGACATGGTAGAAGAAGCCGTAGCCGTTTCCGGGCGGCGGATTCCAGTACGGCTTGTTGGGATAGCCTTCGATGTCGCCCTCGGGCAGGATCTTTTCGCCCCAAGCGACGCCCTCGGCGAGGCTTCCCTCCCGCGCTTCGATGCCGTCGACGCCGAAGGGTTCGAGGTCGGTTCCGAGACTGCCCCAGCCGTAGTCGTGCCGGTGGCCGCCCGTCACGCGGAACACATCGAAGAGATAGCCGCCGGTGTTCACGAGGGCGGTGGTCCGCCGGTACTCCGTGACGCCGAGAGACGCGTAGCTGCGGGCGCTGTCGGCTTGCATGACCATTGCGCTGGGCAGTTCGGCGAAGAACTCGAGGCTGCCGCCCGAGGTCGGCGTCGAGCCGACGCATTGCGAGGTTTCGTCGACGGTCACGAGGCAGTGACTGACGGTTTGCGAGCCCCATCCACACTGAACATGGGTGCTGCCGAATCCGTAGCCGATGTCGTAGCTGAGTTCGTAGCCGTTGGCGTAGTAGAGCAGGCCCATGTCGTCGAGGTCGCCGTGCGTGAGGGAGGGGCCGTACCGCAGGAGCGCGGCCTGCTGGTCGCGGCGGACGAAGGCGATTCCTTTCATACCGGCCACCCACGAGCCGTAAACGCGCGCGTCGAGGCCGCTGGGGAGTGTGGCGTCGCCATCATGGACATCGGCGGCGTGCCACAGGAGCCAGCTTCCCATGGGTGCGGCGGCGCGGAGCGCGTCGAGGTCGCCGTCGGCAAGCCATCGTAGGGCGCGGGCGAATTCGGCGCGTTTGGTCACGTCGGAGACACCGGCGCATAGGTGCTCGAGGTAGCGGTAGTCATTATCCGAGAAGGGTTGTTTAGGCCACGGCCGGTATCCGGTGTCCGGGGCCATGTCGCCGAAGTTCGGCATGCGTCCGGCCAACTGGGATTGGAGGTCCGGCAGGAGCATGCACGACTGAAACCGGGCGTCATCGTAAAGGTTGATGCCGTTGGGATACTCGGCGCTGCGGAGGTTCCGGAGCGGCATGGCGAAGGTCAGGTAGAGGTTGCGGGCGTGGAGGGCGTAACTGATCGAGGTTTCGTAGTAGCGTCCGTCCCGGTCGGTGTTGTTGGCGAGCATGGTGTGGATGGAGAAGGGGCCTTCGACGGCGTTGAGGACGTAGGCCGGCGCGTCGAGGACGCAGCCGACGGCGAGGGCGCCGCGCATGTAGTCGGCGTGGCCGTTGGTGAGGCGCGCGTCGAAGGTGTGCGAGTAGCAGTAGTATGCGCCGTCGAGCAGCAGGTTGCGCTCGATGTTCTCGCGCCGTGTCAGGCGCGCGCCGTCCGCTTCCGGTTGGCGCAACGAGGGCGCGTCCATGGCCGGGCTGTGGAACAGGAAATCGAAGTAGTCCGCGTAGAGTACGAGCGTTCGCGCGACCTGGTACCACGGGCGGCAGAGACGCCCGCTGGGCGGATCGCTGGGATAGTCCCAGGAGCCGCTCGTGGACTCGGGATAGATGGACGCGAGGGCGTCGAGGAGGAGTGTGGCGCGAGAGGCATAGCGTTCGTCGCCGGTGAGGAGATAGGCCTCGGACAGGGCGGGAAGGGCGTTCTGCGTCCATTGCTCGGTAACCCAAGCGTTCCAGACACCGATGGGTAGGAAGATTCGCCCGTCCGGCCCGCAATAGCCGGTTCCGTCATCGGGATACTCGTCGTTGGGCAATATGTGGCCGTTCGAGCAGGTGGCTTTGAAGGGCTTGTCCCACGAGCACCGCGCGCCGTGCCACGTGCCGAAACTGCCGCCGCAGATCGGGCATCCGGTGCGTCCGTAGGCGTAGCACGCGCCGGGCTTGGGCAGGAATTGGAGCCAATAGGCATCGGATTCGCACAGCCATTCGTCGGCATCGGCGATGATGCGGTCGCGCTCCTTCTTGGCCCAGTCGTAGCGTTCGATGCGGCGCTGTGCCTCGCGGATGTCGTCCGGCGTGACGGTGACGCAGGGGTGATCGGCGCGCCCGCGCGCGATGATCTCGCCCTTCGCCAATCGCGTGCGGTTGCAGATGGCCTTCCACAGGCCGCCGTCGGGATCCGACGCGAAGATCACCTCGACAAGGCCGACATAATTGCGGTCGGCGTGCACCGAGTGGATGACGGCGCGGACACGCTGTGTTGAGCGCGGCTCGAATCGGAACACGGCATGCGTCTGGTCGGGCTCGATGGATTTCGAGATGGGATCGCCGCTGCTGAACTCGAGATCGACGTCTTTCCAGGGGCTGTAGAGCGTGTCGACCGGCATATCGAGTATCACGGTATCCAGGGAAACCGGCTCGGCGAATCGGAATTCGATCCACTGAGGCAGTGCGGCGTAGTTCGCACTGGCCCACCGTGTGTTGCGATTACTGTCGGCTGCCCGAACGGGCGCGTACTTGTCGCCGGAGTCTGAGGAGGCTACGATCTCCGACGGTGTGTGGACCACGGCCGCCGCCGCCAGAAACGCCATGGACAAGGCACTGATCACCATCGATTTCCCTCCTATCCGGACGGCGCACGCTACGGCTCTTGGACACAGAACATGCGGTCTACGTATACGGCGTCGACTTCCTCAGGGTTGCCCATGGGGGCCACCCAGAAGTACATGCTCGGTGTCAGCGCGTGGACGCCGAGGTCGAAAGTACGGTAGCTCTCCCCCGCGCTGTCTTCGATGCGGACGACCGTGTTGGCCACGCCGACGCCCGCCTCCGAGTCGTATATCCCGAGCTGGAAGGCGTTGCCTGAGGCCGCTTTGGCATTGCATCGAGCGAGGATGTAACACCGAACTGCACCGAGGCGGGCCCAATCGGCCGAACATGGGTACTGAACGGCCCACTCGTGATGGCTGGCCGGCATACGCGCCGCCTTGCCATCCGAGGCCTTCGCGTCGTCCGCAAAGGTGCTCCAATTGCCGAAGCCGGCCATCCGGAACTCGTTGTCCTGGACGTCGATCCACTTGGATTCGGGCAAATTAGCGCAGATCTCCGGCGGCGCGCATGGCGGGCGGAAGCGACTGCGGAGGAGCGGCTCGTACTGCTCGAAGGGCGCGCCTTCGCGATAGCTGCCGACGTTGAAGGCGTGGGCGCGCTCGATGAATTGGTCGCAGGCGGCCACGGGATCTTTGGGCCCTCGGAACTCGAGGCCGTCGGCGGCGGCAATGCGCCGGAGCGCGTGGTAACGGCCGAGCCAGGCGTGGTCGAGGGGCATGCGCGCGCGCTGGACGCGTCTGACGAGCGCCGGATCGCCGGCGGCAACGCGCTCAGCCTCGTCGAATAGCTCGGAGGCGCGGTTCATGGCCTCAAGCGTGAACCAGGAGGAGGTGTCAGGCATGTAGCAGCGGAGCGCGATGCCGGACGCCTCGACGGCGTTGTGAATCAGATCGATGTACTGCCGGAGCGGTTGGGCGGCCGGACCGTAGTAGCCGTCCAGGAACTCGTTGATGAGCGCGTTCTCGTCGCGATCCGGATTCCACATGAGATGGGCCAGCACCCACGCGCGGAGTTCCGGGAAATCGCTGCACGAACAGCCCGAGTCGCCTTGCTCGAATAGGCCGATGGCCTTGTGATCGATGAAGAATCGGATGTTCGGTGCGAGGACGCGCATGTTGGGATGCGGCTGAATGTAGTTGCAGAAATTCGTCACGTAGTCCCAGATGTAGAGATGATGCGCCATGGCGCTCCATTGGTCCATATCGCGTTTGAACGTCTCGTTCTGCGGCCCGGTTCCCAGTGGCTGCGAATACGAGCACTCGATCGAGCACAAGCGAACCACGACGTTGTCGCGCGGCCGCGCGAGCTTGGGTGCTTCGCGCGTGTAGCTGTAGGCGAGCGTCTCGATGAGCATGTCCGGGAACTCTTTCTCGACGTCCTCGGCCACGCGATTGACGAAACGGATGATCGGTCCGGAATGGGCGCCCTCCTCTTCTTCGACGGCTCGACATGCCGGGCAGGTGCACCAGCCGTGCCAGTCGTTTTGGCTGATGCTGATGATGCCGGAGGACGGGTCGCGGCGAATCCATTCGAGGGCCTTCTTGGTGAATTCGGCGCGCATTTCATCGTTGGTGAGGCAGAGCTGGGCGCCATCTTTGACGCGTTTGCCGTCGATTTCGCTGTACCACTCCGGATGCGCCTCGAAATACTCCTCGGGCGGCAAGAGCTGGTAGAACGTGTGACACCAGCCGAGGATGGTGTAGTGACCGCCATATTCCTCCGGAATGCGCTCGAAATGGCCGTTGCACTTGCAGCGTGCCGCGAAGGTGCCATCGAAAGCGTCGCGATAGAACGCCTCACGACACCGGAGTTTCGGCGTGTAGGTCACGTCGAGCGGCGGGATGGTGATCGTGGGCTTCTTGGGCACGTACTGCTCGGTAGAACTCCACCATCGGCAGCCGACGACATCCTCGAGGAAGGTGTAGACGGCGTAGAGCGTGCCGCGCGGGCGGCCGCCGGCCAGGATGATGTTGTCGCCGGCGGTCTTCATGACGATGCCGTCGTGGCCGGCGGCGGCCCAGTCGAAGTTGGGCAAGGCCTCGGTGACGGATGCCTGCGGGCCCACCATGATCCATCTGCCCGTGCCGCGACTCTCGAGTTCCGAGATGATCTCGAGCGTGCAGCCGGTTACCTCGGCGAGGTAGGCCTGGAGTTCTCGCGCGGCCGTTTGCTCGGCCGGAATCGGATCCGCCGAGACGGCAATCGCGTACGGCGACGCGCCGTTTTCCACCAACGTGATGTCCGCCGCCGCAATACCCGTGACTATCGATGCGCACAACATGATCTTCAACATGGTTTCCCCTCGTTCCCTACGTTTCCGTGTGAATTCTCGAAACACTATAGCACGCGGAAAGCGGCGACAGACAGCCGCCCTCAAGGAACCAAGGCTAGAGTTGGAATCCCTCTGCGTATCTCGGCGTTCTCGGCATCTCTGCGATGGATGAATCCTAACGCAGAGGCCGCAGAAGGCGCAGAGTTCCGGAGAGGAGGATTTGTTGCGACGCGGCTGTGAAGCCGGTCCCAGCAACGGACGAATCGACACCCCCTCGTGTCATTCTCCCGGCGGTGTCGTGTAGGATTCTTTGCGCTGGATCCAGGATGCGTGCGTCGGTGTCACGACGGCGATGTCGATGGCACCGCCGATGGTTGAGTGATATTCCGCCGGCTCATCCAGCGTGCCCTTGAAATACTTCGACCAGTCGATGCTGGTTTGGATTGCCAATCGGACAACCTCGACGGCGTCGGCGAGCGGGATGTTGTCGGCGAAGAGAAACTCCTTCTGTTTGAGCGCCTTTCTCTCATCGTCATCCCAGCGTTTGTCCTCCGAAACCCTCGTGTCCACGCCGAGGATCAATCGGGCCGGGATGGCAACATCGCCAATCCACGCCAGTCCGGGATTCTCGGTGGTCTTGAGTACCTCTACCGTGTTGTCGGGGACCTTGACCTCGGCAAGCTGCCCTACGCCGTCTTGGTATCCGGCGATGAGCATGATCACGATGTCATCGTCGGTTGGATTCTTGATTTCACGCTTGTGGATCTTCGTCAACTCCCCCGCGATCGTCTCCATGAAATCGGTCAGGTTCTTGTTCGAGGGCATTTTCTCGCCAATTTCCTGCACAGTTCGCCAGACCGATTTCCCGCCCAGATCGCTCTTACCGGCCAGTCCCACGAGTATTCTGGATTGCAGAATGAGGAGTTTCGTCTGCTCATCCGAGACAATCTGATGTGTTCCGCTCGGCGTGACCCGGCCCAGCCGACTATCTGCGGATATCACCACGCCGTCGTGCGTAGCGAACCCGGCAATCAACGATGCGGCGGACGGTAGGGACAGCAACGAACAAGCTAGACAGACCACGTACGGAACGAAACGTTTCATCACCGGACACCCCTTCCCTGCCGCCACCCACGCGTACAGCACACGACACGGCCATACTATGGCCTCCGACGATTTCTGTCAAGGCTCAAGGTCGCGTGAGATCCCGCGTCAGTTGCCACGTCTGGCCATCTGCGGTGGCGACCGTGAGGGCGACGTGGTCGGCGCCGATGGTGTAGTCGTCGGCGAGGGCGGCGCCGATGTCGGGGGCGTCGGTGCCTCGGTAGGGATAAAGGATGGTGAGGTAGGCTGCCGGAGCGGGGCTGTTGTGGCGGAATCGGATGGCGGTTCTTGGTGTGCGTTTACCGTAACTCCAGGCGAACCAGCCGTCTTCTTGGGCCACGGTCACGGGGGCGTCGGGGGCCTGCCAGACGATGATGTTGGCGTCGTCGTGGGCGGTGGTGGCGCAGTGCTTGTCGAGGTCGACGTGGACGTCGCCAGGCGCGAATTGGAAGTTGAGGTCGAGAGCGCCGGGGGCGTCGCCGATGGCCTCGTCGAGGAGGACGAAGAAGCGTTTGCCAACGAACCACACGGTACGACGGTGCGTAAGGCCCTCGTACGATGCGTTCTCGACGACGAGCACGTCGGGGCCATCGCCGCCGACTTGCCATAGCAACTCGCGCCCTCCCACTTTCGTGTCCTTGCCGTCGAGGGTCAGCGTCTGGTGCGCGCGGGTCTGGCGATGCCATGCTCGGGCCTCGGGATCGTGGCCGTAGGTGTAGTAGCCGGAATCCGTCATGAGCCAGCGGCCATAGGCCCACAGCTCGAAGGTGCCGTTATCGGGCTGGTCGTGTCCGCTGATGGCGGGCGGCGAGCAATGGAGAGCGAGATAGACCTGGTCAGGTCCCCACTGGTTGCGCAGGGCATACATGCCGGCCTCGTGAAAGGCATAGCTCGTTTGCGCCGGCAAGTTCTCCGCGTCGAGTACGGCGCGGGCCTTGTACTTGGGATCGTCGAGCAACTCGGACGCCGCAACCAGCTTACTGTACAGCTCCATATCAATACGTTTCTCGGGCGAGGGATAGGCGCGCCCGGCATCGCCGAACATGGGAAAGCTGAGGTCGGGCGCGGCCATGGCGAAGATATAGTCGTACATGGCGCGGATACGGTCTTGATAATCCTGCGGCACCTCGATGTCGAAGGCCTTCATGCGCTCCATGATCTCGACGGCATCGCGGAGGACGCCGAGGTGGTATCCGGCGGACCATTCGCGCTGGACGCCATCGGAGGTGGTTTGGGCGAGGAAATTTTCGCGGACGCGTCCCATGGCGAGTTCCATCCAGCGGCGCGCGTCCTTGAACTCGGGGAAGGTGTAAGCGATGTTGATGAAGCCGCGCTGCTCGAAGACGGCCTTGTTGTGGACGACGCCCATGGGTAGATGCTCGGTCTTGACCTGGTGATCGTAGAGGCTGGCCAGGAAGACGCCGAGGAACTCGGGCGTGAAGGCTTCGGCGTGGACGAAGACGCGGAACGCTTGACACAACTGGGTTGCGCGGATGCCGGTCTGGATGTCGAGCCAGGCGAAGCCGCGCCAATTCGTATACACGTAGTGCGTCTTCTCGTGATCTTCGAGGGGGTGCTTCGCGATCCAGTCACGCGTTAGGTCGACAAAGGCCTGGGCGTATTTCTCATCGCGTGTGGCGCGGTACGCGTCGGCGAGAGGAGCGGCCCAGTAGAATCGGTAGACGGCGGCGACCCACTCGATATCACCGCGCGGATCCCATTCCCAGTGGATGTCCTGGCCGTAGTCTGCCGGCTCGTAGGGCCCCCACTGGAAGACGTGATGGACGGTGCGGTCGGCCGTCTCAAATGGTCCGCCACCGGTGATTGGGTCGCGAGGACACGCTGCGCGGTAGTGGGCCAAGAGGGCGGCCAGCGCCTCCTCGCGTTGGCCGGCGTCGACGCGCTCCTTGACGGCCTCGATGCCGGGCCGCGTCAGGTCGAGTTTATCGAACAGCTCGCCCGGCTTGAGCGACTTGAGGCCGCCATCTTGTTCCTCGGCGGCGTGACACAAGCCTCCGGGGCTCATGAACCCAGCCGCCAGAAGCAACGCGGGCGCCATCGCTGAACAGATCGCGTTTCGCATGGGTCAGACTCCCCTCTCCCCCGGGCGAACTCGCCGGGCTCCTGTGTCGACCGCTACCACGGCGGTCCGCAGAGGTCCACTTCGCCCTCGGGCCACTCCTGGCCGGCACACGGAAACACCATGGCCTCTTCGTTCCAGTATTCGAGGCCGGTGGTTTGGCCGAACATGACTGGGGCATCCATCAGTTCCCAACCGAGTTTGCGATAGAAAGGCACCAGGTCGTACGAGCACAGCAGGAAGCCGAAATCCGCCTTCAGTTCCTCACAGATGAAGGCATGGACACGGTGCATCGCGATGCTGGCCAGTCCGTGATCGCGGAGTTTTTTGGGCGTCATGACGCTGCCGACGCCCGCCAACTTGACCGCCCGGTCGTCCACCGTTGCCGAGCGTTCGGTTACGGCGAGATAGCTTACGGTTTCGTTGCCATCGAGTACGAAGAAGTGCCAGTCCGGTTCGGACCATTCGTGTTTGAGTTCCGTGTCACCGAAGATGTCCTCAATCCATTCTTGGATCAGGGTCTTCTGGGCAGGCGTCAAATCCTCGCGGCGCTTGATCTCGATGCGGTATTCGCTTTTGCCTTTTGGCATGCCCTTGTCACAAGTCCTGCAGCGTCTCATATTCTTGCTCACTCCGATTCATCGTATTCGTTGAGCCTTCGCGCTAGGTGTTGGCGGGGCTCAAGCGCTTGATCCAATACACAGAAGAGGGCTCTTCGCCCGGCCGCAATCGAGCCGAAGTCTCGGTCCATTCCCAGAAGCCGAGCCGGGGTCATGGCGCCGGCCCGCGCGGCCTCGACGAGGCTGCATGGTGCAAACTGCGCGAAACGGGCCACCGCCCCGGCCATGGTTAGCGTACTGCCGCACAGGCCTCCTTCCGGATTCCGTGCGGCGCCATCTACCACGGTGTACTGCGTCATCGGGGACTCAACTACCTGTCCTTCGTTGGCTGAAGCACCACCCATGAGCGAGTCGGTGATGAGGGCGATACCGTCGGGGCCTTTGGCGCGATACACCAGGCCGACAAGCATCGGGTCGACGTGTATGCCGTCGCAGATGATCTCACACACGATACTCCTTGACGCCAGTCCGAGCAAGTCGAGCGTAACGTCCAGGACCCCGGGCTCTTTGAAGCGCATGATGGCGCCCGTGTTGAAGAGGTGGCAGATGGTCTGGGCGCCGGCCTCCTGTGCGGCGAACAGGGCATCGCGGTCCGCGCCGGAATGGCCGATGGACACGGCCAGGCCTCGGCGCCGGCACGCGCGGATGGCGTCGATGGCGCCGGGCAACTCGGGCGAGATGTTGATGTACTTGGCCCATGGCCCAGCTGCGTCGAGCAGTTGTTCCACGGGGAAGTCTTCGGGCGTGGTGATGGCCTCGGGGAGGAATCCGCCGCGCATTTCCGGCGCCACGTAGGGGCCCTCAAGATGAATGCCTAGACATCCTTGCCCGGCACCGAGGGCGTCGAGGTTCGTCCGCAATGCTTCGAGCGTCTCGACCTGCTCGCCGACGGCGATATTGCCCGTGGCGAAGAGGAAACCGGCCGTGCCGAGGCCGCGCAGGCGGTGACAGAGGCCCGCCAGGCGGGCTTGGTCGAGTCCGTCGGCCATGGGCGGATGGGTGTGGAGGTCGATGAGTCCCGGCAGGAGATAGCACGACTCCAGGTCGACGTCGCCCGAGTCGCACCGCTCGAAGACATGCATCACACGGCCATTCAGGCATTCTACGCCGCCGTGGGGCAGAATGCGCTCGGGCGTGACAACGTGGGCGTTGAAGATGCGCATGGGCCGGTTTCCGTCCTCCTCCCTCACAGAGTAGCGCACAATGGCCGGTATGGCAAGGGGATCGTTGAGACGGGGGGGCGGTGCGGGATGGTGTCGGCGCGGAAGGCGTATACGCCATGGGCGAAACCGGGTATAATGAGAATGGAATCTGGATGACTTGGGGCGGGAGAAGTCGATTCCAGGAAGCCCAGTCGGTTCGAGGCGGGTGGATGGCCTAGTGGCCCGTCGATCGGTTGGACGCGGTGGGGCTTCGTGCGTGAGGATGTGGCGTTCATCCGTCCCTAAGGAGGCACTGGCGGTTGGTACACGAGATGAGTGTCGCGCACAAAACAAGACCTGATTCCTTCCTTCTCGTATCCGGGGTTGATCCCTTTTCTTCTAACAGCGTCCGAGCCTTTAGGCTGCAGCAACAAACACTGGGAGCACGGTATCATGATGGGAAGCAGAGTGCGTGGAGAGTCGACATGGCCGCTGTTGGCTGCGGTGGCCGTTGTCGTGGGCGTTCTGGTGGCCGCGGATGCCTCCGCCGGGGACGAGGAATGGGGCTGGATCGAGGGAAGCCAACTCACCAACCAGTTGGGTGTGTACGCCGATCCTGATCCAGCCAACAATACGCCGGGCGCCAGGAACGGGGCGTCGGCCTGGATCACTGCGTCGGGCGATCTGTATCTCTTTGGCGGGCACGGCTACGGCGTCACGTCCGCCCTGGGGAGACTGAATGACCTGTGGCGCTACGATCCAGCGGCCTCAACCTGGACTTGGTCTAAGGGCAGCAGCGCGATCGACCAAGCAGGCTTCTACGGAGTGCGTGGGGTGGCTGACGCATCCAATACGCCCGGGGCACGACGCTACGCGGCGTCGTGGACGGCGCCGACCGGCGATCTTTACCTGTTTGGCGGGTCGGCGGCATCCGGTTTTCTCAACGACCTTTGGCGCTTTGACGCGAGTTCCGGCAATTGGGTGTGGATGAAGGGAAGCAACGCGGCGAACCAAGCCGGTGTCTACAGCGACCCGAACCCGGCCAACAACACGCCGGGCGCGAGGTATGTGGCCGTATCATGGGTCGGCGCTCTCGGAGAATTGTATCTTTTCGGGGGCAACGGTCTGGATGGCACGGGAGCGACGGGGCGCTTGAACGACCTCTGGCGCTATGATCCCATGACCGACCTGTGGACCTGGATCGAGGGCAGTAGCGCACGGAACCCAATCGGCGTGTACACGGATCCCGATCCTTCACTCAACACGCCGGGCGCGCGTCAGGCGGGCGCGGGCTTCACCGATGCCTCGGGGCGCCTCTATCTCTTTGGCGGCGATGGCCTGGATAGTGTGGGAACCCTCGGCCGCACGAATGACCTGTGGCGGTATGACCCGACATCCGGCCTGTGGTCATGGATCAAGGGAGGTAAAACGGTCAATGCGGCGGGCGTCTACAACGACCCCGATCCCGCCAACAACACGCCGGGCGCGCGATACCTTGCGGTTTCGTGCACGGGCGCCTCAGGAGAGTCTTATCTCCTGGGCGGTGATGGCCTAGACGGGGCCGCCGTGGTTGGCTATCTGAACGACCTTTGGCGTTACGACCCGGCCAGCAACAACTGGACATGGCTTAAGGGCGGGACCGGTCACAATGATTTTGGGGTGTACAGCGATCCGGATCCCGCCAACAACACACCGGGCGCGCGGCGGGCCACGATCGCTTGGGCCGATGCATCAGACTGCCTGTACGTTTTTGGCGGTGACGGGTACGGTGCCTCGGCGTTGGGTCGCCTGAACGACTTGTGGCGGTTCGAACCGGCTACGCCGCCCGAGGTGTTCTCTGCGGCGGCCACGGATGCGACGACGGTGCAGGTCGTGTTCAACGAGGACATGAGGGATGACGCGGCCCTGGTGGATGCCGCGAATTACACGTTCTCGGGCGGCGCAGGGCTCCTGACGGCGTCCGACGTGACGCGGCTGGACAGCCGGAGCGTGTCCGTGACGGTCAACGAGATGACCGATGACGCGGACTACATGGTCTACGTTGAGACGGGTAGTGGCGGGCCGACGGACCTCGTCCCGCTTCACGTCGATCCGGCGCACGACAGCGCCGGGTTCGTCGGAATCGGCGAGGCGCCAACGGCGGCGCTGAGTTCCTCGGCGCCGGATCCGACCAATGCCGCCATTACGGTCGACGTGGCCTTGAGTGAGGCCTCGGATGACCTTGAGGCCGAGGACGTTGTTGTGACGAATGCGGCGGTGGGCGATTTCACGGGTAGCGACGACACATACCGTTTCGTGCTGAGTCCGATCGGTGACGGTCTGTTCTCATGCGCGATTGGCATCGGCACGTTTATGGATCTCGCCGGCAATACCAACGCGCTCGAGTCGAATACCGTATCGCGCACGTACGATGGGACGGGGCCGAGCGCGACATTGTCCAGCGCGGATCCCGATCCGACGAACGGCGCGGTCACCGTCGATGTGGCGCTTAGCGAGTCGAGTAGCACGTTTGGTCTCGAGGATGTGACGCCGACCAACGCGAACCTGGATGGGTTTGCCGGCTCGGACATGACGTATAGCTTCGTCATGACGCCCGTGGCCGAAGGTGTGTTCTCGTGCGTGGTGGAGGCCGGGAGCTTCTCCGACCTGGTGGGGAACACCAACGCGTTGGCCTCGGCGCCCCTCGCGAGGACCTTCGATGTGACGCCGCCCACGGCAACCTTGAGCAGCGCTGCGGGCGCCTATGTCAACGGCCCGATCACGGTGGAAGTCGCGTTGGACGAGCCGTGTCAGGACTTGAGCAACGGAACGGTCACGCCGACCAATGCGACCGTCATGAACATGACACCGGTAGGGCCTGTTCCGACGGCGCAGTATCAGTTCGCGTTGGCACCGCTCGACGAGAACGAGTTCTCGTGTGTGATTGCGGCGGGGAACATCGAGGACCTTGCCGGAAACGCGAGCACGGCCGCGTCCAATACGATCAGTCGGATCTTCGACGCAACGGCGCCGACGGCTGGCACGGTGACCTCGGATGCCGGCGCCTATACGGTGGACAGTACGCAGTTGGCCTTCTCGTGGTCCGGTTTCGAGGATTTGGGCAGCGGCATCCAGCGCTACGACGTGGCGCTGGGCACCTCGTCGAGTCCCGAGGCCTACGAGGTGTATACGGACGTGGGTCTGGCCGAGTCTCGGGTGTTCACCAACGGGCCGTATGCCGATGGGGAGTACCTATGCTCGGTTCGTTGCTTCGACAACTCGGGCCGGTTCACCACAAGCACCGGAACGGTGTCGGTCGACACGCAGGGCCCGGCCGTGCAGTCGATAGCCCTCGCCGGCGACCCATACACCAATGCGGCTTCGGTGCAATTCACCGTTACTTTCGATGAAGCGGTGACCGGCGTAGACTTGGATGGCCCGTTTGAAGACTTCGCCGTTGTTACGTCGGACAAGGCGGTTTCCGGCGCGGCGGTTGTGGCGACGAGCGGCAGCGGAGCCACGTACACCGTGACCGTGAGCACGGGCATAGGCGATGGCACGCTCGGTCTGAAGGTGGTGGACAATGATACGGTTTCCGATAAGGCGGGCAATCCGTTGGGCGGTCCGGGCGCCGGCAACGGAGACTACACCGGCCCCGCCGTTTTCCACGTGGATAGGACAGCCCCCGGCGTCAGCATCGGCGAGCCGTCCAAAGAAACGACATCAAGCGGGCCCGTCACGTATGACGTTACGTACACAGACGCCGCCTCGGTAACGCTCGATGCGGATGATGTCCAGCTTGTCAAGCACGGGACTGCCCGCGGCAGCGTGGGCGTCAGCGGGAGTGGCACGGCGAAGCGCACGGTGACGATTTCGGGCATCAGCGGCAATGGTTCGCTGGCCATCTCGGTTGCCGACGACACGGCGCGTGATCTCGCGGGCAATCAAGCACCTTCGGTGGGTCCGAGCGAGTCGTTCACGGTCGAGTCCGGCTTGCCGCTCGATTGGTGGCCGACGGCGTTGGTCCTGACGCTGGCGTTTGCGATTGGGGTGCGCCGCCGCGCGCGCCGCGCGTAGTAGGAACGGTCAGACACGGAGACGTGCCCAGTGGATGCTGAGTGCATCGGGCGCGCCTCCGTAGAATGCGCAGAGAACGGAACCGTCCTTCAGGACAAGTCCTTTGGCATGGCCGAAAGTCCACCGGTACATGTCGTTCCAGTAGTCGGCGTCATGGCGTGGTCCCGTAGTGCCGGCTTCGACACCGGCTCCGCTCTGGTACACGGTTAGCTCGCCATTGATGTCCCATGTCCGGCCTAGGTTGTGGCTGAGGACGGCTCGGATCGATGGCGGGTCGTGTCGGTGGACGTAGAGGCACAGCAGATCGTCTCCGCCCATGGGCAGGGGCGCAGCGATTTGCCCGGCGATGCCTGTCGGGGCCGGCAGGGACCAGTTTCGGCCGTCAGGATCGGACCACGCGATGTGGATATCCCTATCCAGCCCCGCATGGGGATCGTGTGTCCAGAAGAGCGCCACGAGACGGCCGGATTCAGGATGTTTTGCAACACGGTTGTCCCAGTAATAGAGGTCCTGGTTCGGATGCGACGCGATGGTCTCCCACTCATTCCAGGTCCGGCCGTTGTCGCGGGAGAATCGCAGGTTGCCGGACTGCACGCCGGCGATGTCGTCCCACTCTTTCCAGCTTTCGTAGGGCAGGGCCAGTGTACCGTCATCAAGGCGGAGGATCTCGCCGGTGAGCGCGTTTCCGGTATGGGGACTCAAGATGACTTCCCGCAGGGGGCCCCACGTCGCGCCGGCGTCCTCGGATTCGCTGAGCAGGCATTTCATGGGCAGGAGGCCGGTGGTGTCCGGGTTGGCCAGTGGTCGATCGGGGTGGCTCCTGTCGACCCACACCAAGGCCATCCGTAGCCTTCCTGGGGCGATCTCGAAGGGGTAGCCGCTGGTGAACGAGCCCGGCACTCCCTCAAAGACTGGAGGGAATCCCTCGAAGAGTTGCGTCCACGTTCGGCCTTCGTCTGTGCTTTGCATGGCCACGATGGTGTCCGTGGGCGAGAGCTTCTGGGGCCCGGACTTGAACGTGCAGAGGATGCTGCCATCGAAGAGTCGGGCGAGCGAGGTGAACGCCGAGCCCTTTCGATTCGGGGATGCCGTCGAGGCATCGAAGACCAGTCCTCGGTCAACGAGTTCCATGCGTTTCGGTCCCCTCCTCTACCTAGCCTTCGCTGCGTTTTTCTTCGAGTTCGTGGTCGACCTCGTGCACGTACCAGCGGTTGAACGCAACCACGATGACGGTCATGATACCCCAGACGTAGGGACTGGTCCACACGCGGCGCACGGGGTCAAAGACGCCGCCCAGGATTGGGCCGCCCGCGTCGGCGCGGATCGCTAAGGCAATGCCGCACACGGTGAAAGCGAGCACAGCGACGAGCATTTGCGCTGAGGTCTTGGCCTCGAAATACAGGACCTGTCTTCGAATAACGAGGAGGAACGCGGCTACCAGGAACAGGAGGGCGAACCCTCCGTATACGGCGACGTCCGGCAGCACGCCATAAATGCCGCCGAGCCGAAACCGCGTCGGGGCGCGGTTGGCTGAGGAGACAGCCAGGGCGATGGCGTACAGGCCGAAGAGGATGCCTGCGGCTAGGTTGCACCACCCGACGGTCTGGCAGATTCTCGATGATTTCGGCAAGAATGAGGCGCGATGGTCTCGAATCGAACGGGCCACGCGGAGCTGGTGGTTCGGTCCCAGCATGGCAATCTGCTGAACGCCCCACATGATCAGCAAGCTCCCGACCAATACGCCGACGAGGTTGTCTTGCGAGAGCCGCCATGGGTAAAGGTCGCAGAGGCCGACGAGGATCATCCCGAGGCCGTTCACGGCGTAGAGGGCGCGCCTGGGGGCCGCGAGGCCCAGAAGGCCCAGCACGAGCAGGCCGGCTCCGAGAAACCAATGGATGCCACTGAGGAGGACGAAGTGCAGCGCGCCGAACAGCATGACGCCACAGCCGGACCGACGAATCTCGCGCGCATCCTGGGCAGGTTCCTTGTGAGGCAGCCAGGCGAGCATGGAGGCCAGTTGTTGCTTGTTGCACTGGAACGTGTAGGACTTGACGCCCTCGATGATCACGAAGGTGTACGTGCGGCCGCGAACGAGGTCGTACGTGAACCGCATGTAGCGGGCGGCCTCATCGCGGTGCAGCTTCAATACGGCCTCATGACCGGCGCCCATGAGCGTCAACATGTCGGATTCGAAGTGGATCGTCCAGATGTCCTTTGCGTGGCCGTGTACCGGGCGAAACTGGAGCGAGAATGGCGCTCCCTCATACAGCGTGCCGAGGTCGTTGCCGGTGTTTTTCATTGGCTATCCCCTTTCCTGCGGTCTGTGCACACTATCGGTGCGCCTGCTAATTCTACCATACCGCGCCCCGCCCCGAATCCTAGAAGCGGATCCGTCTCCGCCTCTTGCGGTCCTGCCTCAGCTACCGCTGGGTAACGTTCGTAGTCCTCCTTTCAGATGAATCCTCGGACGACGAGCCCGACCCCGGTTTCTCCGTCGCGTCCGAAGATGCCACAGTCCAGTCTCCAGGTCACGGGCGGCCTTGGTCGGAAGCCGAGTCGCGCGTCCTGGTATTTGGCGAGAGTCTCAGAGGAATGGCGTTGCTCGGCCGTGAATCCAAGGCCCCACTCAAGACCGTCGTCATTGGCCTCGATCTTGGCCAGCGCCAGGACGGGGATGTTGAATGGCCGGGCCTTGGATATTCGTATCTGGGCCTCGTCATAGGTCACGTCCGCGCGAATCTCATCGATCTTCAAGCGCTTGCTGCCGAAGAGCTCGATATCGCGGATCCGCGTTTCCCACCGCACGATGTCCTGAATGCCGTCGTCGATGTCCAGCCACCGCACGCGCGAAACGAGATTGTGATTCGGCCCGAACACACGGTCGGCGACGCCTTCGGCCCGCACGACCTCGAGCGTCTGCGCCTGGTCGCGCGCAAGCTTCTCATCGGCCCGTTCGAGCGCGCTGAAGTTGGCCTTGTCGGGCGGCCGGTTGGCCGACGTCACACCGGGATTGGCGAGTGAAACGACCGCATCCTCCATTTCCTTCACGAAAGGTTGCTGTTCGAGGGCGTGAAGAAGGCTGTCCAGCATGTTGTCCATCACCCAGTCTTCGAAATCCTCGTAGCGCTCCGGATACAGCTCGTCCGGAGCATGAAGATCCCACTGCCGCATGGGTGTCGAGTACTCGCCCCAGAAGGATAGGGCGTTCATGGCTTTGCGGTTCAGCCGGTCGAATTCCTTGCCGAATTCGTACTGCACCGCCTCGTCGAAGGCGGATGGCAAGTCCTGACTCGGCAGGATGGGTTCCTCGGTGTACCGCAGGTTCGCCTCCACCGGCGACGTGGCCGCCTCCTCGGCCCGAACGGGAACCGAGGTTCCCAGGGCACAGATCGCCGGGACCAGGAAAAGGAATCTACCCCACCGACCGAATCCCCGAGGCGCAACGATTATCAGACGTTTAGGCGTCATCGTGCACCGCCTTTCAGACGATCTCATCCTTGAGCCGTCCACCAAGATTCTACCACAGGTTTGCGTGTTTGGATGGCGGAGGGTAGTGGCGGTAGAGTTAGTCGCCGCTGGCCAGGATCTCGAGCGCACCTCGATTCGCGCTTTCGGGCGGGAGGAGGGCTGCAATGCCTCGGTCGAAGGTGACCAGCTTGCCGTTGTTCCGGATGGCTAGTCCGAGAAGATATGCATCGTTTACCTGGCGGTGACTGACGAGCAGCTCGGTTCGAAGCGATTCGCGGTCGAAGGGCATATCGTCCGGCCAGAACACGTGATGATCGAGCCTCACGACTTCGTGCAGCAGTGCAAGGGCTTCGAGGGGCGTTACGGCCTCGGGAATAATCCTCGGATTGGAGGAAACGCGGACAAAAGCGGATTGCGTCAACGGACACGTTGCCCATCCGGCCGCGCGGTTTGCCGCGAACCACGCGTGGGCCTCACGATGGTGCACATGAGACGGCCAGGCCAACGCTATTAGGACGTTCACGTCGAGCAGTCCGACGCTCATGTCTCGTCTTCCCACTTCCTGACGTCGTCGAGCGTTATGGGATGCGCGCCAGGCTGGACGCGAAACACGGGGAATGCTCCTCTGGTCTCCTTGTCAATGCGCGAGGACGCACTCAGACCTCGTCTCGCCAAATCCGAGATCACGCGGCCCACCGACACCGACCTTGCGCGAGACAGGCTCTTGGCGGCGGCAAGGATGTCATCATCTATGGTTAATGTCGTCCTCATTTGCAGGGATTGTCCCACATTCCCGACGTGATGTCAAGATGCGCACGCATCATGATGCCAAAACCTCGCTCGTAGCTGAGCCGGTTAGACTGTGGACCGTATTGACCTCATTGACGCCATTGACCCCAGCGTGGCGACAGCGTGGGCACAGCTAAGATCAGATTGCGAAATAGCGCTATGCCGGGCGGACGGTGCCGATGCCGTCAAGCGGCCTTTGGCAAGGTCCAGTTACGGTTTGGGGGCGCTGAGGTGCTTCGTCTGTTTCGCGTGCTCTTGCAGGATGAGGTCGACTCGAAGGTCGGAGACGGTCGCAGGCGCATCCTTGAGTTCCGGTGTGGTAGCGTGGAGGTAATCGGTCACGGCGACGCGGAGTCTTTGGTCTGGGCCGCACTTTTCATTCCCAATACTCAGGCCCGCGCTCTTCCCGCCCTCCTTGTCGAGACGGCAACCCACGCCCATCAGCTTTCCGCTCGCCAGGAGCCCTTCTATCTCCGCGGCCGTGAGCTCTGCGATCACAATTCGGTTGCGCCACGGATTGAGCCGGACGAGGTCCGCGAGCGTCACGGGGCCGGCCGTCAAGCCGTTGCACACGTCGCTCCTACTGAGGAGGACTACATCGGTTGCGGCGACCCTCTGTATCGCGGCGCCCGCCCATTGGGCGATGGGCGAATCGCCGGCTCGGGCATAGTTGATGTCCTCATCCGCAACGCAGATAACTTCCTCGAGCGGGCCCAAGTAGCCCTGGAGCAACGCCGAGGTCTCCGCGTCTTCGGGAACCGAACGGTCCACAGGAATGAGTCTGCCTTGGACCTCCGCGCGGCTCGCATCGTCCTGCCCCGTCGCCACAGCGACGTCGAGGCGGCCCAGAAACCGGTAGAACTCGCCGGCTTGAGCGACCACCACCTCGCGTCCGTCCGGCCCCTTTACGCGTCTTGGCGGATCCATGCAGGTGTGCGTGTGCCCGCCGATAATGATGTCGACCCCGGGCACCTCGGCGGCGATGCGCATGTCTTCCCCCTCACCGACGTGCGTCAATAAGAGCACCAGGTCGGCTTTGGAGCGAAGAAGAGGGATATAGGCTTTCGCGGTGTCGACGGGATCCCCAAGCGACAGGGGCTGCGACGCCGGGTGTTCGGTGCGGATGAACCCGAGGCCCAGAATGCCGATGCGCACGCCGTTGACCTCGCGGACGGTCCACGGCTGGAACACCTCGCCTCCGCTTTCCCGGTAGGCGAGATTCGCGGCCAACATCACATACTGGGCCTTGGCCCGCAGAGGCAGTACGCGGTCCAACCCGCCGTAGAACTCACCGTTGCCGGGCGTCATGGCGTCTAGACCGAGGGCGTTCATGACCTGCACCGTGGCCTCGCCACCATGGTAAATCGTGATCGGCTCGTCGCTTGACAAGTCGTCGCCCGCGTGCACGAACAGGACCTTGTCCGGATTCTCCTCGCGGATACGCCGCACCAAGGTAGCCAATCGGGCCGCGCCACCTTCATCGGACGGCACGGCCTTGTCCTTGTCTCCCGACGAGTCATCCTCATCGGCTGGGGGCGCGAAGAGATAGCCGTGCGTGTCGTTGATATGCAGGATCACCAGGTCGCGCGGCCCCGACTCGGCAAAGACGGCCAACGTAACGGATAGGAGCAGAGCTAAGAGCACATTCCGGGCTGGCCCGGACATGGGGGGAATCGCGGACGCTCTCATCTTGTATCTTCCCTCGGTGCCTTGCGAGTGGTACGAGGACCAGAATGGTCAAACGCTTCCGGTGACCTGTTGTTTGTTGCGTTCGGCTTGGATCCGACGCATGGCCTCATCATCAAAGAACTGCGCTTTGCAGGCACGGCACTTGAGGTGGGCAAGCTGCTCAACAAGTAGACCGTCCTCCATTCGACAGTCCTCGACGGTCCGGATCATCGCCAGAGCACCGCATTCCGGGCACGGCAGCGGCTCAGACGTCGGTGCTTCTCTTTGATGAGATGAGAACATAGAAGATATCTACACCTGCCTTTCTCAGGACCTTTCCTTTGGTATAGATGGCGATGCCGTCAAAGGTCAAGCCCTTGATCACATAAAGCTTCTCGGTCCCTTTGGTCTGTGGATTTCGGGAGCGCAGCGTTTTGAAGATGGATGGCGCATTCAGAATGGATTCGTACACAAGCTCAGGCGTCAGCGCTTCAGCCGCCATCTCACCCTCAGCCTTCCGAGTGAAGAGCACGTTGCGTGCTATGACTAGGCGCTTAATCTGTGCGAGTGTGTCCATAGTCACCTCGGGAAAGATTCTAGGGGGATTCGGCCGTACGTTCAAGGAATGCACGGCTCTCGCTCGGTCCGTAGGCCCGCTGCGGTGCGCCGCCCCGCGGGCGGCGTGGTATGATGCGGGAACCGCGACGTAAGTAGATTGGAGGCATCGTGCAGAGGATTCGCGTAACACGCAGGGAGTTCATGGGCCGGGTGGCTCTTGTGGGGGCGACGGCCGCTGGTTTGGTATCGGGAGTGGCTGAGACGGCTGAGGGAAAGGGCGGCATGAAGGTACTGAGCAAGGAAGTCTTCATTCCCACGAAGGATGACACGGGCGTCTTTCCCGGTTTTGTTACGTACATTGACGCGGCTAAACCGAGGCTCCTCATGCGTTTCGGCTGGGTCGACAAGTCGGACACCTACGATAACTTCCACGATCAAATCAGCGAGGATAACGGCAAGACGTGGAGCGAACCGGTACTTGCCCTCAAGAGCGTCGAGGTCGAAGGTGGCCGGATGCGGTATTGCGAAAATGGGGCGTTTTTCGACGCGGATACCGGTATCCTGGTCACGGCGGTTAGCAAGTTCCTATATCCCAAGGATCATCTGGACGTAGATATGCCGCGGAAACTCGAGATGGCCGCGTACCGGCCCGGCAAGGAGGAGCCGAAACCGTTCACGACGGACTTCGATCTGCCTCAGGGCTTGGCGATGAGCTTCTGTTTTCCCATCAAGACGCGGAAGGGCCGCATCCTGATTCCGGCGTTCCATCCGGAATCCGACGAGACGGGTGCGGTCCGACACCATCCGAAATCGGACCAGGTGGTCTATCAGGTGCGCATGGTCATCGGCGAGTACCGAGAGGATGGCACTATCGCCTGGCGCCCCGGCGAGCCGCTGCGCTCGGATGTAGCGCGCAGTTCGAGAGGCTTCAGCGAATCGACGCCGGTCGAGCTTGCGGATGGACGCATCGCCCTCCTGTGCCGAGGCAGCAATGCCGGCATGGCCGACGTGCCCGGGTACAAGTGGCTGAGTTTCTCCGAGGACAGCGGCGAGACGTGGAGCGCTCCGGAACCGCTCTGCGGCGATGACGGCGAGCCCATTGAGTCATCTGCAACCGGATGCGCATGTTTCCGTTCCGCCAAGACCGGGAAGGTCCATTTCATCGGCAATCTGTGTCCGCCGGGCACACATGCCGACGGCAACTGGCCTCGGAGTCCGCTCTACATCGCCGAGATGTGTGAAAAGCCCTTCGCGATCAAGCGCGACACGATCACCGTGATTGATGAACGCGACGCGGACGACTCGCCGAACACGCAGATCTCGAACTTCCGCTACTACCAGGATCGTGAAACGGGCGACGTGGTCGTGTTCGCCACGCGGTTCGGCGAGCGCGATGCCAAACAGTGGAAATGGGCCGATCACTATCGCTACCGCGTAGCGCTTGCATAGGATTTCCAGTGATGAGCTTCGCCGCACTCCTGCTGATATCCGCGCAGGCCGCCGCCCTTCAGGTGACGGCCGACCGCTGCGAGGCGCCGGTGTTCGAACGCGTCACGCTGCGCGTAGCGCTCGATACGACGTACGCCAATCCCTTCGACAGCCGCGAGGTGCGCGTCGAGGCCGTGGTCACGCCGGAAGGCGGCGAGGCGTGGCGCGTGCCGGGATTCGTGTACCGGGCGTGCGAGCGAGCGCTGGTGGATGGCCACGAGCGCGTCGAGGTCATGGGCGATCCCGAATGGCAGGTGCGCTTATCCTTCGCCAAAACCGGTCGCCACACGGTTACCGTCGAGGTTGCCGATGCCTCGGGCACAAGCACCTCGAGTGCCGTTGAGATCACGGCGACTGCCGCCGATGTCGCGGGCATGGTTCGCCGCTGCGCCACGGACCATCGCTACTTCGTGACGGATCGCGGCGAGACGCTCTTCCTCGTCGGCGCGAACGTGTGTTGGGGCAATCAGGCCGGGACGTTCAGTTACGATACGTGGTTGCCCCACTACGCCGAGGCCGGCTGCAACTTCGTCCGCTTGTGGTTGAGTCCGCACTGGATGACCTTCGGCATGAACACGCCGAGTTCCGGCTATGACGCGATCGATTTGGCCAATGCCTGGCGTTTGGACTATGTGCTCGAGATGTGCGAGCGGCTCGGCCTGCGCGCCATGTTGTGCATCGACAGCTTCAACATCCTTCGGTCGAAGAAGGGCCAGTACGGCTTGTGGGAAGACTCGGTCTATGCGCGGGTGAACGGCGGGCCGCTTGACACGCCCGAGGCCTATTTCACGGACGAGACCATGCGCCGGGCCTATTGCGACCGCCTGCGCTATCTCGTGGCGCGTTACGGCTACAGCGCGAGCGTGTTCGCCTGGGAATTCTGGAACGAGGTCGACATTGTCGACCACTACGATAGCGCCGCCGTAACCGCGTGGCATCGCGATATGGCGTGCTATCTGCGCGATCTGGATCCCTGGAAGCACCTCATCGGCACAAGCCACGCCTCGCCCAAAGGCGATCCGGACGTCGACGCGTTGCCGGAACTGGACTTCGTCCAAACGCATCACTACGGCGCGCGCGATATTGCGCTCGTCTTCGCCAATGATCGCGAAACCAAGGCCGCCGCCGCCGATAGGCCCCATTTCCATGGTGAGTTCGGCATTACCGGCGGTGGCGAGACGCCCAAGGTGGATCCGAAGGGCATTCACGTACATAACGGGCTGTACAGTAGCGTCGGCCGCCTCGATGCCGGTACGCCGATGACCTGGTGGTGGGATTCGTACGTCGAGCCGTGCAAGCTGTATCCGGTGTTCGCCGCGTTCGCGCGATGGATACACGACTTCGATCTTGTCGCGCAGAAGGCCCGCGCGGTCAACGCAGAGATCCATTTTGCGGCGGGATCCTGGCCGCGCACGCCGGAAGACGCCTGGCTCAATCCTGAAGTGGTTGCGTGGCAGCCTGCGCCGTCGAATGTGCCGATGACGGTGGTCATTGCTCCGGACGGGACGTTGACGTCGGAGGGGCCGTTGTCACGGATCAGCCACGGGGTACGGAACCATCCTGACCTGCACAATCCGGTGACCTTCGAGGTCGACGCGCCCGAAGCTACGAGCTTCGGTGTCGAGGTTAACGGCGTATCGGGCCACGGGGGCGCTGCTCTACGCATTAGTGTGGATGGCGAGGCGGTGCTGACCAAGGACCTCGTGGACGTCGACGGCATGGAGTCTACCAAGACGCTCAACGAGCATGACGGCCTGTACTCCGTCGAGATGGGCGAGGGCCGCCACACGATCCTCGTCGAGAACACAGGGAATGACTGGTTCTTCCTCCGATACCGCGTTCCGTGGCTCAAGCCGGAACCGCCGCTACGAGTCTCGGGCGTTCAAGGCGACGCCGAAGGCCTGGTCTGGATCCAGAACCGCGTCTACACGTGGTCGAATGCCACGCGAGATGGTTTCGAGAAACAGCCTGTCTGCGGCGCGGCGTTGGTGCTCCACGATTGGGGCGAAGGCCGGTGGCGCGTCGACCGGTGGGACACCGTGTCCGGGACTGTCGTCGATAGCCAGGTGATTGCCTCGGACGGGAACCATGATCTGGTCGTCCCGCTGCCGGACATCCCTTGGGACGCGGCCTATCGGTTTGCGCGCGAGTTCGCGGAATAGGCGGCGGATGCCATGACTGAATCATTACACACTCCAGCAGAGAAGCCGAAGGTGACGGCGGCCGATATAGCGGGAGGCCTCGAGCGACTCGGTATACGGCCCGGCGACGGGCTGTTCGCTCATTCGTCTTTGAGCAGCTTCGGTTACGTCTGTGGTGGTGCCGAGGCGGTTGTTGATGGGATGCTACAGGCCGTCGGCGCGAAGGGCACGGTTGCCGTGCCAACCTTCACGTGGGACGCATTCCATGATCGCGTCGTTGTGACCTTCGACGTGCGGCACACGCCCACGGAGCTCGGTCGGGTGCCTGAGGCGCTTCGGCGCCGTTCCGGCGCGTTGCGCAGCGAGCACGTGTGCCACTCGATCGCGGCTCTCGGCCCGCTGGCGTCGAGGGTCATGGGCGAAGGCGTTCGCCCCTTCGCGCAGGGCAGCAGTATGTACACGCTGTACGAACTCGATTTTCGGTACGTGTTCCTGGGCTGCGGTTTTGAGTCGTGTACGGCGCTGCACATGGCCGAAGAACTCGAGCAGGTTCCCTACCGCTACTATCGCCACTTCCAGGGGTCGACGGTGATCCGCATGGATGGGTCATGTGTGGCGGCGCGATCCATCGAGTTCCTGCGGCGCACGCCCTACCGGAACGATCTTGGCCAGATGGAAGGGATCCTCGCGTCGCGGGGTCTCTTGCGCGAGGCACGGGTCGGGCAGGCGCGGCTCCTCTGCGCCAAGACGCGCGCCATCGTGGATACGGCGATCGAGGGTCTCCGTGGCGATATCGGCTACCTGCTTGACGCCGAGTCGCGGCGCTATCTCGAGCACGACCTGATTCGACGCTAGGCGATGCCACGCTTTCGGAGGTGACGCAAGGCGTTGGTGACTTGCACTTCCATGCCGGGGGCGAGGCGCGAAGGAAGGCCGTATTCCCAGGAACTCACGACTTCGTAGCCGCCTTCGGGCAGCATGCGCGAGGTGGGCAAGTACAGGCCGGTGCCGTCCGTATAGCCCAGCGGGAACGTCGTGCCGCCGCTGTAGAAGTCCTCGATGAAGTAACCCCACTCGTGGACGGCCTCGCCCTCGATGCCGATGAGGCGTAGTCCTTCGCCGAGCCGGATTCCATGGGCGGTCAGCGTGACAGCAGTTGGCAAGGTCAGACCCTTGTCAAGGAGTTCAAGCTGATGCTGGGCCCACAGGCATTGGACATCCCGGGGGCGGCTCTCGGGCGCGGTGTTCTCGACGACGGCTTCAAACTCGACGCGGGGCGGAGTCGGTTCAAGCGCCCATGCCATCTCGACGCTTGCCGTCTGTACGTGCGGTTCGATAGGTTCGAGGCCCTTCTTGAGCGCCTCGATGGCCTCGTTGGCCACCATGGCGCCGGCCTCGTCCATGAGCTCCCATGTGCCCGGGATCCAGCGGTCGACGCCACGTCCGATGACGAGGGGCTTCGAGTCGCCGCCGACGCCTTGCAGGAAGAGGCTACAGGGTGTTCCAAGGTACTCATCGAGACAGCGCATGGCGGCGCCCGGATACTCGGCGGAGATCTCCCATCCGCTCATCATGGAGGGATGCGTCGAGATCGAAAACAGCAGACAAATCGGCTTGCCGGACGTGTCCTCGAACAGGCACAGCGGCAACCGGTCGTATACCTTGCCGTCGGGATAAGGCCGGTTTTCGATCTGGCCGGCCTCGTTGGGTCGGCGTCGGTTGACCGGCAAGGCCGTCCGCGTGCAACCGGCGGAGAGCGTTGCGTCGCGAGCTTCGTCGCGGGCGCGGCATGCGGCGGCGACGGTGGCGCGCTCGAGTTGGTTCAGGTAGTCGCGTTCGGGAGTCTCGTACCCGGCCGAGTACCAGGTGCCGACCGACGGCCCGACGTGGTTGTGGGACGTGTTGAGGAAGATTTGCCTCGGCAGTAGGTCCATGACGCGGCCTATCGCGCCTTTGAAACGGTCGGCCTCCTCGCGGCCGAGAAAGCACAGGTCGAAGCCCATGATCAGCGCCGGCTCGCCCTGGTGCTCGACGTAGATCGCTCGGGCGTGAATATCGTCGTGAATGCCATCGCAGCCGTGATCCATGTCACGTCCGCCGAAGCCCATCATTGTGGTTCCCAAAGGCGGTGTGATGCATTCTCGGGCAAATCCAGCTTTCATGGTTGCGGTCCTCCGGCCGGCTAGCGCGGTCTTGGGGTGCGCCGAGTTGAGGGCGGTGAGTCCGACTCCGGCCACCGTGTTCTTTAGAAAGTCGCGTCGCTTCATGTTGTTTGACCTTATGTTGCCATCAAATGGCGGGCATCACATTGCCGCCCGACACGGGAATATACGCGCCCGTGATGAAACTTGCGAGATCCGATGCCAGGAAGGCCACCACGTTGGCGATCTCCTGGTCGGTGCCTCGGCGTTTGAGGGGAACGTTCTTGACGTATTGCCGCTCGCTGAGCGAAAGCGACGGGTGTCGGTTCTCGCTCAACGTGTAACCGGGCGCTACCTGGTTGACCGTGATGTTGTGCGGACCGATCTCGCGGGCGAGAACGCGCAGTACCCCGTCCATGCCTCGCTTGGCCGAGCCGTAGGCCGACTGGTTCTCCCAGTACTGCATAGCGCACTCGGTGTTGATGCCGATGACTCTCCCCCACTTCTTCTTGATCATGTCCGGTACGAATGCCTTGGCCATGAACACGTTGTGCAGGACACACGAGCGGAACTGGCTCTCGTAATCCTCGGCATCTTGATCCAGGACGTGTTTCCACGAGTACTGAATGACGGCGTTGTTGACAATGATGTTGGCTGGGCCGAGCTGCTTGCGGGCGGTGTCACGTAGGGCCATGACGGAATCGAGATCCGTCACATCGACCTGGATGGCCATTCCTCGGACACCCATGCCTTCGAGATCGGCGACGAGTTCGTCACCCTTGGCGCGGTTCTGGAGATAGCCGACCACCACGTCCGCACCGGCCCGCCCGAGCGTTCGCACCATGACGCGACCCAACTCGCCCGTTCCGCCCGTTACCACCGCCACTTTTCCACGCAGATCGATGTCTATCATCTCATGCAGTCTCCAGGCTAGTAACAAACGGCCTGATGGCCGCCGTCCACGCGCAAGGTTACGCCGTTCACGTAGTCGGCTTCGGGCGATGATGCCAAGAACACACAGGCGTGGCCGATATCCTCTGGCGTGCCGATGCGGCGCACGGGCACCCGTTCTTTGATGAACGCCGCGTTCTCGGGCTTCATCCAGTGCGATTCCGTCATGGGCGTGAGGATCATGCCCGGGGCGATGGCGTTGCACGTGATGCCGTACTTGCCGAGGGCGGTGGCGAACCCGACCATGGTCATGCGCAGGCCGCCCTTGGACGCGCCGTAGTCCACCTGCGCGGGCCCCGTTACGTTCTCGGCCAGGGAGGTGATGAAGATGATTCGTTTGCCGCGCCCGGTCTCGATCATCTTGCGCGCGACGACTTGCGTGCAGTGAAATGCTCCGGTGAGATTGACATCGAGTGTTTTCTGCCAGATCTCGGGCGTGAGATCCATCACGTCGACAAAGGGGCAGATGCCCGCATTGTTCACGAGCACGTCGATGCCGTCGAAAGTGTCAACGACGCACTGGGCCATGGCCTCGACGTCATCGCGGTGCGTGATGTCGCACGCCAAGCCGAGCGCGTCCGTTGCACCGCAATCCAACAGGTTCAGCGCCGCGCTTTCGGCCTTGTCGCCGTTGGCATCGGCAATCACCACGACGGCGCCTTTTCGCGCGAAGCACGTGGCGATGCCGTAGCCGATGCCTTGTGCCCCACCGGTCACGATCACGACTTGACTGTCCATATCGAGTCTCCTCACGTTCCGCCCGCTCGGTTTGGCCACCGCGTCTATCGTACCGCATTTCTATATCGAAAAGCCCCACTCAATCTTGCGCTGGGGAGACGGACTCGCCAGAATGTAGGCACAAGACGCGCCGACCCTTCAGACGTATTGTGGAAATGAGGAGCAAACAATGAACAAGGCTCTCATTCTCGTGACCGCCCTCGGACTGGGCAGTGCGGCCCAGGCTGTTGACATCGTGCGCGATGGCCAGCCTGTCGCGAGCGTGGTCCTGGCGCCGGATGCCTCGCAGGCGCTCAAAGACGCCGCTCAAACGCTCGTCGAATGTGTCAAGGAGGCGACAGGCGCGGTACTGCCGGTTGTCCATGAGGCGCCTGCCACCGGGACGCTGGTATGCATTGGTGGGTCGACCGGTGTCGACGTAGAAGGTCTCGACGACGATGGATTCGTGATCGCGTTTCCCGACGAACGAAGCATCTGCATCCTCGGCCCGACGGAGTTCGGCACCGAGTTTGGCGTGTACGAGTTCCTCGAGCGCTACGTGGGCGTGCGCTGGTTGATACCGGGGCCCGACGGAACGGATGTGCCGGCAGCCACGACCATCAGCGTGCCCGCCGAGCCGGTGCGCCAGGAGCCGGCCTTCTTCTCACGGTTGTTCAGCGGACTTGTCGGTCCCCTTCAGTCGACTTGGGCGCGGCGGAATCGCATGCACGGCCGTATCAGCTTTCACCACAACCTGCTCAACCTGTTCCCGCCCGAGACCTATACCAAGACGCACCCCGAGTTCTTTCCGCTGCAAGGCGATAGGCGCTACCTCCCGCCCACGAATGAGACGCACCACTGGCAGCCGTGTTTCACGGCGCCGGGCATCGTCGACGAGGCCGTCCAGAATATCACCGCGTATTTCGCCGAGCATCCCGACGCGACTTCGTACTCGCTGGGCACGAATGACAGCAGCGGGTTTTGCGCGTGCGAGCAGTGCCTCGGGCGAATCTCCGGCGATCACAACTTCCTTATGCGGACGGACTACTCGGACCTTTACTATGACTGGGCCAACCAGGTGATCGACGGCGTTCTCGAGCAGCGCCCGGACAAGTGGTTCGGCTGTCTGGCCTACAGCGAAGTGGCCGCGCCGCCGAAGAAGGTCGATGTGCACGCGCGGCTCATTCCGTACATGACCTACGACCGGATGAAATGGATTGATCCGGAGCTCCGTCGCGAGGGCGAGGAACTGACCAAGGCGTGGCATACCAAGAGTTCCATTCTGGGCTGGTACGACTACATCTACGGAAGTCCTTACTGCCTGCCGCGCGTCTGGTTTCACCACATGGCCGACTACTACCGGTTCGGCCACGCCAACGGCGTCCGCGCGCTCTACGCGGAGGCCTATCCGAACTGGGGCGAAGGCCCCAAGCTCTATGTGGCCCTCAAGCTCCAGTGGAATCCGAACCTGGAGGTGGATGCCCTCCTCGATGAATGGTACGAACGCTGCGTCGGGAAGGAGGCGGCGCCCTTCCTCGCCCAGTATTTCGCCCATTGGGAGGACTTCTGGACGCGCCGCATCCTCGATTCGTCTTGGTTCTCGAAGAGCGGGCAATACTTGAGTTTCTACGGTGTCGGCTACCTCAAGGATGTCGATCCGGTCGAGATTCAGCAGAGCCGCGTGTGGCTCGAGCGCGCCGTCGAGAAGGCCGAGACGGAAAAGCAGAAGGCTCGCGCCACGACCCTTCTCCGGGCCTTCGAGTACTACGAGGCGACGACGTATGCCTATCAGGCTCAGGTTGGCGAGGCTGACCGACCTCTGGATTCAGCGGAGCGCGCGATCGAGGTCCTTGGGGATATCCAGAAATCCATCGTCTACTCCGATAGACGCCGCCATCTCGCTTTGGACGTTTTCCCCGAGGATCCGCTGTTGATCCACCCCATACCGATCACGAATAACGATGTGCTTAGCGGCGAGTCGTGGGGCGGCGGTTCGCTCTGGCGGTGCTTCGACATGGCGGCGCAGGCCGACGGTGCGGTGCGTGCCCGGATTCGAGAACTGGCGACGGAGTCCGAGTCGCCCATCGCGCGGGACCAAGCTTCCAGCATGTTGGCCCTGCTCGACGAGCAGGCAGAGCCGGTCAACAGGAATGGGTCATTCGAGGAGGGTGACGGCGAACAGGCCGCCGGATGGGAGTGGTGGGTCAAGTGGGGAGTTGGCAAGATGAAGCGCAGCCGCAACTTCGCCCACACCGGTGAATGGTCGCTTCTCTGCGAGGGTATGAAGCGAGGCGGGCCCGTGCAGGTGCTTCCCATCGAGCCGGGGCGATACGGGCTTTCATGCTTTGTGTTTGTGCCGGAGCGCACGAAGTCCGAAACGGGTACGGTGGAGCTTTCGTTGACGCTGCGCAACGCCAACGACATGAACCTGCCCAAGTCGTTCCCGCGGACGACGCCTCCGCGGGGGCGCTGGGTTGCGCTTGGTTTCGTGGCTGACGTGCCCGCCAAGGTCGGCGATGAGGACGTGGCCAAAGTCTTGCCCATACTGATCGTTGATGGTTTCGAGCCCGGGGACAGTGTATTCATCGACGATCTGAGGCTGACACGACTTGAAGCGAGGTGAGCCGCCGGATCGGTCCTATTCCTGGGGCAAGATAGCGACCTTGACGGCGTTGTGGTCCTTGAGCAGCTTGACGGCCTTTCCGTACTCGCCCAAGGGCACGGTGTGCGTCACGATGGCGCCGAGGTCCAAGCGTCCGTCGCGTAGGTGTTCGGCGGCGTACTCGGCGGCCTCGCGGGTGTGACGTCGGGTGCCGGCAAGGGTAAGGCCTCCCCAGAACTCCGGATGAAACACGTAGGGGTCGCGCTGGACGGCGAAGAGGATGACGAGGTGATTCGTGAGCGTCATCGCTTGGTGAACCACGGCCGGCATACCGACGCAATCGATGGCCGTGTCGATGCTTCCGGGCCTCAGGCGCTTCGGGAAGTCGGACGCCTCATCGCTATCGGGCTCGATGGCGCGGTCGGCGCCGAGGGCGAGGGCTAGCTGGCGCCGCTGGGCAATCGGATCGAACCCGAGGACTTCACTCGCTCCGGCCGCGCGGGCCAGTTGAACGGCCACGAGACCTGCCGGGCCCAGGCCGAATACGCCCACGCGCTGGCCTGCAAAGGCGTCGAGGCGCTCGCCGTACATGACGTGGGCGCTCACGCACATGGCCAATTCGAGGGGGGCGCAGGCCTGGGGAGACAACGCATCGGGCACGGGTATCACCGATGGCTCGTCCACCACCACGTATTGCGCGTAGCATCCCTGGACATCGTGTCCTCGATCGCGCCAGACGCAGACGCGATCGCCCGCTGCGACAGAACGCACGCCCGCGCCAACCGCTGCTACGTCGCCGCAGGCCTCGTGGCCCGGCTGGCCGAGCGTATAGGGGTAGCGGATCTCGACGCCGGGAAACATGGGGATACCGCCGAGGATGTGCATGTCCCAGTGGGGGCAGGTGGTTACGGCGAGCACCTTGATCAGGACCTCGCCCGGGCCGGGTTCGGGCGTCGGTACGTCGTGCACTTCGAACGTACCGGGAGCCAGAATCTGAAGCGCCTTCATGCCTTTTCTCCTTGACGCGCGACGGCGCGCCTCGATCTTAGGTGTGGCACTCGTTGGGCCACTCGAGCACCACACCGAGCACCGGTTCCGTTTTCTCGAGAATGAGTTGCCACGCGTCCGCCGCGCGCTCCACCGGAAACCGGTGGGTGATAAGGCCCTCGGTGTCGAGGTATCCAGCGGCAATGAGGGCCAACGTTTCGCACATCCGCTTGTGTTCCCAGCCGGAGGGCGCATGGAGTGTCAACTCGCCGAACCGGAGTTTCTGCACATCCATGTGGGAGTTGCCTGCGTGAAAACCCGCCGAGACAATGTGGCCGTTGTGTCTCATGAGTGGGTGACACGCCATGATCGTCTCGATCGAGCCCACGGTGTCCACGAGAATGTCCACGCCGGATGGTGTTATCCCTTTTGTCCCGGAAAGCACATCGGTGACTCTTGTGTTGAGTCGATGCTTTCGCAATCCGCCGGAGAAGTGTGCCAGCCGATCCTCGTGGCGTCCGGCGAGGATGACGGTAGCGCCGCGCCAATGGAGCGTCTGCGCTGCCCAATGACCCACGAGGCCGTCGCCGATGACGAGTGCCACGGAGCCGATGCCTGCTGGGGGTCGGGCGCCGCAGTTGTAGCCGACTTGGGCAAGGACCAGTCCGCTCGCGGCCACGGGGGAAATCCCCTCCGGCAATCGCCAGACCTGCGAGCGATCCATGACTTTGGGCGAAATGTGCCCGCCGGCCGGCTCGTACATCCCCTCGATGCGTCCGATCGTGCCGAAGACCCACTCGCCGACGGCCACGTCGGTCACATTTTGTCCCACGTGCGTGACGATGCCGGTGCTCTGGTAGCCGGCGGCAATGGGAAAGGGCCACGGGTCACCCGGCCGGTAGGGCGTTTCGCCGTTGACGCGCTCGCACCGAAGGAACGAACCTTCGGTACCGTTGCTGATCCACGAGAAACGTGCATCGACGACCACGTCGTTGGGTCCAGGTTCGGGCACGGTGACGTCTTGAAAAACGACCTTCAGCCGGTCCGTAAATATGACTGCTTTGGCATCCATGGGCTCAGGGCTCCGTATTACGGTGAGTTTCCCTCGGTCTTCGGAGTGTATCGAATGGAGGCATGGGGTTCAATCTCAGAATAGCGTCGGCATGACTTCTTCGCCGCGTGATTGCGCCTCGGTGTTCTCGTAGGAACCGAAGAACTCGGAATTGCAGTCCAGCCACAGGGCCACGCGCCGGAAATCGGCGTCGTCCAGATTGACGTCGTAGTGCCGGCGGTCGAGGTATTCGAGGAGTGGTGCGACGCGGGCGCCGAATTGGCCGGCCACGGAGCGAACGCCGCCGTGGATACCGGTATTCATCGAGCCATTGCGTACGTGGTAGTAGAAACCGTAATCCTCGGCGAGGTTGGTGTAGGAACGGCTCCAGCCGTAGTCGCCTTCGATGTTGCCGCGGAGATCAACGGCTTGTTTCTCGACGTGACACGCGACGCAATGGCGATCGAGGACGGGCTGAACCAGCCGCACGTAGCTGAAGGGACTGGAACCCTCGGGCCCTGGCTCAAGGGGCGATGGCGACCGCCTCAAAGCCAAGGGTACCCGGGCCTCGGTGGTTTCTACGGCGAGGCGCTTGGGCTCGTGACATCCGAGGCAGGTGAGCCGCTCGCCGGGATGCACGTAGGTGCCGGACCGCATGGACTGGATGGCCATGCCGCGGTCATCCAAGGCTTGGAAGTAGATCTGTCGGCCGGCCGGCACCTCGAAGAGGGCGCTGCCGTCGGACTCGACCGGAACGGTGCCAAGCACGGCGCGGGCGTTTGTCTGCTCGGCGACGCCGATCCGTGGTTCATTGGGCGGTGGCGTGGTCTTCGGAAGGACCTGAATGACACGCAGCGCCGCGATGCGCGTGTCGGCCGGCCACTCGAAATCGCCGTCGTAGATGTTCATGACGGCCACGACGCCGGTGGAATCGGCCGGATTCACTTCGGCGACCTGGTGAGTCTGAATTGGGATGATAGGCGGCCGAGGGCGCGGCCTGAGGGGGATGGGACTCAGACACGCGATCTCAGGGTCGCGGTACAGCAACTCCCGGTTTCCGAAACGGTCGATCCAGTAGATGCCCCAGTTCTTCGCATGGCGGTCGTACACACAGAGGTAGTCGTCTTCGGAGAGCGGCCAAGGCGTGCCGTAAACCATGCAGTCGGCAATGGGTTTGATGTGACGCTCGGCTTCCGGAAAGGGCACTTCGGGGGTGAGGCGCGTGAGTTGGGCCATGGCGCCGTCATCCTCGACGCGCTGGTCTATCAAGACGAGCGATCCGAAGGCGTGGCCGTGATGGGCGGCCGCCGTCGCCACGAACTTGTGGGAATCCGGCACGGCACGGATACTCATTTCCATCCAGGGCCGTCCTTCTCGGCGTTCGGGGTAGTTGCCATGGTAGGCGCGCGGGTCGCGGCCGTCCGGATAGCACGTCCAGATGTGGTGGGCCACGTTGGTGTCGCGGTCCACATAGTCCCAGCGCGTATAGACGATCATACCGTCGTGCGTTACGCTGGGGTGCCACTCGTGGGTTTCGTGCCAGCTCAGACAGATGATGCCGGAACCGTCGTCGGCCATGGCGTGGAGGGTGTAGGTTGGGCAATGGCGTCCGCACCGCAGGTAGCCGCCGCGCCGTTCGCTAATGAAAGCGATCCGCCCGTCGGGAAGGACGCACGGATCGAAGTCGTTCCAGGGGCCGTCCGTCAGTTGCCGGAGTTGGGAGCCGTCGACTTCGATACGGAAGACGTGAAAGCTGCTTTCCGGAGACCACTCAAGGTCGGCGCCTTGGGCCTGGCTGTAGGCGAAGAAGATCGTATGCCCGTCAAATGAGAGTTCGGGTGATAGGAAAGCGCCGGGCGTCAAGGCATGCCCCGCCAGTCGCCCGTTCTCGAGGGCTGCGCCTTCGAGCACGTTCCGAATGGCCGGTGCCTTTCCAAAAGGGTTGGAGAGGACGAAGAGCCCGCCGCCCGCGACGCTGTTGAATCCGTAGTATTGGTCGCACATGTGAAACACGCCCTTGGCGTCATGGCGCTTCACGAAGAGGATTGCGTCCATGTCGAGGAGTGGGTTCTGGAAGGCGATGGCGCGTTTGGCGCCCCGAGCGTCGAAGTAGAGCGTGCGTCGTGCCTCGATCTCGGCCATGCCGCTTCGCTCGGCCTCGGCCAGTCGGCGCTCGACGTTATCCAGGGCGGCCGCGGTGGCGGTTTCCGATAGTGCCAGGCGGAGGGCGAGTTGTCGCCCTTGTTCGAGGATTTCGTGCGTGTGGGCGAGGCTGAAACGCGAGGTAACATCGGCAGACGCGGGGCTCTTTCGCGTGGAATAGGGGCTTACGCTCTTCTGGTCTGCGGGGCGGCCGAGGGCGACGTTCTCGTTGGGGGCCTGACGTGGGTAGACCTCGACTTCATCGAGTGCGAACGAACACTTGCCGGGAATCCGGAGGCGAACGAACCGGGCCCGGACGTCCTGGTTGGCAAAAGCGACCACCAGGGGCTTGTCTTCGAGGACGCCGTAGAAGACATCTCCGTTGTGTTCATAGACCGTCCGAAAGTCAATGCCGTCTTCACTCACAAGAACCTGAACGGCTCGGGTACGTTCCGGCGCGACGCCGGCGGTTCGGTTGAACACGACCACGCGATCGAGGGTGTGAAGTTGACCCAGGTCGACCTGCCACCAGGGATCGGTCTCGCCGCTGGCAACATGGAATCCGTAACCGCCGTTCTTGATGCCGTCGCATCCCCCGGCGGCATCCTCAGCGGTCGTTGCCGGTTCAGCCGGCGTTGCCGTTTGACGCTCGATGAAAGCGTCGTCTTCGTCCACCCAATCGGCCTCGATGAGTGCGGCCATCGAAGCCGGCGAGTATTCTCCAGACGCCGTGGCGGCCGAGCACAAGAGCGCCATCAGGAGAGCGGCCGAGAGGGTGCGGTTCTGTGGTATCGTCACGTATCTTCTCTCCCTTCCGTGACGGATGCATTTCCGTGGAGGATTCTGCCACCGATGGTGGCCAATATCAATCTGAAGGGTGATCGCGTGAGGTCGCCCAAACCCGTGCACGGGCTGAATGGGTCTTCGGGCTCCTCTTGTCCGAGAACGTGTACGAAGGCGCGGGGTGTCTCTTGGCGCGCCAAGGGGTCCGGTTGCCATGCAGCATGCTTCTTCGCCGTGAGCGGCTGCTGGAGCGGCAGACCGTGAAAGTCATCTATCCCACTGTCTCGCGTGGGAGGGTTTCGACGGAGGAACATGCCTGGTCGCCACCCCTCGGATCGAGGGACTAGGTCTCGACGACTGCGTTATCCAGGGCGTCGCGGACAGCGGCGGCCAACGTGGCCGTATCCACGGGCTTGTTGAGGACGGTATGGGCTCCCACTTCGGCGACGCGTTGGGAGGTGATCGCCTCGCTGAAACCCGTGAGGAGGATGACGGGCTGGCCCGGACGAATCTGCCTGATGCTCTCGGCCAGTTGGTCACCTCTCATGTGCGGCATGGTCACGTCTGAGATGACCAGGTCGAAGGCGTTGGGATCCTGGGCAAAGAGCTGTGACGCTTGAGTCGAGCTTACCGAGGACGTGACGCGATAGCCCAGCTTGCGGAGCCGTTTCTCGAGAAGAGTCACGAGGAGCTGTTCGTCGTCCACGATGAGGATCCGCTCGTTGCCGCCCACAATGGCCCCCGTGCCATTTCCCGCGGGCGCAGGCTCCTCTTCGGCTTTGGGAAGCCACACGCGGAACGTGGTTCCCTCCCCCACTCGGCTGGACACGCTGATGTCACCGCCGTGTCGGGCGACGACGCCGTGCACGACGGCGAGGCCGAGCCCTGTGCCTTCGCCCCGCTTCTTGGTGGTGAAGAAGGGATCGAAGATCTGTTCCAGGGTGGCCTCGTCCATTCCGTGACCGGTGTCGCTGACGCAGAGCTCGATATAGGGACCTGGATGCAACGCGGGCGACTTGGCGGCCATCGCGGTGTCGACAACGATGGGCTTCAGGCTGACGCGGAGCCGACCGCCGTTCTCCCGCATGGCGTGGAAGGCGTTGGTGCACAGGTTGACGACGACCTGGTGCACCTGCGTCGGATCGATCATCGCCAGGCCGCTTTCCGGGTCGATATCGGCCTCTACTTGGATGGTCGAGGGGAGGGCCGATCGAAGAAGCTTGAGGGTTTCCTTGATGAGGGGGGCCGGGGCCATCAACTGCCGCTCTTGTTCGTCGCCGCGGCTGAAGGCGAGGATCTGCTGTATCAGGTCGCGGGCCCGTTCCGCCGCCACGGTGACGCGGGCGAGGTCACCCCGCAAGGGGCTGTCTTCGGGTAGTTCCTCCGCGGCGATCTCGGTGTAGCCGAAGATGGCGGCGAGGGCATTGTTGAAATCGTGCGCGATGCCGCCGGCCAAGGTGCCGATGGCCTCCATCCGTTGGACGCGGCGCAGGTGCGATTCGAGTCGGCTCTGCTCCTCTTCGGCCCGCCGCTGGTCGCTGATATCTCTCGCCAACTCGAGTCCGCTGACCACGTTGCCCGACGCGTTGCGCACCGGATAGCCGTGGACGTGCCAGACGCGGCCATCGGCGGCCTCGAAGGTTTTCTCGCAGGTGCGCTCGGTGGCCATGGCGATCTCGACGGGAGACTCCTCAGAGGGCGGCCATGCTTTGGGCCAGGCCTCCCGCCACGGCCGCCCGATCAACTCCTCTCTGGGCAAGCCCGCGAAGGCGCAGGCGGCTTGATTGGGCCACAGCACGTTCAGAGAACGATCGAGCAGACAGACGTGATCGGTGATGCTGTCGAGTATCGTGGCCTTCTCAAGCTCAACGTTCTCGAGTATCTCGGCGGCCCGCTTTCTCTCGGAGACGTCAAGCGCCACGCCGATGGTGCCCTCGACTTGCCCCGAGGCGTCGCGCAGCGGGGCGTAGCGCACTTCGAAGGAGATGAAACCGACGTCGACGGTGCTCCGGAATGCGCGTCCGGCAAGGGCCATGCGGATATGCTCGACAATACCGGGATTGTCCTGGTAGACCTCAAAGGCCGATTGTCCAACCAACTCTCCTGGTCGTAGGCCGAGCGAATCGAGGCCGCGCCCTTCGGAAAAGGTGAACACGCCGTCTTTGTCCAAGGCGAACACGATGACGGGGGCATAGTTGAGTACACCGCGAAGGCGCAGTTCGCTCTCTCGGAGGGCCAGTTCCGCTTTTTTCCTCTCGGCGATGTCTCGGATGGTCCCGGTGGCACGTAGGGGTTCTCCGGCGGGGCCGCGTTCGACGACCTTGCCGTGGGATGAGATCCATTGCCACTCCCCGTCCTTCCGCTGGATGCGATACTCCATGTGATAGTACGTCGTTTCCCCGGCTTGGAATGCGGCGAGTGCCGTCCTGGCGCGCTCCGCGTCCTCGGGATGAAGCAGTCTGTCCCACGTCTCGGGTGAAGGGGCAAGCTCCCCGACCTCGTAGCCAAGCGCACGGACGACGCGTTCGTCGACCACGAGCTCACCGGTCCGGATATTCCAGCTCCACACGCCTTCCTGAGCGCCCTCGAGGCCTTGCCGAAGCAGGTCTTCGCGGCTCTTCAGGATTTCCTGGGCTCTTCGGATCTTCGAGACATGCGTGCGAACGAGGCCGAACACCAATAGTGCGGTCACCGCGACGAAGAACCAGCCCTTGTATGTCTGAATGTAGACTAACGCGCGTTGGGAGGGAGCCAGACGGGCGACGAGTGCATCGGACAACGAGATCCACAGCACGCCGAACACCGCGTAGACGAACGCGACCTGGAAAGGCAGCCAACCGCTGCTCGATTTTGGATCGGTGGTCATATGATCTCGCTCCCTGCACGGCCCAAGAAGCCGCTCCAGCCTCTGGGCGACCCATCCATGCGGCCTTACCTGACGTATCGTATGCCACACACTCCCGGAGAAGGAGCATACCACATTGAGGGCTTGGCATGCGGAATCATGTGTTCGGTTACTCGGCGAACACGGACATCATGGCTCCACGCAACGCATCGGCCTCGGGTTTCGGTATCCAGCGATACGGCCAACGCAGACGTGTCCCGATGTCGGCCCAGGCACCCACGGCGGCCATGAACTTGTCCACCGCCTGGGGTGCGTAGCCTTGATCGCGGATATACGGCACGATGGACTCGTCCATGAAGGCCCTGATTCGGTTCTCCACCGTCCGTGCCCGGGGATCCCCGGCGGCGATCATCGTCCACCAATGTTGGGCCATTCCCGGATGGAGACAGGCCACATTCGAGTAGGCGCCTCGGGCGCCCAGAGGATACTCGGAGGCCAGGTGATGGCCCGCGACGAATACGGACACGCCATGCGCGAATCTACGCATGGCCGCGTGCCATGCCGCATCGCCCCCCAGCATTTTGACGCCGACCAGCGCCGGAACCGCCGCCTTGAGGCGCCCCACGGACTCGGGCGATAGCACACGCTTGGCGTGGGGTGGGTTGTAGAGTACGAGACCCACGGGGTTCGCGACATCGGCCGCGCGCGAGAGGAACGCGATGGCCTCGTCATCGGAGACCGGCGACCAATCCGGCAGTATGACCTGGACGGCGCCGGGTCTGAGTTGCACGGCACGCCGAAGCCGGTCGATCGAGATGCGCGGACTCATATGGCTGACACCGAGTTGGAACGGCATGCCGGCGGGTTCGCAGCGTTCGGCCAGGATGGTGCTGACGCGATCGAACTCGTCCTCAGTCTGGTTGTAGAACTCGCCAGCCGTTCCGTTCGAGTAGATTCCGCTCACGCGGTACTCGACAAGTGCGTCGACTTCGTCGGCAAGACGCACGAAATCGATGCTATCGTCGTTGTTAATCGGCAGCAGCAAGGTGGCCCAGTTGCCCAAGATCTCGTCACTTCTCAAGGGACGCATTTCGTGCCCTCCCGTGGGAGATTGTAGCGGAGATGGTCCGCCGGCGCGACCTCCGGTTTGCATGGCTTCCGTTGCGCGCCATTTGTCCTGCATGGTACCGTCAGACGCGGCAATGCATGCAGGCAACCATAGGGAGGAACCGGCCATGTCGATCCGGGGGGCATCTCTCATCGTCCTGATGGGCGTGGTGACGCTTGGAGCGTGGGGTGCGCCGACCTACGAGGTGGTTTGGACCGTTGACGGGGACGGCGGGTTTTCGGCGCCGAACCTGATGCTCGAAGGGACAACCGGGAAGCCGACGGCCATTGTCGCGAGCGTCGGCAACGTGGGCGTGTGCTGCTTGGAACTCGATGGCCGCGTTCGATGGCAATACGCCATGGCCACTCCCCTCACGGCGGCGCCGGCCGTGGCCGACCTCGACGGAGACGGCACGGACGAGGTGATCGCGGCCGACAGCAAGGGCCATGTTGTGGCGCTGCATCCTGACGGGCAGCCGCTGTGGAGGGCTCGGGTACCGGCGGAGGTGATCGCGGATTCGTGCACGGCCGCGTCCGATCTTGACGAGGACGGTCTGCTGGAGGTGCTGGTGGGCGATGTGTCGGGTACGCTCTCGTGTTTCAGCAGCGATGGGGCGATCCGGTGGCAGTTTCAGGGCGATGGCACGCAAATGGGCCCGGCGTTGGTGGCGGACATATACGATACGCGGGGCCAGGAAGTCATCGTCACCTCGCACGATAGCCATGTTTACGCCCTGACCAGCGAGGGCGAGTGGCTGTGGGACCTCTGTTTTCCCGATGACCTCTTTCCGAACAGCACGCCCCTCCTTGCGGATACGGATGGCGATGGTGTCCCCGAGCTATACATTGGCGGTGGCCTCAACCATTTCTACCGGATCGACCTCGCGGAACACCGAGTCGCCTTCGAGAAGAACGTGTATCTGCACGTGAACAACTGTATCGCCGCGTCCGATATCGATGGAGATGACCGCGATGAAGTCGTGTTTGGCACGAAGAACGTGCGACTCTGGTGCTACGACAACGGCGATATTGCCTGGACGCGGGACTTCAAGAGTGCCGCGTTCTATGCCGCGCCTACGTTGCTCCATCTCGACGAAGATGCGGCGCTCGAGATGATCGTGCCCTCGCTGCAAGGGGACCTCTTCTTTCTGGATACGGACGGCTCGACCATCGCCGAGACTAGGACCGGTCTCAAGGTCTTCGCGGCCCCGCTGGCCGGTGACTTCGACGGCGACGGCATGCTCGACCTTATTCTCACGGAGTCGGGCTTAAATGCCGCCCGAGGCCTGATGGTCTACGCCAAGGCGGGTGTTCCCTATCGTGAGGATCCGCGCGATCGCACCATGTTCGCCGGCGATCGGGCCAATACCTGCCGGCCGCCCTATCCGGAGTCGTTTGCGACCATCGCCACGCCCAAGAAGCTCGTCGGCTCGAGTGCAGCCGAGGCAAAGCTGCGTGGCGAGTTCGCCGTGTTGAGTGGAGCCAATACCTACCGGTTCGACGTCGCAAATCCGGATCGGGAACGCCTTGTCCTTCTCACCGAGATCGCCGCGCCGGATGGAAGCGTGCGGCGACACGCGCGTCACGTCAGCACGGCCGGTGCGCGTGTGCGTGTGGATGTTGAAGCGGGGTCGCCCGGCGCCTACACGTTCGCGCGGAGACTTGTGAATGCCGATACGCTGGCGGCTTCCGGGCCGTCTGCCGAGCGGGCCGTCTATGAAGGGTTTTCCAGCGATGCGCGCTACCTCGATGCCCATGTGTTTCAGGGCCTCGACGAGAGTCTTTCGCTGTGGGAAACCACGAATCCGGAGGCCGTGCGGGCGATGGAGTCCACGCGAGACGCGCTGCGTGGCCGGTTGCTTCAGGCGGGCCAGGCCGGTGCGACACCGGCGGCGTTGGCCGAGTTGCGCGGCTCGGCCGAACGGCTCGGCGCGCTGGCGCAAGCCGGCGTGACGTTGGCGCCGGATCAGTGCTTCATCGCATGGCCGTTCACGCCGTGGGCGTACTTCGACTCAATGGAAACGCTTCCATCGGCCAAGGACCGGATCGAGGTGCTGCCAGCCCTGTTGTGCGCGGGCGAGTACCAATCGTTAGTCGTCAATCTCACAAGCGTGTCCGGAAGCGCACTTGATCTGAGGGTATCATGCGGTCCGTTTGACGGCCACGAGGACGTTTCGGTGGCGCAGCATGTCGAGCTCCGGCGCGCCGTGTCGGTGCCGACCGTCCGCCGCGAACGCGTAGCCGATGCCTTGCCGAAGCTGGATGAGGCCGGCCTGCTGCGCATCGCGCCGTTGGCCTCGGAGCAGCTCTGGATCACCGTGAATGCGGTGGATCTCGAACCGGGCACGTACACCACGTCGATCCGGATCAAGAGCCTTGAACCGGATCCGAGCGAGGTTGAAATCCCTTTGGCAATCCACGTCCATGATCTCGCTCTCCCGCGTCCGAGGCCTTTTCGTTTTTGCCTGTGGGCCTACGATGGCGGGGATCTTGGCACCGACAGGCCGGACGTACTGGAAGACCTCGTGGAACACGGCGTAACCGTTTTCTTCGGTCAGCCGCCGGAGGCCACGTGCGACGAGAACGGTACCCTGGTCTGGCCGCTCGACTTCGGGAGGCATGATGAGTCCGTCGCGCGGCTCGCACCGCACGGATTCCTCCTCTTCGCGAGTCCCCAAGGCCGCCTCACCGGTCAGCCGTTCCTATCCGAGCCTTGGCGCAAGGCCTTCGTGCAATACCTGCGCGCGTGGGCGGGCCACATGAAGGAACTAGGCATCGCCAACGATAGTTGGGCGCTGTATCCCTACGATGAGCCGTCGACGCCCTACGCCGAGACGACGCTCAATTTGGTCGAGGTAGCGAAGCTCGTCCGTGAGGCCGATCCGAACATCCTGATCTACACCGATCCGACGAGTGGCACGACGATGGAAACGGTCCGTATGTTCACGGGGCTCATCGATATCTGGTGCCCGTCGTCCGAGTTGCTCGAGCGGCTCGGGCCGGAACTCGTGCCTGCGGCGCACAAGGCCGGTAAGGAAGTCTGGTTCTACGACGCGGCCGGTCGCTCGAAAACGCTCTCCTGCCTCGGCCTCTACCGGTGGCGTTTCTGGCACGCCTGGACGCAGGGTTTCACCGGCGCCGGCTGGTGGTGCTACGCCCAGCACGGCGGTCTGGATCGATGGGACGGGCCAAATGCTTCGGGCGACTTCTTCGCCACGGTCTACGACGGCGTGGACGGCGTGGTCAGCAGCAAGCGGTGGGAGATCGCGCGCGAAGGCGTCCAGGATTATGAATACCTCTATATGCTCCGCGAGGCGATCCGCGACGCCGAAAGGCGCGGTGTCCCGGCGGCGAGACTGGCGTCGGCCAAGGAACTGCTGAATACGCTGCCGGCCGAGATGGAGGCGACGCTGTTGTCCGTAGGGCGCCGGATCCCGCTGTCGACGGATAGCGTTCCCCTCTATGAAGAGGCGACGAAAGCGGTAGCCGATGCGCGCGCCAAGGTGGTCGAGGTATGTCTGCATGTCAAGGAACTGGAGTGACGTTGGAGGCGTGATATGACTGCGCGCGAACGCGTGCTAACGGCCTTGGCGCATTGTGAGCCGGACCGCGTGCCTTACGACTTGTGCGGTACGCACGTCACGGCGATCTCGAGAGGCGCCTACGACAATCTCAGACGGTATCTGGGTCTTGCGCCGGAGCGGCCGCGCTGGCTCGATGTGCTTCAGCAGGCTGTCATACCGGCCGACGACATCCTCGAACGCCTCACGGTGGACACGCGGGGAGTCTTCCCACTCACGAGTCACAACTGGAACGTGTTCGAGCAACTTGAGGATGGCGGCGAGAACTGGGTTTACCACGATGAGTGGGGCATGACGCAGCACTTTCCGAAAGAGAACGGTCTGTGGTTTACGATCGTGGCTGAGCCGTTGGCCGACGCACCTCCCGATCCGGCGTCCGTGGATGGGCACGCGTGGCCGGATGCCGCGAACCGCGCTCGAATCGCGGGCTTGCGCGAGCAGGCGCTCGCCTTTCGAGAATCCGGCTACTGCGTGATGCTGAAGGGCCTGTGCGCCGGCGTGTTCGAGATGAGCCAGCGGATTCGCGGCATGCAGAACGCCTTGCTGGATCCCATGCTCTATCCGGAGTTCTCGGACAAGCTCCTCGGGAAGATCGCCGACCTCAAGATCGCCTTCTGGGAAATGGCCCTCGCCGAACTCGGCGATGTCGTGGACGTGGTGGTCGAGAACGACGACTATGGGACGCAGCAGTCCCAGTTGATCTCGCACGACCAGTACTGCTCGAGCATCAAGCATCACCAAGTGCGGCTCTTCTCGGCCATCAAAGCGGCGGCGCCGGATGCCGCGCTCTTTTTCCATTCGTGTGGCAATGTGCGGCCATTCTTGCCGGACTTCATCGAGGCCGGCGTTGATATCTTGAATCCGGTGCATGTCTCGGCGGCTGGCATGGAGCCGGTGGCGCTCAAGAGGGATTTCGGCGATGCGCTGACCTTCTGGGGCGGCGGCGTCGAGACGCAACATGTCCTTCCCACCGGCACGCCGGAGCAGATCCGCGAGGATGTGAAGCGGAACATCGAGGCGCTCGCGCCCGGCGGCGGCTACGTGTTCAACACGGTGCACAACATCCAAAGCGAGGTGCCGCCCGAGAACATCATGGCCATGTGGGAGGCCTTGCAGGAGTTCGGCATGTACTGAGCGATGCGCCGGGCAGGCGCGGGGCCGCCGTTTGCCGACGGCGGATGAAATGACGCCATGGATGGAATGCAGAAAGCCGGGCGCGGGGTGTGCGTGGCGATTTCCGCTTGTCCGTCCAGCCCGCATGTAGACGGTGCGTTGCGCTGCGCTCCACGCACCCTACGCCTACGCTGGCCCGAAGAAGAGCGGTAGCAAGCTACCGCAGTCCACATGGGGACCATGGGAACGAGGGGTGGAGGCCATTCTACTGGTGGCTCAGAGTGTGCCGATGGTGCTCCATGCACTCCACACGCCTCGGGCGTCCTGGGCGCGCACGCGCCAGTAGTAGGGCCGGCCGTCGATCAGCCAACCTTCCGGTACGGGCCATTCGGCGGTATCGGCATCGATGATGCGGTCGAGGTTCGGCGAAACGGGCCAGGACATGTCGGGATGGCCGCTGATCTGGACGTGATAGGCCGCCATGGCGTCGCCATCGGTGTCTCGAGGCGCGTCCCAAACGAGCGTCTCGTGTGAACCAGAAACGACAGCCGGAGGCTCCGGCGGGTGATGATCGTCGTTCTCGTGCCAGCCGTGCTGGATCCGTACGCGGGCCTCCGGGCCGGATTCGTGCCCGAGCTTCACGGTGTTCTTCCCGACGGATAGTGCAGGCAGGGAGGTTGCCGCCATCTGCAAATCAGTCTCGATGTAGGCCGCCATGAGGACGGCGTCCGTCGGTCTTTCCTGGGCCTTGAGCTCGAATCGAATGTAGTACGTGTAGATCGCCGGTCTCAGAAGTGGATCGAGGATATGGTCGATTCGAACGTAGACCTCATCCTCACCGGGGTCTTCGGCGTGCCAGACTTCGATCCAATCGGTCTCGCCCACAGCCACGGAGATGCTCGTCCGCGCGGCCTCGCGGCGCTGAAAGGTGCCGCCGACCAAGCCGCCAACGATGGGATAGGGCGCGGTCACTCGGTAGACGACGGTTCCGGCGGGGGCCGCCATGGCGGCCCCCTCGAGGTCGGTACAGGTCACGGATTCCGGGTGGACGCCGCTGGAATCGCTGACGAGGTTGCCGATGGACACCGCGCCTCGGAAGAACGGCTCGCCCGAGAGGCGCGGGCGGTAGATCAGCTTGCCATTGGCCAGTTGATACGGCGGCAAATCGCTTTTCCCGCGCGTGTTGGCACCGTACCGATAGCGGCCGTCGTCGCTCCATCGCCAGACGATTTGCTCGCCGGGCCTCAAGGTGAGATCCACGCGACTCAGCCATTGCTCGACGGGCATAACGCGGGGCGGATAGTACTTGCGGTAGTCCTCGGCGTGACTCTTCATGTCGCCGGCTGAGAACCCGCCGTCGTGCGTGCGCTCGACCAGTTCGGGATTCTCGTGGATCGTGCGGTACGAGGCCACGGTGAGGTTGTCGCGCTCGAGATAGAAGGAACGCCGCTCGGGATCGAAGAGGTGCCAGTCGCCGTCATGCCAGACCTCGCCGACGCAATGGGTCTGATACGTGTTGAGCGGACACATCCAGACGGCGCGGGCGGTCAGGCCGGCGCACCGGCACAAGATGACGAAATTGGCGGCCGATAGCGAGCATCCGCTGCAGTAGTAGGCGTTAGCCGCCTTGACGGGGTTGGCGCGCTCTTGGAAGGTGTTGCGCGATGGATGCGAGACATCGAGGTTGTCGTGTTCGGTGCCTTCGGCCGGGAAGGGCGGCCCGACACGGCGATTGTTGTCGTGGGCCTGGACTTCGATGCTCGAGCAGAACCGGAACACGGCCATGGCCTTCTCGGCATCGTCCATCCCTGGTTTGAGGATACCTGCGAGGATCTCCTCGGCCGAGTGCCAGTTCCTGCGGCCGTTGACGACCAGGCGCGCATTCACGATGTCTACGTTGCCCACGTTCTCGAGTGCTACGTAGTCATTGGGCTCGAAGCCGGACTCCTGGCGCATGTGAGCGCCGTAGGTTTCGAGGTACCGTACCGAGTTGAAGCCGTCGAGATAGCCGCCCATCGAGACTTCGTAGTCGCGCGCCGGCCCGGTGAATTCCTCGACATGTTCGTGATCCGCCGCGGGTAGCGCGTAAGGCCCGCTATCCGACGCTGCGCAGAGCACGATCGCCCCTAAGATGCCTACAACGAGTTCCATGGCGCGTTCCTCCAACATTCAGACATACGATGGCGCACGACGGCACGACGCCCTACCCCTTCAGGGCCGCCAGAGCGTGCCGTCCGGCAGTCGCGAAACCGTCCAGTCCGGATTCTCATCGGTGCACGGGAACTCGGCCGCGCGCTTCTCGTCGAACTCGATGCCCCAGCCGGGGCGATCATTGGGATAGGCGTAGCCATTCCTCACTTCCGGAAGGCCGGGAAATATGGCGCACTCGGCTTCGCTCCGCAACGCCCACTCCTGGATGCCGAAGTTGATACACGCCACGTCGAGATGGACGTTGGCGGCCATGCCGACGGGCGACACGTCGCCGGGGCCATGCCACGCCGTGCGAACACCGAAGGCCTCGCAGCAGTGCGCGAGTTTGAGCGCGGGTGTGACCCCGCCAATCTGCGATAGGTGGACGCGGATGAAGTCGATGAGACGGCCGGCGATGAGCGGTGTGATCTCGCGCGGATTGTTGAACAATTCGCCCATAGCGATGGGCGTAGCGCATACGGCCCGGATCTGCTGAAACCAGTCGATGTCCTCGGGCGCCAAGAGGTCCTCGACGAAGAACAGCCGGTATGGCTCGAGCGCCTTGGCCAGCCACACGGCGTCAATGGGCGCGAGGCGTTCGTGCACGTCGTGGAGTAGCTCGATGTCCTCGGGCAATTCCGCGCGCAGAGCCTCGAAAAGGCGTGGAATGGCCCTGAGTTTCTCTCGCGGATCGAAATACGCGCCGGGGAAAGCGCCGTCCGGGCGGCGGTCGGCCGCGTCAAGGCCCGGATAACCGCCGAGCTGGCACCGAACGTAGTGGTATCCCTCGGCGATGAACCGGCGCGCATGATCGGCCACTTCGGCGGCGTCACGGCCGTCGGCGTGCGTGTAAACGGCCGCCCCGCCACGGCATTGCCCGCCCCAAAGCTGATAGCACGGCATGCTGGCCAGCTTGCCTTTGATGTCCCACAGGGCCATGTCGACACCACTAATCGCATTGTTGAGGACAGGCCCGTTGCGCCAGTAGCCATTCACCATGGCGCTTTGCCAGAGGTCTTCCGAATTGGCGGGATCCTTGCCGATGACGAATGGCCCGATGTGTTTGTCGAGAGCCGTCTGGACGGCGCGGTGGCGTTGCGTGTAGGTGGCGCAGCCCAGGCCGTAGAGACCTGGTTCGCTGGTGGACACCTTGACGATGATCAGCCGGCTACCGCCGGGTTGTGTCAGGAAGGTCTCGACGCGGTCTATCTTCAGTGATGCCATGGGAGCCTCCGTTCGGTTGCACTATCCGGAAAACGGGGACTGACTCCGTCCGAGTCTTCGAGGACGGCTGTCTGTCCCCGTTTTCCGGACGGTGTCAGTCCCCGGTTTCCGCTAGATGAAAATGCCGGGGGGTGTGAGCTGGGCCGTCAAGCCGCCATCTACATACAGCACTTGGCCGGTGATATACGATGCCGCGTTCGAGGCCAGAAACGCCACCGCCTCCCCGACGTCCTCCGGACATCCTGTTCGGCCAAGTGGAATCCCGGCATGCTCGCGCACCGCGTCGGGCGTTTGTCCGGGCGCCACGGCGTTTACACGAATGCCGTGGGGGGCGAGGTCGAGGGCCATGGAGCGAGTGAGCGCGTCGATGGCGCCTTTCGACGCGTCGTAACCGGCGAGGCCGCGATGCGCGCGCAAGCCGCCGACGGAGGATATGTGGATGATGTTGCCGCCGTCGTGGTCGGCCATCCACCGTGCGACACGGAGACTCGGTTCGTAGATGAGGCGCATATTCCGCTCGAAGCTTTCGCGGTACTCGGCGTCGTCCAGACTCAGGAAAGGTTTCGAGTTGCGGTACGCGGCGTTGTTCACGAGCACGTCTACGCCGCCATAGCGGTTCACGGCTTCATCGAGCACGCGTTGCGCGTCATCCGCAGCGGAAAGGTCGGCCGTGATCCAGTGGCAATCGACGCCGGCCTCGACGAGCATTGCGGCGACATCCCTCCCACTCTCTTCCGAGCGCGCGGAGAGCACCAGTCGCATTCGCTGCGCGCCCAGCACACGGGCGATGCCGACGCCGATGCCTCGGCTGGTGCCGCTGATGATTGCCACATGGCCGGCGAGATCCGGATAGGATGCCGCCCCGCTGTCCAGTATGCCCGCCATGAATCCGCCTCCTGCTGGCGGAGAATGTAGCACGATGCTGCCAGAGCCGCAACCGAATTGGTTTTCAGCTCGGACAGGCGGCCAGGACCAGGCGCTCGACACTGATGGCGTTTGCCTCGGAGGCCCGGCCGTGAGGAAACCCCGGGCCCTCGAACTTGATACAAGCCCAGATTTCAAACCGGCGATCCGGGGCCCCTGCATCGACCACATCGCCCACATCGAACTGGATGATCCAACTCCAGAAGAAATACACATACGAGGCGCGGGGGATTGCGAGTTCCCCGAGCTTGAACCAATGGTAACCGGGCTCGGACACCTCGTCGGCCTTGATCGTTGCGCTGCCAATCGTCTTCTCGGCGTCCACGTCGTAGAGTCCCCAGGACATGGGCAGCGCATACTTCGCCATGTCCTCATCGCTCAGTTCGAGGCGATCCGCGAATCCGCTTTCGGCCGAGGGGTCGGCAACGGGCTTGGCCTGGTCTTGCCAATTCCTGGCCGCCAAAGGTGAATACACAAACACGTCGCCGGGCATGCGGTCCTTGAATCGCTTCGGCATCGAGACATACGCCGGCAAGCTTAGGAGGCGTTGCACTTCGTTGTCGGCTTCGGTGCGCTCGGCCGCGCGCTGGCCCTCGGGAATGCGAAGGTCAATCTCGGTATGCCACGAGGCGCGGTAGCGATTCGCCACCGCTTCCCGATTCAGGGGGAAGGCGGACGGCTCGTTGCCGGCTTGAACCCACTCGCGCATGAGTCCTTCGAACAGGATCACGGTTGCACGATCCAGGGGCAGACGGGCGAAACGCACGCGCCTCAGCAGAACCGCGTCATCGCCGGCGGCCAGTTCGGCGGTGTCAAAGAGATGCTGTGCCTCGGTGAGAAATCTGAGGTCGAGGTATCGATACTGGCGAGGTGAGGCCGACATGCTCAGATAGCTGCTCTTCTCGATCGAGGCGGCCCCAAGGGCATCAAGGTACTGCCTGAGGTATGGCCCGGCTGGGCCGTAGAAGCCGTCCAGGAAGGTGTGGACGAGGGCGTCACAGTCGCGATACGGGTCTTCGAGCAGCTTCATCATCATCCAGACTTTGAGGTCGCGCCAGTCCGCGAGAATGGGATATTCGTGCTCGGTGAAAACGCCTTCGACGTTGTGCTCGGCATAGAACCGGTAGTCGTCGGCGTACGTATAAACCGACGCGAGCGGCAAGCCGTAGAACGGCCCGTAGGTGACGGCATAGTCCCAGATGCGCAGGCGTTTTGTGATGCGGCACCAGTCCGTCAGGATGTTACGGAACGCTTCGTTCTCCGGATCGGTGATCGGTTTGGTGAAGTTGCTGCGCGTGTCGCACAGGCGAACAATGACGTTGTCGCGCGGCTTGATGGTTTTGGGTGTCTCTTGCGTCATCTGATAGGCGAGCGTATCGATGCAGATCTCCGGGTACCCCGGCGCAATGGCATCCGCGATGTGGTTCACGAAGTCCAGCAGCGGCCCCGCCTGGCAGCCTTCGGCATCAACCAGGGCCTGACATGCTGGACACTGGCACGTGCCGTACCAATCGTTCTGCGAGATGCTGTAGACGAGCGGGGCCGGTTTGCCGGCCTCGGCCGCATCGGCGCGGGATTGCTCGATGTACGTCTTCAGTTTGTCCACCATGAACTGCCGCAACTCCGGATTGGTGAGGCAGAGCTGCTTATGATCATGCGAACGCTCGCCTTTGACGAGCGAGAACCATTCGGGATGCTCATCGAAATACTGCTCGGGCGGCACGTACATGTAGAACGTGTGAACATGATACGGTGGCCCGTAGGCCATCTCGCCGCCGAATTCCGCCGCGATGGGCGCGTCGCCGTCGCGATTCAGGCGGTTTCGCGCGGCGAAGCGGCCATTGTCATTGCCGTACAGCATATAGATGTCGCGGTAGCGGAACGTGGGCTTGCCTCGCCGATCGAGAGGCTCGACGGCGAAGGTTGGTTTGGAGGGCACGTACTCCTCGAAGGGATTCCACCAATGCACGCCGGCGACATCCTCGAGGAATCGGTAGGCGGCGTACAGGGTGCCGCGCGGCCGGCCCCCGGTGAGGATCAGCGCGTCGGCCGTCGAACGGATGATCCACTCCTCGGCTTCGAGTTGCTGGACCTCAATGCCGTGATCACGCGCGTAGGCGGTTTGGCCAACGTATATCGCGGTTCCTTGGAAATTGGGATCCGTGTAGGTCTGGAACGTGCCGCCGGTGATGCGGCCGAGGTAGGCGGCCAGTTCGACCGCGGCCGTCTGCTCGCACGCCGTAGGGTCTGCGCCGAGAACGATCGCAACCTGCGCGCGGCCCTCCTGGGCCAACACGAGCGCGCCGGCGGCGGACGCCGCAAGTAGCGCGAGCACTGTGGCCAAGCCAATTCGGATAGCCATGATCGCACCTCTCCTTCCTTGCTGTGGCGGGCTTGTCGTGCGGCGGTTTCACTCAGGCTTGGCCTGGGCCAGCGCCGCCAACCATGCACCGCCGATTACCGCCGCACCGCCTACGAGCTGTAACGGCGCCAGGTGATCACCATACACCAATGCCGACAGAAGACACGCTACCACGGGCGTCAATTGCATGATCGACGAGGAAATGACGGCCTTGATCTCCCGGAGGGCCGCGTAGTAGCAGGTGTGCGCTACTACGAGGGAGAGGATCGCCGTTGCGGCCATCAGGGCGAGCGGCAGCACCGGTTGCCGCCATAGGTCGGAGACACCGCCGGCGAAGATCAGCGGTATACACAACACAATGGCCGTCATCCACGAAACGTGCCGATAGCAGACCAGCGGCGGAATATCGCGTACGGCATGCTTGATCGTGAGGGCGTACAAACTCCCAAAGAGCGCATTGGCCACGCAGATGCCTATGCCGATCCAGAAATCGTTGTCCGAGACGTTCAGGCGGGCGAGCAATTCCGGATCGCGTCCGATGATGACCGAGCACACGCCAACAAACGCGAGCGTTGCGCCGATGAGGAATCTCGGAGAACGGATCACGCGGCGCTCGTCGTGAAATATGAGGAACGAAAGCACCGTGACGAAGATGATGTTGACACGAGACACCAAGCTGCCGACGGCCGGGTAGATGAAGTAGTACATGCCGGCGAACGTCGTCTGCATGAGCGCATTCGGTGCCGTGACGAGCGCTAGTTTGACCCATTGGGAGCGGTTGAGCCGGTAGGGCGGTATGACGCCAAGACGACCCAGCACCAGTAGAATCGACGCCGCGAAGATATAACGAAAGGCGTTCTGTGTCCAAACGTCGTAGTACGACGCGAAATGACGCACGAACAGCGGCGTCGCGGCCCACATCACCATTGTGACCAAGATGAGCAACACGGGCCGCAACCGCAACGAATGCGAATCAGTGGAATGAGAGGACATCCGAGATCACCAATGATCCAGTGTCGAAAGGACGCATTGCGGCGTGCGTTATAGCAGGGCCGCTCCCCGCGAGACAAGGCGGCTTATGAATCTGCTCGAATCGAGGCAACCCGTAGCAACCCGTAGGGTGCGTGCAACGGAGTGGAACGCACCATTTCCGGGGTAGGCCGTCGGCGTGAGGGCATGCGGCACGTTGGTGCGGGCGCTTGCGGCTCGTTTCGCACGGGTCGTGTACCCGACGGGGGGGATTTGCGGTGCGTTCCGCTTCGCTGCACGCACCCTACGGGGGTACGGGGCATTCGTGGTGCGTTCCGCTTCGCTGCACGCACCCTACGGGGTGTGGGGTATCCTTGTTATCCTTGAGGATGATCGTGATAATATGGTTCGTGATCGAAAGATGGCTCCGTATTTCATGATGGGATGTGCGCGATATGCCGAACTACGTCCGGCGGCGTCAGGACGTGGGAACGTTCTTTTTCACGGTGGTAACGCATGAACGGCGTCCGTTCCTCACAGAGCCGCTCGCGCGGGAATGCCTGCGGTGGGCGTGGCGGGAAACGCGGACGCGGCATCCGTTCGAGCTGGTCGCGGTGTGTCTGTTGCCCGATCACCTGCATACGCTATGGACGTTGCCGGAGGGGGATTCGGACTATTCCGCGCGGTGGCGTTTCTTAAAGGCTCGCTCTTCGTGGAAATACCGGCGTGCGGGCGGCGTGGAAAGCGAACGCTCGATGTCGCGTCATGGGCGCGGCGAACGGGGATTCTGGCAGCGGCGCTCTTGGGAACACACGATCCGCGATGACGATGATTTCACGTGGCATTTCGATTACATCCATTACAATCCGGTCAAACACGGTTACGTTCAATGGCCGCACCAATGGGAATGGTCCACGTTTCACCGGTATGTGCGAATGGGGTGGTATGACGTTGGCTGGGGTGATTCCCCCATCCAAAACATCGACGATTCGGAGTGTGAATAGCGTTTGCCGTGCGCTCCGCACGATGGGCGTACCCGACGGGGGCTGTTCATGGTGCGTTCCGCTTCGCTGCACGCACCCTACGGTCTACGCTCTACGATCTTGTGAATCGGGCCGGATTGCGGTACTGTGTGATTCGAGTACTGCGAAGTCGCGGACAACTTCTGGATGGGAGAACCGCCATGAACTGGACTGAGCTGCTGACGGATCTGATGAATGCCGCATATGGTTCGACGAAGGGCCTCATGGATCTGGTGGATGAGGATTTGCTGGGCTGGAAACCGGCGTCGGGGGAGAACTGGATGACGACGGGGCAGTTGCTCGAGCATCTCGCCACTTCGTGTGGCGCGCCGTGCAAGGGATTCGTGACGGGCGACTGGGGTATGCCGGAGGGCGTTTCCGTAGAGGATATGCCGCCGGAAGACATGCTACCCCGCGCCGAGAGAATGCCTGCTGTCGAGAGCCTGGACGAGGCACGACGCAAGTTGGCGGAAGACAAACAGACGGCCTTCGAGATGGTGGCGTTGGCGGGCGAGGAAGCGTTGGCCACGCAGCCGGCGATGGCGCCGTGGGATCCGACGCCGCATCCGTTGGGCTACATGCTGCTCCAGATGGTCATTCACTTGAATCAACACAAGGCGCAGTTGTTCTACTACCTCAAGTTGCAGGGAAAGCCCGTCAACACCGGCCACCTCTGGGGCATGGCTGAGTAGTGGAATCGTCCGGTGCCCGGGCGAATTGAGATTATTGCGGAAAAGCGCTATCTTCTGACGCGGGGTGAGTATGTTTGGAGTGCCCTTATGCAGTTGGATCACATTCTTCATCCGCTTGGGATGAATTCGTTTTGGTACTGGCGGCGTTTGCTGAAGCAGTTTGGCCCGGTGTCACCGGGACTGCGTCATCGCGCGATACTGATCAATCTGTTTAGTCCGCTAACCGCAGGCCTGCGGCTTCAGGACCGACTGATTTACGGCCGCCGTATCGCGAAGACAGCGATCACGCGGGATCCGTTGTTCATTCTCGGCCATTGGCGTACCGGCACGACGCACCTTCACAATGTGCTTGCCCACGATCCGCAATTCGGATTTGTGACCACGCTCCACACGCAGGCGCCCGGTTTGTGCATTACGGGCCGCCCTATCATGAAGCCCATCCTCAAGTTCTTCATGCCGGCTCAACGCCCCATGGACAACATGGCGCTCGATCCGGATCTGCCTCAGGAAGAGGATTTCGCGGTGTGCAACGAGTGCCCGCACGCCTACTACATCGGCCTGTATTTCCCGAATCATGTGCGTGCGCTGTTCCACAAGTGGGTGCTGTTCGAGAACGTTTCCGATGAAGAGAAGGAGGAGTGGAGTCGGGCCTACAAGCACGTGATTCAAAAGGCCACGTTCATTGCCAAGGGCAAACAACTTGTGCTCAAGAACCCGCCCAATACGGCGCGGGCACTCGAACTGCTCGAGCTTTTCCCCAACGCGAAGTTTGTGCACATCTATCGCAATCCTTACGCCGTGTTCAAGTCGACCATGCGTCTGGCGCATGCGTTCCGCCGGTGGATGGCGCTCCAGGATATCGGCGAGGAACAGCTCGAGATCAATGTGCTGCATTATTTCCGCGAGATGATGACTCGATACCTCGCCATACGCGACAAGATACCCGCCGGACAGTTGACGGAGCTTCGCTACGAGGATCTCGAGCAGCGTCCCGTTGAGGAGTTGGCCCGCGTGTACCGAGAGCTGTCCGTGCCGGGTTGGGAAACGGCGCGAGAGCCTATCGAGGCGTATCTCGCCAGCCAGGCGGACTACCAGAAGAACACGTTCACCATGTTGGAGGCCGATATCGCGAAGGTCGAAGCCCACTGGCAATTCGCCATCGATGCCTGGGGCTATGAGCGGCCGGCTGTCGCGCGCGGTTGACCGGCTTGGTGTTTGTTCTTGACATGGGGGCCGACCGCGCAAAGAATGGAACGTGGGAGTGCGCGTTTCGATGGATCATCGCATGTAGAGGGAGATGGGTTCGCGGCGCGTCGTTCGAGGATGAGACGCGCGGCGAAAACGCGTAGGATAGCGTCTGGAGGGGTAGGCTATGGCGTTGGCCAAGTGCGCGCGATGCGGCAAGCTGTATGAGCAAGTCCGTTCTGCGGTGTGTCCGGCCTGCCTTCCGGACGAGGATGCCGACCTGGCCAAGATTCGGGCGGCGATTGAGGCGTATCCCGAGTTCAATGTGAGCCAGATTGCCGAGGCGGCCGAGGTCACCACGGCCTGCGTGCTGCGACTGATGGACGAGGGGGCCGTTGTCAGTGCCGACGGACGGACGCTGGTCAAGTGCGGCCGGTGCGGCGCCCCGGCGCTTAGCCCGACGCATCGACTGTGTGGCCGGTGCCTTATCGAACTCAACGCGGACATGGCATCGAGTGTGCGTCGAATTCGTGAGGAACTCGACCTTGCCAAGCGTGCGCGAGGCGTCGATCTCGGCCTGGACAAGGCTCGTGCCCAACGCATCCATGAGACGCTGTCCGAGAAACGACGTAGCGCTCGACCGGAGGGACGCAAGACCGCGGACTGGCGTCGAGATCACTTCGAGCCTTGAGACGCAACCTGGGCCACCTGCCCGCCGGGATGTGTCAGGGCAGAATCTGCGCTGACATCCGATCGAATTGCTCGTCGTGAGGCAGGCGACGTCCGTGGACGAACGGCGTCGGGTGATCGTTGGCCTCGACCTGGACGTTGTCGATCCAGAGCCTGGCCCGGCCTGTGGGATGGCCGTTGAGTCCGAAGATGACGGTGAAATGCGTGACGTATCCCGGCGGCGTGTGCAGCCCGGGGATCACAGGAAACGCGAGGAAGTGCCAGTCCCGGGATCCATGGAATGTATGTAGCGTGTGAACCTGGGTTCGATCCGTGTCAATCGAGTAGCCCGTGGTTTGGATGAATCCTTCCTCGATGACATGTTCGTACTTGAGCATCATCGAGACGGTGTACGCTTGGTGCGGATCGAGCGAGGGCAGATCCCATGCTCGCACGCGCACTTCATCCACCAAGGCGATGCCCTCCCCCGGCCCCACGCGCGCGATTTCGATGGCGATGGATTCGGCATCGGCTTCAAGGGGTATCTTGGCCCGCGCAGTCAGCTTCGTCCATTCGCTGGGGCCGGCATGCTCGGTTGTGATGCGGACGGTTTCGCCCGGCACGTCGTAAACCAGCGACAGGCATAGGGTCGCCTCGCCGTCCGCCTTGGCCTGAGCTTGGACCTCGACGGTGTGTCCCGGAAGCGATCCTAGGGGGATGCGCTGATGCACGGCGCCCCCACCGTCTTTTGGCGCGAAGGCGAGGGCGTAACGGCCGTTGAAGGCATCGCCGCCGGGGTAGACGACCTCGTCGCCCGACGAGAGGCGCCACCCGACCGGTACGTTGTCCTTCCACACTTCGAATCCGCGGTTACGGATCCACGGGGTGTCGCTCTTGATGGGCAGCCACAGGGAGACATCCTGATCGGGATCGGAGAGTGCGAGTCTGAGGCATCCGTTTCCTTCGTAAGCTTCGGCGGGTTTACCGATAGCGAGGCCGGGGGCGCTCCGTCCCTCCATCAAGCGGCGATTGAGCTCCCCGACCTCGCTTCCGCCGTTGGACATCAGGTTGGCGGTGGGCTCTCCCACCACCCAGATCATGGGCGTGGCGGCGAAGGTGCGCATGGTGCCGCCAAGCGGCCCGAGGATGTTCTCTGCCGCCGCGTTCTGGGTGGGCTCGAGGATGAACCACAGGTTGGACTCGGGAAACGCATTGGCCAGTGCGCCGACGGTATCCCGCGTTAGGGCGCCGGACTGTGGCGAGTAGGCATTCACCAACGCGGGCCCATTGGCTTGTCCCGAGCCGAGGGAGAGATTGAACGGGATACGCAGGCGGCGGGCATTCCCCGCATCTCCCACGAAAAACACGGGATCGTGAGCTTGCATGGTGCGACCGACGTAATCCGTGAGACCTTTCCAGTCACGGTACGGCCGGTGTTTGTAGTACTCGCTGAGGCCCCGGGCTGTCGGCAGTGCCAAGCTGGCGAGCAGGGCCATCACGGTGAAGGCGTGCGCCAGCGGTCCCAGCCACGCTACCGAGCCCCCTCCGCTTGCCCGATGCTCGATGGATGTCCGTAGCCGCTGGCCCAGGCTACACATGCCGACGGCGATGCAGACGACCGACAAAGGAACCACGAAGGCCATGTGCCGGGCCGCGTAGAAGTGCGACATATCAACGAAGAAGAACGGTATCGGCAACAGGAACATTGCGGAAAAGAACATGAGTGCCATCGGGCGATCTCGACGGAGGAGGGTTCCCAGGCCCCACAGTCCGGTAAGAACGAGGAGGGCACGCGCCGACGTCGACCCAAGCGGGAAGAACTTCTTCGGGAAATCAATGAGGTAATTCCGCGCCGTTAGGCGATAGACGTTGTCGTCGTCACTTGGCCTGAAGGCTTCGTCGGGCCCACTATCATCTCCTCGGACCAGGAAAGAACTCAGTTCGAATCCGCTCACGGAGGCCACCTTGACATAGCCCAGCCCGGCCGTGCCCAGGCCGATCAGTACCACGAGAATACGCGCCAATCGAGCCCGCCGGCTCGCGATGCCGCGCGTACCCATGAGCCAGATCAGTGCGCTTCCGTAGACAACGCCTGCAAACGGCAGCAGAAAGCCGTGGAGCAACATGCCCCAGATCGTCGCCGCGCACGCACCGGCGGCATCCAGTGGGTTTCCCCGCCGTGTGAATCGATAAAGGAGCCAAACGAGCAGGCTGCTAGCCAGCATCATGGCCGAGTACATGCGGAACTCTTGGCTGTAGCGTACGTGGAATGGGGCCGTGGCGAGCAGGAGGGCAGCAACCAGACCTGCGGCTGCTCCCCCCACTTCCGCGGCGAGGCCGTAGACGACCAATACCCCCAACGCCCCGAACAGAATGCCGGGCAGGCGCAAGAGGGCCTCGGACCGGCCCAGGTGGAGCATCATCTGCGGGAAAACGTAGAAGGCCGATGCCGAACAGCTCTGCCATGTCCACTCGACGCCGCGCTCGACGCGCATCCGTGTGATCAGCTCGTCTTCCCAGAAGCTGGCGTTGAGGTTCACGGAGCGGATTCCCAACGCCAGCACAAACAAGGCCAACAATGTGACACCAACGACTAGCCGCGTCCTACGGGCCGCGTGTTCTTGCTCGTCCATCGTATTCCTTACCTATCGAGTCTTCATTGAGAGAATCAGGGCGCCCTGTCCGGATTGCCTGGGTGTTCGTTGGCAGGCCGATCCGCTAGCGCGCGTGTGTTCGGTCCTTTTCGTTGTCCACGGACGCCACCGGCATGATGGTCAGATTGAACTTGGGGCCGAAAGAGGCTCGTCCCCGTGCGTCGAACGTGAGCACGATGTCTTCGGATTCCGCTGGCGGCCCTTGCGTGAGGGCTGCCTCGAACGTGAGCGTCTCGAAACGCTGGAGCGGTTGTGGCAATAGCGTTTTGACGGAATTGCCCCGCCCTTGGGCCAGCACGTGAACGAAGCCCAAGTCCTCGGCGGTTTCCGGCCCGGCGCTGGCGGCGACGTTCGCAGCGCCGGACTCGGGGGCCGTGGCCGCCGCGCTCGCCTCGCCAGGCCCTTGCGAGACGCGGGAAACGCGCCATGAGGCCTCGCCCAGGTTCGTCACCGTGAGCCGCGCCGTGGGCACGTCCACCGTGCTGACTTCGACACGGCCGCCTTTCGATAGCTCGATCCATTGCCCCGTCGCGTCGCGGACCTCGACGCGATCGAAGAACCCGTCGAGATGTTTTGGAGGATTGGATCCGTTGTGAGGTGAGTTGCCGACAGCGATGAGCGGACACGTGGCGGAGTCCGACCCGGTTGCCGAGGTTTTCAATCCGGGTGTCTTGCCGCTATCGACCGCTTCCCAGAAGGTCGTAGCCAGTTCATCGTAGATTCCTGGGAGACCGTCGGAGTGTTGGTCTCGGTCCATGACCAGCCAGGTGTCTACGGGGTTGGCGGCAGGTCCCTGGATGAATGCCTGGGCGTATTTCCGGATCACTCTCGATACGGGTCGATAGGAACCGTCTGGGTTAATGACGCCGTAGTCGCTGTTCTCGCCCGTACGGAATCCGCCCGGATACCACCAGAAGAAGATGCCGTCTGCGCCGCTACTGATGAGCATTCGGTACAAGCGCTGGTAGAACTCCGCTTGGAACTGGAGTTTCTCGGGCGATGATTCCATTCGAGCCATGTCCCAGGCGTGGACGCCCGCTTCGGCCCAGAGCAGGGGCAAGGCCGGGTTGGCCCAGCGGGCATACTCGAAGGTGAAACACCCCGCTTTCACGCGTTCCCAATCTCCGATTCGGCCATAGGCCTCCGGCTCGAGCACATCGACGGCCCCCGCGAGGTACGCGAAGTCGTAAGGCATCACCGGCGGCCACTTGTAGGTTGGATCGCCCGCGACGGACATCCGGAAACTCACCGGATGCTTGTCGTCCAGGGTCCGCACCAACGTCCGGGCGCGGCTGTATTGCTGATAGAGCAGCGTATCCAGAAACCGCCGGTAGGCGGCAATCATCTTGTCCCACCGGGTCTCTTTGCCGATGTTCTCGGGATCGATGTTCACGATACGGCCATGCCCATCGCGCGGCACCGGTACGCCCCAGTCGGCCTCGGCGTTCTCGACACTGCCGTAGCGCTCGACGATCCATTCGACCCACCCCTCGTTCCACCGGTCGCGTTCCTCGGGATCAAACAGCGGTTCCCAGGCCAAGTCGAGGGCAAACACCGTGTCCTGTTCCCAGAGCCGGTAGTACTCGATGAGGGCCCGGACATCGTCCCACCGCAAGTCCATGGGCGTTCCCGGACGCAACGAGAGGTTTGCTTTGAGGTCCAAGAGGTCGAGCCGACGCAGGAGATCGAGCAGGTTCTGCGCCTCCATAGAACACCGGTAGATGAAGACGCTCACCGAGTTGAATCCCAAGTCTCTGACGTGTTCGAGATCGCGCTGGACGATCTTCGGATCATAGGAGCGGGCACCGAGCCAGTACTCGAAGTAGGGGCCGTCCTCGGTGCCGATACCGGAAGAAGGCATGTAGTTGACGCCGTGGGGACGCCACCGCTCGCCGTCGAGCATGAAATCGCCATCCGCCACCGTGACAAACTGCGGCTCGGCTTTTGGACGCCATACGTGAGCTTCATGAAATGCCCAGTCCACCACGACGCCATCGCGTAAGAGCTCGGCCTTGACCGTGAATCCGGCTTGCGGCCACTCGCTCGGCGTCCACGTTTCTGATTGGGTGACCGTCTCGCCCGGGTCCACTTCGACGGGCCATAGCGGTGTCGTATGAACGGTGCGTCCGTCGGCGCGGTCCTCCACCACGACGCGGGCGACTACGCCCTTCTGGGGGTCGCGCCCGACGTCAGCCACACGCACCCCCAAGCGCATGGGCTGATCCTCGAAATACGTGTAGAAATCCGCGCCGCCGTCCACCAGGCACAACGGCTCGCGCATCCGCTGGGCCAAGGCATGCACCATGTGCCGTGCTTCATCGCCCAGATACCAATCGGCGTCCTCGATGCCGCAGGCCGCCCACACGCCGCCTTTCCAGGGGCCGTCGACGTGCCACATCATCGTGGCCGGTGTACCGCGCCACGCGCCAGCCTTCGTACGCGCTTCGAGGACCGGCATCCAGCGCCACTCGCGGCCCTTGTCGAAGCCGCCGGCCTCCGGACGCGGGTGAGGGCACTGCACGTTGCGTGTCAAGGGGAAAGCCAGGCCGGAAACCAGGCTCTCGCCAGGCGCTGCGCCGAGAATGCCGACGTCGGTCGATGGGAAGTACTTGTAGGAGGGACAAAGAGTGTCCAGCTTGGGCAACTCTTCTCGGGTTAGGAAGGCTTCGTGTTCGGGCCCGCGTTCGGCCGTGCCGAAAGGTCCCATCCAGAACTCATGGCGGCCGCCCGCGTTCCCGGTATGGGTAAACGATAGGCCAACGCACATCCGCGCGGCGTTTTCCGGTTGGAAACAGGACCCCGCGCGAGTCGGCACGCTCTCCCAGAACTTGAAGTCTTCGGGCGCCAAGACGTACTGGCGCCACTCATCGCTCAGCGGGATGACGGCGATCCAGCGGGAGCCGTCGTGTTCGGACCATTCGATGGACAACTGCGGGGTGGCTGCGTCGCCTCTGGCGGAAAACAGGGTGAGCGTGTGGCCATCCGGAAATGGTTCGGTGATGGTTTGCGGGCCGAAGGTATCCCAGCCGTCCAGGCTGCCGATGGTCACATGCAAGGCCCGTTGGCCCGGCGCGGGGCCGTCAGCCAGCGTTTCGTATTCCACCGGCTGTTCCCGCCGGAAGGCGGAACGCTGCCAGGTGACGATATCATCGGGTTCAAAGGCGAACAACACGTTGGGCGGCACGTCGCCCGCCCGGAGCCGCTGAAAGGTCCAGGGCTCGATCCATTGGCCGTCGAACTGGATCAGCCGTGCTCGGCCCATGGGGGTGCGCAACGCGAGAATGTCGCCTCCGAGTTCAAGGTAGCGCACGATGGCCCCGGCGCTGCCCATGGGCAAGGATCCGGCGTTGGGAATGGCCAAGAGAGCGTAACGTTCCGGAGTGAGGTCGCCGGCGGCGCACAGGGCGTCGCCGTTGATCTCCTCGACCACGAACCCGGCGGCGGACAATTCCTGTGCTACCGTATCGCACAGCACCGCGTGCTCGCCGGGCAATTCGCTGCGCAACAGCGCTGCGGCCGTTGCTGCGTCGCTCTGGGCGGTTGCCGTGGCGGACGCGCCCAGGACCAGTCCCAATGTCAACAGGCTGGTAGCGCTTCGCATCGATTGGTTCTCCTTCACGCGTGATCCACCGTCGCGTGCCCCTCCGAGGACAGGCTACGCCCCACAAACGAGACCATTATACCAACGGCGCTCCCAAGAGGTCATTTTCGAGATCGCCAGTCGCTTCAAAACGCAATGGGTTTGTGGTAAGATAGCCCGCGGTGAACTACATTCCCCAGGAGGTGCGTGATGAAACACGTCAAGTCGATCACTGTTGCGCGGGCACAAGAGGAAGTACCGGAGGATCTCTTCGGGCTTCTGTCGATGATTTTCGATTTCGTCATCGAGCTGGTTCAGGTGAAGGGCAAAGCCGGAACCCCCGAGACGTAATGCCGTAGTCCTCCCCCCCGCGTCCGCGTTGACGTGTTCCCGTTTCTTCTGTGTTCGAAAGGATGGAACGGGGCGATATGGTTTCTGGTAGGCCCGCCGGGAGTACGGAGTTGCCCGGCGGGCCTTTCTGCTTGCGCACAGCCTGGTGTCGCATCGATCCGGGAATCCTTTGGTGGCGCCCGGCAGTCCATAGGCGGAGCGGGGATTTGAACGCATGGACGGATCGTGCCAGAATCGGGCGAACGGGGCTGTCGGCGCGCACCCAGGGGGGGCGCGAGTGTGGGCAGCCCGTGGGTATGAACGGTTGGACATGAGCGAAAAGACGTTGCTGTCGATAGTCGCTCCGGCGTTCAATGAAGAGGGGAACCTCTTCTTGCTCTATGAGCGCCTGGCGAAGACCTTTGAGCCGCTCGACTTCGATTGGGAGCTGATCCTGGTCGATGATGGCAGCACGGACGCGACCGCTGAGCGGATCCGAATGCTGCACGCCCGCGACCCTCGGGTGCGGGGCGTCATCCTGTCGCGCAACTTCGGCCACGAGATCGCCTCGACGGCCGGCTTGGACGCCGCGCGCGGCGATGCGGCCGTGCTGATGGATGCGGACCTTCAGGACCCGCCCGAGACGATCTCTGTCCTGATCGACAAGTGGCGCGAGGGCTATGAGGTGGTTTGTGCGCGCCGGGCGAGTCGTGAGGGGGAATCCGCCGGCAAGAAGTTGTCGGCCTTCTTGTTCTATCGTCTGATGAAATGGATGGTGGGCGGGGAGTTTCCTGCCGACACGGGGGACTTCCGTTTGTTGGATCGAAAGGTGCTGGATGCGTTTCACCAATGCCGCGAACGGAATCGGTTTACGCGGGCGCTCTCGCTCTGGCCGGGATTCCGCCAAACCGTGATCGAGTTCGACCGGGCGTCGCGGTATACCGGCAAGACGAAGTACGGCCTGAGAAGTCTTGTTCGGCTGGGCATCACGGGGATCGCGAGTTTCTCCGTTGTTCCGCTACGCCTGGCAACGTGGATAGGGCTTGCCGTGGTCCTGCTCTCGTTCGTTTTCATCATCACGATGTTCGTGCAGAAGATGATGGGGATCACCCCGCGCGGCTATGGGTTCATGATGGCCAGCATCTGGTTCCTCGGGGGCGTGCAGTGTCTCCTCATCGGGCTCCTGGGAGAGTACATCGGCTTGACCTACACCGAAAGCCGACAGCGGCCCCTCTACGTGGTGCGTGAGGTACTGGGCAGCCATTCGGACACGGCGTGGCCCGAGAAGTAGACGGGTTCCCCATGGTGACTGGAGGGTCCAGCCCGGGCCTGCGGTCTACGCATTTCCTATCCGCCGAGGGGCAGCGAACCCATCAGTACGAATAGGGCACACGTGGCGATGATGAGAATGAACAGAACCAGACGCTTCGAGGTCGACACCTACTTCACCTCTCTCCTGTCTGTCTAGCCTGACACCACACATTGTCGGCCCGGTCGCCTCATCTGCCCCAGCGCAGCCCGACCTGGCCTTTTTTACGCGAGGAGTATATCGCTTTCGAGGCTATCTGACAAGAGCGAAAGGATCGACAAAGCAACATAGGGCCTAATCTGCGCAAGCAAAGAAAGGTGCGCCGGGCGAAAAAAGAAGCCGGCCCAGACGGCTGTCTGGGCCAGGCCGGAATGTGTGTTTCGGTTTGTTAGTAGCCGACGTCAACGGCGGTAATACGCCAGATGCCGTCCGCCTCTTTCGTGAGGACCAGGTCGCCGGAGAGGGCACCGGCCACGGTGGTCATCCGGATGGGACCGACGGTTGCCTCACCTTCTTCGATGGTCGTCCGCGTGTCCTCAGTATCGATGGCCATGTCGTCGCCCATTCCCATTTCGAAGGCTTGAGCGAGCATTTCCTTGAGGGTAGCCTTGTCGGATGCCTCGTAATGCGAGAAGGTGTCGGAGAATGTGCCGATGACCTTGTCGACGTCGTGGGCGATGAGGCCTGTTTTCCACAGGTCTACGGTGGCGGCAATCCGTTCTTCATCCGTTGGGCCCTTGGGCGCTGTGGCGCATCCGGACACAGCAAAGACCATTGCGACTGCACAGGCGCAACAGATCACACGTGCGTTGCTCATGGAACACCTCGCTGGGTGCCGGCGGCTTGGTGTCACCGGGCTGCGTGCATGAGTGGACCGAGACGGTCTAGAGTCCCTCGATGTCCATCGTGGAGACCATCCAGTCATCGCCTTCCTTCGTGAAGGTCAATTCGATCGTCACGGAACCGGCGGCACTGCTGAGGTCGATGGGATACACGACGGCGCTTTCGCCATCAATGGTGATCTCGGCTTCCTCGGCGTTGACCTCGATGTCTTCGAGATAGCCCATGTCCACGGCGCCTTCGAGGAATTCACGAAGGCCGTCCTTGTCCGACACCTCATAGTGCGTGAACTTGTCGGAGTACACGGCCAGGATCGCGTCGATGTCTTTCGCGACGAATCCGGCTTTCCACGCATCGAGCTTTGCGGTGATCAGTTCTTCGTCCGAGGGTCCGCCGGCGAACATGGCGCAACCGCACAGCACGACCGCCGCCAGCACACACACCAAACCTTGCGTCAACAGATGGGACCGCTTCACGTCAACACCCTTTCTCGTTATGGCCCAACCGGGCCCCCATTCAGCTTACTATACACGAACGCTGCGTTCATTACGATCCGGCCACGGCTGGCACGACGTCCGGATAGGAACGGCCGCGGCGCAGCCAAACCCACTCCTTGGCTCCGCGCATTCCTGCGCCGAATCCCGAGGTGAGAGCGCCCGGCTGCGCCGCATTTGCTAGGGAATTACCGCTAGATACCTTCGACATCGGCGCCGATGATGCGCCAGACGCCGTCCGCTTCCTTCTTCAAGGTCAGTTCGAGGGTGACGGAGCCCATGTCCGCACTGGCGTCAATGGGATACACGGTGGCGGTGTCGCCGTCGATGGTGATCTGGGCTTCTTCCCAGGTCATCTGGGCATCATGCTCTTCGGCCATGCCCTCTTCCATGTAGCCCATGTCGACACCCATCTGGACGTAGTCAGCCAGCGTGGCCTTGTCCGGAACCTCGTAGTGCGAGAAATCCTCGGAGAACAGGGCCAACAGGGCCTCGGGATTCGCGGCGAACGCGGCGTCCTTAAGGGCCTGGATCTGCCCGAGGATGAGTTCCTCGTCGGTCGGGCCCTTCGGCCCAGCGGCGCAACCGGCCAACAGGGCCAGGGCCAATACGCTAGTCAGACTCAGTAACGCGGTTGATTTCCTCACCTTTCCATCCTTTCGTTGTTTGGAGAAGTCTCTCCCTCTGATTTCCACCAGACCACTCAACATACCGATCTCATGACACAGCCTTGCGTTGGATCGATGTGGTCAATGGACCGCCCATCGAGTCGGAAGGTTTCACGAGAACGGAACACACGGTTCAGCCGGCCGCACCCAGCCACGGCACAACGCGTATTAAAATAGGGGATGCAGAGACCGGTTGTCAACTTCGATGTCCCTCGGATCCAACGGCAGGCAACCTCCGTGCTGCGGCTCACGCGTTGTCGGAACATGCTGGAGGTGCGCGCCATTTCGGACTCTTGACCTGAGCGAATTGGGTCTGTATTCAGGCGTCCCCCTTGCGGGAACGGCAACTTCGTCGGGGGCGGAGATAGCAACCAGAGGGCCCAGGACGGATCGGACGGATCCGACGGATCGGTCCGATCCGTCCGCCCGTTTCCTGGCGGGCGAAGAGGCGGCGTTGATTTCGGTCTCTCGGGGGGCTATGGTGGAAGCGACTCACACCGGGGCCATGGCATGGGAGGCGAACATGGAGCACATCACGACGAGCCGACGGCGTTTTCTGGCTACGGCTGCGGCGGCCGGCGTATTCACGATTGTCCCGAGGCATGTCCTGGGCGGGACAGGCGAGACGCCGCCCAGCGCGAAGATGAATATCGCCGGCATAGGCGTAGGCGGCATGGGCGCGCACAACCTGCAGCAATGCGCCGCAGAGAATATTGTGGCGCTGTGCGACGTGGATCGCAGCTATGCCGCCAAGACCTTCGCGCAGTACCCCAATGCCAAGGTGTACGCGGACTATCGTCGGATGTTCGACGAACAGAAGGACATCGAGGGCGTCGTCATCGCCACGCCGGATCATACGCACGCGGTGATCGCCATGGCGGCGATGCGTCGCGGCCTGCACGTGTATTGTCAGAAGCCGTTGACGCACGATGTCTACGAATCGCGCACGCTTGCTCACGCCGCGCGCGAGACGGGCGTCACGACGCAGATGGGTATCCAAGGCCACTCGGGCGAGGGCCTTCGGCTCATCTGCGAGTGGATTTCGGACGGCGCCATCGGCGCTGTGCAATCCGTCGACGCCTGGTGCAGTCTCTCGTACTACCCGCCGGGCCACGCGGGCTGGAGCTCGAAGTGGAGCGATCGCCCCACCGATACGCCGGCCGTTCCGGAGGGCTTGGACTGGGATCTCTGGCTTGGCCCGGCGCCCTATCGCCCCTATCATCCCGCCTATCACCCGGCGGTGTGGCGGTGCTGGTGGGATTTTGGCTGCGGCATGATGGGTGATCGCGGTGTTCACACCTTGGACTGCGTCTACACCGCGCTCCAACTCGGGCCGCCGGAGACCATCGAGGCCTCCGTCATGGGCGGGAACGCGGAAACGCATCCGCTGGCCGCCATCGTGACGTTTCGGTTTCCGGCCCGGGATGCCCTGGCCCCGCGGGTCGTGACGTGGTACGAAGGCCTCGAGCCGCCGCGGCCGATCGACATGGAAGAGGGCCGTCAGTTGCCGGCGGAGGGCGGCGTTCTGTTCCGGGGCGAGAAAGGGACCATCGTGTGCGGCGTCTACGGCGATAGTCCGCGTTTGGTGCCGGAATCCGCCATGCAGGCCTATGAGCAACCGGAGAAGACGCTGCCGCGCGTTGTCGGCACCCACGAAGAGGACTGGATCCGCGCGTGCAAAGAGAAACGGCCCGCCGGGGCCTGTTTCGACTATGCCGGGCCGCTCACCGAGCTTGCCTTGCTTGGGAACGTCGCCCGCCGGTTCCCGGGCCACGTGTTGCGCTGGGACGCGCCGAACCTGTGCGTGACCAACCTGCCCGAGGCCAACGAATGGGTGAAACGCCCCTACCGCGACGGCTGGTCGCTGTGAGGGCCACGGCCTTGACGCGTGGGCCGACAAGCGGTTATACTCTGGGTATGAAGACAGCCGTCTCGATAGCCGATGACGTGTTCGAAGAGGCCGACCGTTTGGCGAAACGCATGAAGAAGTCCCGCAGCCAACTGTACAGCCAGGCCCTCAGCGAGTACGTAGCACGGCATGCTTCCGAACAGGTGACTGAAGCAATGGATCGGGTGTGTAGCGAGATGGGCGCCGAGGCCGATCCCTTCACGGCGGCTGCTGCACGGCGCGTCCTGGAGCGTAGCGAGTGGTAGTCTCCCAAGGAGACATCTGCTGGGCCGACCTTCCGGAGCCGATCGACACCGGGCCGGGCTTCCGAAGACCGGTCATCGTGGTGCAGGGGAATGCACTAAACCGCAGCCGGATAGAGACGGTGGTTTGTGTTCCACTCACCAGCAACGTGAAGTGGGCCCGTGCGCCGGGCAACGTGCTGCTTAGCCCACGTGCAACCGGCCTGCCGAAAGAATCTGTTGCCAACGTTTCCCAGGTGGTCGCTTTGGACAAAGGGTTGCTTACAGAGCGGACAGGTAAGCTCTCGCGGGCAAAGCTTGAGTTGGTGATCTCCGGAATCGATCTTGTGCTCGGCCGGTAGCTGCACGACATTCGGCAACAACGCCCCTCGACGGAGTATTGTTCTGACACCATGAGCGAACGTGAACCACACTATGCGGAGGTGCCGGCGAGCGAATTGCCGGCCTTGCCGCGGAATCCCGTCCACGTCGTTCTCGACAATTTTCGGAGCGCCTACAATGTCGGTTCGGCATTCCGAACCTGCGATGCCGCGGCCGTCGAGCACATTCTTCTCTGCGGCATGTCGGCCCATCCGCCACACAAGAAGATCGAGAAGACGGCCCTGGGCGCCTTCGACTACGTGCCGTGGACCTACCATGAGCGGACGACATCGGCCATCGAGTGCCTCAAGGCGGATGGGATCCCGGTGGTGGCCATCGAGACAGCCGACGACGCTATCCCCCACGTCGAGTTCGTGTGGCCCCAGCCGGTCGCCGTCGTGTTCGGCAACGAAGTCACCGGCATCAGCGCGCACGCACTCAAAGCCTGCGATGCCGTCGTCGCCATCCCCATGCACGGCTACAAGAACAGCATCAACGTCGCCACCGCCGTCGGTATCGTGCTCTACCACATCCTGGACCGCTGGAAACGGCTGTAGCGGCTTCCATCGTGCATTACTCCGGCAACTCGATATTGGCGTAGCCATCCTCGATGGTGAAGGTCGTCGTGCCCCGGAAGCTCCATCGGTCTTTCTCGTGGTCGTGGCCATATGTTTCCGCGCGATAGTCGCCATCCGGGACGCCGCAGATGAAGAATCTACCTATGGCGGAGGAAACCATGTGTTTCTCGTAGAGGCCGCCAGTGGTGTGCGCCGATGAGAAATCACCGTAGACCGCCGACAGGTTGCGCATTCCTTCCGCGGGCGTCCAGCCATCAAGGCAGCCATCCTGAGTGGACGCAGCCGAATCGACTTCCGGTACCAAGATCACTAAGACGAGGTCCTCGTTCTCACGGGGTGGAGCTCTGCCCTCGATGCGGCCTGCGACGCCGATCTCGAACTCGACGTTGGTTTCCCCTCCCGACGCAACCACGGCCTGCGCACGGCGTTCGACGTGCCATCCTCTGGCCTTCTGTTCTGGAAACCAGATCTCTTCGCTCAAGGTCACGTCGTAGGTGTCCGGCATCACGCGAAGGCGATGCACACGACCGTTCTCTAGCTCCTCGATTTCCTGAAGGCCCAGGACTGAGCCGTAAGGGATGCCGCGCGTGGAGGCGGTACCGGCCGATGTTGAGGGTTCGATGAGAACGCCCCTGCCCCCCAACATCTCCTTCGTGATTCCGCCCGAAATGCGTACGTGCACGGATAGTGTGCCCGGTTCGTTGAGGAGTATCGTGACCGTCGTGACCGCGTCCGGATTCACGCGGATGCCCGTCTCGAAATGGACGCCGTAGTCCTTGGTGGCCACGACGAGCGTTGCGTCGCCGACGGGCACGCTTGGCAACGAGAAATGGCCATTCTCGTCCACGTTATCCGTCTCACCCGTGGCGATCGCGCGGTTCCGCTCCCAGGTGTCGTCCAGGAGTGTTCCGTCGTCGCCGAGAACGCTTGCCAGCATCACTCGGGCCTTCGTCACCGGCTTGTGCGATTCCCTGCTCTTCACATATCCCTCGATGGCGCCGCGCGTGTCGGTGAGGCGCTGCAGGGTGACAGTAACGAAACTGCCGAGAGAGAAGTCGCGCAAGACAGCCTGTTCGTAGCCTTTGCACACGCAGAACAATCTCAACTGCCCTTCGGGACGATCATCCCTGATGATGGTCTCGATCTTGAATCGCCCATCTGCGCCGGTTGGCCTCGTGCAGACGCCAAAGCGTTCCGTTTCGCCCTCCGGCCCTATCCATGCCTCGGCGCCCTCGATAGGCATTCCGGCCTCATCGAGCACGATTCCTTCGAGTCGGGCGTCGGCCTGCGCCGGGACCACGATCTCTACGCCCTCCAGGTGCTCCTCCGGCTCGACTAGGACCGTGACCGTAGGAATCGCTTGATTCTCGAAGCCGAGTTGATGGACGTTCCACGACGAGAGCGCTTGGCCATGGGAAAGGTCGGCCTGCATGGTCGGAGGTTCGCCAACGTATCTAGGCACGCCTTGTAGCCTGTATTCACCGCCATCCAGGTTGACGAATGTGAATGTACCTTCCTTTCCGGTGTCCGGCGCGACGGATCGGTATCGGGATCCCTCGGCAAGCACCGCAACACCGGCCACCGGCTCGCCGTCCAGGTTCACTACGCGGCCGGAGATGGCGGCCAACCGATGTAGCACGAACTTGAGACCATCGATGCCCTCCAAGGGAATCCGGATTCCGCCGAACTCGGCCTCCCGGTGGCCTGTCGCGCTGATGCGAAACAATGCCATCGAACCGGCACATTCAGAAACATCCAATGAGAAACGTCCGTCTTCGTCAGCGGATATCTCGCGTATTGACCCTTCGACAGGTCTTCGGGCGACGGCGCCGACAAGAGTGTCGAGCCACGTGTCTTCACGAAACGAGATGCGTGCCTCCGGCACCGGTTCTCCGTCAACATTGACGACTCGGCCTGAGACGAAGACACCGCCCGTTGCCGCGGCAGGATTGCCATCGGACGCGAGGGACACATATTCGGATGGCCTGCCGAAGCCGTGGTCCGTCGGATCGGCTCTACGCCGGGCCACCGTGCCGCTGGTCTCGGAACGGCGAATGGCGGGCGTCGGCCGCTCCTGATCCGGCCAGAGCAGCAAGAAACCTGCGAGAGCGAGTAGTGCGGCCGCCAGCAGCCCGACAAGCCGCCAGTCTCCCCCACCGCGCGCTTTGTGTCCTGGGTCCAGCATGGCCCTTCCTCCCGGACCCCGCATCTCAAGCGGGCAACATCCCGTCATGAAGGCAATGTCCTAGGGAGCCTATGTGGGAAAAATATCACACTCTACGACAAAAGGCAATGATCCCCCTAGGCAATCTCGGGCATAGGAATCCGCCTCCGCCGATCCGGATGACATCTCGCCGTAAGATCGGCATAATCGCGTGCAAGTGGAAAGGGAGTCTGTACGCATGGACGAGCGAATCGCACAGCATTGCGCCGAGTTAAACCGCTGCAATCAGCGCGGCGGCCGGATGCTTTCGGTATTGGATCTCTTGGATGCCGGGACGCTGGATCTCGATCTCGCGGCGTTTCTCATGGCGCGGATCGCGCGCGGCGCGTCGTTCATGGTCGGCGCCCGTCCAGGCGGCGCCGGCAAGACGACGGTGATGTGCGCACTCCTAAACCTGGTGCCGGCGGACGTGCCTCTTGCGGCAGCCACGGCCCAGGCTGTGCGTTCGGCATCCGAGGACTCAGTCCGGCGCTGCTACATCTGCCACGAAATCGGCTCGGGGCCCTATTTCGCCTATCTCTGGGGCCACGACTTGCGCGCGTACGCCGCCCTCGGACGCCAAGGCCACATCCTGGCCACGAACCTCCACGCCGATGACCGCGACGAGACTTTCGGCCAAGTCTGTGAGGATAACGGCGTGCCCGAGGAGGATTTCAGCGCCTTCGACCTCTTGGTCTACTTGCGCGTTGGCGGCGGCTGGTCGAATCGACGGCACTGGATTGAGACAGTGTCCGTCTCCGATGGCGTTCAGCGGCATGTCGAAGTGTTCAACACGCAATCCGGATTGCATCCCGAACGCGCACCGGGCTCGCACGACGCCGCATGGACGGCCGCGTGTCGCGCGTTCATCGAAGAGTTGTGCCGAAGCGACGTTCGCGCCATCGAAGATGTCCGCCCACGCGTCGTGGAATTCCTGAAGAACAGTCCGAGCTACAAATCCACCTGAGCGCGGCGCAGATTGATTCTGCGCAACGAATGGGCACCCATATCCCCCTTTGGTTCCCCCCGCAAGCGGTGGGAAAGCAGGACAGTGCAATCCGGTACCCCGTCGTTCGTCACGACCTGTCTCCGGATCAGCGCACGATGATCGTGCGCCAACTACCACGCCAAGAGCAGCGTGCGCTTACCGTCCGAGGATCTCGCATTCGGGCAGGGCCTTTTCGAGTGCGGCCACGGGATCTTCGGTGAGGTTGAGTCCGGCGAGGTTGAGTTGGCGCAGGCCACGGAGTTTCATGAGGCAGCCAAGGCCGTTGTCGGTGACCTGTGTGCCGCCCAGACTCAGTTCGGTCAATCCGGTCAAAGGAACAAGGTGTTCAAGCGCATCGTCGTCGACGTCGGTTTGCCAGAGGTCTAAGCGCTTCAAGCTCTTCAGGCCGGCCAGATGCTTGAGGCCCTTGCCGGAGATGTCCATGCCACCGCCAAGATAGAGTCCCTCGAGGCTGGTTAGTCCGGCGAGATGCTCAAGTCCTTTGTCCGTCACCTGGCATCCGTAGAGGATGAGCTCACGCAAGGCGGTGAGTCCCTCAATGTGCTGGAGTCCGTCATCGGTCACTTCGGTGCTGTGGAGATCCAGGATCTTGAGGCTCGATAGGCCCTCGACGTGCGCCAGGGCGATGTCGGTCACTGTCGTATCGCCGAGATAGAGGGCCTCGAGTCCCGTCAGATGGGCGATTTGTGCCAGGGAATTGCCAGTTGCGGGCATGGATTCCATCGAGATCTCGGCAAGGGCGGCGGGCGCCAGCGCCTTAAGCGGAGTGAGATCCTGCATGCCGTCCTCAGACAGATCCAGGCGCAACTCCTTGCCGGGCGGCACGCGCAACGCGCCGCAGGTTTCGCCGAGAGGCTTCCATTCGTCGAGAGTGCCGGCATCGCGGATGGACAGGAAGCCCATAGAACGATCCGTGGGAAAGACGACTTCGCGCTCACCCCAAGCGCCTTGCGTTTGGCTTTCCTCCGTGGATTCGCCCCCCTCCTCCTGCGTGGGCGCATTCGCAACTTCCTCCGACGCCTCGGATAGACTTTCCTCCTGGACAGGTTCCGGCGCACGTGTTGCCGCGGGCGCTTGCGGTACTGGGTTGACCGGCACAATCGGCTCCTCGACCTTCGGGGCTGGCTCGGGCTCGACGTCCGCTTCCTGCACGGCCGCCGGTTCTGGGGCAACGACAGGGGCTTCCTCCGGCACCTGAGCCGGCTGCGACGCGGCCTGGACCGGTTGCACAGCCGCCCCCTCAACGTTCGAGGTGTCGGATGCGCCCGTGAGTGCGTGCCACGTCGCGAACACGATGAGCGCGGCCACCGCGACGCCGACCCCAACCTTGGCCCACGGAACACGGCTTGCGGGCGTCGAGGATACACTCGAAGTCGATACGGCCTTCTGGACGAGGGCGCTGTATTCCTCGCGGGTAACGGCTACACCGGGCGACTCTGGTGCCGCGGCTTCCTCCTCGATATAGAACGCATCCGGCGCGATGGCCTCGGCCTCCTCGACGGTTGGCTCCGGCTCCTGAACGGGCAAGGGCGCCTCGACAATCGACTCGACCTTCTCGGTCAGCACGGGCGCTTCAGGTTCGGCCCGTTCTTCCGGCACTTCAGGAATTGGTTCGGCCTCTTCGGCCAGGGCAGAGTTCAACGGTTCAGGCGCAGCGGCTTCCTCGGTTGTGGGCCCAACCAGCCGCTCCTCCTGTTCAGTTTTTGCCTTTTCCTCGAGCACCTCGATGATGGGCTGCTCGAGCTTGGCGGCTTTCCGAACGTGGCGTCCCTTCTTACCTCCCCCGCTTGGCCGCGCCGGTCTCGTGACGCTCGGCTCTGCGGTCTCCGCGGGCACGGGTGCTTTCGCGACGGCTTCTTCGGCATGAACTACCGAAACAACGGGGGCTTCGGGAACAGGTGCATGAGCCGGAGGTTCCTTGGTCTTCGCCGCGCGGCCCTTCCCCTGTCCTTTCTTTCGTTTGCCACCTCGCCGCGCAGGCGTGGAGACGGGTCGCTTGATAACGGGGGCCGTCTCCGGGGCGCTCTCCGTCGGCTCGGCCTTGACGATTGGTTCGGGCTCTTGGACATCCGGCGGCGCCTCGGGGACGACTTCGACCGGCTCGGCCTCGACGATTGGCTCGGGCTCTTGGGCCGCCGGCGGTGCCTCGGGGATAGCTTCGGCCGGCTCGGCCTCGACCATTGGCTCGGGCTCTTGGGCCGCCGGCGGTGCCTCGGGGATAGCTTCGGCCGGCTCGGCCTCGACGATTGGCTCGGGCTCTTGGGCCGCCGGCGGCGCCTCGGGGATAGCTTCGACCATTGGTTCGGGCTCTTCGGCATCCGGCGGCGCCTCGGGGATAGCTTCGACCATTGGTTCGGGCTCTTCGGCATCCGGCGGCGCCTCGGGGATAGCTTCGACCGGCTCGGCCTCGACGATTGGCTCGGGCTTCTCCTGTTCCCAAACCGCCTCCGTCAGGACATCATCGGCTTCGACCTCGGCGAGATCGAGGTCCGAAGGCGATATCCAAACGCCCAGTACTTGCTCTTCTTCCTCCTCCTCCGGGCGTGGCGGAGCCTCAACGCCTGGTGCGTTTTCCTGACGAGAGACCGCGTCTCGAGAGGCCAGGATGCTGGCCCTCAGTTCTTCCCCTCGTCGGTCGCTGCAAACTTGAGTCAACCGGTCGCAGAGCTCGAAGGCCTTCTCGGGCCGGCCGAGCTTGTCAAAGCAGAGCGCCCGGGAGTAGATGACGTTGGCGTTTTTCGGAAAGGCCAGGGATAGCTCGTAGAGAAGCTCGAGTGCCTCGGCGTACCGCTTGAGTTGGTACAACGCATTGGCCCGCTCGTACTTCGTGGTGGCCTCGACCTTGTCCATTCTTGCCCCCCCGGCGCAACGCGCGCCCCGGAGTTACTCGTTGCCGGCTTGGCATCGTTCAGCCGCGTTGATCGATGCCGAGCAGCATATCGGACCATCCCAGTCCGGTGCCGATGTCAACACGCCCTGTCGCAACCTCCCTCGCGAGAGGGCACCCGAAGATACTGGCAGTTCATCGCGTGTTTTTTCAAGAACATGGAACAATTGGGGACGGATAGGCGCAGTCCGCGAGCAGAGCAATCCATCGTCTGTGGCGCGGCGATCATACTAATCAAAATGCGCAATTAAAGAAAGATTCTCCCAATAGGAATACTTGACATTCAGTCCTATGGACCTTATGCTATACTTCATGTTTGAAGTCCAGCGAATCGCGGGCGGCGAGCCTAGTGTTCTGTCTCCGAAAAAGAGGCTGCAGATGTCCGCCGGAGTTGCTCAACTTGGGGATAAGCGCACACGCGCAGAAGCGTTATCAGATCCGTTGATAGCTTTGGTTTTGGGCGGGTTACGACGTGGTTGTCTCCGCTGGTGTTGCGCGGAGCGTCGTGGCGGTTGACTTGATTTCGAAAATGGTGTAGGTATGCGTTCATTGATTGGGCTTGCTGACAGTCGCCAGCGGGCTTAGAAACCGTGTCCATCGCGTTGAGGAGAACGGTAGCATGGGAACGAAGACGAAGCTGGTTCTGGCATCTTTGGTGAGCCTCATGATGGTGGTGGCATTTGCCATTGGCCTATTTCCGTCGTACACGACGCCGGCGGCGCGCGCCGCGGGCGCATCGGATGTGAGCATGGCGGATGTGTTGGGGGCCATCCTTGGACCGAAGGAGTTGACGGCCCCGACCATTGTCTCACCGCCGGCGAATATGGTGTACAAGGTGCCTGCCACGGCGACGGAACCGGTGTGGCTCAGGGTCGAGGCCGAGACTGCCGATCCGGCATCGACGCAGAACATGGGCATTACGATCGATGGCGAGTTCTCGATCCCAGGCCGTTGGACGGAAGATGGATACGGCTTTGGCGAGATCATCACCGAACCGCCCTATGCGCTGGACGTGGATCTGACGGAATTGCTCAATGCCGGAGCGTGGTCTCATCAGCCGACGCACTGGATCGGGGCTATCGCCAATGTGGCGGCGGTCCAGGACGCGGCATACGTGTACCACTGGGAGTTCGACGACGCGCTGAAGTCCCGGGTTGACATCGACGTCGTTGCGGCGAATCAGGTGCTGGTCGACGCGGACAACAATGGCATTCCGGACGACCTGATGGATGTGGTCATTGGCCTTGCTCCGGGCGAAGTGTGGACGGGCCGTAACTCGCAGGGCGCCCTGGTGATTGCGGCCAACTTGGACAAAGGCGGCGCGAAGGATCTTTACGGTCTTGACGGCGTGACGTTGGCGTTCGACAATGTTCGTATCGAGGCGCCCTCTCGGGAGATGCTTGGAACGGGCGAAGGCAATGCGGGCCTGATTCCGGATGGGGACGACGCGTTCATCATTGTTTGTCTTTCGCCGAGTTTGGATGAGTTGCTCCTCGACTGGATGCCGGACACTCCGGGCCTGGCCGCCGAGATCGAGGGCAAGCAGCCGACACCGCCACTTGAGGTTGCGGAGGACACGTTCGCGCAGTACGTAGAAGTAAGCATCATCTTCAATCGTGCCGATGACGGACGCGCCGACGACTATGATGAGATCGAGGAACTGCCGGCCGAGTTCCCGGTCAGTGTTACGATGAGCGGCCTCTTGTCACGCGACGGCAAGGTCGCCCGATTCCTCTCGTATCCCACGGTTGTGAGCCCGACCGCTCCCCATACGGTCACGACCTCGGCGGACCATGAGTGGGAAGACAAGAACCCCACGGACATCGTACTGGACGGTGCGATGACGTCTGACCTGACCTTTCTATCCCTGCTGGCGCCGTTCGGGTCGATCCTGAGTATCTACGACGTTATCCCGCGTATGGGACCGGTCGCGGGCGGGAACTCGGTGCAGATCGATCTCGATTTCCCGTGGGCCCAAGATGCCGCTACGCCTCAGGAAGCCGCAGCGATGATGAACGTCTACTTCGGCGATACGCTGGCGGCGTTCGATGGCGGCCAGTCCATGGTCATTGATGGCAAGTTTGTCCACGTGCTGGCGCCGGCAGGTGTGGCCAACGACACGGTCGATGTGAAAGTTGAGGACGCGCAGTACACCTATGACTCGGACGTCTTGCCGGATGCCTATACCTACGTGCCGGTACCGACCGTTGGCGCGGTGGTCCCGAGTATCGGGCCAGCGTCAGGGGGTACGACGATCACGATAACGGGGTCGGGCCTCACCCATGCATCGGCGGTGCATTTCCTCTATGGCGGCGTTGATAGGCTGTGCACGGGTTTGAACGTTTTGGGCGATACATCGCTGACGGTGTCTACTCCCGCGATGAATGCGGCGTCGGTGGATGTGGTGGTTGTGACACCCGGTGGCGAGGCGACGAAGCCGCAAGGCTTCACCTACACCTCGCAGCTCCTTGTCTCGGTCGATCCGGCGGGGGCCGGTACGACCGATCCGGCGGCGGGCGTTGCGCAGGGGTATCCCGTCGGCACCGTTGTGCCCGTGTTGGCGACGCCGGCGGACGGCTTCGCGCTGTATGGCTGGCAAGTGAATGGCGCGGGCGCCGGGATCTCGAATCCTCTCGAGGTTACGATGGGGACCACGGACACGCACGTGGTGGCTTGCTTCGTGGCGGAAACAGCAAACATGGCCGTCGCGTCCGTGATGCCGGATTCAGGGACGTGGGATGGCGGCACGCCCGTGAAGATCACGGGGACTTTCCCCGTATCGACCGCACTGACGTCGGTGGCTGCGGCAGAAGCGGCGTACACGGTGTACTTTGGCGGCGATCTAGTCATGGCGGCCTTCGATTCGACGGTGCCGGAGATTGTGACCGCCAACGCCATGTACGTCATCACGCCGCCGCACGGTGCCGGGCCCGTTCCCGTGCGCGTTGCGGATGCGCTTGATCCGACCCATTTCGCGCAGCTCGACCAGGCATTCACCTACGTCGCGATGTCCATACCGGAAATCGATTCGGTGACGCCAAACGTCGGCCCGACGGCCGGCGGTCTTGTCGTCAGAATCCGGGGATCGCGCCTGACGGCGGCGACGGGCGTGCTCTTCTCGACGGCGACGACGGACACGCCGGCCCCAAGCTTCGAGATTGTGAGCGATACGGAGATGCGGGTGGTTACCCCCGCGCACGAAGCCGGGACGGTTGATGTCCAAGTTGTGGGCCAGTATGGCACAGCGGTGCTGACGGATGGGTTCACGTTCACCGCGAATCTGGGCACGCTGTTCGTTACGGTCGAGCCGGCCGGCACGGCAACCACCGCTCCTGTTCCTGACACGGTGCATACCTATCCCGTGAACACGGAAGTGACGATAGTGGCCACGTACGACACGCTTGACTACGCCGTGGACTACTGGGAGATCGACGGAGAGCCCGCCGGCGCGAGTGATCAGGTGGTGGTCACGGTTGTCGAGGGTTCGACCAACGTGAAGGTCCATATGATGCCCTTGTACCACCTTGAGGAAGCCGTGCCGAATCAGGGTCCGGTCGAAGGCGGCAACGAGGTCGCGCTGCTCGGGTTCTTCCCCGTCGCGCAGACGATTACTTCGGTCGAGGCGGCGGCGGCGGCTTACCGCGTCTACTTCGGCCCGATGGATGGTGTACCGGCCGACTTCGATGCCAGCGTAGAGAACATCATTGCCGCCGACAAGGTGTACGTGATTGCTCCGCCTAGCGGACCGGGCGTCGTTGATATCTTCTTCGTGGATGCGCTTGAACCTTCGCAGTTCATGGCCCTGGAAGACGGCTACACGTATATTCCGGCTCCTCCCGTGATTGATGATATCGTTCCGGACAATGGGCCGCGGTTAGGTGGCACGGCGGTTCGGATCATCGGTCAGAGCCTGCTCACGACCCACGCGGTCTACTTTGGCGACGAGGATCCGAGTCGCCTTGCCGTGGGCCTTGTAGCCATCAGCGATACGGAAGTGCTCTGCTACACACCGCCGAGTCCGACCTACGCCAAGGCAGGTCCCGTGGAGCCGGTGGCGGTAACGCTCTACACGACGGGCGGTGCGGCGGTGAGCGGTTACAACTACACCGATGAGCCGTACTTCACGTTGACGATTCAGAAGTCGCCGGAGGAGGGCGGTATCATACGGCCGGGCCAGGAGAGCCGTTTCTCTCAGGGCACCACGGTGATCATCAAGGCCACGGCCAACACGGGTTTCATCTTCGACCACTGGGAAGGCGATGTGGCCGATCCGAATGCCTCGGCTACCACGGTTGTGATGGACGCGGACAAGACCATCACGGCGGTATTCTTGCGTCAGTACACGCTGAGCATCGAAGTGCTGCCGCCGGAGGGCGGTTACTGTTCGCCCAGTCCGGGCACCTATGTGCGTACGGAAGGCGATATGGTTTCCCTTCAGTTCTATGCGTACGAGGGCTGGGTGTTCGACCATGCCGAACTCAATGGGATGAACATTGGTATCCCGGAAGACGTCCCCGTATTCCCCATAGAGGAAGACATGGCGATCACGCTGGTGTTCTCCGAATTCCACGTGGATCAACTCGTTCCGCCCGCCGGTCCTCTTGAGGGCGGCACCGCCATAGACATCATGGGTGTCTTCCCGGTGGCAGAGGCGTTCAGTTCGATCGAGGCGATCTACGCCAGTTACGCCGTGTACTTCTCGAGTCCGGCGCGTACGGCAAAGCTTCCGTTCAATGTGGGCGCGCCCAAGATCGAGGCGGACGAGGTCTTCACGCCCACCACGATCAAGGTTGTGGCGCCGGCGTGGTCGACTACGGACACGGTCAATCTGACCATCGCGGATCTGGTCCAGCCGAGCCGTTCGATCACCGTGCCTGGGGCTTACACCTACGCGGGCACGCCCACTATCGACGGTATTACGCCGAACATGGGCCCGACTATCGGCGGTACGGCGGTGTTCATCACCGGTCAGCAGTTAGCCACGGCGTACGCGGTGTACTTCGGTGATAATCTGGCCGAGATTCGCGGCGTGGAACCGCTGGCCACGGGCCAGGACTTGCTCAAGTTGACCTCGCCGCCGTCTCCGAGCGTTGGCGAGGTGACGGTACGCGTCCTTGCGGGCGGTGGCGAAGTGATGACGTTGTTCACGTACACGAAGACCTTCTTCACGCTGACGGTACAGGCCTCGCCGGAGGAAGGCGGACGCGTACGGCCGCAAGGCACCTACAACTACGCCCAGGGTGATGTGGTCTGGGTCAATGCCATCGCCAACGAAGGCTATCTGTTCGATCGTTGGGAAGGCGGAGTCAACAGTCCGAGTCAGGCCGGTACGTCGGTTACCATGGACGGGGACAAGACGATCACGGCCTTCTTCATGGAAGGAGTGCGGTTGACTATGGCGGCGGAGCCTCCGGAGGGCGGCACGGTTTCACCGTCGGTGGGTGCGCACTGGTACCGCAATACCGATACCGTCACCCTCTCGGCTACGGCCAACACGGGCTGGTTCTTCGATCACTGGGAGATCAACGGCGCCGCCGCCGGCACCGACGCCACCCTCCTCAACGTCCCGATGAACGAGGAGAAGGATGCCGTAGCGTACTTTGTCCACTTCGAGCTGTTCGACGTGATTCCGGAGCGCGGTCCGATGACGGGTGGCACCTTGCTCGACGTTCTGGGCGCGATTCCAGTGGCCCAGGCGCTCAATACCATTGAGGAGGTGTACGCGTCGTATGCGCTGTATTTCTACTCGAGCTACGGTCAGCGCGAGCTTGGATTCTCCACGGTTCCTCCCATCGTGACCGGCGAGCACATTTACGCCTCTTCCCCGGGCTGGGATCAGGCCGAGACCGTGAATCTGCGTGTCGTGGACAAGGTGAATCCCGGTCGGGTGGCCACGCTCTTGAATGCGTACACGTATCTGGGCATGCCCGAGGCCGACGCGATCACGCCGCCGGTCGGCCCGATGCTGGGCGGGACCTTTGTCACCATCACAGGGCGGCACTTGGCGTCGGCCTATGCCGTCTACTTCGGCGAGGCGAAGGCAGCGATGCCTGCCATTGACCTCGATGTCGTGAGCGACACCACGCTGACGTGCGTCACTCCGCAGTCGGATGTGGAGGGTTCCGTACCGGTTACCGTGTGTACCGAAGGCGGCACCGATAGCCTGACGTTCACGTACGTGAAAGAGCACTACGACCTGACGATCGAGGCCACTCCGGGCGGGCAGACGTTGCCGCCCGTGGGCACGTACTACTATGCGCCCGACACGATCGTGGGTCTCTGGGCCTTGCCCGATGATGGTTTCGCCTTTGATCGTTGGGAAGGCGACGTGGCTGCACCGAACAGCGCGGCGACGCCGATCACGATGGACGGCGACAAGACGGTGAAGGCGATCTTCGGTGTGGCCCGGAAGCTGACGATCGCCGTTTCGCCGGCGGATAGCGGTACGGTCGCCGCCGATCCGGCGTTGGACCAGTACGCCGAGGGCAAGGAAGTGGGATTGTCGGCGACGCCGAAGACCGGCTGGCGTTTCGACCACTGGGAAGGCAACGTTGCCGATGTGAATGCGGCGGTCACGACGATCGTCATGGATTCCGATGAATCGGTGACGGCGCACTTCATCAAGACCTACACGCTTGAGGTCGCGGTTGTTGGCGAGGGCGGGGTGAACGTGATGGCCGGCGTGTACGATATCGGCACGGTGGTGGATCTCGTAGCCACGCCAGCCGCGGGTTGGCTGTTCGCCCGGTGGGACGGCGCGGTTGCGGATCCGACGAGCGCGGCTACGACCGTCACGATGAGCGCGAATCGGGTGGTCACCGCGAACTTTGCGAAGGGTTACACGCTTACGATGAGCGTGCAGCCCGAGGGCGCAGGGTCGGTGGCGGCCAATCCGGACGCAGCAGGCGGCCTGTACCGTGAGGGCATTAACGTAGCGGTGAGCGCTACTCCCCATGACGGTTGGGCGCTCGATCACTGGTTGGTCAACGACGTGCGTCTCGATCCGGCGCCCAGTATTGCCCTCGTCATGAATGAGGACAAGAATGTGGTGGCGGTGTTCGTGTCAAGCGGCGTGTATGCCATTACGCCGGTTTCCGGGTGGCTGTTCGGTGGTGTGGTGGCTCAGATCACCGGCGCAGGGTTTTCGGCGGACTCCGTGGTGAAGTTCAACACGGTTGAAGCGGAAGTGGTGAGCGCGACCGAGACGGAGTTGCTGGTGCTGGTTCCTGCGTGGCGCTATGCCGCTAATGAGGCCGAGGTTTCCTACACCGTGACCGTGACGGTGGACGACCAGGAGGTTGGGCCGTTCACATACTACCGGAACCTGTTCGACGGTAACGTGATGGCCACGGCGTTCATCTACGTGCCCGAGGCCGACGTCGATTCGACAATCACGGTGGACGTTGCTCTGGGCGGCGTGGAGGCAGCGTTGTTGACGCTTCCCGTTGCCGGTAAGAGCACGACGGACGTGTACGGCCTCGTTCGCGCCAGCCAGACGCCCGAGGCCCTCGATAGCGACGCCATCACGTCTGTCCTTGGCGCAGAGACGCCCATCAGCGGCATCTGGGATCTTGCCGTGCATCTCTATGAAGCGGTGGACGGACTGGTCACGACGGGCCTGGCGGTGAACGACATGGTTTACGCGGAGATCGATGACTGGACCTATGCGTCCAGCGATCCGAATCCGGGCCGCATTGAGTTCCCGGTGGGCACGGCAACGCTGGGCCCGGACGATCTCCGTGGCGGTTTGGCGCTGTGGGCGAACAGGTACACCTTCGACTACGGCACAAACACCATGGGCACGCTGCCGGTTCCGGTGGTTCTGTATCAATCGACCCTGCTGGCCAACGAGGTGACGCCTGAGGTCGCCGCGCACACGGGCGCGGACGCAGTCCTCACACGGATCAAGGCGCGGCTGTACAATGTGGGCGCCTACAGCCTGCGGCGCAACACCCAGTTGCCGGACAGCCTGATAGACGCCATCGGCGCTGGGATCAAGCTGGATCCGGGCCTACATCCGGAAGGAACCGCCTCCGGGCCGCTGGCCGGCGGCACTCAGGTGCGTCTGCGTTCCGACATCGGCGGTATGGGCTACTCGATAGATCGCGTGGTGTTCGGCTCCGCCGAGAAGGCGTTCTCAGGAGCGAACGCCACCATCGTCGAGCCGCGCACAAGCCAGTTTATGATCGACGTGACGTCGCCCGAAGCAGCCAAGGCGGGCTGGGTGGACATTGCCGTGTATCCGAAGACGGTAGGTGGCGCCGCGGTCGAGCCGTGGGTCATCAAGAATGCCTTCGAGTACAAGGCTGCGAAGCCCGAGTGCAACATAGACGTTGGTCTTCTGGCGACGTTGGGCGGTCTCCTGGTGGCGTTGCTTGGCCTCGCGGCCGGTGGTGGCAACGGCGGTGGCGGCGGCCCCTGCTTCATCGCCACGGCGGCGTATGGTACGCCGCTGGCTGCGGAGGTTGACACGTTGCGGGCCTTGCGTGACACGTACCTCCTGGACAATGCGGTTGGCGCGGCGTTCGTGGATGTGTACTACCACGTGAGCCCGACGCTGGCCGCGGTCGTGGCCAAGAGCCCGGTGGCGGCGGCGGTCGTGCGGTTGGCGTTGGTTCCGGTGATCGTCGGCGCGAAGTTGGTCATGGCTATGCCGGGTGTCAGTCTGATGCTGGCACTGTGTAGCCTGGGCCTGCTGGTGAAGCGCCGGATCCGCCACAAGGCATAGAATCCATTAATCCAAGACCTCCGGCGAGGGGCGTAGCCGTTCGCCGGAGGTCGTTTGTTTTTGGGGAGCCCTATCGCTCTGGGCTGCGCGATGCGCCGGTCACGTCTCCTGCTGGACCTTGGCTACGATGTGGTCGTATACCTTCCGGTAGTCGCTCACGATCATGTCGAACGGGAGATCGGCATGGATACCCCGCCAACGGGCGTACTCCGCATGGCGTTCGCCGGACGCCGTCGTGGAATGCAGCAAGGCATCTTCCTCGCCCGTGAATTCGACGAGACGCAGTCCCCTGCGCTCAACAACATCCGGCGAAAGCGCCGGGCAGGCCAAGACCCATCGCCCATCCAGATGGAATGCTGTAACGGCATGGGATTCGAGCACGTTCGAGCCGAGTGCGCAAACCAGGCGCTGCGGCATCGTGTAGTCTCGTAGATCGGCCACAACCAGCGCCGACGGGATTCCGGCGGCTCGGCCGAGCGTCGCCAACAGCATGGCTTTCTGCACGCAGAATCCCTTCTTAATCTTCAGAATGTGAGACGCGACGTACTCATATCGGTTGACTTTGGCGAAGAACTCGTACGGCACCTGGTCACGAACGAAGTTGAACGCCCTGACGGCGCGTTCCTTGGGCTTGAGTCCGGCCAGGTCGAGGCGATCAACGCACGACACAACGACCTCGTGCCGGAAATCCATGAATTCCGTCGGTTCCAGACAGCGATTCGGATCCAATTCCCAATCCACGTAGTCCACTCCTTGTACTGATTGCCCTTGCGGCAGAGAGCCCCGATTCTATAGGGATCGGGCCGGGCTGGACAACACGCAGCCGTTTTCCCGAATGCTGTTGACTGCCCATCGCATCGGCGCTAGAATCTTCCCGGGTTGGTTCAAGCACGGAGGTGGAAAACCTGAAACGGCAGCCATTGGGGGGAGGCCCAACGCCATGAACGCACTCGACCGCTACTTCGGAATCCAGGAATCCGGCTCGACGTTGCAGCGTGAGGTCGTCGGCGGCATCACGACGTTCGTCACGATGAGTTACATTGTCTTCGTTCAACCGACGGTGCTCAGCATCGCCGGTATGGACTTCGGATCGGTTCTGTTGGCCACCTGTCTGTCGGCGGCCGCGGCCTGCTTCTTGATGGGCATCCTCGCCCGCTATCCCTTTGCGCTCGCGCCCGGCATGGGCGAGAATTTTCTGTTTGTCTTTACGGTGTGCCTCACGATGGGTTTTTCCTGGCAGGCCGGGCTGGCGATTGTTTTTCTTTCGGGCGTGGTGTTCCTTCTTCTTTCGCTCTTCCGCACCCGCGAGCGGATCATGGAGGTCTTCCCGGAATGCCTCAAGAACGCCATTGGTCCGGCCATCGGCCTGTTCATTGCCTTCATTGGCCTGCAATGGAGCGGCATCATCAGGTCTAATCCGGCCACCATGGTATCCCTGGGCGGATTCCACACCGGTCCGGCGCTCATCACGACGGCCGGGGTCTTCGTCATCGCGGCGCTCATGGCATGGCGGGTTCGCGGCGGCATTCTCATCGGAATTCTCCTCACCGCCGGCCTTGGGTGGGCTTTCAAGATCATTCCCCTCCGAGAGACGCCCGTCGATCTGAATTTCTCGACCTTCTTCCGCCTCGATTTCGGCGAACTCATCGCGAAATGGCAGGACGCGCTGGTGGCTATCGCGCTGTTCTTCTTCCTCGACCTCTTTGATACCGTTGGCACTCTTGTCGGCGTCGGCAAGCAAGCCGGATTCATCAAGGATGATGAGAAACTTCCCCGGGCCGCCAAGGCGTTCCAGTCGGATGCGGCCGCCACCTGTATCGGGGCCCTCTTCGGCACGTCGACCGTGACCAGCTTCATCGAGAGCGCCACGGGCGTGGCGGCAGGCGCGCGCACCGGTTTCGCTTCGCTGGTGACAGGCGCATGTTTTATTCTCGCCATCGCTTTCGCGCCGATTATCGCCTTTGTCGGCCAGGATATCGGCCCGGCGTTCTACGGCGTCGATCCCACGTCGCCTCACGTTGCCATGTACCCGGCGGTGGCGCCCGCGCTTATCGTCGTGGGATTCATGATGATGGCACCGATGCGGAAGGTCAAATGGGACGACGTTACCGAGAGCCTGCCCGCGTTCCTGACGGTAGCGATGATGGTGTTCGGTTACGGCATCACCGAAGGAATCGCTGTCGGCTGTATTTCGTATGCCGTCATCAAGCTCGTGGCCGGTCGAGGTAAGGAAGTCCATGCCATCATGTACATCATTGCCTTGGCCCTCGTCGCTCGCTACGCGTTCCTGATGTAGTGCCTGGACTCGACCATCACAGCAGAAAGGGAATCTCGTGACACACGCGCGATCCGTCCTCTTGGCTTCAGTGGTCTCTGCCATCGCTTGCGCCGCCCCTGCCGCGCCCCAAGTGCGATGTTGGATCTCGTCGCAGGACATGACGCTCACCTTGACCGAAGGCGAGAGCATTACGTTCGAGACCCAGGCGCCCTCGGATGTCGATCCTATCCAGATCGATCCCGAAAAGACCTATCAAACCATCCTCGGCATGGGCTCATCCCTAGATCACGCCACGTGCCATAACCTCCACCGGCTTGCCCCGGAAAAGCGCACCGAGGTCATGGCGCGCATCGTGTCGCCCGCCGAGGGTATCGGCATGAACCTGATGCGCGTGTGCATCGGCACTTCCGATTTCGCCCCTCTCCCCTACTACTCGTACGATGATCTGCCGCCGGGCGAGGCGGATCCGGAACTCGCGCAATTCGTCGTCGAGAAGGATCGCGAGTACGTTCTGCCAACGCTGAAGCTGGCCATGGCGAAGAATCCTGGCCTCGTGTTCTTCGCTTCGCCCTGGAGTCCGCCTGCGTGGATGAAGAAAGGCGAGAACCTCTGCGGCGGGGCCATGGACGCGGAGCACTTCGCCGACTACGCGCGGTACCTCGTGCGATTCATCAGGGCCTACGAGGCCGAAGGTATCGCGATCCACGCCATTACACCCCAGAACGAGCCGGGCATGGTCTCCAAGGACTATCCGACGTGCCTCTGGAGCGGGACGCAACAGCGCGACTTCATCCGCGATGCCCTCGGGCCGGAATTCGCGCGCCAGAACATCGCCACGCGGATCTGGTGCTTCGACCACAACTTCAACAACCTACCGTTTCCTCGCGCGGTGCTGTCAGATGCCAACGCCGCCCTGTTCGTCGAAGGCACGGCGTTCCATCACTACGAGGGCAAGGTCGAGGCCATGTCCGAGCTGCACACCGAGTTTCCGGACAAGCGCGTCCACTTCACCGAAGGATCCACCTTCGGCGTCTCCGGCGCGCGCACCATCATCGAAATCTTCCGGAACTGGGCCGAGAGCTACACCGCGTGGGTCACGATGCTCGATCAAGACCAGCAACCCAACAGCGGCCCCCATCACGCCAGCCCGACGTGCATCGTACTGAATACCGACGACCTGAGCGTCGAGTACCGGTTCGACTACTACATGTATGGCCAGTTCATGAAGTTCGTGCAGCGCGGCGCCGTCCGAATCGACTCCAGCGCGGGTGACCGTTCGTTCAGCAATGTCGCCTTCAAGAATCCGGACGGTTCGATCGTACTCGTCGTGGCCAATCGGATGGCCGAACGGCCTTTCCGTATCCTGTGCGGCGGTCTATCCGCCTTCGCGACGGTTCCCGCCAAGTCCGTCGCCACCTACGTGTGGCAACCCTAGGCGCTACTCCGTCACCACGCGTATCTCGTCCGGCGCGTCAATGCGCGTCTCGATGCGACCATCTTGCGCCGCGCAGTGTTCGACGCTGAGGATGCCGTGAGGCGTTGGGAATCGGCCTCGGGCAAATTCGAGGCCGGCAAGGTTGGGCTTCACGCGCACGACGCCTCCGCCGGGCTCGACGGGCCGTACGCCGAGTACGTGTTGCGATAGCCACGCCGTCGGCCCGCCGGCCCAGCCGTGACAGAGGCTATGGCGAAGGCCCTTGTAGCAGTGGTCGCCGAAATCGCCGTGGATATCCTTCATGCCTTCAGGCACGAGGTCGTCAATCCCCGCCGCGCCCGGCAGCCAGTCGAGATTGAAATCCTCCCAGAACGTCGTCGCGCCCCTATCGAGCATGGCGCCCCAATAGCTGCGGATCAGGTCGAGCGCGCCGGCGTAGTCGCCGGCCAAGGCGCGCGCCTGGAGCACGTAGTAGCCGTAGAACGTCGATACGCGCTTGAGCGGCTCGACGGCCAAGACATCGCGGTTGACCTCGACGGCGTCGCGCAGGCCTGCCAGGGCGAGCAGCGCGTTGGCCACCTTGCTTGGCGTAGGTTCCGGCCGGTGCGTGCGCAGCCTGCGGGCTGTTTCGAGGCACTCGCGGGCTGTCGCAGCCTTGTCGAGCACGTCGCACAAGTAGGCGCCCGCCTCGAGGCCCATGACCAGCAACGCATGGAGGCCGGCGTGAATGGCCGTGGCGTCGCCGCTCGAGGGCCAGTCGAGGAACCGGTGGTTGCCCATGGTTTCTTGGCACTCATCGCCGACTTGGCTGCGCAACAAGGCCAGCACGTCGAGCAGATAGTCGCGCTGTGCTTCAAGATAGGCCCGATTGCCATGGTAGACATACCAATCGCGCTGGATCAGCACCCACCAGATCGAGTACGAGCTGATGCCATTCATCCAGCCGGGAATCGGCGTGCCATCGCGGACGTAATCGAGGCTGATTGGAACGACGTCGGCCTCGCCAAAGACGGTGCCGATCACCATGGTCTCGGGATGCATGTCGCCCAGCCACACAAGGCGGTCGCGCTTGATGCCGTCCCAGAGCCTATCCTGCATGCACAGGTGCACCGTGTACGCGCCGGTCTGCCAGATGCGGTTCAAGCGCTCATCGCTGCACTCGAATGCCCCTCGGTACTCGAGATCGCGGTAGAGGAACACGGCTTGGACGCGTAGGATATCGATCTCGGTGCCGGGATCCACGAGATCGATGCGGACGAAGCGGAATCCCGTGTTGCCAATCTCGACATGGCCGTACCACGGCGCCGCACACGTGTTGTCGTGAATGGCATGGTCGTTGTTCGGCTCGCCCATGGCCTCGCTCACCGACTCGCCGAACCGGACGCGTAGCCTGACCGGATCGTGGCCGCCGACCAGGCCGCGTTCAATCTGAACGCCGCCGTGCAGCTCTCGTCCGAAATCCAGCAGGAATCCGGGGGCGCCGTCGCCGAACTTCATCGCGCACGCGCCGTCACCGAGCAGTCCGGAGGCATCGACGCCCTCGCTCTGCCAGACGACACGGCACGGCCGCACATACCGCCGGACGCGCGGATCCGCCACACTATTCGCCACCTCGAGTCGATTCGATTCCATTGGGTACTCCTCTCGCCCTTGCGGTTGGAGGTGCGATCATAACGGATGAGGGTCCGAAGATGCATGCGGCGCGGGATTTCGGCATAATGGGGATTCTGCGGACACGGATTGATTGGGATTCCCGAAGGAGGACTACGAAATGAAACGGTCGCGGACTCATCACGCGTTTCTTACAGCAATGGTGTGTGTTACGGCCGCGTTCGCGGTGTCGGTTGCGGCCTATGGCCAAGATGTGCCTCGGCCGGAGCATCCGAGGCCGCAGATGGTTCGCGCGGAATGGCTGAACCTGAACGGCCCCTGGGAGTTCGTCGAGACCGATGAGGACACCGAGTTCCTCGGCGATGCCGAGTATCCCGACACGATCACGGTGCCCTTCTGCCGCGAGAGCAAGCTCTCCGGCCTAGAACGCCTCGGTTTCGTTGAGAACGTCTGGTACCGGCGAACCTTCACGATTCCAGCAGAATGGACGTCGCCTCGGGTTCGGCTTCACGTCGGCGCCTGCGACTACCGTACGCGCGTGTGGGTCAACGACACGCTGGTCGGCACGCACGTAGGCGGCAGCGCGGCCTTCGCTTTCGACGTGACCGCCGCGCTGAAGGACGGCGAGAACACCGTCATCATCCATGCTTTCGATGACACGCGCAGCGGCCTCCAGGCTTCCGGTAAGCAGTCCCATCGAGAGAAGAGCTACGGCTGCGTGTACACGCGCACGACGGGCATCTGGCAGACGGTGTGGCTTGAAGGCGTGGGCGCCTCGTTTATCAAGCAATTCGCCGTGACGCCGGATCCCAATAACAGCCGCGTTCTCGTCCATGCCGAGATTGACGGCCCCTCGATGGGATTGACGCTGGCGGCCATCGCCTCCGCCGGGGAGAAGGCCGTTGGCACCGCTGAAACGGCGGCGGACTGGCGTCACACCGAACTCGTGATCGATTTGACCGAGAAACGCCTGTGGGCCGTCGAGGATCCGTTCCTCTACGACCTGGCATTCGTTCTCAAGAAGGGCGATCAGGTTGTGGACACCGTGAACAGCTACTTCGGCCTGCGCACGGTTTCCATCGAGGGCATGGCCATCCTCATCAATGGTGAGCCGGTGTTTCAGCGTACTGTGCTCGACCAGGGCTTCTATCCGGAGGGCATTTGGACCGCGCCCACCGATGCCGCGCTCAAGCATGACATCGAGCTCTCGCAGGCGGCCGGTTTCAACGGCGCTCGGCTGCACCAGAAGGTGTTCGAACCACGGTTCCTCTACTGGGCGGACACGCTGGGCTACCTCGTTTGGGGCGAGTTCCCGAACTGGGGCCTAGACGTGAACAATCCGCTGGTGAATCTTCCGGTAATCGACGAATGGGTCGAGCTGCTTCTGCGCGATCGGAACCATCCCGCCGTCATCGGCTGGTGTCCGTTTAACGAAACGCCGCCGCCGGCCGGACCGATCCAATACACGGTGGTGAATGTCACGCGTGCCATTGACCCGACGCGCCCCGTCATCGAATCGAGCGGCTACCATCACGGCGTTCCCGATCCGGATGTTTTGGACGCTCATGACTACAACCAAACCCCCGAAAGCTTCAAGGAACGATGGGACGCGCAGTTTGGCGTATTGGCGCTGCCGGCGCGCTATGGCGGCGGCCCGGCGGCGAACGTGCCGTTCTTCGTGAGTGAATACGGCGGCATTGGCTGGAACGTCGAGCAGGGCGCTTGGGGATATGGCAACAATCCGAAGACGTTGGACGAGTTGTACGTGCGTTATCAAGGCCTGACCGACGCCCAGCTCGATAACCGTTTCCTCTTCGGCTTCTGCTACACGCAGCTCACCAATATCGAGCAGGAGCAGAACGGTGTGTACAACTACCAGCGCGAGCCGAAGTTTGACATCCAAAAGATCCACGACATCAACGCGCGCCAGGCGCAGTACGAGGTGGATCCGCCCCTTGTGCCGCCGGCGACGCCACCGGCCTGGCAACTGCTGTTGGGCGCCGTGCCGGACGGCGAGTCGTGCCGCGAATGGCGGTACACCACCGAGACGCCGGCCGAGACGTGGCTCGATTGCGGTTTTGATGACGCCGGTTGGGCCGTGGGACGTGCCGGTTTCGGGCAGAAAGGCGGTTGGGAGAAGCGTATCGGCACGAAATGGGACACGAAGGATATCTGGTTGCGCCAGACCTTCACTTACGCTGGCGGGACCTTTGAACACGCGCTCCTGGTCACCCACTACGACAACGCAGCGGAAGTCTACGTGAATGGCCGCGAGGTGTGGCGTGGCGACGGATGGAACAATGAGTACCAAGGCTTCGAGGTGTCGGCGACGTTGCGCGAAGCACTCCGTGCGGGTGACAACACCGTTGCCGTTCATTGTCATCAAGATGATGGCGGCCAGTTCATCGACTTGGCGCTGCTCGTGGCCGAGTAGAACCGCTGCCGAACAGCGTGGATGGAGAATCGCAATGCTCATTGGAGGGATGCTGATCATGAGTTCTGTCTTCTGCGCAGCGGGTGCGCCCCTCGAGGCGGTGCCGTTCACCGAGGTGCGTATCGACGATGCGTTTTGGGCGCCACGTCTGAAGACGACTCGGGAAAAGACCTTGGCGGCCAACTTCAAGTGGTGCGAAGACACGGGGCGTATCAGCAACTTTGCGAAGGCCGGCGGACTGATCGAGGGCGACTTCGAAGGCATCTACTTCAACGACTCGGATGTCTACAAGGTGCTTGAAGGGGCCGCGTACATGCTCCATCTTGAGCGTGATCCGGAGCTGGAGGCGTATGTCGATGGCATCATTGCCAAGATCGCCGCGGCGCAGGAGGACAACGGCTATCTGAACACGTTCTACACATTGAGCGAACCAGAGAAGAAGTGGACGGATCTGGCGCACAAACATGAGTTGTACTGCGCCGGTCACATGTTCGAGGCGGCGGTCGCCTACTACCGTGCTACCGGCAAGCGTACGCTTCTGGACGTGGCTTGCCGGTTCGCCGACCTCATTGACTCGATCTTCGGTCCGGACAAGCGCCACGGCCTGCCGGGCCATGAGGAGATCGAGCTTGCCCTCGTCAAGCTCTACCAGGTAACGGATGAGGAACGCTATCTCAACCTCGCGAAGTTTTTCATCGACGAGCGGGGCAACGCCGAGGGCCATGAACTCTTCGGCGATTATGCGCAGGATCACATTCCCATTCGCCAGCAGAGCGAGATTGCCGGACACGCCGTTCGGGCCATGTACCTTTATAGCGGCGTGGCCGATGTGGCGCGCCTCACCCACGATCAGGCCCTCATCGAGATGATGGATCGTATCTGGCGCGATGTAACGCTGCGCAAGATGTACATCACGGGCGGTATTGGCCCCTCGGCGCACAACGAGGGCTTCACGGTGGCCTACGACCTTCCGAATGACACCGCCTACGCCGAGACGTGTGCGGCCATCGGTATGGCGTTGTGGAACCACCGCCTGAACCTCCTCCACGCCGACGGACGCTACGCCGACGTGCTCGAGCGGGCGCTGTACAACGGGTTGCTGTCAGGGATCGGACTGGATGGGACCTCGTTCTTCTACGTGAATCCACTGGCCAGTCGCGGCACGCACCATCGGCAGAGCTGGTTTGGTTGTGCGTGTTGCCCGACGAATCTGGTGCGTTTCCTTCCCTCGCTCGGCGGCTACGTCTACGCGCACGCGGGGAACGACGTCTATGTGAACCTGTACCTCGGCAACGAAGGCAGGATTCCACTCGGGGATGGTTCGGTGGTGTTACGGCAGGAGACGAAGTATCCGTGGGAAGGTCGCGTTGAGATTGCCGTGGAAGCGGATGCGGCCAAGGCTTTTGCGCTCCGTCTGCGCGTTCCGGGTTGGTGCAATGAGTACACGGTGGCGGTTAACGGCCTGACCGTCGAGAACGCGCCGGCGCAGAACGGCTACGTGGTTCTGGATAGGACGTGGCAGCAGGGCGATTCGGTTGTGCTTGACCTGGCCATGCCCGTGCGGCGCGTCTACGCTCATCCGGATGTTGAACCGGATCGAGGCCGGGTCGCCTTCCAGCGTGGTCCTGTCGTCTATTGTCTCGAGGCCGTCGATAACGGCGGCCGCGTGCGCCACCTGGCGGTGGAACCCGGATGCGCGATCGGTGCGGCGTTCCGCGCGGATCTGCTAGGGGGCGTGACGGTCCTCGAAGGCGCCGCGCTGGCCCGGCAGGCCGAGGACTGGCACGATGCGCTCTACCAAGAGATGCCGGCTGCCGTCGAGACGCCGTTTACCGCCGTTCCCTACTGCCTATGGGATAACCGGGCGCCGGGCGAGATGGTGGTGTGGATTCCCGAGAGTCCGTCGTTGGCGGAAGTACCGCCTGACCTCCGCATCGAGGAAGCAGGCGGCACGTCATCATAGTCGTTGAGATCCCTCTTAAGCTCTTCACTGGCACTCACCAGACACCAAGAGTGGTCTGTTGGGTCCCGGAACCGTGTTACCGTCGGACGAGCGTAAGGGCCAGCGATTAGCGGAATGGATGAGGAGGACGATGCGTGGCAGGGACAAGGCAGGATGATGAGGGTACTTGTTTCTCCCATCGTGCTGAGCGGCCCTGCCGGTGTTTCTCTCCGGCGAATTCCCTAGGCGGATTCGCCGGAGGGAGAGATGAGATGTGCCGCTTTCTAGGAATGGTGTAACGAATGCAGCGTTTGGTGGGGTTGTTGCAGGACCTCAGTGCCGGAGGGGAATGAAGATGACTTTCACGAAGAGGCCTCGAGTATGGATGTATGTGGCTTGGGCGTGCTTCCTGAGTGTATGGGGCCTGCCCGGTGCTCAGGGGCAGCCGGTTCCGGTACGGAACCCTTCCTTCGAGTTGGGTGATACCGCACCCGAGGGTTGGCGTTTGCCGGAAGGCAAGGGTGCCTGGATCGAAGAGGGTGCGCATGGCGGGCGCGCGATTGCCGTAGCGGGCGACGGCACCGATCAATCGGCCAATTATTGGCTGTCTCAGGATGTGCCGCTCGAGCCCAATTCGACGTATCGCCTTCGTTTCCAGGCCCGGCATGTCGAGGGGCAAGGGCGCTCGCTGTTCACCGGTTTCGTCTTTCACAACCGTGATCTTCCTGAGCTCACGCAGGAATGGCAGCCATTCACGACGTATCTGGTCACGCCTCCGGAGCTTCGGCGGAGTCAAACCCAACTGCGATTTGGACAATGGGATATCGACGGAACAGCAGCCTTTGACCACGTCGAGGTGATTAAGACCAAGGCCGTGTACCGGCGCATGGGCGATATCCAACTGGGCGAGGGCGAGCGCATCGAAAACGGCCGGTATCTGTTCAACGCGCCGTTTGCGGGGGAATCCACCAATCATGCGCGGCCACTGGAGGGTTTCACCTGCTATTTCAACAAGCCGAGATGGGTTTTCGGTCCGGGCGACTGGGTTACCTACCGGCACGAAGTGGGCTCACTGACACAGACCGGTGCCGAGGTCGAGGTGGTCATCGGTCACTACTCGGGCGGTGCTATCGACGTAGAAGCGAGCGCTGACGGGAAAGCCTGGGTACCTGTCGGCGTGCTCGACGGGCGCGAGACGCTGCGCGTGCCTGTACCGGAGTCCCTGTTCCCTGCGAAAGGCATCTGGGTGCGTTTGCATATGCGTCCTTCCTCCGAGCCGATGCAGGATCCTCTTGCCGGGGGATCGATGCAGGTGCACGGGTATGTCTACCGCGCGGAACTGGCGGATGCCCCGGGCGACTTCTACGGGGCCACCCGGTTCGTGGCGCCGACGGGATCCAGCCCATCGGTGGACGTTTCGTTTGATGATTTCGGCGCGGCGATTCCTGGCGAGAACACGCTCGACCTGCGGGTGACCAACCGGAGCAATGCTGAGGTCGAGATCACGCCCGTGATAGAGGCGAGCACCGCTTCGGGCCAGCGCGTGGAAAGGGTGTCTGCGCCCCTGTTGTTGCCTCCAGGTGATGCGCCGGTGGCGCTCGCGCTGGTCTATGAGATTCCTGGGATTGGTGATGTCACCATCAGCGTCGATCTGGGCGGCGATTCGGGGTATCGCGCGGAAACAAGCTTCCGTCTATCCTGCTTGTATGAGGCGAATTACGGGGTGTTGTTGCCCGGGAGTAGTGACGAGGTGGTGCTTTGGGGAGCTTCGTCTGGCTGGAAGGTGAGTCGTAACCGTCCTGCGCCTCGGGAGCGTGGGCCGGCGCTGTGTATCCGCGCGGCGCGAAACGAACACGAAGCGGCGCAAGTGGTATTGCGCCCGTCGAGGCGACTCGACGGGTTGCGTGTTATCCCGCAAGCGCTGGTGAGAGCGGAAGGCGGGGCGCTCGCAGCCTCGGCGATCGGTTTGTTCCGTGTGGGATATGTGCCGGTTGAAGCGCCGACGGATATGCTCAGTGCGGTGGCGCCCTGGCCCGACCCCCTGCCCCCGCTCGATGATCCGATCGATCTGAATGCCGATGAGAACCAGCCGTTTTGGGTGCTGGCGCGCGTACCTCGCGAGGCGGCGGCCGGCGTGTATCGCGGCGCCATCCTGTTTGAGGCTACCGATTGGCGGACCGAGGTTCCGTTGGAAGTCGAGGTTTTCGATTTCGCCTTGCCGGACCGGAAGACCTGCCAGAGCGCGTTCGGTTTCGATGGGGGTCTTGCCGCGACGTATCATGGCGTGAGCTCGCCGGAAGACCGGCGTGTGTTGGCTCGTCTGTATAGCGAAGCGTTCGGTGCCCATCATATCTCGCCTTACGAACTTGGCCAGCGATTGATATATCCGGAATTGGAGTACGGCTGGCCCCATCAGCCGATGTGGAGCGGCCATGGCCAGCGCATCACAGGCGAGGAATACCAAGGCGGAGGGGCAATGTGCATTCGGGACGAAGACGCGTCGCGAACCTTCAAAGTCTTCTACGATCAGCGCTTCAGCATTCCCCAGGATGGTTTTCGGGTTGCCTTCCGACATAAGAGCGCGGAACCCGATCACGACTGCGTTCTTATTGTTTCACACCATGATGATAGAGGCGCGTAGATGAGCGGACGCAATGCTACTCACACGATAAGGAGCGGAACGGATTGGCAGGATTCCGAGATTATGGTTTCCTTGTTCCCGGAAGGCGCTAAGCAGGCCGCCTTCGAGTGGCAGCCGGCCGAATACGTGGAAGACGGGTCCACCACGGGCGCGCTGTGGCTCGACTGGGTCCGAGTGAGCGATGCGGGAAATGGCACGGTCTTGATCGAGGATGATTTCGCGTCCTGCGAGAGGGCGGAAATGGATCGGGTCTTCAAGCCCGAGTTCAACTGGGCGCCGTGGGACGTTGAGATGGCGCGCATCCTGGAGACCTATCATTTCAACTCGTTTGTGTTGCGAACCCCCGGCCTGGGCTTCGGCGCGGGATGGGCACAACACGGCAGTATCCCCGGAAGCATACTCGGGTATGGCGAAGACACGCCCGAGTACGGAGTTGCGTTCAAGGCCTGGTATTCGGAGGCCGAGGATCACCTGCGCGAGAAGGGCTGGCTCAAGAAGGCTTTTATCTATTGGTTTGACGAGCCCGAGCCCCATCAATACGACTTCGTTATGGAGGGCAATCTGCGGATGAAGGCCGCGGCGCCGGATCTGCAGCGGATGCTCACGGAACAAGTGGCGCCCGAGTTGGTCGGCGGCCCGAATCTGTGGTGTCCCGTCTCCTATGAATTCGATCAGGAGGCGGCCGGAGTTCGTCGATCCGAAGGAGATCGCTTCTGGTGGTACATTTGCACGGGGCCGAAAGCGCCGTACGCTACGCTGTTCATCGACCATCCCGGAACCGAACTGCGGGTATGGCTCTGGCAGACCTGGGAGCGGAGAATCGAAGGGATTCTGATCTGGCAGACGAACTATTGGACCAGTAACGCGGCCTATCCCGAGAGCTTGCAGAATCCCTATGAGGATCCCATGGGCTGGTGTCATGTCATGGGTGATTTCGTGCCGCCGGGAGCGCGAAGGCCTTGGGGTAACGGTGACGGCCGGTTTCTCTATCCCCCACTGAAAGCCGCCGCGGGGAATCCCGATTCGCCTGTGCTCGATCCGCCGGTCGGATCGATCCGGATGGAGATGCTGCGTGACGGCATCGAGGACTACGAATACCTGGTCATGCTTGATCGACTGATTGAGGAACGCCGAGCCAGCATTCCGGAAGTCGAATGGGTGGCCTATCGTCAGTTGCTTGACGTGCCTCCTTCGATTAGTGAGAGCATGACAGAGTTCACCTGGGATCCGGCGCCTATTGAAGCGCGCCGCGAGGCCGTTGCGCGGGCCATTGTCCGCTTGGGTGCGGGGGCATGAACCGCCCGGAAGGAGTAGCGCCGAGTCGGGCGTAGCCCGGCGCCTGGTCGATCCCGCGTAGCTGCGCAGTGAAGTGCATGCCGGGCACGGCGTCCCACGTCGTGCTATGCTCGGGAGACCGGTGTGATTTCGATGCCCTCTGGGCCTAACCGTGCCGCCACCGGTCCCGGGAAGACCTCTTCGACCTTGTAGTGGTTGTCGCCGATGCCGATGACCGTGTCGGGGAAGAGGGACTTGCGGACCACGACCTCATCGACGGCTTGGCTACGCGACGTTTCGTGGGCGCCCTGGATGCGTTCTCGGAGTTCCTCGATGTGCTTGGTCAGTTCGCGGGCACTCTCGATCAGTCGTTGCAGTGCAGGCTTCTTCGCCTCCGGAATGTCCTGCAGCCGGTTCAGCCAAGGTTTCACGCCGGCTTCGATACGGACGAGTTGGGCTTCCTTCTCCTGAATCTCGCATTCCCAAGCCTTGATGTCCTGTGCTAACCGGAAATCGATGCCGGTGATGATCGTCGTCTTGACCGCACCCTCGCTGCCGGCCATCCCGCACGTCACGCCCTTCAGCGCGAGCAGGATGCCGCCGATGAGTCGTCCGTCGGGTATCATGACCGCGCCGCGCGTACGTATCGTCGAGTTGATAATGCCCCGTTCGACGACGATGTCGCCCCCGGCCTCGATTTCGGCATCGAGGATGAACTTGGCGTGCACTTCTCCGCCGATGACCATCTTATGGCCTTTCCCGCCGGTGATTCCTCCGCCGACGATGAGACTCCCGGGGGTCGTGATATTGGCCGGTTCCACGATTCCGTGTACCTCGATGTCGCCATCGGCCTCGATGGAGGCACCCTCCTGGACATCCTTTTCGACAAGAACCGCCCCCGGATGCCTGACATCGCCGCTCTTGAGGTCGACACTTCCAGGAATGGTGAAGAGCTCGTCCACGGAGAGAACACCGCCGAACAGATCCGCGTCGGGTTGCCAGGAGATCGTGCCGGGTGAAGCCGCGTAGAACGCCTGGCCTTCCTCTTCGGTCGTGACCTTGCTGCGGGTTCGTATGCGAACCCGCTTCGGCTGACGTGTAGGGATGGGCTTTCCGAACACGTCTTGGCCTGGGCTACCCTCGCGCGGGGCCCGGATTCGGGCTAGAAGCTGGTTGGCGTAAACGGTTCGGTGGGCCGCGCGACGGCGATAGTCGAGTCTCCCCGTGGCTTCGTCCAGCACGTATCCCTTGGCGAAGAAATCCTCGGTCCACTCGATCCGCCCGTCTTCTGGCTGCACTGGGGGAATTCCCTCGGCCAGTACGGCGTCTTGCACACGGCCATCGGGTCCAATCGCACGATCGAGCCATTCCGTGAGCCGAGGTTCGTCCCACTCTCCGTGCAGTCCGAGCCGATCGAGTTTGGCGAGCAGCCGCTGGACAAAGGGCGCACGATCCCCTTCCGGCACCGTGCACGACAAACGCGCGACGAGTCGGTCGGGCGCGACGCACACCTCGATGTCATCGGGCACCTCGATAGGTGCCGATTCGGTATATTCCTCGTCGGAAACCAAGGCCCCCTCCTGGCTTTCGTTTGCACACGTGATTCTGCATCATTGCGCGGCGCGATCACAAATTGGAGACTACGCGCACCGTCACCTCACTCTGCCGTCCCGTCAAAAGGTCCCGAGCCGTGATGCGATAATCCTCCGGGAACTCGTTTGCGGCCAGTGGGAAAAACCCTTCGCCGAATCCGCCCTTGCACAGGATCACCTGCGCGTAGTGGGGCAGTTCGCGTCCGTCGAGCCGCACCAGGCCGATGCGCACAAGATGATTGCCCGCCAATCCCTCCTTCGTCTTTTGGGAGACGTACATGCGCAGGCGGCGCCCCGCTTGAACCCGGTCGGGCGCCTCCAGCGCGAAGCCGCTCAGTTCGTAGGGCAGCTCGGAGAAGAGTGCCGGTCGACCCGGTTCGAGGATTGCCCGCGTTCGTTCGGGCCTTGCCACCGGCATGCCCGTGAGCATGTTATACACGAAGGCGTTGCCGTTGAGCCGTAGGGCGGTCTTCACTTTTCCGCCGTCGGCGTCGGCAAGGAGGGCAATGATGGCGGCATCGCCAAAGGTGAATCGAAACCCTTCGGCGCATACCGGAGCATCGTGGGGATCGGCTAGGGCGAAGTCCGGTTCCACGCCGGCTTGGCGCAGCAGCGTTGCCAACAGAACGCGGAGCCGCGTCTCTTCTTCCCCCGTTCCTCGTTTCCGGTAGGGAGGTATGGAGTGATTGGCCAGAACGGTCAGCCCTGGCCCCCGCGTTCCCACCAGCCAGACGGCCACGTCACCGGCCGCACCGTGCGATTCCGCCTCGCCCGACGATACGCTCGGATCCACGGCGACCGCCGTGAAGTCCGAAGCGGATGTCCTGGGCTTGTCCATCCAGTCATCCGACACGTTGGCATTCGCTCGCGGCATGGTCGCCGGCGCGCCGACGTGGCGCACGCCGAACACTTCGGCCAGCGGCGACCAGGGGCGTGCGGCGCCCGAAGCATCGTGGGTGGCCGGGAGCAAGTCGGCGACCAGACAGTTCCCGGCACGGTAGAATGCGCGCACCCCCTCGATTTCGTCGTCTCGCATGGCCCGCACGGTCGGCAGCACGAGAACGCGATAGTCCTTGAGCACACCCGAGGCGACCTGTTCCGGTGAGACGAAGTCGAACCCGTAGCCTAGGTCGCGGAGGATTCGGGTAAAGGCTTGCTCGGAACAGGTGTCAGGTTCCTCGACGGGCTGGACGGGCTCGACGAGGTCGAGCAGTCGACTGACGCGACTATCGAGTACGGCGACCTTGGGCAGTGCGCGCTTGGCCTTGAGTAGGAGGGCGTCCAAGCCCGATTCGCGTAGTTCGCGGACTTCCCGGAGGAGTGCCTCGAGCCCGGGCGATGGCCGGTCGTCCGGCAAGAGCCCCGCGCGTGCAGTGCCGGTAACAGCGTTGCCCACGGGTTCTCTGAGCCAGAGCAGCGGGAGTTGGTGAAGCGCCAGCCGCCACGGCGACCACTCCTCGAGTCCGTTTTGGGCATAGACCCGCACGCCGAAACAGGCATCCGGGCGGCAGTACGAGCGCACCTTCTCCATGACGAGTTCGTCGGGGGGAACGCCTAGGATGTCGCAGGCCGAAGTCAGCCGCCACCACGAGTAGCCTTGGTAGCAACGGGGGTTGTCCTCGGTGCAGAACCCCACGCGGCCATGGGGATCGACATCGCGTACCGCCTCGCGTCCCTGCCGATGCGCGTCGGCGAACACGCCGTCCATGGCGTCGCGAAAGGATACCCAGGGCGCTGGCCGACCGGACCCGGCGGCCTCGGCTAGCGTTGTGGGATGGACCTGGGCCCATTCATGGAAGTCCGTTTGCCATGCCGCGTTCAGGGACGGCAAGTCGCCGTAGCGATGCTCGAGGATCTCGCGAAACCGAGTCAGGCATGTTTCCGATTGACAGACGCTCTCCTCGCTTGATACCAAGGCGTTGCCGCTTCCCAAGGAGTAGCAGCCGGAACCTCCCGTCTCGAAAAGCACGACACCGTCACGGATTTGCTGGCGTTGAGCGTTCATCCATGAGGGATCGCTGAGACACGGCCGTCGGATCACGCCGTCCTGAGCGGCAGGGCACGTCCAGCGCGTCAGTTCCGGTAGTGGGGCGAGTCCCGTTTCCGCCAAGAAGCAGCGTGCGGCCGTCGTTGCCGGCGCATGAACGACGTCGACGCCGAGGTCCCGGAGTACGCGGAGGGCGTTGCGCCCGTTGTATTCGGCAGCGGGGCATCCGTCCGCGATGACGTGGAATCGGTCGCGCACGAGGTTTTGACGCACATAGAACTTCCGGGACTCGTGTGCAGCACGCTGCTCATCCCATGCCGTGAAGGGAATGCCGGCGCCGGCGCCGAGAAACACGTCAACGGTCACGATGTCGGCTATCAAATCGGCAAACGTCAATCTCAGCCCGACCTGACCGCCGTGCGTCGGGGCTGTCACGTACGCTTCTGAGACGATGCGGTCCAGAGGATCAACCGCGCGGGCGTAAGCCACGCATTGTCGAGTGACATGGAACAGGGGCCGGACGCCGAACGAGATGTCGAGCGCGTCATTCGGCAGGAGGGCATCCTTCGAGAATTCGAGATTCGAGAAATCCGGCCAGCCCTCGATATCGGTGACCTCCGTGTACCAATCCACGACGCCCTTCCCATCGCGCAGAATGACATCTACGAAGTAGCGCCCGGGCCCCATGGCGAGTTGCACCAAGCCTTTGGTCTCGCCCGCCTTGATGATGGTTTCCCGTGCGTAATCGACGTGCATTCGCCGCTCCGGCTCGCGCACGTGGACCTCGACCTCGAGATCGCGCTTCCAGGGGGTGCTCAATTGCACATTGAACGGCCGGAATACCTGCGCCGCGGCACCGTCGCGCATCGTCTGGACATACTGCTCGGGAAGATCGGGCGGGATTTCCTCTTCTGTAGGCGTTGCCGGAGCGGCATACTGCACGGCAACGACCTTGACGTCGAGGTCGCGTCCGGCAGCCCAGCGCACCGCACGCGCCACCAGGGATACGTACGTGTCCTGATACTCCGGTCTGGCCTGAAGCGGGCGCGCGAGCGCCGGCAAGAGGAAATGGGTTAGCGGTGCTCCGCCCGGATAGTCAAGCACAACCAGCCGGCCCGCCTCGTACCGGCCCGCCCGAACGAAACTCAATCCATCCGTCCACTCGGCCGTCAAGGCCGCACCGATGCCGCGGGTCACCTCGGCCGAGGCTCCGTCATCCACACCACCCTCGATGAGCTCGCGCAGTGCTTCTGGCACACAGCCTGCACCCGGATGGGCTAGGACGAGCCCCGCGCCGCCTCGGACGGCGTCGGTGATCGCGCTCAACACGTTCTCGGGCAGGATGGAAATGTCGAAGTTGCCGAGTATGATCGCTTCCGGATGCTTGTCGAGCGCCCGGGTAATCCGATCGAGGACCTCCTCGGCCGTTGCGCCGTCAATGCGATTGGCCTGGATGGCGGGGTCATAGCCCAGGTGCGTGGCATCCCAGACGCCGATCGACGTGGCATCCAAATCGAGGCTTTGGGCCACTTCAGTGACATCGGCCAAGGTGTAGCGCGGCCCCACAAACAAGGCGCGCACCGCACCCCCCAACAAGGGACGTCCCCATACCACGCGCAGTCGGTCCGCGCCGGGTATCGCGCTATCGATGCTACCCGAGGTGGCGCGGGGCGCGGCTTGGGCGCCCAAACACACGCTGACCAAGAGTGCTACGGCTACTGCCAATCGCTTCATACACGGTTCTCCATCGCTCCGGCCTCAATCCTCTCACGAAGACCCGCTGTCCCGCAACGCCAGCCCCCGCCGGTTCAGACAAGCAGGGTGTTTCCTGTATACTCGCGAGGGAAACACGAGAAACCGAGGACCGAGTCGAGTATGAAGACAGCGGTTATCCTGGCGGCAGGTGAAGGCTCGCGGGCCTGGCCCTATTGCGGCATTCGGCAGAAGGTCACACTGCCGGTCGTCAACGTGCCCATGGTGCGTCGTCTGACTCTCGACCTGATGGCGGAGGGCATCGATCGGATTGTGGCCGTGGTGGGCCATCGTGCCGAAGCCGTCCGGGCGTGCCTCGGCGATATTGGGTGCGTGCGATTTGTTGATCAGGGCGTGCCCAAAGGGCCTGTCGATGCGGCGCTGGCCGGGCTGGGCGCCGTCGAGGATAGCGAGGTATTGGTGTGCTGTGGCGATATCGTGACCTCACGGTGCACCTTGGGCCGGATCGTGCGCGGCTTCTCCGAACGCCATTCGGCGGCCCTTTTGCTCACCGCCGAGACGCCGCCGGGACTCACAAGCTCCTCCATCGCGGTTCAGGTCGGCGCCGACGGGACCGTTCTTGGCATCTGGGCGCGGGGCGGCTCTGAGCATCCGAGGTTCGCCGGAATCGCCGCGGCCCAGACCGAGCTGCTCCGCCGCTACCTCCTACGCGATCCCGGCATGATGCTCGGTGTCGGTGTTGGCGATATGCCGCCGCCCGAGGGCAATCTGGCCTATCCCTTTGAACTGATGCGTAAGGATGGTATCGAAGTGCATGCCGTCCAGGCCCAGGACTTCCTGGTTGACGTCGACAAGCCGTGGCATGTGCTGGAGGCCAACGCGAAGGCCGCACGCCACGCCATCGACGCACTCGACGGGATCGTTCTCGATAAAGGGGCGGCCATCGACGACGGCGCGGATATCCCCGGAGACGCGCGGGCCGCCCTGGGCCCCGGCGCTCGGATCGGCAAGGGTTGCCACATCGACGGGTCTCTCATCGTGGGTCCGAACACCCAGATCGTGAATGGCGCCATCCTTGGAGCGGGATCGATCCTCGGCGCCGACGTGCGCTGCGAGGACTACTGCCATGTCGGCGAAGGATCGGTACTCGGCGATCATTCTATCGTCAGCCACTGTGCCGAGTTCCGCGGCGTCACTTTCGAACGCGTCTATCTCTACCACTACTGCTGCGTGACCGGACTGGTGGGGCGCAATGTCGACATCGGCGCCGCCACGGTATGCGGTACATGGCGGTTCGACGACGGCGTCAAGACACAGAACATCGCCGGCCACAGGGAACTCCCGGAGTGCTTCGGCTCGGCGACGTACCTCGGCGACTTCTGTCGAACCGGTGTCAACGCGATCTTCATGCCGGGCGTCAAGATCGGGTACTATTCGTGTGTGGGCGGCGGCGCGATTGTGTATGACGATGTGCCGGAGCGAACGATGGTATTGCCGAAGCAGGAGCTTGTTCATAAGCCTTGGGGACCCGAGAAGCTCGGCTGGTAACGTCGGTAGCCGGACTCTTGTGTCGCCGGGATCGTTTGATGGCCAGGAACCTTTGTTTTTGGGGCATGCTATGCCCGAAAGGAGTCTTCATGAAGTTCAATCTCGAAGGCGTGATCCCTGCTTTGCTCACCCCATTCACCAAGAATGGCGATCAGGTCGACTACGACTCGGCCTGCGCCTTGGCGGTGCGGCTCGCGGACCAGGGGGTTCACGGCGTTTTCACGTGTGGAACCACCGGCGAGGGCATGTTGATGACGGTGGAAGAGCGCAAGCGCGCGCTCGAGGCGGTCGTGGCGACCGTAGGCAAGCGAATCAGGGTTATCGCCCATACCGGCGCTCTGGATACTTCCACCACCATCGAACTGACCCGTCACGCAGCGGAGGCCGGCGCTTACGCCGCGGGCGTTGTGGCGCCTGGGTTCTACGCCTACGACGATACCGCGCTCTTCAACCATTTCGAGGCAATTGCCGGTGCTGTCAAGGGATTTCCGGTCCTCCTCTACAATATTCCGGGATGCGCTCGGAACAAGATCGGCCCGGAGCTGATTGTCCGCTTGGCCAACCAGGTCGACAATATCGTTGGTATGAAGGACAGCGCCGGGGATATTGCGGCGCTCAACCGCGTCCTTGGTGATGCTCCGGCGGCGTTCCGCGTGATCAACGGCGTGGATGAGTACTCCTACAACGCGCTGCTGGCCGGCGCGGCAGGATGTGTGAGCAGCACGGCCAACGTCGTGCCCGAGGTCTTCCTCAGTATCTTCGACAATGTGCGGAAGGGCAACCTCAAGAAGGCTTGGGCAAGCCAAGTGCAACTCAGCCACCTCTGCGGCGTGTTCCAGTACGGCAAGATGGTCGCGTACTACAAGGAAGGACTCCGGTTGCGCGGCTTCGATCCCGGGTATGTCCGCCCGCCGCAACGCGAGCTATCCGGCCGTGAGCGCAAAGCGTTTGCCCAGGCCCTCCGAGACAACGGACTCATCTAACAGCCGTCTCAAGGCCGTGAGTGCATCGCTCCGACTGAGGCAGGCACAACGCCTACGCCACAGGATCCGTGCCGTTCGTTGTGGTGCGGGCTTCCAGCCTGCATCTCATGAGGGTTCCGGGGTAGCTCCCGGCGTCAGTCGCCGTCGGCGGCCAGCGCTACGCCTTTCTCTTTGAGGAACGCGCCAAAGGCCTGATCGACGTCGCGAATGGGGTTCGTGAGCCACGTGGCCAGAAGGGTGTTGACGGCCTCGGCAATGGGGTGGGTGACGCCGTCTTTCTGGAAGTCTTTCACGAGCGTGTCGAGCGTTTCCCTGAGTTCATCATGCTTGGCCTTGTGCGCAACGAGATCCGGATAGGCCAAGGCAGTCATGTGCTTCTCTTCGGTGGCGAAGTGAAACTGGGTGTAGTCCACCAAGAACCCCAGCATATCGCCGACGTGGCTGAGTCCTTGATGCGACTCGATGGCGCTCTGCACGTTGTTGAGGCGGTCGATCCATGTCTGGTGCTGCCGGTCGATGAGGTCGATGCCTACGGAAAGGCGGCTATCCCACTGGACTTTTCCCATATTCTTGGTCCTATCTCGGGCGGAGAGGGTTGGTGCCGCTGAACCGACCTACTGGGGCTTCTGCCGCTCCTCCGCCTTGATCTCCTCCCAGACCCTTACAATATCGTCGACTGAGCTGACTTCACGCCCGCCGAAGATGTGGCCGTGCCGCCGGATCATCTTCGCGTGGGCGCGCGCGAAAGCCTCACGAAGCTTGAACCGGCCCTCGTCTTCGGCCGTTGCAGCCATCATGAGGAGGCAAAACAGCACGTCGCCGTATTCCTCCTCGATATGGCCGTTCTCCTCTTCGGCGACGGCTTCTCGGAGCTCCTCCGCTTCCTCGCCGACATAGCGGGCGAAACTGGCCGTGGTCTGTTTCCGATCCCACGGGCAGCCTTGCGGGCTCCGAAGAAACCGCGCCAAGCGCAACAGCGCGTCGAACCACTCCAACTCCGTCTCGGGTTCTTTGTCAAGATGAGGCAACGATTCCATGTCTTTCCCACTACCGACCAAGCGGCCTAAAGTTTATTGATTTGCGATCCGATAATACGGATCGGGCAGGGCAAGAACAAGGAGGTACGAGCCTATGACCATTCAGTGCTGCAAATGCCGCCTGTACAAGGACAACGATACGTGGACGGCCACACCGCCGGAGACCACGGACCATGTCTCCCATGGCTTCTGTCCCGCATGCATGAAGGAACAACTCGCCGAGTTCGAGGAGCATCGCGAGGCGGTGCTTCGCTACCGCAAAATGGCCCTCCGGACCTTTCATGACGGACTCGGACACGCCGTGGTCGGGTAGTATTCACGACGACGCCCTTTCGGGTTGTTGTGCCGGGCACCACCTATTTCACCCCGGATTCCAGCATGTGCTATACTCTTCGCTGTTAAGAAGAGGAGCCTCCATTCGACATCCCATACGGCCTTGGGGCGGTCCATGACGGAGGGATCAGGGCCATGCTTGGCAAGACATCCGGTTCTCGGCGAGGTCGCTATCAGCCTTGTCTATCGCGTCAGCGCGTCGAGGGCGCCCGGCGCCGTCGCGAACTCCTGGGTGAGCGTGTTAGCGTCTGCATCTTCAGCCTGCTCATCGCATCCACCTTCGTCACTGTGACCGGCTGCAAAGAACGCCAATTGGCCCAACGGATTCCGCTGCCTCCCGCCGTTGAGTCAACCGAGGCAAACCCCGATGCCGTCCCCTCGGCGGGAGCGGTGACAGGCGAGTTCGAGCCGGCCGCTTTCAGTATCGAGTTTGACGCCGATAACGCCTTGGTCCAAATCGCCTTGGGCGATGCGAAGGCTTCACTCGGTGACCTGCTGCATCAGGCCTATGAAAAGGATCCCGAGACCACGCGCGGCGCGGTACGCCAATGGCTCACGGATGACAACGTACTGACCCCTGTCGAGATGAGCAGCCTCCTCGACGACGTGTGGGGCCAGGACGAGGGGAAGGCGTCCGAAGTGCTCCGGCCGTGGTTTGTGGCGCGGATGAAGCTTGGTTTGGCCGACATCCCGGCGCTCCTGACCAAGGCGTGGACCTACGATCCCGAGAAGACGCGGGAAGTGCTCCGCACATGGGGCAAGGACCACGGGTTCTTCGACTCGGCCGACGCCCAGGCCCTCAGCGAGTACGGTTTCACGCGCCGGGACGATGCGCCGCGTTTCGCCAAGGCCGTGCCGGACATCGTCGATGCGCCACCTGTTGTCGGGGTTAGTCCGTCGGCCTCGCCGGAAGGCGATCCGGTTCCGGTGAAGGTCTGTTGGGCATCGAATCGATGGATCGATGCCAAGGCGCTCCGCTTCCGGCGGGATGACGCGCGTCTCGCGGCGCGTCGGAACGGTCCGGTATCCTTGGCGGCTAGGAGTACCTCGGAGGCAGCGATCGAGGTCGTGGTTGATGAGGGCATCGACCTTCCCGAGAACTGGGTACAGGTGCTTGACGAGGATTTCGTAGCGCTCGCTGCGGCCTACCGCAAGGTGCCGGTACCGGATCGCGATACCGACGAGTGGAAGAACCTGCTCGGTATCGGTGTCTTGCCGGCGTATCTGAGCCTGTAACCTCCTCGGGGGCACGCGCGACGCTCCTTCGGCCCCCGTTCAGTCGCCCGTCACTGTGACAACGATGGTGCGTTGTCTCGGTCTGATGTCGCACTCGAGGTGAAACACCTGTTGCCACGTGCCGAGCACCGGGGCGCCGCCGTGCACCGGCACCGTGAGCGACGGGCCCATGAGGGTTGCCTGAAGATGCGAGTGGCCGTTGCCGTCGTGCCAGGCCTGCTCGTGGCCGTAGTCGCGACTTGGCGGGATCAGCCGGTCCATGAGCTCGGGCAAGTCGCCACAGAGACCCGACTCGTACTCGATCGTCCCGATCACCGCCGTGCTGCCCACGTTAAACACGTGCGCGATGCCCGTCTCGACGCCGGACGCGCGCACGATACGTGTCACGTCGCCCGTGATGTCGTGCATTTCGCCGGGCCGCCGCGTACTCACCTGAATGGTATCCTGATGGGTCACCCTGCCTCCTTTCGTTTGCCTTCTACCCCGATTCTTCCCGCCCGGTTGCCTTGAAGTCAACTCCGGGCGGCGTTAGACTGAATCTGACGCGGAATACCCAGTGTTGGCGAGGGAATCACGCCATGGCTACGCTCGATATCTTCCTTGATGACCACACGCGGCCTGCCGCGCTGGCACTCGCAACACGCGAGGATGACGGCGTTCGCTGTGCGGCCTGCGCCAACCGGTGCCTCATCCGTGAAGGCCAGGCCGGCGCGTGCCGCGTCCGCCTCAACCGCGCAGGCACATTGCGCGTGCCCGCCGGGTATGTGGCCGGCCTTCAAGTCGATCCCATCGAGAAGAAGCCCCTATACCATGCCTATCCCGGCCGCGACGCTCTCTCGTTCGGCATGTTGAGCTGCAACCTACACTGCCCCTTCTGCCAGAACTGGCTGTCGAGCCAGGTCATGCGCGAGGGGCATTCGCTCCGGCCGCCAACGCCGTGCAGCGCCCCCGAACTCGTCGAACTCGCCGTCGAGCACGGCGCCCCGATGGTGGTTAGCACCTACAATGAGCCGCTGATCACCACCGAGTGGGCCGTCGAGGTCTTCGCACTCGCCCGCGAGAAAGGGCTCAAGACCGCGTACGTCAGCAACGGCTACGGCACGCCGGAAGTCGTCGAGTTTCTCCGGCCGCACCTCGACATGTGCAACGTCGACCTCAAGTGCTTCACCGAAGAGGGCTACCGGGTATTGGGCGGCGCGCTCGGGCCGGTGCTGGACACCATCGAGCGCATCAGAAGCGTCGGGATCTGGATCGAAATCGTCACCTTGGTCGTGCCGGACTTCAACGACAGCGATCGCGAACTTGGCGACATCGCCCGGTTCATTGCCGGCCTCTCACCGGACATTCCGTGGCACGTTACCGCGTTCCATCCCGACTACAAGATGAACGATCGACGCCGCACGGCCGCCGCCGACCTTGAACGTGCCTACCGGCACGGCAAAGAGGCGGGCCTACGCTTCATCTACGCCGGCAACCTTCCCGGCAGCGTCGGCGACCGCGAGTGCACCTACTGTCCTTCGTGCAACGCCCGGCTGATCCAGCGCCGAGGATTCTTCATTGCCGGGAACCGGATGAGATCCGGCGCATGTCCCGACTGCGCGACTTCCATCCCGGGCCTTTGGGAAGACGATCCGCCGGCCAGTTCCCCTGGAATGGGCCGCATCGGCCTGATCAAACGATAAGCGCGCGTTGGCAGGAAGACGCGCGAACAGGCGCGAGATCGGTTCACCCCCACGTGCGTGGGAAAGACTAGCCGTCGGCCTCGACCTTGCGCGCGTTGTACGGTTCACCCCCACGTGCGTGGGGAAGACAACCGCATCGCTACACCGCCAGCCGATGCAGACGGTTCACACCCACGTGCGTGGGGAAGACCCGTTCTCCCTGCCCGTGGGCGGTTGTTACAACGGTTCACCCCCACGTGCGTGGGGAAGACGTCCCGTCTCCTTGCCATATCGGGCGTTGTTACGGTTCACCCCCACGTGCGTGGGGAAGACGATCGCGTCTTTCCGCACCATCACACGTGCTCCGGTTCACCCCCACGTGCGTGGGGAAGACGGCTCCCACGGAACCCAGTGGTGATCATCTGTCGGTTCACCCCCACGTGCGTGGGGAAGACAAACACAGCCAGGGCGTCAGCCAGTTCACGCGCGGTTCACCCCCACGTGCGTGGGGAAGACCGAATGCCCAACTCTCAACACTGATTGGGCTCCGGTTCACCCCCACGTGCGTGGGGAAGACCTTTCATTCATTCGAGACAATGGGAATGCATTCGGTTCACCCCCACGTGCGTGGGGAAGACGTGCGAGCGGGTATTCCTTGAGAGCACAGGTACGGTTCACCCCCACGTGCGTGGGGAAGACGGCGCGCGCAAGGTCTTCGCTGACGGCTACCTCGGTTCACCCCCACGTGCGTGGGGAAGACGCCGTCAAAGGCTCCATGTCAGGAGCGGCCGTCGGTTCACCCCCACGTGCGTGGGGAAGACGCGGTTCTTGTTCTCCCGCCCGCGCCCGTTGCCGGTTCACCCCCACGTGCGTGGGGAAGACTTGACCAACGCTTACCGCCAATCCAGCAGCAACGGTTCACCCCCACGTGCGTGGGGAAGACTTGACGGTATCGCCGCTCTCGACAGCCGGGTACGGTTCACCCCCACGTGCGTGGGGAAGACTTGAGGAGACGTTGAATAACTAAAAAGATCACCGGTTCACCCCCACGTGCGTGGGGAAGACTCCTCCAACGTCGTCGCGTCGCGTCCCACATGCGGTTCACCCCCACGTGCGTGGGGAAGACGCTCGCTGCACGTTCCACCGGCCGTGTTCGGCCGGTTCACCCCCACGTGCGTGGGGAAGACGGTTTCGGCGGTGTGAACATCGACGCAGCCGGCGGTTCACCCCCACGTGCGTGGGGAAGACTGAAGGCCTTCGACACATCCGGGCTTGAATCTCGGTTCACCCCCACGTGCGTGGGGAAGACATAATCTCCGGGCACACTGGCATACCGGTACACGGTTCACCCCCACGTGCGTGGGGAAGACAGCACACACCTGAATTGGTGTTAGCCCCCGCTCGGTTCACCCCCACGTGCGTGGGGAAGACTGCGTCACGTTCCGCAGCCACCGCGCCAGCGACGGTTCACCCCCACGTGCGTGGGGAAGACCCAAGCCATGCCCACGCCATGCCATTCCTTATCGGTTCACCCCCACGTGCGTGGGGAAGACATCGGCACTTGGCGGCGGCCATAAACACAAGGCGGTTCACCCCCACGTGCGTGGGGAAGACGGTCGCGCGTCTGCGTCCGCATGGGCGCAACGCGGTTCACCCCCACGTGCGTGGGGAAGAC
>DAIPKA010000001.1:0-15106 GCA_036769985.1 Candidatus Hydrogenedentota bacterium | reverse complement strand
TCGGTTCACCCCCACGTGCGTGGGGAAGACACATTGATTCTATTGTTTATTTGGCCTTGTAACAAGCTGAAGTCCCTCCCAATCGGTAATCCATCTTGAGGTATTGCTCCAGAAGCGTACGGAAAAGCCTTGCTCGTTTCTTGCCGAGTGAATGAGTATGGCGCCGCCCTCTTTGGTGGCTTGGCACACTTTCTCCCAGAGCTTGTCACGCACCATGGCCGACAGCGTTCCTACAAAGACGCCGGCTTTGGGCTCGATCAGCCAGCGGGTGAGTTGGCCTCTTAGGGAGGGAGAAACCGACTCCAGAATCATGATCACCATGGGTTTTCACTCATCAGGTTCGTCTTCTTCTCCGTATTGCACGCCGCCGGGACAAGAGCCACGCTCGGGATCCCACAGGGCTCCGGGGGCAGCGGGGTCACTGTCCACGTCCGCGCTCTCGTCAGTGTCAGCCCACTCGTCAGGCGTGAGGTCGAGAACACGTTTGATGTCATCCACGATTCGCGACAAGAGCCGCTGCTCGGCGAAAACGTCTCGGCATCGGATGCGCACTTCGCGTTCGAGGTTGCCGGGCTTCGCGGCGGCCAAGGAAAATGCGAGCGGGACGGTCATGTCGCATTTGTAGAGATCTGCGACATCGTAGACAAAGGACAGTTGTTTTCCCGTATGGATGAAACCCAGCGCGGGCGAGTAACCTGCGGCGACGATTGCGGAGTGGCATATGCCATAGAGGCAAGCGTTGGCGGTGGACAGGGCGCGATTGACGGGATCGGAGGATTTCCAGTCGGTGCGGTCATAGGATCGCCCTTCCCAGGCAACTCCGGATTCTCGGGAAGCCCGGGCGTAGGCGTCGCGCACACGAACGCCCTCGCGCCCGCGTATCTGTTCGAGCGTAAGGCCGGGATCCAGTTTGTGCGGAAACCGCATTTCGTAGAGTTTGCGCACCACTCGTAGGCGCGCGTCGGGATCCGAGCAAAGGGCCGCCTGTGTCAGCAGTCCGGAGGCATCCCGTGTCGTTCCCGTGCCGGAGGCATAGAAACGCACTCCGTGCTCGCCGCACCAAGCGATGAGGCAGCCATTGTCCGCCAGGGCAAGTACGGCGGCGTGAGTGATGTTCGTGCCGGGTCCGAGCATAAGGAGGGCCAGCGCGGCGCAGGGAACGGGGGTCACACCGCTGACATCGTGGATCGCGATGGCCTTGGCCTCTTGATCTATGCGGCAGTGCTCAACGTAGAGATATCCCCACTTGTCTCTGACCTTGGGCAATTCGTGCAGATCTTTGGTGCGCACGTTACTCCTTTTAATTGATGGGTAGCACCGTGAGCAGGCCGAAGCCAAATGCCTTGCCTGACCCGACACCCGAAGTCAGGGCATGCCCAAAGGCCGAGGCATCGGTGACGCTGAGCGTTCCCTCCAGTAGGCCAGAGCGAAACCTCAACTGCTTTTTGCCCGGCGGACAACCGGCAATCCAGCCCATGCGAACCACGACGCAGTCGTGGACCGTAAAACCTTGTGCTGATCCCTTACGCTCAAACCACGGAACGATCACATCCTCCGGCTTCTGGTCCTCCGCCCACGTGAGCGAGATCCGCTTGCCTTGTGTTCGAGCACGGCCCTGGGCATCAAGGCGCTCTGACTCGCCGCGGAACGATGTGCTCTTCTTGCTCAGGTTCATGAGGATCCGAAAGCGGAGCTTCTCGCCTACGGAATAGGCTGGGCAATACTCACGGACCTCAGCCTCCGCGGCGAGGAGCATCCGTGCATTCTGGAAAGCGTACTCCCAATTGGGCTCGGCCGCCGAGAGCACCAGTATCGCGGCCCCAGTCGGCAAAGGATCGATCCTGAATAGGAAGCCGCTTTCAGGACTACGCAGCGCGTGCACGTGCTTGAGCGTTTCACATCCGATCTCGGCGGGTTCTTGCTGCGCTTCATGCCGATCCTCGGGAAAATCCCCCGGCGCGTAGGGCTTGAGGAACAGGGGATCTTCGTGCACTCGCTCAGCCTTGGGAAAGGCCATGCAGAGCCGTTGATGCACGTGATAGATGTTCCGCAACCAGAGCCGTCCAGGCCTGGGCCGGTCGGGATTGGCGCCAACATCGATAAGCAGGTGCGACAAGTACATTACTCGACCTCCTCGGCGGCGAGTTTGCGCCGCCGCGTTTCGAGTGAACGAAACTCGACGATCTCGTCACGTTTCTTCATGATGCGATCCCGCCAGCGTGGCTCCTCCGGATTGATGCGATCCAGGCCCATCCCCATGCCGTACTCAATCATCGTGACGGCGTCATGGCACAAGCGGCAGAGGGAACGGAGCTCATTGGTCCGTTCGTCCCCACCGGCGTGGCGGTAGGTCACGTGCTGGACGGTGGTCGCACGACACTTGCAGAACACGCAGACATGGTGGTCGGCCGCAAGACGCTCCTCTCGCCGTTTCCGGTATTCCGTGTTGCCATAATCGGCACGCGGACGCGGCGGAGAGGGCGTGTGTCTTTGGGTAGGCTCCGCGGCGATCTCGACTTGACCGCTTTCACCCACCTCGAGTGTCCTACGGACAACGAATCGGGCGGCGTGCGACGGCGGGTCGAACGTGAGCGGCACATCGTACCAAACCAGGGCGTCGTCGGGCGCTTCCGGTTCCTCCGCGGATGCTGTCCACTCAATGAGGCAATCCAGTGTCTTCGGCACCATGTCACCATCGAGGCGCCTACGCCAAGGGACGGATTGCAGTGCCGTCACCAAATCCGGGAAGGTTCCAGACGGATCCTCCAGCAATGGCCGCGACGGAGGGCAGCACTTGCGTCCAAGGTAGGCCGGCCACGCAGGACTTCGTACGGCGGCCTCCAACTCGGCAATCAGAGCCGGATCGCCCTGCAGTGCCACGAGGAAGCTCGCGTCGCACAAGTACTCCCGGCGGGTTAGCATGGCGCCGGGTTTGGTCTTTCCGTCAGCTTCCGCAATGCGCATCTGCATTCCGGCGCCGACGGTGTGGTAGTCCCACCATCGGATCCCTGGCCGGTCGATGCGAATAGCCATGCGCAGTCGGGTAAGTTTCGGAAGCCACCCAACTCCGGCTTGCGCGCGCGACATACCCAAGGCCGCGCAGAACAATCCGATCAGGCCCGATTTCGTCGGGGCCTCGGCCGTCCGACGGACTACAAACTTGGACTCCTGGTCACCCCAAGCCTGCAGGGGGCCTTCGATGCGCAGAAAGAGGGTGTTCGGACTCATACGGCCACCTCGGGATTCACCACGGCCTGCTGCACGGCGCTCCAATCGAACCCGATGGCGGCGACGACGGCCGGAATCAACTCGTCCAGCGACTTGATGTTGTTCTCCGATATCGCGATTTCCTGCTTGTTTTCGTCAACGGCGCTCAAGCGGTAGCGCAAATTGGGCGAGAACCAGAACCGATCTTGCGGCTTGCCGAACCCCGTTTCGAGGTCGTAGACATATTGGCTCAACTGGGCAATACTCTGCGCGATGATATCCCGCCCTTGGTCCAGGGAAACGGGCTTGGCGAACGCGTTGGCATAGCTAATAGGAGCATTCTTGAACTCGATCAGTATGGCATCGGGCGGATTGTGCGCGGCAAAGCTGTTCTGCTTGCCCGAGGGGTTGACGAGCGCCGCCCCGCGAATGAACGCCCCAACCGTGTGGGCCGCGAGTTCCGCGTTGCCTTTCAGATTGCCGACCAGCGTTTCCCAATGGATCGAGAAATACTTGTAGAAACAGGCCGACGAAAACATCGCCTCGTCCACGTAACCGGCTCCCGCATCATCGCCGGGAATGTCGTCGGCAGCCACATAGTAGTCGACTTCGGGGCGAGCCTCGTGGGTCGAAATGGCATGGGCTACCTGCAGCGCCGCCTCGACGGTGGTGTCTTTCAGCACGCCCGTCTCCAGCATCCGGCCCGTTAGGGCCATGTCCGGTACGGCGACCCGCTCGCTAATCAGGTTCCCGAAATCCTTGGCCAAATCCTCGTCGGATCTTCCCTCGTCGTTCTGCAAGAGCTCGGCCATCTCGGCGATGGCGTTGTTGGTTGTGTAAACCAGCATATCGCTCTTGTCTTCGTCCTTGGGGTTGATACCGCACTGCTTCAGAATCTTCGCTGCTCGTTTCTTGGCGTCCGCCTTGCCCGTCACGCTCTCCGCAATCAGTCCTGCAAGTTGGCGGGTACGGATCCCTCCGCACAGCGCTCTGAACTCGGCGCTCATTCGGACGCTTCGCTTCATACACTGGCTTGAGATGCGCGAGCGCAGAACACCGCCGAAGTAGCAGGTCTTGGGCGCGCCTAGGTCGTCCCGGTTCAGATTGGCCGGGCTGTGGTTCTGAATCATGTGAATCTCGATGAGCATGTCTATCTCCCTTCTACGTTTCCCAGAAATTGCTCCGCCCACTTCAGGCGGGTGTCTTCACGATGCCAAATCGAAAGTTCATCGGTCAGTCTCACCCAATCGAGGGATGGACTCTTTGAAGAAACCTGGCCAAGTGCCCATTGCAGGGCCGATTCAATTCGGGCAACCGGTAAGGCCAGCATCTCATCAAACCTATCCTGATAGCGCCTTCTCCCCGCTTCTTCCTTGGGCTGGCAATGGCGCAGTTGGCGGGCCAGCGTGTCGCCCGGGCTGTGTGGCAGTGGATGAAGGGCAAACAGCTTCGCGATGAGCCAAGCGACCTCGCGCCGGGGCGCTCGCTGGTTTCTCTGGCGTAGCGGCCACCACAGCCCTGCAAACAGGTCGAATGCAACCACCGATTCGTCCAGTTCCTGCCCGGCGTGCGCCCGTAGCAGCCCTAGTTCGCCTGTCTTGAGGGATCCCAAGACGTCGATGAATTGTTCCGTCGCTGTCACTTCGTGCCTCCTTTCTTGCGCTTGGACTTCTTTTCCGGTTCGTGCCTTGGCCGCATATCCGGCGCGATGGCGCCTATGGCACGCCGGCGTTGAAGCGCTCTCGATGTGAAGCCGGGTGAAAGAGCCCGCGCGACGAGGCCCATCATGGGTTGATATTCCGCTGCCGCATCCTGCCATGCTTGGTCGTCGGCGGTAAGCAGTTCCCCGGCTCTCGCGGATATCGCGTGCTCGATGTGAGGCCGAACCGAAGCCGCCACTGCAACATTTGCCTCTTTCGGCCTTCCCATCCGTTTGCCTAACTGGAAGCACTCTCTGTCCCACAGTTCCACCAAGCTTGAAGCTAGTTCGGAAACCGTAGCGCCTGGCGGCATGTCTATGCTTCGCTCCCAAACGTCGATGTTCTTCGCCTTGTCAGTGGCAAACCCAACAATGAGAAGCGATGTCGGGTCGGCGCCACGGCCGAAGGCCCCCGTTTCCACCATCCGTGCAAACAGACGGGGCCATGGCCGGTCCATCCGGAACTTGCGCGCTGCGGTAAGGTCAGGCGCCGGCAAGCCCTTTCGCGGTGTCTCGTCCGGGTAGATAACATGCGGATCGTTCCATAGGTCGTTCTTCTGATCCCCCGCGGACTGATATTGGCAGGTTCTGATAAGAGGCATCGCTTCTGAACCGCAAGCAACGCACGCGCCGGTCACTTCCGGCGGATGAAGCCATACCCGCCGAGACAGTGCTGTCAAACCCGTCAGGAGCGGCACTTCTTCTCCGGAAGGCGTCTCAATGCCAGGGCAAACCCACGCGGGCATACCAAGTGACTCATGTGGAAGCCAGTTTGCACGGAGCGCAGCGAGCAATGACATGCCCCATGGCACAACGTAGATTGGGGGCGTGCCGTTGATACCGGCTTTCAGGTCGGGCAATCCACTCACAGAAAACAGCGGGAGCCGAAGCAGTCCAATAGCGCAGCAGGCAGGGCAGAGTCCGTTCTGTTGATCCGTGGAGTGCCTGAAGTGCCAGAAGTTGTTTCCCGTGGGTATCTCCTGGATCAGATCCGTTACCGCTCGAGGCCGTTGGGCGTCATGCTGTTGATAGAACCTCTTCCCGTCGCCCAGCAGGTTGAAGCAATCTCGGTTGTCGTCGAGCTTTTCAACGTAGTCGGCGGGGAATCCGTCGCCTACCGGTGTATCGGGCGGATCGCCTTGGCTCCAGTAGAGCAACGCCAGCAAGAACCGGAGGATAGCCACGCGATCCATGGGATTACTGGCGGCGATTTGGCGTATCCTTCCCGCATCTTCGAATGCTCGGCGGATTCCGACTCGTTCCCACCGGCCGTCGCGGTAGAGGACAGGAATCCATTCTTCGTCGAGGAGGTTGTAGTTCATCGTAACGTACCTTTCACCCTGTCTTTGCACGATGCTTCGTGGTGGACATGGGGATATTGCCAGAGTTGAACATGCAACGCCATGCCACACTACACCGCAGTCCACACAATCCTTTGCCCCTCAAGTAACCCCTCGTGCTACACGACTCATGGGATACAATGCCATGTTGTGCTGGAGAATGCAATCATCTTGGCCGAGCCGTTGGCTCCGCGATACGGTGGGTGCTACCATACGCCGGTGGAGTGAGGGATCATGCGTATGCGGGCCAAGGTCTACAAGGGCACAGCGGTTCGGTTCATCGCTTTTGCCGGCGTTCTGACCTTTTTGTTTCTCTTGCTCAGCGCTTACGCGTTGCGCATGTACTTGCGTCAGTCGGACCAGCCTCGTCGGTTGTCGAGAGGCTTGGCTGACGGCGCATTCGACGGGGATCGCGCCTATGCCGACGTCGAGGCCATCGCCGAGTTCGGTCCGCGTCCGCCCGGATCTCAGGCCATTGCCGACACGCGCCGGTTCATCCGGGATGCGCTTCGGCACGCTGGACTCAGGGTCCACACCCTTTCCGCGGAGATGGAGTCGCCGGCCGGTCCGACCGAGACCATTGCGCTCTACGCGGAAGTCGAGGGAACGAATCCCGAGATGCTGCTTTTGTGCACGCACTATGACTCGCCCATCCGAACAGAACACGGTCCGCTCGAGGGCATCAACGACGGGGCTTCGTCGACGGCTTGGCTTCTCGAGATGGCGCGCGCGCTGGGTACCCATCGCGAGGGACGGACGGTGTGGTTGTGCTTCTTTGACGGTCGATTCCCGGTTGACGAGTGGAGCGCCGAAGACGGTTTGTTCGGTAGCCGCGCCTTTGTCGATTCCCTGCGCGACGGCGATCGCCTAGGCGATGTCAAGGCGGTCATTGGTGTGGACAAGATCGGGGATTGCCGTCTTGGCATTCCGAGGGATCTCGGGGGGGCGGCCTGGCTGGCCGAGGCCGTCATCGAGGCGGCGCGCGATGCGGGGTGGGACCACGTCTTCTCGCGACAGGGCGGCGCGCTTGCGGGGGATCACGTGGCGTTTCGTGAGGCCGGTATCCCGGCGCTTGGCGTGATTGACCCATCCCCCGGCGACACGGCCGCGCGGCCGGCGGGAGATGCCTCGGAAGTGGAAGACACGCTCGATCGCGTGTGTCCGGAGAGTTTGCAGGCCGTCGGCACCGTAATCTATGATGCATTAGCCAATATGGATCGCTATTTGGACGCAGCAAGCGGAGACCGCTCCTGATGCGCCGTTGCCGAGATGGCAATGAAAGGGACCTTTTGTGGCAAAGTTTAAGGCAACCGAGTTTTACGCTGGCTGGATCTTCTGGACGATTCTACTTGTGCTTTTGGTGGGGCCGAGTATGCTCCTCATGTGGAGAATCACGGAAGACGACAGTCATATCATGTTGCGGGTAGGCTCGGGCGTTGTCTTGGCGGCGATCGGCGCGGGCGCGATATCGTGGGCTGTCAATGGCTTGGTGCAATGGCACTACAAGAAACGTCGTATCTCGGATAAGAAGAGGACCAAGAAGGGCAAACGGTAGTCCATCGGGAGAACCATCATGCCGGATATGTGGGAGCTGGCGTCCTACGTGGAGGCCAATCCGAACGATCACAAGGCGCGCTGGACCCTTGCGAAGATCATGTACGCTGCGAATGAGTACCGCCTTGCCGTCGAGCATCTTCAGATCCTCCAGAACGAGTGGCCGACCCATCTCAACGTTGTCCGCTATCTCGCGGCGACCTACTACCGCTTGAACCGATTCGATGAGGCCGCGCGAACGCTCGAACGCGGCATCGAGCATTGGCCGAATGAGATGCCGCTGCGCGAGCAGTTGGCGCGCACGCTCGCGAATGCGAGCCGACCTCGTGAGGCGGCGAAGGTGTGGCGCGAGATCGCGGAGATCGCGCCGGATCATCCCACGGCGCTCCGGAATGCCGAGCAACTCGAGAAGGATGAAAAACCGGAACAGGCGGACGCGGATCCGGTTACGGGAGACACGATGCTTCAGGGGGCGATCGGCGTCGAGATCTGCCCAAGCTGCGGGGCGGAGAACTCGGCGGCCTTCGATCGGTGCTCGAAGTGTCACGCGCCGCTCACGGGCGACGTGCGAGACTTGGTTCGCGAGTTCGATGGGTCCGTTCAACCCGTTGCCGTTCCGAGTCGGATGCCCAAGGCTTCTCATGCCGTGGCCTGGCTTGTCTCAGCCCTTGTGGTCACCCTAGGCATGGCGGCCTTGGGCGGCTACTTGACGATGAACGAAATCGAGGTGATACGCGGCCGGGCTGCGGAGAACGTGGTGCTGTTTCGAGTGGCCGATTTGTTGGTGATGGAGCTACTGCCCACTCGGATTGTCTTGGGCGTAGCATTGCTGCTCCTGTGGCCGTTGGCCCTCTGGACGGGCCTGATCATCGCCCGCGAGAAGGCCATCAGTCTCGTCGCGGTAGCGGTGGTAGGCGCTCTGCTGGCCGCCCTTACGTACTTGGTTTCCTGGGCGCCGGTGGCGCTCCTACGTTACACGCCCTTGGCGCCGGCGCTCCTGTCGCTTGTCGCCATTCCGCTTGCTTTCCGAACCAGTGTCGGCAAGGCGTTCGCGGCCTGGGTTATCCAAGGGATTGCCTTGGTGGCCCTGGCTACGGTTGCCCTCCTCGTCACCGAGGGTACGGATCTCCTCCTTCAAGCACCGGCCATCCTCCGGTACGCTTCCCAGCATGATGGAGCCCGTGAACCGGGCATCTCATCGATTCCGCAGATACAACCGCCGGCATCTCATCGGCTCCGCTGGAAATCATCGGGATCCGCTTGGCTGGACGAGCGGACGAGGCCGGTGCGTCTACAGATTGAGACGTCCGTGGAAGACGAAGCCGTCACGGTGGAAATGGGCGACGGGCAGTTGGCCGTGGTCTACGAACGCGTGAAGAAGAGCCCCGTCACGCTTGATATCGAGATCGTACCGGAGACCAGCTATCTGCTCGAGGTGGCTGGCCCGGCGGGCGCCTCCGTGTCCATCACGGCGTTTGGCTTGCTGGATGTCGTGATGGAATAGGCTCGGCCTTGCCCATCGATGGCAACGCCCCACTCGGCGGCCGTAACGCCGAGTGCTTCCCGTCCGTCCTCCGGGCGGCACGCATGCCACAATTCCCACAGTGCCGGACTTGACGGCCATCGGTGGTAGCACTCCACGAAGCATCGTTCCGCCTCGTCTGTCCGTCCGGCTCGTGCGGCGAGTCCGGCCAGGGCCAGATAGATGTCACCGGTATCGAGGCCCTGGAGCGCCATCCCCAGTTGCTCATACGCCTCGTCGTAGCGTCCGGCTTCGGCCAAGGCCACGGCATACCCTTCTCGGGCACGGGCATTGGGCCAGGGATAGGCCACCGCGCGCGCATAGGCATCCAGGCACGGAGATCCTTCCGCGCGTCGGTTCTCTGCCTCGGCCAAGAGCCGGCTCGGAGCCAATACGGCCCAACCGTAGAGGATCGCGCCCAACAGCGCACTCACCGATACGAGGCACACCGTGCCCCGCGTGGCATTCGGGTGCCCGGGATGACCGCCGGAGGCCAGTACTATGCTCGCGAAAAGCAGGCCGACCAGCGCGTGGGGCGCACTGTGGCACGCTGCGTTGAACAGCGCGAAAACGCCGAGGGCTGCGAGTCCTCCGGCGGCGGCCTCTACGCTGAGCGAGCGCGGTCGCGCGTCTCGCCATGCCCGCACGAGTCGTACGACGAACCACAGGCCGCACGCAACACCCACGAGTCCGGTTTCCGCGAAGACCTCGAGCGGCTCGCAGTGCGCGTGCATGGTGTGCAACTCGTTATGGGCGAAGGCGTGACCGCCCGTAGCGTGCAGGACGTTGCCAAGGTACTGGGGGCTCCAGTAGGCGAACCCCCCGAGCCCTCTGCCAATGATAGGCGAGGATAGGCCCATGCGAAAGGCTCCCGCCCAGAACCACAGGCGGAGACGCCCGCCGGTGTCGCCCTGACTGAACGTGGCGACAAGACGCCCCAAGGTGGCTTCGCGTGCCAACAGGGCCGTACCGGCCACAATGAGGAGGCACGTCCCGGCCAGTACCGCCAAGGGCAACCTCGACATTCGCCCATAGGGTAGCGCCACCAACACGCCCGCCGCCATGGCGAGCCACGCCGAGCGGCAGCCCGAAAGGAGCAGGCCGAGCAGAAGTACGGCCAGCGCCGCAACATCAAGACCCCTAGGCCGAGGTCGAGCCAACGCAAGGCGCACCAGCACGGGAATGGCAAGGGCAACGTAGCCTCCGAACAGGTCTTGGTTGCCGAACACGGAGTAGATGCGCTGGTTGTAGCCCTCGAAGACGGGGAACAGGCTTCGCAGAAGCCCGATGTATTGCAGGACGCCCAGCGTGGCCACCACAACGGCCGAAACCACCACGGCGTCGAGCGTGCGGCGCTGCCATGGCCACTGCGCGACAAGGTCGTATACCAATGCTACGAACAGGAACAAGCCGGCGATCCGCAACAACTCGACGGCCGTGTCGCCGGGTACCGGTCCTCTGAATACCGCCAGGTGGAAGACCCCGGCGGCCAGAAGGAAGACCCCAAGCGGCGCCAAAGCCCTCAGTCCGCCGCGGGGCATTCGGCCGTACGCCAACGCCACGGTGGCGAGTAGGCACGCCCCCAACCAAACCACCGACTCCTTGGCGTGCAGGAATGACGTGAACCGGAACGAGTATACCACGGCGCCCAGCACGATGACGGCAAGCAAGACGATGCCCCGAGCCCGATCGGCTGGCACGTGAAGGGTGTCTTCGCTCGCCACGTCAGCTTCGCTCCGCTGCCCGCGTACGTTTCCACGTGTTGCAGCACCGGCGGATCTCGCACGTCGAACACGTCGGATTGCGTGGATGACATGTGCGCCGCCCGTGCCGGATGAGATTGACATGAAGGGTGAGACAGCGTGCCTCCGGCACGAGGGGGGCTACAATCTCATGCACCTTCTCCGCCGAGGCGCGCGGATCGGCCACGCCGACCCGCTTGAGTATGCGCGTGATGTGCGTATCCACGGGAAACACGCCGCGTCCCATGGCGAACAGCAACACGCATCGCGTTGTCTTCAGGCCGACGCCGTCAAAGGCCAGCAGATAGTCCTCCGCGTCCGGCGTGGCCATGTCCCAGAGGTTATCAAGGTTCAGGGCGCCGCGTGTCTCGGCAATGGCACGTAGAATGCCTTGGATCCGCGCGCTCTTTGTCCGGGCCAAGCCGCCCGGACGCAACACCTCTTTAAGCCGGGCACGCGGGGCCTCCAGGACCTCTTGCCAGGTCGGGAAAGCTCGGCGCATGGCTTCGTAGGCCCGCAGGCTGTTCACATCGCTGGTGCTCTGCGAGAGGATAGTCCACATGAGCGCGTCGAGTGGATCATCCTTCTCGAACCCGACGCGTCCAAACACGGATTCCAAGATCCCGTCAATCCGCTCGAGTTTCCGGGCGGCCGCTCTCCGTTCACGTGTATCCACCATGGGCTCCGTCGTTACCTGGCAAGAGCATACCGGAATGCCCGAATGAAAACACGCCGTCGTCCTGAATCCGCACGTGAGCCCGCTCTGGAGCCTTTGACCTCGCGCCGGACGCAGGCATCCTGCGGATCTGGGGTGGTGCTTTCGGCTTTACCTCAACCCGGAAATCTGCCACAATCTCCGCCACTGTCAACGAGGAAGCCCGTATGACCACCTTGAGTATCGAAGACTACACGATTCCGGCCGCGGATCTGGGGCCGGAGAATCCACTGCCGACCTTCCGAAGCCCGCAAGAGAACGGGACCATGAAGTTCGAGGACTCGGTGCCGGAGTCCGAGCGCCAGTACATGGGATGGCAGAACGGCTTCCGCGTGCTGCCGTACCGCATGCAAGACCAATACACGCGCGATCGCCGACCGCGGGCCTTCAAGGCTTTCGTGCTCGAGAACGATCAACTCCGCGCGCTGTTCACGCCGGAACTGAACGGCCGCCTCGCGTCGCTCGTTCACAAACCGTCCGGACGCGAGTTGCTCCACCGCAATCCGGTGTTCCAGCCGGCGAACGTCGCCTTGCGCAACGCTTGGATCAGCGGCGGCGTCGAATGGAATATGGGACAGCCTGGCCACAACTACTTCACGGTTTCGCCGGTATTCGCGGCCCGCTTGACGGATCCCGACGGTAGTCCGGTTCTCCGAATCTACGAATGGGAACGTGCCAAGTGTTTCCCGTGGCAGATCGATTTCCATTTGCCCCCCGATTCCCCTTGCCTCTTTGCCCATGTGCGGCTGGTGAATCCTCACGACCGCGAGATTCCCATGTACTGGTGGACGAATATCGCCGTCGAGGAACGGGCCGACATGCGCGTCCTTTTCCCGGCCGAGAACACCTTGTGGTGGGGATCCCCGCGCGGCCTTGCGCTCAGGCAATTGCCCATCGTCGAGAACCACGACCTGACTCGATCCACCGAGGTTCCCTACGCCCAGGAGATCTTTGCTTGTATTCCGGAAGACCGCCGGCCCTGGGTTGCCCACGTGGATCGCGTCGGTTTCGGCCTGTTTCAGACCTCGACGGCCCGCCTGCGAGGACGGAAGCTTTTCTGCTGGGGTATGAACGCCGGGGGGCGTCGATGGCAGGAGTATCTTTCCGCACCGGGCCAGGCCTACATCGAGATCCAGGCGGGCCTTGCGCGAACCCAGTTGCAGTGTCTCGCGATGCCGGCCAACGTTCAGTGGACATGGACCGAAGCCTTCGGCGCGCTTGACACCGATGGCGCGGCGGCCCACGGCGCGTGCTGGGATGTTGCATGGCGCACTGTAGATGCGTCCGTACAGCACGCCCTGCCGCCGGAAACGCTCGACGCGCGCCACGCGGTCTTCGAATCCTCTGCCGACCGGCCCTCGGAAGAGCTACTACACGCCGGATCCGGTTGGGGCGCCCTCGAACGCAAGCGCCTCACCCGGAGCGGCGAGCCGGATCGGATTCCCTCAGCCCTTGCGTTCGCCGAGACCGATCTGGGCGCAGCGCAGCAACCGTGGTTGACGCTGCTCGAAACCGGAGAATTCCCGACCTCCGACCCGCTCGACGATCCGGGACACTCGCTCGTGCAGGACGCGTGGGGTCAGCTTCTCGAAAGGGCCGCACAATCCCCCGCCTCGGACCATTGGCGCACGTGGTATCACCTTGGCGTCAAGCGTCTCGAACATCACGACACCGACGGCGCCCGCGAGGCCTGGCAGAAGGCCAACGTGCATACACCCTCGGCGTGGGCCTTGCGCGGCCTCGCCGTCCTCGAACAACGGGAGGAACATCAGCAGGAGGCGAACCGGCTATTGGCGAAGGCCTGGGCCCTCGGCCCGCGCATTCTTCCCCTCGCCATCGAATACGCCCGTGCGCTTACCGCTATCGGCGACGAGGCCGGAACCGCCGCGTTTCTCGAGAGCGCCTCGGACGATGTGCGCAACCACGAACGCATTCGAATCCTTGCCGCCCGTCAGATCCTCAAGCGCGGCGACTACCGCGCCCTCGAAGGCTTTTTCGCCGGCCAGTTCGCCACAAATCGCGAGGGCGAAACCACCCTCACCGACCTCTGGTTCCAGATGCACGAACTGCGCATCGCCGACGAAGAAGGCCTTCCTATCGATGACGCGCTCCGACAACGCGTCCGCCGCGAATGCCCTCCCCCGCCCCATATCGACTTCCGCATCGCCCCAGACATCCGATGACTCCGCGCGGACTGCCGCCCGGCGCGACATGCGGGAATGCGCCCCGATCGGCCCTCAGCGGTTACGGAGGCATGCGGCGAGTACTTGGTTGCACAGACTCACGGTGGTCTTTCCGAGTTGGCTCCCCCCCTTCACGTCACGTTTTCGCCAGACGGCGGGTTTGGCTGTCTTTCCGGTACGCTCTGAGATAGATTGAATGACGCTACGCAGTTTCTCTGTGCCTCTTGAATTCGCCCCGCGAAGGGCTTTGCGCGAGAGAACACCGAACCAGATCTCCACATGTTCACCCAGCTTGCCGATGACTGCTTGGATGGGCCATTGAGTGGGAGCCATGACAGAGAGGTCAAGTATTTCTGGCTTTTCACAAGAATCTGTGCGCCAGTTGAGGCTCTGGAAGAGTGCCGAGGCGATGATACAGGGCCGTGATGTAGTTGGAGGCAGTACGGAATCCGTAATATCGGTGACTGACAACTTTGGCTTTGTTGTTCATTCCCTCGACGGCGCCGTTGTCGATGCGTAGTTCAAAGTAGTTGAGGATGTCTTCCTCAGTATGCCTACGATTCGAGAAGCGGGCTCACAAAGGTCGAGCATAAGGATGGCGCTGACGACGCAGGAGTCCGCGGAGAAAGCCGCCCCACCCGGCCTCCCCGTGGACGGGGAGGTGGCCGTACACTGCGCGGGCATCCGGCGCGACGGCGTGCTCCGGCAGTTCTTGGTGCCTGCGTGCCTTCGTGCGAACAGAGAACGACCTCACACCAAGCCGCCAAGCCACGAAGAAGATCCGAAGCGATGACGTTTTCCACCACCGATCACCCCAAGTGCACGGATCCTTCGTGTTCCGCACGTCGCTTCATAGCGTGGTGTGCCCAGGGAATCGGCCCCGCTACATCTTGGAAATCGGGGACAGACAGCCCTCCTCGGGGACTCGGGGAAAGCGGTTTTCGCGCTTTCCGATTCCATCGTTCAGGCTAACTCCGAAACGCGCACGGAAAAGCGGGGACAGACAGCCCTCCTCGGGGACTCGGAGGGAGTCAGTCCCCGCTTTCGGGATTGAGGGGGGGGTGCGTGCGGAGGGCGACCAAAGGGGATAGGACCGCTCCATTGCGCAGAATCAATCTGCGCCTACTTGGCGCGGTAGGCGCAC
>DAIPKA010000107.1:0-5138 GCA_036769985.1 Candidatus Hydrogenedentota bacterium | reverse complement strand
GCAGACCGCCTGCTCTGCCCATTGATTTCTACCTATCATGGATGTCCCCTTTTTATGGAGAACACGGAATGAATAAGTCAGCGCGGCACATCACATGTCTGTTCCTGGCCATGCTCTTGGGCGCATGGTTCGCAACGGCAGCCGATATCTCGGAAACGTTGCTCTCGGCGGCGACCGCCCCCACGAACGAGATCACGGCGGAGGAAGACGCGGTGATGTCGGCCAAGGAGCCGCCGCCCATCCCGCCGGGTTACAAGGATGAGAACGAGATCATGATGGCGATTCTCGCGGGCAAGGTCGAGTTGCTCTCGCCGCTGAAACCTATTCCGGTTCCGGATTCCGTGATCGAAATCAAGGATATCGAGTACGGTCGCGTCGGTGATCGGCCGCTGCAACTGGATCTCTACGTGCCGAAGGAGATCAAGAAGCCTGTTCCGGCGTTGATCTTCATTCACGGCGGCGGTTGGTCGAGCGGCCATAGGACCGACTATAAGTACTACACGGTGCGTTTCGCGGCGCGCGGCTATGTGGCGGCGACGGTGTCGTACCGGTTCGTTCAGGAAACGCCGTTTCCGGCATGCGTTCAGGACGTGAAGTGCGCCGTGCGCTGGATGCGAGCGAATGCCGAGCAGTACCACGTCAATCCCGACAAGATCGCGGCTATCGGCGGATCGGCCGGGGGCCACCTCTCGCTCATGCTGGGCTATTCGGCGGGCGTTCCCGAGCTCGAGGGCGACGGCGGCCACGCCGAGTACAGCAGTGCGGTGCAGGCGGTTGTGGACCTGTACGGGCCCTACAATCTGACGCTGGACCTGCCGGCTCGGGATCACCCCTTACTGGTGAATTTCTTCGGCGGCAAGCGCTACAACGAAGTGCCCGATCAGTACGCGCTGGGCTCGCCTTCAACCCATCTGGACAAGAGCGATCCGCCCACGCTCGTGTTTCAGGGCACTATTGACGATCTCGTGCCGGTGGGGCAATCGGACTTGCTCGTCGAAGACCTCAAGAGGCTGGGGATTCCGAGCGTATATGAGCGCTATGACGGGTATCCTCACGCGATGGATGTGGCGATGCGCGTGAACTGGCGGTGCCAGTGGATGATGCTGCGCTTTTTCGAGAAGTACTTGCCGTTTGACCAGTAGGAAGTGTGCCGTGCCGAGGTGTTTGTGTATCTATCGAGCGTGTGGCGTATGGGCCGTAGTCGGCCTCGCGCTTCTGTCAACCGCCGCATCGGCGGTGACAATCCATGATGCGTGGGCCAGGGCCGGTGGGGTGCAAGTGGATGGCGATGGCTGGGACGCGGCGTTCGCCCGAGGCGCATCATCGGTCGCCTTCAGCAAGGGCGACTACGTTGTCGGAGTGGCGCCGTTAAGCCGCAGCGGCCAGACAGCGGGGGCGTTGGAGTCCTGCCAACGGAGGGATGATCACTCGGTCTGCGCCACGTTCGCGTCGGAGGATGGCCCGGTTGACCTCACCTTCGTCTTCGAGGATTACGGAACCGTAGCCGTGTCGACCTCGAGCCCGGACGGCGGCGTAGCCGTCGCGTGCCGCGCGGCCATCGGGATCATGCCCGGCTATCGCCTCGAGGATGTGCTGTACGCGCCGGCGGCGTTTCCGGACTGTGCCGAGGTGTATGTGCCCGTCGAGAATTGGTTCGCCGCGCTGCTCGAGGGCGAGGGCGGTATGTTGGCCTGCGCCTGGGATGGTGAGGGCCAGGGCATGGTGCTCGACCGAGCCGATGACGCCTTCTCGAGAATCCGGCTGGCTCTGAACGGCGAGACGCTGCATTTTGAGCTGCTCGTCGCGCCCGGCCTGTGGCACCTCGAACCGCTCGCCCTTGACTACCTGGAGAAGGACATCGCCATCGACTGGCAGCGACCGTTCCCTGCGGTGTACCGAACGCAACTCCCACTCCATGGGGAATCGACAACATGGCGGACCTTCCTGTTCTGGGATCACGCTGGCGAGCAGTGGCGGCCGGAGACGGGAGCACATGTCTATCCGGCGTACTTTGACGGCGACCGGGCGCATCTGTGCCTATCGAAGCGGATCCCGCCCAAAGGCGATGCCGTGATCTATCCCTACGAAGACGGCGCCGTGACGCTGCTCGGCTTTCTGTACCGCACGCCGGTGGCGGAGCGCATTGTGGCGCGTGGCGCCGGCCGCCCCTTCGCGCCGGGACCACGCGGCGCGCCCAATGTGGGTTTCAACGCGTGCTGGGGCACCTGGCTGCTCCGTCGCACCGTCTACACCTACGGACTCCAGGCAAGTGATACCGAGTTTCTCCGTGAACACGGAGCGTTCTTGACGGACTACGTGGCGCAGATCCAGCAGCGCAATCGAGGCTATTTCGATGATCTCGCGGCGATGCGCACGAAACTCGATAGCTGGTTGATGGATGAGCAGTCCGGCGATGTGCGCGCCTTCCTCGACGCCATGGTTGCCCACGCGGACGATGTCGAGGAGGGCCACCGGAACAAGGTTCGGCTCTACGACGAGGATTCGCCGGAGGAGCACATCGCCCACGCGAACCGCAACCTGGCCCGGCTCGAGGAACTACTCGGGATCGAAGGCGATGAAGCGTGGCCGGAGTTCCAGCAACTGCTCGATGAGTTCAACCGCATGGCCTGGGGCAACAATGAATCCACCGGCATGCGGTTTTCGATGTTGATGCGCGCGTGGGCGCAGGACGCGGCCGTCGGGTGTGCCGATCTGCCGGAAGCGGTGGACTATGCGCGCGCGATCCGGGCCGATGTGCGCCAGGCGTTGAACTCGGATTCGGGATGGTAATCGCAATGGCTACCTCTCTCTTCAGATCCGAAGAAAGCAGACGCTTTCCAGCACCACGACGCCTGCCGCACGGCCGATGCTTGCCCAACGCGCGAGGCGTTCTCTGGAGTGCGCAAGCTTGCTTGCGCTTTGTCGAAGCGAGCTTGCTCGCGTGTGCCCGCCCCGGCAGCAAGCTGCTCGGGGCAAGAGCGGTAGCGAGCTACCGCAGTCCACATTGCTTCCGTGCCTTCCGCGAAGTAGTCGTTAGTGACAGGTAGAGGAGTTTCTCATGAGGTGTTTCTTACTGAGCGCATCCATTTCTTTTGCCATTGCCGCCGTGGCCGGGCCGCCTGCCGAGCCCAGCGAGATCACCACGCCCTCCGGTGCAGTCATGGTGCTCCTACCGGGAGGCACCTTCACGATGGGCGACAACGACGGCGAGGTAGATGAGCCGGAGCATGCCGTCACCGTGAGTCCGTTCTGCATCGACCAGTTCGAGGTCTCGCAGGAGGAATACGAGCGGCTGATGGGCGACAATCCGTCGAAGGTGAAGAGCAAGAAGAATCCCGTCGAGCAGATTCGGTGGTCGGACGCGGTCCGCTACTGCAACGCGCGTTCGCGTGAGGAAGGCCTCGAACCGGCCTATGACCTCACGGCCTGGACGTGCAACTTCGAGGCCAACGGATACCGGCTGCCGACCGAGGCCGAATGGGAGTACGCCGCGCGCGCCGGCACGGGTACCGCCTACTCCTTCGGCGCGTCGGATGACGATCTGACCAAACACGCGTGGTTCAAGGACAACGCGAAGGCCAAACCGCATCCGGTGCGCCAGCGCCGGCCCAATCCGTGGGGCCTCTACGACATGCACGGCAACGTCTGGGAATGGTGCAACGATTTCTACCAAGTCGACTACTACCTCAGGAGCGAGGCTGAGGATCCGCGCGGCCCTGAGCGGGGCGCCAAGAAAGTGTTGCGCGGCGGCTGCTGGAACTCGACGCCCGACGCCTGCCGCTCGGCCTACCGATACAATGAGAATCCAGCTTACACGGACGCGTGCTTCGGCTACGATATCTACGGATTTCGGTGCGTGCGCCCCTGGAGTGAGAAATGAGTGAAGAATCGAAACTGAGCGCGTCCAGTGAGGAACGGGCCGAGCCGTGGAGTTCGAACGCGGTCCGCCTGAGGGGCTCTGAGTGGATCATCGCGGTTGTTCTGCTGGCACTAGCGTTTGCAGCCATACCCGTCGCATGGCGCGCCATCGAGCGCTTCGACCCGGGCGAGGCCTATCGTACGCCCTACGCGCTCAGCGATGACTACTGGCAGTATGATCGCTACTGCCGCTATGCCACGGAACAGGACAGGGTGCTCGTGCTGGGCGATTCCGTGATCTGGGGCGAATACGTCACGCCCGATCAGACGCTACCCGAGCAACTCAACGCCCTCGCCGGCGGACCTCGGTTCATGAACCTCGGCATCAACGGCATTCATCCGGTGGCGCTGGCCGGCCTCATCGCGTACTACGGCCGCGCCATCGAGGGCCGGGACGTCATCCTCCATTACAACCCGCTGTGGATGAGCTCGATGCAGCACGACCTCCAAACCGAAAAGGAGTTCCGGTTCAATCATCCCAGGCTCGTGCCGCAGTTCCTGACGCAGATTCCGTGCTACAAGGATCCCTACGCGGAGCGCATCGGCATCGCCGTCGAGCGGTACTTCCCCTTCCGCGGATGGGTGAACCACGTGACCGTCGCCTACTTCGACAACACGGATCCCGCCACGTGGACGCGCGAGAATCCCTACGCGAATCCTTTCAGTCGTGTCACGCTCGAACTGCCGCAACCGTCCATCGAGCCGCGGCACGAAGACAAGCCGTGGTACGATTCCGGCATCACGCCGGTGCCTTTCGAATGGGTGCCCGCTGACGAATCGCTCCAATGGCGGTTCTTTCAGGCCGCCGTCGACACGCTCACGGCGCGCGGCAACCGCGTATTTGTCCTCGTTGGGCCCTTCAACGAGCACCTCATCGCCGAGGAAAGCCGCCCGGCCTATGCGGACATCAAGGAGGCCATCGCCGCCTGGCTCGACGAGGCGGGTCTCCCCCACGCCATCGCCGACGTTCTCCCGAGCGAGCTGTACGGCGACGCCAGCCATCCTCTCGCCGCCGGCTACGCCGAACTCGCTGAGCGCCTCTGGAACACGCCGGCGTTCCGGGAGTTTCTCTAGATCTGACTCTCAGCCAAGCTATGGACTGTGCGAACACCATGGACCCCAGCGGGGCCGTTGGCCGTGATCGGTTTTGACCCCCCGTTGGAGAAAGCCGAGCGGATCGGGTCGCGGGTTGGGCGCCGAGGGCGAAAGGCGGTATCCAC
>DAIPKA010000081.1:0-24654 GCA_036769985.1 Candidatus Hydrogenedentota bacterium | reverse complement strand
GGCAGACCGCCTGCTCTGCCCATTGATTTCTACCTATCATGGAAGTCCCCGTTTTTCTCGGGAACATCGCCGATTTGCCGGCGTTGTTGGCTGAGTAGTCGGACGCCGAACGCCGGAGGTCCACGGCCAGGATGCCCGTGCCAGTGCGCCTTCACGAAAAACGGGGACTATCCCAAGCCTGCGAGTCTTCGAGCAGGACGGGACTGTCCCCGCTTTTCGAGGCACCCGCAGTTCAGATCCAATTCACTCGGGCAGGATCGCGGTCGATCCATTTCTTGTACTCGAACTTGGGATAGCCGAGGACCATGCCGCCGAAGATGACCTGGCCGGGGGGCACATCGAGGAGGCTCGCAATGCGGCGATCGCGCGTGCAGGCGGCTACGACGAAACCGGTCCAGAAGCTGCCGAGGCCGAGGGCCTGGGCCATGAGCGTGGCGTTCTGGATGGCGAGGTTGGCGTTGGCCGCAGGGAAATGCCCGCCCGGCGCGGCGTGGAAGAGGATCAAGCACGGCGCGCCGTGGAGGATCAGTTCCATGCCGCCACGGATCGCCGCGAGGAAGGCCTCGAGTTCGGGAAGCATCTGGAGCGCGCCTTTGATCTGCTTCGGCGCGATGAGGCTCAGCAACCTCCGCGAGACGGGATTACGCAACTGGCGCGCGAGCTTGTCGAAGTAGTCCGCCGTCAGATCGGCCACCTGCTTGAGTTGCACGGGATCCTGAACTACCGTGTACCGCGTGCTCTGCGAGTTGTGGGCCGTCGGAGCGAGTCGCGCGGCTTCGATGACCTGCTCGACGAGTTCGCGTTCGACGGGCCGCTCGTGGAACACGCGGATCGAGCGTCGGGCGCGCATCAGTTCGAGGAGTTGCTCGGACGTAGGCAGCAGGTCTTCGGCGACGGCGTGCACCGTGCTTTCCGGAAACGCCGTGTGATGCAGCGCATCGACCGGACAGATCGCCACGCAGTGGCCACAGGCGATACAGAAGGCTTCGCGCACGGCCTCGGGTGGCTGTTTCGGAAACGACTGCTCGAGCACGACGGCCGGGCACTCCGCCACACAGCGGCCGCAACGCGTGCATGTGGTCGCATCAATCGTTATCTTGCTCACACTGGGACTCCTCTGGATTCGGTTCACTCACGGTGTGCAACCACCAGCGGGCCTTCCGCTGACGGGTCGAGCGCGGCTGCCGCTCGAAGTATAGGGCCATCTCCTCGCCGGACGCGGTCTCGATGCGGAACCAGTGTTTGCGCACGTACTGCTCGGCGCTGCCGTGATGGCACGGACCGGTCTCGCGCCATTGGTCGAGGATGCGCGCGACGGCGAACTCGCGGCCGCGCCACGTGAAGCGCTGCGGCAGGCCCGGCTCGCCACGCGCCATCGCCCCGGGCGTCAACGTCCCCGCCACAGGCGCAATGGCCTCGCTGATAAATCGTTTGCGCATGTCGGATCCTGCCTACGGACTAGATTTGGCCCTCGGCACGTATCGGATGGGCGCGTGAGGCGCCTCGTGTCAGTCTACGGCGTTCGGCCGGCGCGCGAATGCGACAAGAGCCACTCGTAGACTTCCGGATTGGCGTAGGTCGCGCTCCAGGAATTGTGGCCGGTGCCCGGATAGATGGTGAATTTCACGTCGCCGCCGCTTGCCTTCAGCGCATCCACCATCTGCTGCGAGGCCATCACCGGCACGACATCATCGTCGGCCCCGTGAAACACCCATGCCGGCACGTGCCCGAGACGGCGCGCTACGTACGGCTCGCCTCGGCCGCAGATGGGCATGATGGCGGCAAACCGATCCGGATACTCGCCGGCCAAGTACCACGTACCGCAACCGCCCATGCTCAGGCCCGTCACGTAGACGCGATCCGCATCGACGCGGAAGCGAAGCGCCACGTCCTTGAGCAGGGCGTCCAGCGCCAGGATCTGAGCCGTATCCGACCACCAGGCGTCGGCCGGGCACTGCGGCGACACGAGGATGAAGGGGAAATCCTTACCTTCATCCACGAGCTTGGGCGGCCCCCACTTCTTGACGAGGTCGAGGTCGTCGCCACGCTCGCCGGCGCCATGGAGGAATAGAACGAGGGGCCAGGCGTCGGCGGTTTCGTTGTAGTCCTTCGGAAGGTAGAGCCAGTATTTGCAGCCGACCTTGAACTGGACTTCCGTCTCGATGGCTTGCGAATGCTGTCCTGTGAGTAGCCGATCCGTACCTCTCACAGAGGCGCAACCGGCCAACAGCGACAGCAGACACAAAGCAGACATCAAGAAGAAACACGATAGCTTCATCGTTGCTCCTCCGCGCGGTTCAGCAAGCGCCACGACGCGAGCCTACCACAACCCGCCCGTCGAATCAGACCTCGATTCCCGCATAGTCGCCCGGCGCAAGGCCGCACGAGGCCGGAAGCACAAGGAACCGATGCTCGTGCGGTTTGTCGCCACGACAGTTGCACGGCTCGCTCGCCACCGTCAGCCGACGCCGTGCACCATTCACCGACGCCGAGAAGGCTCCGCCGGCCTCGGGCACCGCGGCCCACTCCGTTTTCGGCCAGCAGACGCAGAGACCAAAGGTTTCATGGTTGAGAACTCTCCGCTTCACGACTTTCTTTGGCTTGCCCATGAGGCACCGTTCCTCTCTTGGCACCTGCGCTTGGCTGCCGGGCCTTATGATCGGACGGATCCGACCGATCGGTCCGATTGGTCCGATCAACGAAGCGCGCATTGTTCACCACTAATCGCATAGAATGAGCGCAAGGAGGCCAATATGTCCAGCATCATCACTCGAAGGGAATTCGTCCGGGCTGGTGCCGCGCTCGGTATGACGGCGGCGCTCGGCAAGATTCACGCGGAAGGAGCAGCTACCATGGAGACCGTCCGGTTGGGATTTGTCGGTGTCGGCAGTCGCGGCACGAATCTGCTGAGAACGGCTCTCGAGATTCCCGGTGTTGAGGTGCGGGCCGTGGACGATATCGTCGAGGCCCGCGCGGCACAGGCACAGGACATCGTTGCGGCAGCCAGCGGCCAACGGCCCGAGGCCTATACGCGCGGCGAAACGGACTTCGAGCGCCTGGTTGCGCGCGACGACCTGGATGCGGTGGTCTGCGCGACATCGTGGCCGTGGCACGCGCCGGTCAGCGTCGCCGCCATGCGCGCCGGCAAGTACGCGGCCACGGAAGTGCCGGCCGCGTTGACGCTCGACGAATGCTGGAATCTGGTGAGAACCCACGAGGAAACGCGTGTCCCTTGTATGATGCTCGAGAACGTTTGCTACTTCGAGAACGTGTTGGCGCTACTGAGGATGGTGCGCGAAGGCGTCTTCGGCGAGATGATCCACGCCGAGGGCGGCTACCAGCACGACTGCCGATTCCTCATGTTCACCGAGGATGGTCAACTCACATGGCGCGGCGATCACAGCGCGCGCCTCAATGGAAACCTGTATCCGACGCATCCTATCGGGCCGATTGCGCAGTGGTTCAACATCAATCGCGGCGACCGGTTCACGCGGATCGTGAGCATGAGTACCGCGTCGCACGGATTGCGCAACACGGCGGAGGCCCAGTTCGGTCCCGAGCACGCACTGTCCACGCGCGAGTATGCCCTCGGCGACGTGAACACGTGCCTCATCCGGACGGCCAACGGCAGAACCGTAACCCTCTATTTCGACATGTGCACGCCACGCCCGTACGACTTGATCCTGAGGCTCCAGGGGACCAAAGGCATCCACATGGGATGGCAGAGCGATCAGATCTACCTCGAAGGCGTGTCTCCACAAGCGCATACCTACGAGCCTTTCGCGCCGTACATGCAGCGCTATGCCCATCCGCTGTGGACCGCCCTCCAAGAGGAGGCCGCCAAGAACGGCGGCCATGGCGGATCGGATTACATCACCGTGTACGACTTCATCAAGGCCGTGCGCACGAAAACCACACCGCCACAAGACGTCTACGATGCCGCTACGTGGAGCGCCGTCCTACCGCTATCGATTCAGTCTGTGGCCCAGGAGAGCGCGACGATCGACTTCCCGGACTTCACGTCCGGCCAATGGGAGACCCGACCGCCGCTGCCGATCTACGGCGCATAGATCTACCGGGCCACGAATGCTTCCTCCCGAAGGCTCACGGCCACAGGCGGCGCGGGTTGGCCGCCTTGATGGTAGGTGTAGCGCGTGAAGATCCACAGTTCGCCCGGAGAGCGCTCCAGGATGTAGGGATACGCCAACTGTGCGCCGGCTTCCCGCGCGATGACCACGGGCGTGCTCCATGTGTCGCCGTCGTCTTCGGAAAAGGCGATGGATAGCTCCTCGCGATGCCACGAGGCCGGAAACTCGAAGGCCGGCCCGGCCGAGTTACCCTTGGGAAACGACCGGCCCTCGGGATTCAGCCGATTCCACGCCAGAACAAGCCGGCCGCTCTTGAGCCGCGTCAGCCAGCCGGGCGCGCTGCTGGCATCAATACCGCTTGGTTGAATCGTGCGCCAGTAGCGCCCGTCGTCATCCGAGTAGGCCTTCCAAAACTGATCCAGCCCGGTGCGGATGAGCATCAGCAGTCGGCCGCTCTTTAGCTCGACGACCATGGGCTCGACGGCGCCGTCGTGATGCCCGTGACCGCCGAGATCGATGAGGTTGCTCTGCCGCCAGGTCAGACCGTCATCATCCGAGATGAACGAGCAGCAGACCCAACGCTTCAGTTCGGGAACCAGGTGCTCGCACGTGGCCACCAGTCGCCCGTCGCTCGTCTGAATGAATCCCATGAAATCGGCGTTGTAGCCGCCCAGAAGCCGCTGCTTATCGGACCACGTTTTCCCGCCGTCGACGCTGCGGATCGCCCAAAGCTCGAGCGTGCAATCGGCATTCGGCGCCCCGCGATCGTTATCCCAACTCCACTTGTAGGCGCCGAAATCCAGGAACAAGAGGACCAACACGCCGGTCTTCGTCCGGAGAAACTGGCCTACATGGCCCACATAGTTCAGGTCCACGCCCGAAGCGATAGGCTCACCGCCTTCCGACCACGTCTTGCCGCCATCCGTGCTTGTCCGCAACACGTCCTTGTCGATGGTCATCAGCGCGCCGTCGTCCAGTTGGACGAAGGTGCCGTTCTTGGTCACTTCAAGCGGCGTGCACGCTGGATGAATCCAGCGCTCCGGAATGGCCGACTCCGCCGCGGCAGAACCCACAAGCGTCAGCATGGCCAGTCCGGTTGAGATGATTTCCCGACGCATAGTATCTCCCTCCCGCTCTGCGATTCAGTTGATCGGTTCCGGTGATGCGAACGCCTCATCCATCGTGAACGGCAAGCGCCACACGTGCTCGCCGGACTTGTCGCAGAAGTAGAGCCGACTTTCCGACGGCCGGCGGCCGTGGCCGTCGGCCCAGAACGCGTAGAAGTCGGGATGCGCGTTCACCGGACGCCGAACGTAGGTATGGTTGTATTCGCTGTTGTGCGTCAACGGCCTCACCATCTGCCACGTTTGGCCCTGGTCCTCACTCGTCCACATGGCCACCTCGCCGCCCGGATTGTAGGGCTGCGGTCCCGTTTGCGTCGGGCCGATCAGGCGCCAGAATGCGTCGCGCTCGACATAAAGCGAGCCCGTGTCGTAGTTGTTGTCCGACGTAATGGTGCCTTGGATGTCCCACGCCTCGCCCGTCCAACGCACGGTGCGCCATAGGCGGGGATCGTTGGCCGGGCCCGACTCATAACCCTTGCTGGTGAGGACGAGAATGATCGGATTCCCCTTCGAGTCGAACGCGAGGTCCTTCATGTACACGTTAAGGCCTTCGGACTCCCAATCGTGGACGATCGCCGGATTGTCGATCTCGGTGAGCGGCAGATCGAGCACCTCACCACGGACACTGCGCCACGTTTCGCCAAAGTCCAGCGACTCCATGTAGTACAGATTCGTACGCCAATTCAGGCCTTTCCCCTCCGGGTGGTAATTGAAGGTCGTGCCTACCTTATCGCCGAATCGGTTGCTGACTTGGTAATGGCCCTGCGCGATCTTCGCCAGCCGTTTCGGCTCCGACCATGTCCGGCCATCCGCACTCGTCATGCAGTAGTTGACGCGGCCGTTGTCATACCGCGTGTGGACAAACACGAACCCCTTTTCGGGGATGTAGTGAGGCTGCGGATACGAGAAGTTCGTCGTTAGCACGCGCTCGAACGCGTCGATACTGTACGGGGCAATGCTCCGGCTGATATAGGAGGGCCGGCTGGTTCCGTGCGAACTCGAGAAGATCCATACGTAGCCCTCCCTGTCCACTTGAATCACGGGATTGTCGTGGGCGTCGTCAGTCTCCTTATCGAGTAGGATCGTCGGCCGAGGCACCAGCCCGGTGGCGTGATCGTAGTACGAGACCATGTGCAGCAACTCCCGCTTTCCGGGCACCGTACCGCCATAGCAGAAGAACGTCTTGTTGACCTCGGGCCGGTACACCGCAAACGGAAGGTGCTTGGCACAGTACGTGCCCAACCCCCCGCTATACTTGTACACATACTCATCCTTGGACGGCTGGTTGAAGTACCAGATGCCCTGGTAGCCATCGGCCTTGCCCAACGTGCCACTCGACGAAACCGCCTGAGCCTCAGCAGACCCGTCCTCTGACGCGGCCACCGCAAGTCCACCATGCACCAGCATAGCCATGAGTGCGATCACAACACACGAGAGCTTCCGCCGCAGGATCATCATCAGCACCTCCATAAGGACACCCGGCTTCGCGTTGCGCCACCGCGCCAACGCATGTCGACGCGATACGAGTCTACCTGCTACGCCCGCGGCGCGCAACCGCAAAGGGCAGATTCTCCTGGATCCGCGGCCGCACGCTGATGCACTATAGCTCCCTTCCTGCATTCACCAGATGGCGATCCCGTGATCGATCGCCCGCGAATCGCTAGTTGAATCGCAAACGAAGGAGTAACGAAGTATGTGGATCAGAGTCATGGCCGGCCTGACAGCGTATTGCGCCGCCTGGGCCGCGGCCGGTGCAGGCACCTCCGAGAATGAACTCCGAATCATCGCAGGGCCCTACCTGCAGTATCCGACAGTGACCAGCATCATCGTACGATGGGAGACCAACGCCCCGGCAACGTCCGAGGCCGCGTGGGGTGCGAAGTCCAAAGAACTGCACTGGGTACGAGGCAACGATGGATCCCTTTACCATGAGGTGACGCTCGACAACCTCGAGCCGTCGGCGCATTTCCTCTATTGCGTGCGCTCGACCAACGCCACCGAGGAGACTGTCGAGAGCGAACTCTACTCGTTTCAGACGGCGGTGTCCGGCGATGCGCCCTTCGCGTTTGCCGTCCTATGCGACATGCACAGCAAGGGCGAGGTCGTACCGAAACTCGTTGAGATGGCCTGGGCGCAGCGCCCCAATTTTGCCCTTCTCGTCGGCGATCTCGTCGAGAATGGAACGAAGAAGGAGGACTGGATCGAACACTTCTTCCCATATATGCACCCGCTCAGCAGCCGCGTCGCGCTGATACCGGCCCTGGGCAATCACGAGCGCGACGCCGATCTGTACTACGACTACTTCTCCTTGCCGGCCCCCGAGTACGACTACCGGTTCCCATATGGCAATGCCGAGTTCTTCATGGTCGATTCCGAGCGCCCCCTCGGCCCTGGTAGCGAGCAGTACACCTGGCTGGATACCGCGCTCGGTTCATCGCGCGCCACCTGGAAGATCGTCTGTCTCCATTGCCCGACCTACTCGTCCGACCGAAACGACTACGGCGACACCACGGATCGGCGCTCGTATTACGGCGACAAGCGTGTCCGGCCCGCCGCCGTCCTCTACGACAAGCACAACGTCGACCTCGTGTGGAGCGGCCACATCCACTCCTACGAGCGCACCCTTCCCATCCGCAACGGCGCGCCCGTACTTAAGCACGGCACCGTGTACATGGTGACCGGCGGCGGCGGCGGAAGCCTCGAAGAGGCCGCCGCATGGCGCAGTCCCTTCATGGCCAAGGTCTTCAGCGGACACCACTACTGTTTTGTCTCTGTCCATGGCCCGACACTCCGCATCGAGTCCTATGACCTTGACGGGCGGATGTTTGACTGGGCCGAATTGCGGAAGTAAGCGAGCATCGAGTGCCTAGATCCAGCGCACCAGGCACCATGCCGGCTGCCTCACAAAGCGCAGCATCCCATCGCAACCGCACACCATGCCGGCACATTCCGTTGCATCTCCGAGATTGCCGGATTTGTCCCGCCCTTGGCCACCGTTGCCGTCTCCCTATAGAATAGCGTCAGCATAAGGGAATAGGCATTGCCCTCGCTCGGTTTCCATCGAGTGAAGAGTCAACGCCGTTCGTACGTACGAGGGAGAAGTGATGATGACACGTGATACGCGATGCCGCGCCGTAGGTACGGCCGCCCTGGCCGCAATCGTAGTCACCGCAGCGGCCGTGGCACACGCAGCCGGGCCATCCGTGTCGGTGGCCGCGCTTTCGGCGGCGGATGGCGCCCACGCCGGCGCATCCTTCCGATTCGCCATCGAAGTCACCGTTCAGGATGGGTGGCACGTCCACGCCCACAAACCGCTGGACGAATTCCTCATCCCAACCGACGTCGAGCTCGAACTGCCCGAGGGTTTCGCCGTGTCCGACGTCGTCTATCCGGAACCGGTTCGCATCACCAGCGAGTTCTCGGAAGAGCCGCTGCTCGTCTACGGCGGTACCTTTCGCATCGGCGTGCAACTCGACCTCGCCGACTCGGCGCCCGTGGGCGACCACGCGGTTTCAGGCAAGGTCTCGTTCCAGGCCTGCGACGACAAGCAGTGCGTCGCGCCCAGCAGTCAGGCCTTCAAGCTGGCCGTGGCTGTGCGCCCAGCGGATCAGGCGCTGACCGCGCAGAACGCCGGCAAGTTCAAAGGCATTTCCTTCAAGGCCACCGAGGAGCCACCAGCCCAGGAACCGAAGCCGGAGAAAACGCCCGAAACGCCGCCAGCGGAGGAACCCAAACCGGCGGAGGCGGCCGAAACACCGCCGGCGGAGGAACCCGAACCGGAGGAGACGGCAGAAGTCGTAACGCAAGACGAGGACTGGACCGCCCTGGTCGACCGGTTCGATGTCGTGGCGTCATCGGCCGGCTACCAGCGCCCCGGCCCCTTCATCGAGTTCCTCAACCGGGCCAGCGGCGACGCGCCAGCCACCGACACCGGCGCGTTTGCCGGTAAGGCCCTATGGCTCGTCGTCCTGCTCGTGTTGGTCGGCGGCCTCCTGCTCAATCTGACGCCGTGCGTGCTACCGCTGATTCCCATCAACCTCGGCATCATCGGCGCGGGCGCACAGGCCGGCTCGAAATCGCGCGGGTTCGCCCTCGGCGGCCTCTATGGCCTCGGGATTGCGCTGGTGTATGGCGCGCTAGGGCTGGTCGTTATCCTCGGCGCGGCAACCGCCTTCGGCGCGCTCAACGCGACGCCCGCGTTCAACGCCGTGATCGCCGTCCTCTTCGTTGTCCTCGCCTTGGCCATGTTCGACGTGATCCTCATCGATTTCACACGATTTCAGGCCAAAATCGGTGGCAAAGGCCGCTCGAAAGGCGCGTTCTTCCTAGCATTCTTCATGGGGTCCGTATCGGCACTGCTGGCCGGGGCGTGCGTCGCGCCGGTGGTTATCTCGACCATTCTCTACGCCCAGAACCTCTACGCCAAAGGCACGACGGCCGCGTTGCTCCTGCCATTTCTGCTCGGCGTCGGCATGGCGCTGCCGTGGCCCTTCGCGGGGGCCGGCCTGTCGTTCCTGCCGAAGCCCGGCAAATGGATGGTGCGCGTCAAGCAGGTGTTCGGCGTCTTCATCTTGGTGATGGCCGCGTACTACGGCTACCTCGCCGTGACGCTCTTCATGGGGCCGCGCGCTGGCGAAACCGATGCGCCCGCCGCCGATGCCCGGTGGACCGCCTCGCTCAGCGAAGGCCTACAGCGCGCCATCGACGAGGATCGGCCTGTTGTCATCGACTTCTGGGCCACCTGGTGCAAGAACTGCACCACTATGGACAAGACCACGTTCAAAGACGCCGACGTGAAGAAGGCCCTTGACGCCTTTGTGCCGATCAAGTATCAGGCGGAAGATCCAAGCGACGTGGCCACCCAGGCCGTCCTTGACCACTTCGAGGTAATCGGATTGCCCACCTACGTGATCCTCCGGCCCAAACCGCCGGCTGAGCCGCCGGCTATTCCGCGTCGGGCTCGGTGATGCTGTGGTCCATTTCGAGGGCGGGCTGTTTGTCGTGTGGACGGCCGACCATGCGCGCGGGTACGCCGGCAAAGGTCGAGTGGGCCGGTACATCGCTCAGCACGACGGCGTGGGCCGCGATCTTCGCGCCGTCGCCGATCCGAACGTTGCCGAGGATGCTCGCGCCTACCGAGATAAGGACGCCGTTGCCGACTTTCGGATGCCGGTCGCCGAGTTCTTTGCCGGTGCCGCCCAGCGTTACGTGGTGCAAGAGCGACACGTTGTCGCCAACGACGGCGGTCTCTCCGATGACGACGCCGGTGGCGTGGTCCATGAGGATGCCTCGGCCGAGTTTCGCGCCCGGATGGATGTCGACGCCGAACACCTCGGAGATGCGGCTTTGCATGAACAGGGCCAAGGGCTCGCGGCCATGTGTCCAGTAGTAATGCGCGACGCGATGGGCCTGGATGGCCTGGAAGCCTTTGAAGTGGAGCAGCGGCGTCGAATACTTCGTGCAGGCGGGATCGCGCGTGCGCACGGCGAGGATGTCCGCCCGGAACGCCGCGCCGATGCCCGGATCGCCGGCAAACGCCTCGTCGATAAGGTCGCGCAACGAGACTTCGGTCAGCGTGCTGCTGCCTAGCTTGCTGGCCAGTTGGAAGCTCAGCACATCCTCGAGCGTCTTGTGATTCAGCACGACCGCGTACAGAAAACTCGCCAACAGCGGCTCGCGCCGAATGTCCTCCTCGACTTCCGTCCGTATTGTGTTCCAAATGGGGTCTTTTCGTTTCGTCAAGGCCTTTATCTCCTACACCAAGAAAGAACCATCATCTTCTGCCGCAGGCAACGTCCATTTCGTCAATACTGTCAATAGGGTCCGTCACTTTCTCACAACGGCGTGCGCACTCCGCACTTCCGGCCGTATCGCTTTCTCATGGTAACACGCGGGCGACGGCTCATTAGTCCTCCGTGGAAAGCACCATCTCGGGCCCCTTGGCGCGCCAGTACTCGATCCAGCTCTTCATGATCGCGCCGGCGATGCCCGAATCCTCCCGGCCGTAGTCCTCGATGGTCTTGCCCCAGTAGAAGCTCACCCAGCCTTCCGCAATCGATCGAGAGCCGTCGATGAACGTGTCCATTTCCTCCTGGCCACACCGCAGCGGAAACATCTCTTCGATGATAAGGGGCTTGCCGACGTCGTAGACGGCCAGTGCGTCGAGCGCCTTGCCGACTTCCCCTTTCTCGGGATAGAAGTGAACACTCGCGAAGTCCAGGTTCGCCCCAACCGCGTCCGAGTAGAACAAGGGACGCGCCCCTGGAAAGGTATACGCCCACGGTATGACGCCCACCGTAATCAAGTGCCGCGTATCGTGCCGTCGGATGGCGGCCACCAGCTTGTCTACCCAGGCCTTTGCAACTTCCTCCCTCGTGCGGCCCGCGAGATCCAATGCGATCCGCTGCACGAAGTACTTGCCGCCGAACTCACCCGCCAGCCAGTCGCTCTCGGTTTGCCCGACGCCCGGCAGGATGGGCTCGTTCATGAGGTCGTAACAGAAGATTGCGGGGCTCGCGGCGCAGGTTTTCGCAACGGCCGCCCAAAAGAGGGCCTGGACGTCCCATCGGCCCGCCTCGTCCAATGCATCGTACCAGGCGGGCACCTCGTGCTTGTGGTAGCAGCCGAGGCCGGTCACGTCGAGGTAGAGGCCCGTTGTCTCGGCCAGACGCACGAGACGGGCGAGTTGGTCGAGGGCGGCCTCGCTGGGTGTGTCGGCCGTGTTCATGAAACGGGCCAATTGGAGATGTACACGAACGACGTTGACGCCCAGTGCCTTCATCTCACCGAAGTCCTCGGCCACCGTCGCCCATTCCTCGTGCCAGTACTCCTCGATGAGACGCCCGGAGCCGTCGTGATCGTAGTTGACGCCCCACGCCCGGAACTCCTTGCCCGACGACGCCCCCACGAAATGCTCGCCGGCCTCGTCCAGGCGTATCCATTCCAGCCCGGCCGCGTTCGGTTGGTTCCCGGGCGCACACGTGGCGTCAATCAGACCGGCCAAGACCACCACCAGCGCCACACGCTCGATGCCACTTGCCCACGCGGACCCTGTAACCATGGTCTCTCTCCCCTCGCCGGCCGTTTCGTGTCTCCTAGAGGATAGCACAGCCGCCTATCGGCCGATGGGATTCGCTTTCTCGGCGCGAGCCGCACGAAACACCAGTCGCCCGTGATCGTCGGAGGTGACGGAAATGCCGCCGGCCACATCGGTTCGGTAGACCGTGGCGCCCAGGTCTTCGTAGCGTTTGAGGACCGCCGGATCGCCGCCCTTGCGTACGTCGCCACCCGTTGACACGACCACAACCTCCGGTCGAACCGCATCGAGGAACTCCCGCGTGCTCGATGTACGCGATCCATGGTGCGGCGCCTTGAGGACGCGCGTGGGCGTCAACCGCGGGATCATCGAGGTCTCAGCAGCGGCCTCAATATCTCCGGTAAAAAGGCCGTCGAACCCGGGCCACGCGATGCGGATCACGAGTGAGGTGTCGTTGAGGGTGGATGTCGCCGGCCAATCGATCGGCGGATGGAGAACCTCGACACGGCACCCCTCGATCTCGAGGCGGCCGCCCGCCGCCACGCGCCTCACAGGGATTTCGCGCCGCGCACAGGATGCGATCAACCGGGCCTCGGCCGCGTTGCCGGTGTCACGCGGCCCGAGGATCAGTTCGCCCACCGAGAAGTGGTCCACAATATACGGCATGCCCCCGATGTGATCCGTGTCGGGATGGGTGAGAATGAGGCAATCAAGTTGATCGACGTGGTGCGCCCATAGAAAAGGTGCCACTACGCGCGCGCCCATGTCCACGTGCTCTGTGCTGTCGCCGGCATCGATGAGCAAGGTCCGTCCGGCGGGCGTACGGATAAAGCAGGCGTCGCCCTGCCCCACGTCGAGGAAGGCCACCTCCGGCTCGGCCGCCATGGGCCGCCACGTCCCATACGCCAGGACCGCCAGGAGGATCGCTAGCACGGCGGCCTGCCAGCGACGTCGCAACACATCAGGCTCGACCGCGCGCAATCCCGCAAACGACGCGGCCCAGAACGCCGCCATCGCCAGGGCCGTCGGGCTGACAACGAAATGGTGACTCCTCGGGGCGCGGGCCACGGCGTCGACGACGGCGTGAATCGCCCAAACGGCCGGCGCCACCGCGTGGCCGAATACGAGGCCCAGGCCGCTCCAGAGGAAGGCGCCCACCGTAGTCATGAAGCTCAACCAGAGCACCACCGTCAGCAGCGGCACCACCACAAGGTTGGCCAAGGGCGCCGCCCACGGCAGCACGTGGAAGAAGTGCGCCGCCAATGGCCACGGGAGAATCTGGACCGCCAGCGGCGTGACCAGTCCGCTCCGCAATCCCACCGGAATCGCGCGAAACACCTCGCCGAGGGGCCGAGTAAACAGAAGGATCGAGGCAACACTCGTGAACGAGAGCAGGAACCCGCGATCCAGCAGGTTGTCCGGATTCGCGAGTGTCAGAAGAATTGCCGCGACACTGAGGGCCGTGGGCGCGTCCGGCTCGCGGTCGAAAAGGTCGGCCAACACGTAGAGCGCGATCATAGCGGCAGCACGTAGACTCGACACATGCGCCCCGGCTACCAACGCAAACAGAAGCACCGCGCCCATGGTGACCGCAGCGCGAACGCTCCGACGTCGAATGAGAACGCTGAGACCCGACCACACGCTGGCGTAGATGATGGCGGTATGCACGCCTGAAACCGCCAGTACATGGGCTGTGCCTGTCTCCACAAAGCTCCGGTATTCGGCCTCCCCAATCTCGGTACGTTCACCCAGCCACACCGCAAGCACAAACGGCCAGGCGCGCTCCGGAATGACCTTCCGCAGTCGCTCGGCCTCGGCGGCTCGTAACCGCGACGCCCAGTGCCCCGGCCGCCACCAACGCCCGGATCCGAGGCGCACCACGTTCCCGGAGCCGCGTACCGTCATCGCCGAATGGACGTGGTTCCGCCGGAGGTAGTCTTCGACGTCGTCAATGCCGAAGTTGGCCCGCCCAAGCGCCGCGGTCAGTTCGCCGCGGACGCGCACCCGATCATCGGCGAAGAGCGGCGCAGCGGAGCCCGTCCAGCGAACCTGAACTCCACCGCGGAGCGGCAAGGCAACCTCATCGGCCATCACGCGGTCGACATCGACGATGAACCGGGCGTATTCGGCCCCCGGAAGGATGATCTGCGTCGATCGAACGCGGCCCTCGACATCGATAACCTCGTCGGGATGATCCACGGCGTAGCTACACAAGGGGTCGCCGAATGGTTCGGCGTGGCGCAGGTTCCAAAGGATCGCTCCCACGGACGCGAACGTCAACGCCGTCGCTACAACCCTCATGACGGGCCGACGCGGCATCAACAGCGCGACGGAAACGCCGACCAGGCCGAGGAACACGGGCAGCGCCGCATGGTCGTGCAAGACAAGCGCGCCGGCGTAGCTGCCCGCCGCGAGGGCAAGAGCCGCACACACCAGTGGCCGTTTTGCTAGAGCGCCGAATACTGCCACCATGCCAAGCGCGCGGCCGCCCGCGGCCACGCTCCCCCGTGCCCCGGAATCCCCGCAGGGACTTGCCGGACGTCTATCCGCCGATACCGCCCAAGGTGGCGATAATCAGGAGGATCAGATTGACCACGACGTAGACATAACTCAGCGGATTGTCAAGCGGGATACTGACCACTTGGCCGTAAAGCGTTTCAACCAAGTCAAATAAGGGCTGGAGGATCGACATCTCCACAATCTCCCGACCACCGGCCACGACCGGTTATCTTGCGCGCGTTTCCACGGCGAACTCGTGTTCTTGCCAATAGAGTAGGGCCAAGTCCGCGAGCCGATCAAGTCAGCTTGGCTTGTGTCCGGACCCTGTGCTAGAATGACGGAACTTCTTTGAGGAGGCTACGTAGACCTATGAGAATCAGAACGTGGAGTGCCCTGGTCATCCTCGCGGTCGCGGCGGCGGCCTTGGGGGGATGCGCCCGCGCCGCCCTCGACACAACCGGCTTCGCCGCCGTGAACTCGACCACGGTCAACGCGCCCTTCGATGAAGCCTGGCAGGCAACCAAAGCCATCCTCCGAGAGAAGGACTACGAAATCTATACCCGTGACAAGCGGGGCACCTTTGTCGCTTTCACACAAATGAAGCGCCGATTCTTCGTGGCCCCGGTGCGGACCAAACACACCATCTATCTCGAAGGCGAGTCGGACGACTCGACGTGCGTAACCGTCGAGACCGTACGCCAGGTCTACGGCGTCACCATGCTGACCTATCCAGGGTGGCACGACCGCAAAACCACCGACAACGCCGAGGCCGTCGAGCTCCTCGACGCGCTCCAAGCCAAGTTCCCCAAAGCCTGAACGGCTCTCGCCGGGCCATTGTGCGGCCGGTCGACCGGCAGGTTTCGGGAAAGGGGGCGGAATGTTAGGGGGGACTTTCAAGTGCTTCTAATGATAATTATGTTAGGACCGTGCCCAGAACTGCCGTGTGGAAAGAGATCATTTTCCGAATAGCCCATAATGTGAACTCGAATTTCAATAAAGAGCTGCTTTTCCTTGCTTTCCCTTTTCTGCGGATGGTATAATCCGAGTGCAGCTTGGGAAAGTAGAAGGAGGAGGCACCATGCTATCACTCATCGAAGTTAAGTGCCCCCACTGCGGAGCAAGAGGCCAGCTCATGCTGCCGCCGCTGGGTTCCCTAATCGTAGGCCCCTGTCCCGAGTGTGAAGAGCTCGTGGTCGTATTCTGCGGCTGCGTCTTGCCCCTCGAGAAAGAGATCATGTTGCACGGCGATGTCGAGGAGAAGCGCGATCACCTCGTCCAGGTGCTGACCGGATTCATCGAGGACCGCGTGAGTCAGATGCTGAAGAACGCTCTCGAAGAGCGTGAGCGCACCGAGGCGGACGAGCTGGACGAGGCCGACGAAGCCGAGCGGCATGAGCACGAGGGCGATCTCGAGGAAATCCCCGAGGATATCCCCGAGTTGCCGAGCACCCCGAAGAACGCGGTGATATCCCGCTGCGAGGTGGATGATTTCGTCCGGGTCGACCTGAACCTAATCGACAATAGGGACTATTTCAGAGCGATTTTTGGCTGAGGGACCGCTTTGTGACTGGGCTGCGGTTCCCGCGGACTGCGTGGGCTTTCGCGAAGTACTGAACCACGCAGTCCCGCGTTTTTCATGTAGATTCCTCCGCACCGAGCCGTCGGATCGCCTCATCCATCCAAAGACACGTACGATCTCCGAGCAAGTCGCGAGGGCTTGCCGTTTTCATTGTCTCGCCGGCGGGGGATTTGGCATACTGCGCGCCCGATCAAACACAAGGTGAGGATGTTTCCGATGGGCAGTACGAAGACGTATGCGGAGCGGCTGGGCTGGGGACCGAAAGACCGGGTGGTCATCTTCCACGTGGACGATGTTGGCATGTCGCACTCGTCCAACCGTGGCGCGATCCAGGCGATGGAACAGGGCGTAGCGACGTCGTGCAGTATCATGACGCCGTGTTCATGGACGAGCGAGTACGTCCATTACCTCAAGCAGCATCCGGATGCGGACGCGGGCATGCACGTCACGCTCACGTCGGAATGGAGTGAGTATCGCTGGGGGCCCGTGGCCGGCAAGAGCCGAGTGCCGGGCCTCGTGGATCCCGAGGGCTGCCTCTGGCCGGACGTGCCGGAGGTGGTCGAGCACGCGACCGTGGACGAGGTCGAACTCGAGATGCGCGCGCAGCTCGACCGGCTCCTCACCATGGGTATCACGCCAACCCATCTCGACACGCACATGGGCACCGTGTTCGGCACCATCGACTTCGCCCAGCGCTACATCATGATCGGCATCGAGCACCACATCCCCGTGTTCCTGCCGGGCGGCCACAATCAGTACATGATCGAGACGAACGCGATTCCGCCCGGTTTCGACCCGGATCTCGTGCGAATGGTGGGCGAGGGCGCGTGGGAGGCCGGTCTGCCGGTGCTCGACGACGCGCACATCACCGGCTACGACGCGGAACTCGACCACAAGCTCGAGATCTACGGCGACGTCATGCACCGGATGGCGCCCGGCGTTATCCAGGTCATCGTTCACGCCACGGATCCCACCGACGAATTTCAGATGATCACGGACTCGGGGCCGACGCGGCTGGGCGACCTCAAGGTCATGATGGATCCCCGGTTCCGGAAGGTTCTTGAGGACGAGGGCATCATTCTGACCACATGGCGCGAGCTGAAGGAACGGCGCGACGCGGCTGAATAGCCCCGCCCGCGAGAAACGGAGTCTGCGCCTATGACCGCGCAGGGCGTACAAGGTGTCGCGACGTGGCTCGGCGCCGCGTTGAGCGCCGCGTCGCCGGATTCCGCCGTCGCCTTCGCCCGCCATTTCGATCGTCGCATCGGCCTCACCGAAGGCGCCGGCCTGTTCTGGATCCTGGCCGAGCTGGTCATCCTCTACGTCGTCCTCGTCGGCCGCCGACATCTGGAAATGGAGCCGCTGCCGACCACGATCGCGCTGACGAAGGCCGAGCGGTGGCGTGCCGCAGGCTGGCTGGCCGGCTTCCTTGTCCTCACGGCATGCGTGCTGGGACGCCACCTCGCCATCGTGCCCTTGGCGGCGTGGATCGAGGCTGTGCCGATGGAAACGCCGGCCGGATTCATCCAGAACGCGTATCTCGTGCGCGCGCATCTGCACATGGGCATCTGGATGGCATTTGTCGCGGCCTGGGTGGCCCTTGAACTCTTGATCGTCTACCATGGCTGGCACGGCTACCGACGCCTACGCCGGGTCTTAGGCGGCCATCCCACAGACTCACCCCGCGTCCGCGGCGGTGTTCTGCTGCTCGTAGCACTCGCCCTAGCGACCACTGCCGCGGCTCAGCCCGTGGATGCGGTACTCGACGTACTCGTCGAGGTCCAAGCCGCAGACGCCCTCTATCGAAACGCGATCTATCTCTATCTCCGCGTGGCGGGCCTCGTGTGGATCGCAGCCGAGTGGATCGCGGCGATTCTGCTGTGGCGCGCCTATGTCTTGGTGCGCGGTGCCGCCGGCGCTCCCGAGGCCGACACATGAGCGGCGAACTCATTCAGTGGTTGGGCCATCACTTCTCCGCGGCGCAGTACGTGTGGTGGACCCGCGTTCAGTGCACGGCCTGGACACTGGCCGACCTCGTCATCGTGTTCTCGATCCTACGGTTGGCCAATCTCGCGCGATCGATCCTGGATATCGAGCGCCATCGATTCTCGTATGGGGCGCTCCTGGCCACGGTGCCCCTCGCGGCCTGGATCCCGTTCGCCACTTCCGGCGCACGGATCTTCCAGATCGAACTGGCCGTAACCGTGCCGCATTTCCTGATCATCGTGTACGTCGCCGTGGCCGACCTGCGCCATGCCGGGCCGGCCTTGGCGAAGATCCTCGAGCACGCGGAGTCTCAAGGCCGCGAGGAGCAAGAGAGCCAGGAAGCACCACCAAGCGGACGGTCCGAAGGGGACCGTTAGGGACACCGCTTGCAGCATCGACACGACTTCCCGACTCCCGCCGTCGGAACGGGCTGTGAGGAACGAGGCCTGGTCGCGTCAACCGGCTCTTGCGGCGCGGCGAATGAGTATCCCGTAGCCCGCGATGATTGCGCCGAATAGCAGCACCGACACCGGCCCGTGGCCCTCGGATACAGCCAAGTCGATGTTCAGCGCAATCGGGATGGCGAGCAGGATCCCCATCAATGCCTCGCCTGCAATCAGGCCTGAGCCGAAGAGCAGGCCGGGGTCCTGACGCCCCGGGTCTTTGCCGTTGCCCCCGCGCCCGAGGACATGGTGAAGAAGTCCCCCGATGAAGATGGGGGTCGCGAGCGATAGCGGGAGATAGATGCCCACGGCCACCGGCATGACGTGCGCGCGGAAGGCGCTGCCCGAGCGTTCCAGCATCCGGTCGAGCACGATCAACAGCACGCCAATCCCCACGCCAACGGCAATCATGTCCCAGGGTAGCGCACCCTCGCCGAAGAAGCCGTTTGCGAGACTGGCGAAGAGGCTCGCCTGTGGCGCTGCAAGGCTGTCCGGCCCGCCCGTGCCGATCCCGTAGGCGTTGTGCAGCAGCGTGAGCACCGGCGCAAAGAAACAGCAGGAGAGCATCACGCCGAGGATCTCCGTCCACTGCTGCCGTGCGGGTGTTGCGCCAACCAGCAGTCCTGTCTTGAGGTCTTGCGATACATCGCCCGCCGTGCAGGCCGCGCAACACACGACCCCGGCCACGCCCAGCGTGGCCGCGATAGCCGACTCGCCCCGGATGCCCAGCGCCAGCAGCACGCCCGCCGTCAGCAGCAGTGCGCAAATGGTCATCCCGGAAACCGGCGAATTGGACGAGCCCACCAGACCGACAATGTAGGTCGCCACCGCAACGAAGATGAATGCCGCAATGACCATCACCACCGTGGCCGCTACGGCCACACCGAAATTCCCCGTCAGGTAATCGTAAAGAAGAACCGTGCCGATAACACTCAACAGAAACACCGTCATCAACGCGGCCAGCGGCATGTCGCGTTCCGTGCGCGGTCGCTCCGCGCCCTCGTTTGCCCCGGCGCTCCCGCCAACACCGCGAAGCGCTACTAGCCCGGACAAGATGCCGCCGCGCACGTGCCATATCGAGTGCAGGCCGCCCGCAAGCATCGCGCCGACTCCCATGAAACGCACTTGCGTCGACCAGAGGTGCCAGGCGGCCTCGAGTGGAGCCACATCGGATTCCCGGCCGCCGAGCATCGGGATCGTGATGACCCATCCGATGACACCGCCCCCGAATATCAGGGACGCTATTGGGAGCCGGACAATGTAGCCCACGGCCACCAGGGCCAAACTCATGTCCGAACCGAAATACAACACCGAGCGGCCTGCGCCGATAGCGCCCTCGACGACCGACTTGACCACGTGGAGCCCCGTAACGAGGAACTTGAATAGGGCGCCAATGCCTAGCCCGGCGAGGATCGACCGAATGCCCTTGCCACCTTTCTGGCCGGCGATCAACACCTCGGAACACGCCACGCCCTCAGGATAGATCAGTTCGGGGCGCTCGACGATCAGTGCACGCCGCAACGGCACCATGAACACGACGCCCAATAGCCCTCCTAACAACACGATCAGCGTCGTGGGCCAGAACTTGAACTCCTGCCAGGCGCCGACCAACAAGAGCGCGGGGATCGTGAAGATAGCCCCCGCCGCCAGACTCTCGCCCGCCGACGCCATCGTCTGCACGATATTGTTCTCGAGCACCGTTCCCCGTCGGAAGATACCGCGCAGGATGGCGGTACTGATCACCGCCGCCGGAATCGAGGCGCTCACGGTCATCCCGGCCTTCAATCCGAGGTACGTATTCGCCGCAGCCATGAGGATACTGAGCAACCCGCCCAGTGCCAACGCGGCGATGGTCACCTCCTTGATGCTCTTCTCTGGAGGCGTAGAGGAATCCCGACCCATGCCATGGGCGTTCATTGAGATGTCATCCTCCTTGGCAGCCTGCGAACCTGGCGGAAAGGCCTCGACGAGAATAGCCTTGCGCAGAACGGAGTGCAACTCCTTTGGTTGTTCATTCCTTGGCGCACGGTTTTCGGCATGGCTGCGAGAAGGAGGGAGATATCCATGGACCAGCGTTTGTTCGGCATATGTGCATCCGAGCCCGCAGGGCCCGAACCCCTATGTCTTTCACAGTTACAGCGATACCAATGGGTCATAAAAGCCAATCCAGCGGCGCTCGTAACCCAAGCTCGCGGGTCCGAAGCCCGCCCCCGCTAGCCTCTTGCCGAGCCTTTCCCGAAGCACTTGGTTTCCCGGAGGAAAGGTTGGAGGCTTCACCGGGCCAAATTGTGATACATTGGACCGAGGCTGACAGCCCACCACTGGTGGAATCCGACTTCGGAGAAGAGATATGCAGAGCCACGATACGACATTGTCCAGACGTTCATTCATCGGCGGCGCCGCCGCACTCGCGGCATCGGCGGCCCTACCGCGTCACGCCCTCGCCGCAGCCGGCAAGCCCAACTCCAATTTCAACGGGGTCCAGATCGGCACCATCACCTATAGCTACCGCTCCATGCCCAGCACCGCCGAGGACTTGCTCGGGTATCTCGTTCAGTGCGGCCTCAGTTCCGTTGAACTGATGGGCGGCCCGGCCGAGGAATTCGCGCGGAAGCATACCCCCGAAACCGGCATTGGCGGCCCCATGGATGGCTTCGAGGCCTTGCGGAAGATGTACAACGACGCGGGCGTCAACATCTACATCGTCAAGTTCGGTGACATCGGCGAACGCGACGTGTCCGACGATCAGATTGATTACTACTTCAAGGCCGCCAAGGCCCTCGGCGCGAAAGGCATCACACGCGAAATCTCGGAGGTCGCCGCCAGAAGACTCGGTCCCATCGCCGACAAGCACGAGATCGTCATTGGTTTCCACAACCATACGCAGATAAACCCCAAGAGCTATGACGGGACCATCCTCTCCTACGGGAAGTATCTCGGCATCAATCTCGACATCGGGCACTACGTCGCGGGCACCAATGAGCCGGCCATCCCCATGATCGAGAAACACCGGGACCGAATCCTCAGCCTTCACCTGAAGGACCGCAAGAAGGACGACGGGCCCAACATGCCCTTCGGCCACGGCGACACACAGGTCGCCGAAGTGCTCCGCTTCGTGAAGGAAAACAAACTGACCTTTCCCGGCGACATCGAGTTGGAGTACCCCATTCCCGAAGGCTCCGACGCCGTCCAGGAAGTCGCCAAGTGCGTCCAGTTCTGCAAGGAGTCCCTGGCGTAGGATAGTTCCCTCAATCCGCACCTTGTGGTGATGCCGGGAGCGCGAGAGCGGTGCCGCGGCCAAAGTTGCGCCAATGCACTTCGACGCACTTGCGCTGCCAGCGAATGACCGTGTCCGGTTCTACGAAGACGATCGCATCTTTCCAGCGGGTCCGACCTCTTGCCGGAAAACTCCCAAGAATACGGTGAGCCAACTTCTTCACCTTTGGCCTCCTGACACCTGTCGTCCACAGCGCGGGCGTTGGCCACAAGCGAGCTGAGCCAGATGGACTATGGACCGTATTGACCGCATTGATGGCGGTGTGGCAAGGCCGTTGGCGCACGATAGTCGTGCGCTGGGAGATGGCGTGGGGCCGTCCAGAACAACCACACGGAATCCACGGAAGTATTCCCGGGCGTTGCCCTGGGCTAGAGTCTTGTGCCCCGTTCGGGGCGTCTGCCCCTGGGCTAGGGACAACCGGGACGAATATCGCCTTTGGTTGCGGCTCTGCCGCGCTGCGTTCTTTGGGATGCTGTGGTCAGATGGAAGCCTAACCACATAGAAGCGGGGATTGTAAAAACGGGGACAGACAGCCCTCCTCGAAGACTCGGAGGGAGTCAGTCCCCGATTTCTGAACCCTCCCCCCGTTTACGGGGGGATTGAGGGGGGTGTGCGTGCGGAGGGCGACCAAGGGGGATAGGATGGCCCCGTTGCGCAGAATGAATCTGCGCTAACTTGGCGCGTCGTTGGCGCACGATAGTCGTGCGCTGATCCGGCGGGCGGGCGTACAGGACCAGTCCCTGGCCGGCGTGAGCCGACGTCACACCCGTTGCACTTTCCACAGGGCTGTGGTAGAGTCTTGCCATGATCCGGGGACTACATACGCTACAGCACAGCGTCCGGTTTGACGCAGTCCCTACTTTCTCTTTGGGAAAAGAGAAAGTAGGCAAAGAGAAACCAATTCCAGCACTGGCGTGGACCATTGGTCCGAGATCGACTGCGCAAGATAGCGGTTCTTCTTTGGTTCTTTCTTCTTTTCCAAGAAGAAAGAACACTGGCGCCCTCGAGTTGACGTATATCGACAGCTTGGCTGAGATCACGGGATCGAACCCTGCCTGTGGTACGGACGGCGCAGGAGGCTCGGGACAGACAGCATTTTTCGCTCCGCTCCGCTGCGCGAAACAACGTGTCAGTCCCTTCGCCCTCGGCAGCATCCGGAGCGTCCGCGCCGAAGACAAGTCCAGTCTCGCCTCCTTCGAGTACAAGCCCTACGGCGCCCTCCACGCGAGCTCCGGCAGCCTCGATCTCAATATCGAGGCCGCTCTCGGTGCGTTCGAAGACGAATCGCACCTGGCGCTTGCGGCGGAAGGCTTGCCTACGGCCCAGCCTTCCGCGGGACACCGTTGGGATCCCGACGTCCAACAGTACTTCGCCCCCTACCGTTACTACTCGCCCACCACTGCCCGCTGGCTCACCCGAGATCCCCTCGGCATGGTCGACGGGCCGAATGTGTATGGCTACGTCGGCGGCCGGCCGACTGCAATGACTGATTCAGACGGCCTCTTCCGAGTTCCGATTCCAGGCATTGGTGCTGTGGAGTGCGACGGGGAGAGAGTAGCCTTGTGCGTGCTTGGAGCCATTGCGTTTGACATTGTGGTTGATGAGTTGTGCGTGAAGAGCTGCAAGCTATGCCTTGCGCACGTGAGCCCGTATAATCCCGGCTGCATTGTGTGCACAGGTTGCGCGGTTGCATTGATTGGAATTATTGGCACATGTGTGTATATGGCATGTGATATATGCAAGGATGAGTAGGGTCTTACCTATATTTATAGGGAGTAGTATCTGTACAGCATGCAGAAACAGATATATATACAACCAGCACAGAGGTATTGAAGATGTGGCTTCCCAGAATGCAGAATGTGTCGGTCACAGGGCGAGCAAGTGAGTTGCTTGCATTCATGGCATCTCCTGAACTTGCGGCAGCGTTCCGTGCCAACAGCCCATGGCGCCACTGGGAGTTTTGGGTCTGCCTCATCGGGTTTCCATCTTCGATGGTGATTGTGTTTTTTGTGTCGTTCTATGGCATTAGGGCATTGGGTACTTGCCTTTTGGGGGCGTCTCTCGGAGAGATTCTCCCCGTGATAGTCTACCTGACTGCGATCCACTTCAGACGCACGTTAAGTCGTTATCTCGTTCAGCCATGGTGTGCACTACTATTTCATCCCTACAGCACGGCTGTCCGCAGTTTCGAGATTCGTTCGCACGGGGGACAAGTGTCATGACAAGCCGTATGGCAAGAGAGGCAGGGAAAGAGTAGGGACAGTAACCATTTTTTGCCGATGTGTTCTCAGCTCCGATCCGTGCCATCCGAGTTATCCGTGGTCAATGGGGTTCCCGGCTCTCACGGGGGATTACACCGATTCCACGGATCCTTCGTGTTCCATCCCCGCCCCATTGCGCAGAATCAATCTGCGCCTACTTGGCGCGTAGTTGGCGCACGATGATCGTGCGCTGATCCGGCGGGTGTGCGCGTGCGCAGTGGCCGCGAGGCACACTCGAAGGCCTCGTCGTGACAAGCTGTGGTGTTCGTTGTGCCCGCTGCGAGGCTCGGGACAGACAGCGTTTTCCGCTCCGCTGCGCTACGCGAAAGAACGTGTCAGTCCCTGGGATTCAACCACGACG
>DAIPKA010000026.1:0-91518 GCA_036769985.1 Candidatus Hydrogenedentota bacterium | reverse complement strand
CCGCATGAACCCCTCAACATGATATACTGCCCCCGAACACGGTACTCACGAGTACTTACTATCCTCTCATTCTTCCTGCTCGCTCTCATGTCGGTGATTCCCATTGCCCTCACGATATGGGTTGCCTTGCGGTTCGTTGGTCCCAGTTAGGCAAAGGGCCTGTGATCTTCCGAGAACCGGCTTCGAGTTCCCGAATTTGGGTCACCGGTACATCTTCAGGGCGCTGTACTACCACGTTGACCGGCACTCGCATTCGTGATAACGTAAGAGTATGAAGCTGCCGCGTGCCGACCGGGCTTTTGTGGAACGAGAGAAGATCGTCGAGTATCTGCTCAATCCGGCCCATCGTTACGGCGCGACCAGAGCGCGGTTCTTCGAAGCATTTGGTTTCCGCGTCGAGCAATGGGAAGTGTTGGCTCGCGCGTTACGCACACACGGACAAGACCACGAGGTGACAGAGGTGCATGATAGTGAATTCGGCCTGCGTTATGAGGTGGAGGGCCCACTACAGACTCCCGATGGCCGACGGCCGCTTTTGCGTACCGTGTGGCAACAGGAGAACGATGCGGTTGGCCCTCGGCTCATCACCGCCTATCCTCTGGAGGAAAGGGCATGATCAACGAACACGACTGCGTAGTCCTAACTCAAGATCTGCCCGGTGAAGGCCTGAAAGCCGGAGATATCGGCACGGTAGTCCATACCCATTCCGGCGGGAGTGGATTCGAAGTGGAATTTATGACCCTTGCCGGCGAAACCGTTGCCGTTGTGACCCTTCTGCCGGATCAACTCCGGCCTATCGCTCGCCGTGATCTTGCCCACGTGCGTGAGTTAACCGTGGCGTGAGGAACAGTGTGTCGCCCAGCTGGGCAATGGGCTACGGCCCTCTGGCCATCCTCTCTTGGTAGCCTCCCTTAACATATCCGAACGAAGCTGTGGTACCATGAAGCCTCTTGGGCGTTGGGCAGGGAGTCCGGTGTCGCATGGTGGCGGCGTGTCCATCGCTCGGCGTTGGTGAAAACAGAGGGAAAAGCAACCATGAAGAAGCTGCTCGTGTGTTTGGCCGGCCTGTGCCTACTCTGGGCCGCGTCAGACAAGGCGTTGGCACAAACCGCCGATTCGGCGGACGTTCAGGCGCTGATCAAGAAGGTAGACGAGCTGGTCAAGGCCAACGAGGACCTCAAGGCGCGTGTTGAGGATCTCGAACAGCGTCTTGTGGACGCCGAGACGGCCCCGGCGGCCCCCGCCCCGGCAGCGCCGTGCGCAGCGGCGGCGTCACCGCAGGCCCCGTGCCCTGAGTCGGCCGCCAAGGCCGCCTCGACCGAAGTGCCGGTGAGGGTGTCGTGGCGCGAGGGGCTCCGGCTCGAAACCGAGAACGGGAACTTCAAACTCAGGATCGGCGGGCGCGTCATGTTTGACCTGGCGTCGTTCAGTGAACCCAAGTACTGGCGGCTGGGCGGCCCGAGCATTGAGGAAGAAGACCAGGCGGAGATCCGCGCGCTGCGCCTGAAGCTCCAGGGCGACATCTACCAGCACTACGACTATCAACTCGAAGTGGATTTCGCCGACAGCGACGTGACGATCAAGGACGCCTACGTTGGCCTGAACGAGTTGCCGTATGTCGGCACGCTTCGACTGGGCCACTTCTCGGAGCCCTTCGGTCTCGAGCAGCAGACCACCACGAACTACATCACGTTCATGGAGCGCTCGATGGTGGTCGAGGCCTTCGCGCCGGGGCGTTCGATTGGCGTGATGCTGCAGAACAGTTTCCTCGACGATCGTATGACCTGGGCCATCGGCGCGTTCAACGACGAGATCGACGACAACAGCTTCTGGAACTACTCGGCGCGGCTTACCGGCCTGCCTTTCTATCGGCGCGACGGCGCGCGCCTGCTCCACCTCGGCGCCGCGTTCACCCACCAGGATCCCAACGGCTATGTCAGTATCTCAACGTATCCGGAGGCGCACCTCGGCAACGAGCACCTGAACACCGGAAGCTTCCCCGCCGACACCATCGACCGCTGGGCTTTCGAGGCGGCGCTGGTCTGGGGGCCCTTCTCGGTTCAGAGCGAATACATGGCGGCCCAGGCGGACATGCTGGCGCCTCATCGAACGCTCACGATCCTTGACGTGGACGACTGGTTCGAGAACTCGAGGCGTTTCGACGGCCACTATGTCCAGGCCAGTTATTTCCTCACCGGAGAACACCGGAACTATGTGACGTCCGGCGGCTATTTCGATCGCGTGATTCCCCTCAAGGACTTCACCGTGGACGGCCAGGGATGGGGCGCCTGGGAACTGGCCTTGCGCTATTCGACCATCGACCTCAACGACGAGGACGTACGTAGCGGCGTGTTCGGCGGCTCGGGAGAGAGCATCACGGCGGGTATGAATTGGTACATGACGCCCAACACGCGGATGATGCTGAACTACATCCGGGCCGAGATTGATCAGAAGATGTACGATGGCGACATCGATATCGTCCAAGGTCGCTTTCAGGTGGACTTCTAAGTGCGAGTCATGTTGCGGAGATCAAGCATGAAACACGTCAATGCCCTATCGGAAGAGCGGACGCCGGTGTCGGCCATGTCGCAGCTCGAGAAACAAGCCCTGATCGAGAGTGTCGAGAGCGTGACCATTCAATTGGTTACGTTGATCGGCTTCGTCCAGAATCTGAAAACCGAGTTCGGCCAATAACCGGATCACAGGAGCTATGCCCGTATGAAGCACCTTATGCCCATGAGCAGACCCTTGCCCGCCAAGGCGTATTACTACAACCTAAGCCTGGCGCAGAAGCTTAGCGAACTAACCACTCTCGTGTCGGTGGTCGTCATGATTGTCGACCTCGTAGGGGGACTGTTCACCCCCGAGGAATAGTCTCGCCACCGCTGGCGTTGGCCCTAGAGCGCGGCTGAGTGGAGAAGAAGTCGAGGTAAGGTAACATGCACGTGTCACGCTGCGGCACACGTCTCGCGCGCTGGGCGGCCGTGGGCCTCTCGGCCGTCATCCTCCTAGCGGGCTGTCCGGTTTTCGAACCTATGGATAGTCTTCCGATGCAGGAGGAGGAGCACTGGCTCCGATTCGTCCAGATATCGGATATCCATATTGTGGATGAAGAAAGCCCGGGCCGCGCGGTGCTGATGGATAATCTCGTGGCCTCGAGTTGGCGTCCCCACGAAGCCTACTCGACGCAAATCCTCGATGCGACACTCCGGACAATCAACCGGCACCACTACAGCGGAATGGCTACGGGCCGCGGCCCCGTCGATTTCGTCATTGTCACCGGGGACGTGACCGACAACCTCCAATTCAATGAGGTTCGCTGGTTCATGGACGTCATGGACGGACAATGGGTCAATCCGGACTCGGGGGCGCTGGACGGCGAACTGCGCAATATCGATGCCGAGGATAATCCGAACCTGCCGTTCAAAGCGGTGGGACTTGCCAAGGACATTCCGTGGTACTCGGCCATTGGCAATCACGACGCGACGTGTCTCGGCAATTTCCACGTCGTCCGGACCTCGCCGGATCCCGTAGACTGGTATGCGCCGCAGGCCAGCGTGATCGCCGGATTCATGGGCCTTGGCGCGATGAATCCGCCGCAAACCGCCCTCATTCCCACCCTCGACCAGAGCCCGGCCGTCCTCCTCGCGAGTGAGGAGCGCATCGATCCCAACACGCTTCAGTTGCGGACGGATGAACTGGTAGCAGGCCCTATTCCGGCCGATGACAATCGACACTTCGTCTCGAAAAACCGTTTCATCGAGGAGCACTTCAACACCACCACGCTGCCCATCGGCCATGGATTCGACGCCACCTGCCGGAACCTCGGCGTACCTCGGTACTCGGTGCGGCCTAAGCGCGACGTCTCGATCCGCCTCATCGTCCTCGATTCGGCCGGCCCGGACTCGGTGAACGACAGCGTAGCGGCAAGCGGCGCGATTACCACCGAGCAGTTCGAGAACTTCCTCAAGCCCGAAGTGAAGAAGGCGCAGGACAACAAGGAATACGTCATCGTCTTCACCCATCATCCGAGCAGGGGCTTCACCAAGCCCGTGGTGTCGCCCACGGTTCCCACGTCGGTGTTCAGGAGCTTCCTGGCCGGCCAGCCGAACGTGATCGCGCATTTCTGCGGCCACGTGCACTACCACGAGGTCGAGAAGATCTCAGGGAAGTATCCCTATCTCGAGATTCTGACGGGTGGCGTCATCGACTATCCGCAGGAGGCGCGCCTCATCGACCTCTTCTACAACCGCGAGAAGAAGACCTTCCGGCTCCACAGCCAGTTGATTAGTCACATGGAGAACCCGACCAACCTCTCGCGGATCGGTTACGAACGCTGCGCGATCGACATGATCGAGGATCCCCACGACTACGATTACACCGAGCATGTGACGATGCCGGAGCCGCAGTTCGAGTCGCTCTCTGCCAAGAACAATCTCACCTCGGAGGAGGCCGAGGTCTTGGCCGAGTACTTCGACGACAGCATCTTCGCGGCGCCATCCGACGCGCGGAAGATCGCCGGCAGACCGGCGACCGCAGTCACGCCCGAGCAGCGGTATGGCGATCCGGAAGATCGAGACTTCTCGTTCACGTTCAGTCGGCCCGAGCTATAGGAACGCCGCCCGTTGCTGCGGCCCGCTATGCGACGCGCCGCCGATTGTATTATCATGCACGGCAAGAGACTGAGCCTCGTGCGCTGGTATGGGCCGGCGTGCCAGGTGGACGGAGGGACGATATGCGCGCGCTTTCTCGCCTGTCCGCAGTCGTTGCATGTGGCACGGCCGTCCTGGTCGCCCTCGCGTGTCCCAACAGGCCCACGCCAACGCCCGCCATCGGCCTCTCGGCCACAAGCCATGTCTTCGAAGCATCCGAAACCGCATGGTCGTTCGAGATCTGGAACGCCGGCGATGCCAAGAGCGTCCTTGAGTGGAGCGTCTCCGGCGACAAGCCTTGGATCCAGCTCTCGCCAACGAATGGCGTTCGCAATGACCCTGAAGAGGCTGATACCGTCGATGTCTTGGTGAACCGGGCGGCGCTCTCGAAAGCTGACTATGTGGGGAAGGTTTTGATCCTTGCCGAGGACGCGGCATCGCGCGAAGTCACGCTCACCGTGCGCGTGGCACCCGCCGAAGGCGAGGGTGAAGGCGAAGGTGAAGGCGAAGGCGAAGGCGAAGGCGAAGGCGAAGGGCCGATGGAGGTCTGGGTCGACGCCGCCAATGACAGCGGGGTTGAGGACGGCTCCTTGGACCATCCCTTCCAGACCATCGCAGACGCGGCGGACGCGGTCGGACGCGACGGCCGGATCGCCATGAGTCGAGGCGTGTACGCCGGCGGCATCACGCTGAAGTCCGGCGTCCATCTCGACGGCGTGGATGGCGCGTACCACACCATCCTGGTCGCCTCGGCCAAGTCCGGCGCGGCGGTACTCACGCTGCGCGACGGCTGCGCCGTACGCGGCGTCACCATTGAGGGCGCTGCGGATACCGGCGTCCGCGTCCAGTCCAGCGCCTCGGCAACCGTATCGAATTGCGTGGTGAACGGCTGGGGCATCGGCGTGGCGTTCGGCGAGGGGGCCACGCTCGAACTGGTCAACAACACGTTCTATGGCAATCGGACGGCGATCGAAGGGGCAGCCGGCGCGTGCCTGTCCGACCTACGCAACAACATCTTCGCACAGAACGACACGGCCGTACTGGCCGGGGGGCTGTCACGAGGTAGCGGCGGCTACAACGATTTCTACAACAACGGTATTGACTTTGACGGGTTGTCGCACGATGCCACGGATCTCACCGCGCCGCCCGGCTTCGTCGATCCGGTTGCCGGAAACTTCCACATCGAGGCCGCGTCGGCCTGTCGCGACGCCGGCGATCCGGAGCCGGCCCATGCCGACCTCAATCGCACGCGTAACGACTTGGGCGCGGATGGTGGCCCGCGCGGCGTCCAGGACGTGCTCGCCCCGCATGCCGTCATTCTCTGCACACCGAGCGAGGGCCGCGCGCCCGTGACGGTGTCCATGGACGCTTCGGCGTCGACAGACGAATGGGGTCTGGCCGACTGCGCGTGGGATGTCGATGCACGCGACGGCCTCGGAACGGATCTCACCGGGCCGGCCGTCAAGCATCAATACACCGCCGAGAGCGCCTACACCGTCACGCTAACGGTTACGGACAACAACGGCCACACGGCTGTGGCCACCGCGGGGATTGCCGTGGGCGATGCGTTGCCGAGCGCAGGGGCCTCCGGCGCTCCCATCGCCGGCCCGGCGCCACTCGATGTGACGTTCTCCGGCGTGGGCCAGGATCCCGGCGGCGGTTCGGTGACCTTCGCGTGGGACTTCGGCGATGGCGCATCGAGCGACGAGCAGGATCCTACCCACACCTATCCGGCCGGCACGCCCCCAGGCGCCTATCGCGCGACGGTGCGCGTCACGTCGGAGCGCGGCGCATCATCCGAGGCCAGTATCGATGTCACCATCACCGATGACGCGCCCGAGGCGGCCGGCCTCGCCGTGCCGGATGCCGATACGGTCGTCGTGGTCGACGCGCCGGCCCGTCCGCTGGACGGCGTGAGCGTGTATGTGCCGGACGGCGCGTTATCCCAATCGGCAGTCATCGCCGTGGCCGAGCCGCCGGCGTGGATGACGCCGCCGCTCCAGAAGACGCCTCCGCGCCGCGTCTCATTAGGGCCCAACGGCCTCCGATTCGCCAAGCCGGTCACCGTTGCGCTGCCGCTCGACGAGCCGCTGACCGATCCGCACGCGCTCAAGGTGGTATATTTCGACCCTGACCGCGCCACCTGGAGTGACATCGGAATCTCGAACGTGCGTTATGCCGCCGATCCGGCGCCGACGCTCTTCTTCGATACGACGCACTTCACCGATTTCTCGACCGTGACCACCATGAAACTCAAGAACATCCGAACCTTGGGCGGCACATCCTGTATCGGAATGGATGTCAACCTCTTCAGCCACATCGCCGGCTATTCGTACATGCACGTAGCCTCAAACGTCCGCCACGCCTTCGAGTGGGATCCCGCCGGCGGCATCTACGGAACGCTAACAGACCTCCACGCCCACGCCCACATGCACAGCTTTGCCACCGCCCTCACCAACAATGGCCGAGTCGTCGGCTACTATCAGGACGACGACGGCACCACCGTGGGCTTTATCTGGAGAAAGGCCACCGGTACGGAGGAGTTCGTCTACGACGCCAGCTACGACTACACCTATCTCCTCGATATCAACGAATCCCTTCGCATGGTCGGGTACTACACCGACAATTCCGGCTACAACAAGGCCTTCGCGTACGACTCGACGAACGGACGCGTAGCACTCGACACCCTCGGGGGCGACCAGGCCGTCGCCTATGGCATCAACAGTAACAACCAAGTCGTGGGTGTGGCCGCTACCGCCGGCGGCCAGAATCATGCCTGCCTCTGGAATCTCCCGAGCACCACGCCGCAGGATCTCGGTGGCACCGACAGCATCGCCTACGCCATCAACGACGACGGCGTCGCCTGCGGTATGGCCGACGGCACCGCCTTCCAATGGGATTCGACAAACGGCCTCGTCGACCTCGGCACCCTCGGCGGTACCTACAGCAAAGCCTTCGACATCAACTCCAACGAGCAAGTCTGCGGCACCGCCCAAGACGGCAGCGGCGAGTACCGCGCCTGCGTGTGGACCACCGTCGGCGGAACCGATTACACCGTCGACCTCAACGACCTCATTAGCACCGTTCCCGACTGGACGCTCGTCGAGGCCCACGGCATCAACCGAGACGGCAGCCTCACCGGCATCGGCATCTACCGCCGAGGCCGCTGCACCTACTACCTCTCCGAGTACTGATCGCCCTCGGCCGCATGCGCGAGATGCGAAAAATGCGGTTGACAGAACGACCTCTTGTGTGCCACAATTTGCACTAGTGCTGCACTTTGGGGTTTATTACTGCAGGAACTACGCAGAAAACAAGTCGAAAATATCGGAATAGCGCATGCTCATTGAATTTTCCGTGGCCAACTTCCGCTCCATCCACAAGCGCCAGACGCTCAGCTTGGTGGCGAATAACCGCGATGGCGAATTGCCAGACAATTGCATTGAACTGGATGTTCCGGGGCTCGCCAACACCCGACTCCTTCGCAGCGCTATCATCTACGGCGCGAACGCCTCGGGCAAGAGCAACATCGTAAGGTCCATGGACTTCATGTCGGAATTCGTGGCAGAGTCCGCCGTCAGGTTGAAACCAGGTTCTAAGACAGGTGTTGTGCCCTTCCGACTAGACACGCAGGCCGCACAATCGCCTAGCGAATTCGAGGTCCATTTCATTCACAATCAGATCCGCTATCAGTACGGCTTCACACTCGACAGCCAACGCGTACACACCGAGTACCTCGTTTCGTATCCGCGAGGCAGAGCACGGGAGCTCTTCAGACGCGAACTTGTGATCAGAGGGACAGCCTCCGAGCATAAGTGGCATTTCAGCCCTCGGTACCTTTCCGGAGACAAGCAGATGCTCGTCAGCGCGACACGTCCCAACGCTCTCTTCTTGTCTACCGGCGCGCAGCTCAATCACGAGGATCTGGGTGCGGTCTACGAGTGGTTCACAGATGGTCTGTATGTGCTCGAGTGTCGGAATTGGCTTGAGATGTCTCGCGCTCGTGACCACGCAGCAGAGCTTCTACTTCACTCCCATGGGGATAGGGCCGTCGTCGAGTCGCTCCGTCAGGCAGATCTTGGTATTTTGGACGTACATGTTGAAGAGGAATGGGTAGACCCACCCGGCTCATTACAGCGTAGGATTGCGGAAGATCTCCCAAGCAGCAAGATGGAGCAATTTCAGGATGCACTAAAGATGAAACGCCTCAAACTGACGTGGCTGCACAGGGGAACTGGCGATCCTAATGGAATTCCATTCGAAACGGAGGAAGAGTCGGATGGAACAATCAAGTTCTTGTCCTTTCTGGGCCTCTGGCATAGCATGTTGCATGCGAACCAAGCCGTTGTCATAGACGAGATTGCGGCTGGTATGCACCCGCTGCTTGTCAGAGATCTCTTGAATGCTCTGCGTGGCCCTGAAGTCAGCTCCAGCAGCGCGCAACTTGTTCTGACCACTCACGACACGACGTTGCTGGACCAGAGTCTGTTCCGGCGAGACCAGATTTGGTTCACAGAGAAGGATAAGACGGGCGCGACAACGCTGTATCCGCTGACCGATTTCAAGCCACGTAACAAAGAGGCGTTGCAGAAAGGGTACTTGGCCGGGCGCTACGGAGCGATTCCGTTCATCGAGGGGGATTTCACGTTTTGAGGCGCGGAGGCCAAACGGGGCGTGGAAGAAGTCCATTGCAGCGTCCGACGCGCGATAGACTGCGTTCCGGCGATATCATTCTGATAGTCTGCGAAGGAGGCAAGACCGAACCGGACTACTTCAACGGACTCCGGCGGAGATGGCGCCTCGGTGCACACGTGGAGGTTGTGGGCGATGCATCAGGTTCCGCGCCCATCAATGTTGTCGACTACGCGCTGGAGCGCAAGAGTCAGGCGGAGAAGGGAGCAGGAGTTCCTTACGATGCCGTCTGGTGTGTCTTTGATCATGACAGGCACAAGACGCTCGATAGAGCATTGAGCAAGGCGAAGAGCAACGGGTTGCTCGTGGCTCTATCCGTGCCGTGTTTTGAGTTCTGGTATCTCCTTCACTTCGCATACACGACGCGCGCCTTCGGGAAATGCGGTGAAGTCGTCAAGGAGCTGTGCAGACATATCCGGGGTTACCGGAAAGGGAAGGTCGAACTCGATATGCTTTGGCCAAACCTTCCGGCAGCCGTCGCCAACGCTCAACGCGTCCGCGAGGACAACAAGAAGACAGGGGCCGCGTCGCCGATGACGGACGTGGATCTGCTCATTGAGAAGCTCATCGAGATGACCGGCAAGAGCATCGATGACCTGATCGCGTGATGCCGCGCCGTCATCTCGAACGAGGCGAAGCCCTTCACTCTTGTCATTTCGAGCGAAGCGAGAAATCCCCTTCGAGATTCCTCACATGCGTTCGGAATGACAGAAAGGGCCATTCCTCACGCAGGAATACGGCACGGTCTTTCCGTGCATAGAATGTGGCACAGCGGCACAAATCCCGTGGCGTGACCGGCAATGCCACCACTTCGGAGGCCGTTTGATACTCGCGGCACTCTCGGCGTCCCGTCTACTATTCCTCGATGATGAATCCGTGGTAGAGGCCCATGTAGTAGGGCAAGAGGAAGGAGGCACCGTCGGCGAGCTCACGGCCGTCGCCGCCGCTGTCGAGCTGCCACGGATCGTGGTTCCAGTGCTCGACAAACCGCTCGTCGATGGGCAACACCTTGCCGTTGCGCCGGTGTCCTACGCCTCGGGCACCGCCCTCTCGCATGTACGGTGGGAGCGACACGATGTCTTTGCGATGGCTGTTCCTGTAGCCCCAGCGGAAGCGGTCGGTGGGATAGCGCTTGAGCGTGTCGACGGACTCTTCGAGCCACGATCCCGTCGGCGTAAGATCCGTGGTGCCCCACGGATCGGTGAAGGTGTCCCCGGTGATGCTCGCGGCGCAAATGAAGTTGAACAGTGGATTCAGCTCCGGCTCGATGATCCGCCAGTAGTTGAGCAACGAGAAGCCGTAGATGCCGCGTAGATCAGGATCGGCCTCGTACTTGAGCAGGTTGTAGTAGCTCATGAAGGCCATCTCGTCGTCGGACTGGTTGCCGCTGCCGGGGCCGTTCTGCGCCTTGGGGTACATGAGGTTCATGGCGTAGCCGTGCTCGTTGATGAGCCGTTGCGCCGCCTCGTGATACTTCGCGTCGCCGGTGAGGTGCAACGCCACTTTCAGGTATGACAGGATGCTGAGCGAGTTGAGGCCGCGTTCCATCCACCACGCCGGATCGTGGTTCATCTCGTCCGGACTGTACCGCGCCCAGCGTGTGGGCGTGCCCTCCCAATCCACGAGGTTGAAGTTGTGGTCGACGAGGTGATCCGTCAACGCCGCCACGTGCTCGCGAACGCGGGCCCGCTCGTCGTCGGTATCGGCCACGAGGTCGTAGTACGTGGCGTAGAAGAAGTAATGCCCGTCTAGTTCGTCGGAACTCGTATCCGATTTCCAGTACCACTGGCCGTCTTCGCTCTTCGGCCACCGCGGCTCATACACCTTCCAGTACGCGTCGTTCTTCTCCTTCTGTTCGCGATCGCCCTCGATCCGGCCGACATTGGGATCCGGGCCGCTCGTCGGCAGGATCGTGCGCGCCACGAATCCCTTCGGCGCCGGGTGTTCGCCGCCCTGCGTCACCTGGCCCAAGAACCGCAACGCCTCGAAGGCCGCCTTGGCGCGCGCCTTGGCCTCGGCGCTGCCCGTCGCCGCGTACGCGAAACACTCGCCCGCTCCGTACATGCTCGTCCAGAGTCCATCGTTATCGCTATCGCGTTGCTGCCACTCGGACGTGTCGCCGGGCTTCGCCAATCCCACCGAATCCACGTAGCCCAACGGCGTCCGGCGATGGTGCTTGTCGATCTCGTCCTCGAAGAACTTCGCCTTCTTGGCAAAGGTCATGTCGCGGCGCTCGATCAGGCCGACGCCGCGGGCCGTCGCGAACCACGCGTTGCCATCGGCGCTCACCGCGATGCCCCGCACGTCATCGTTCGGCAACCACCGGCGCCCTTGGCGATAGGCCCAGCGGTTTGCGGCGAAACTCACGGCGCCGATGCGCGTACCGAACCAGATGCCGCCGTCCCCGGCGGCCACCGTGGTGAAATCATCGTACGGTAGGCCTTCGCAACCGGTGAATAAGTGCCATTCGCCATCGTAGCAGGCCACGCCTTGCGGACTCGCGCACCACAGACGCCCGCGCGCGTCGAAGGCGGCGCCGCGAACGTCCTGCAACGCCCACCGCCGCCCCTTTTCCTCGGGAACCGGCCGCTGCCAAACACCGTCCGCCTCGCGCGCGAACAGGCCGGACCATGCGGCCACGGCCAGCCTGCCCTCGGGACCGACGGCGACCTGGCGCACGTCACAGCGCGTACCGAGCACGGTATTCAGCGCGTCAACCGCGACAAAGACGTCGCCGTCGAGCCGGAACAGGCCTTGGTCTGAGCCGGCCAGCAGTGTGTCGCTCCATGCGAGCGTCGAGATCGTGCCCGCCGAGAAACCGGCCATCGGCGCCGCGCCCTCATCGGCGACACGCAACACGCCATCGGCGACGGCCGCCGCAACCCCATCCGGCATGGCTGCGAGCGCTAGGATGGCCTTGCCTTCCGTACCAGAGACCACGCTCCAGGCGCCGTCCGCGTAACGCGCGAGGCCCTCTGCCGTGCCGGTGTAGGGCGCGTTGTCCGAACCGATGGCGATACAGCGCACGTCGCCGGACGGCAGTCCGTCGCTCTTGTAGAACGCGCGGCGGACCTCGGCCTTGAACGCGCCGACGCGGATCCCCTCATGGTCTTTCGGCGGCTTGATCCAGCCGCTATCCTCGGCGTTCACCTTCACGCCGCAGAGCGTAAATACAATCATTGCCGCGATAACGATGCCCAACCGCATGGCACATTTCCTCCAGGATCGGTGTCATTGCTTTCTGTGAGATACGCGCGCCGGCATCCTTGTATCACGAACGCCTCGCGCGACGCCAATCAGGAGCCATCGCTGCGGGGCCTCAGAGCAGATCGAGGAACTCGTCGACGGTGAGTCCGGCATGGCCGATCAGGGCGCGGAGCGTACCGACGGAGAGCTCTTTGTGTTGCGGAATGGAGAGATTGACGCGAACCCCCGGTCTTGTCATGACAAGATGGCTACCGACTTGCCCGACCGCGTTCCATCCGGCGCGCTGAAACGCCTTCGCGGCCTGCTTCCCGGATATGTTGCCCAAGCGCCCCACGCGATCACACGGCAACGATGACGGGGGGCTCGCTGGAATTCTCGGCGAGGGCGACAGCCGCTTTCTGGTCTTCTGCCCACAGCCACGCCGTGATCGCTTCGCGAATGTTGGCCAAGGCTTCCTCTTCATCTCGGCCCTGCGAAACGCAGCCGGGCAACGCGGGGCATTCGACCACGAACCATCCGTCCTCAGCTCGTTCCACCTTGACGTGGAAGATCATGGATTTTTCCTTCTTCGTCGCTCACTTTCGTTCATTATAGCAGTCGCGAGAGGACGGCGCACGGGAATTCTCCGCCTAGGCTGACATTTCCCAGAAGGCCTGACATACGCCGAGCCTGCGAACCGTTCTCAGCGAGCTCCAGAATCGCGTCGATGATCCGCTGCCGCATGGCGTCGATCCGCGCCGGCGTCATGTCGCCGACGGCGGTCTGGATAGGCGCTTGAGCGACGACCTCATCGAGGACTTCCAGGGCCTTGGCGCCACGCTCGCCGCCGATTTCCTTGGCGAGCGCGTCCAGGGTGTAGAGGTAAGCGTAGTCGTCGATGCCTTCGCGAATGCCCTCCCATTGGAGTGTCGGCATCGGCGCGCCCTGATCCCGAGACGGATACACGATGCACGCCTCTTTGTACTCGCGCTGACTTTCGCCGTCGAAGTCGTCGTACACGTTGTCCTTCGCGCGCAGGAAGGTCCAGCTCCATTCGCCTTCGGCGCCGCTGCGCCAAAATCGGAAGCCGGTGTACAGGCGGTTCAGCAGCATGTTGCCGTCTTCGCCGGTGTAGCAGCCGCTGCCGTAGAACCACAGGCGGTCGCCGCTGGCACGCGTATGCGCGGCCTTGTCCTCGAGCGCGGCCTCGCTCGACAGGAGATGCCCCATCGAGTAGCACCGCACATCGAGAACCGCGTCGAAGGCCGGATCGGGATTCGGCCCGGCCGTCGTGAACGTGGACAAACCGAGTTCTTTCACATAGCCGAGTTCCGTGACGACCTGCTGAATCTGCTCGGGCGACCACGGCTCGTCCACGGCGTGCCACACACACTCGCCCATGTCAAGCTCCTTGGACAAGGCGTCGAAATGGCGCACGTAGTCCTGATACATCTGCTTGAACTCCGGATCGGCCAGTTTCCGGCCGTCGGTCAGTTTGCCGACGAGGCCGGCCAGCGCCTGGATGCTCATCACCCACGGGCCGCGCAGGCCGGCCGCCTTAGCCATGCCGACGTGCTTGGCGAACTCGGTCGAGTCGATCGTCAGAATGCCGTTCTCATACTTCGACGCGCTATGCGCCGGCGGATAGAGCATCAGGGTGGTGATACCGTGCGCGGCGATGTCCTCGAGTTCAGCACGAACCTGCGTGTCCGGAAACGAACGCCATCGCGAGGTGTCGGGATACAGGCCCCACGAGCGCTCGGCGGGCCGTCGCAACGCGAAGGGAAGGACGCGGACCTCGAATGGCCCTGTCCACGCGTAGCCGTCGCCGTCCTGAACCGTCACGGTGGCCCTGTACAAGCCCGGCTTCGCGTCCTCGAGTGCGTGCACGGTCATCCAGACTTGGGCGATCTCGCCGATGGCCATGGCAAACGGCTCGATGGGTTCGAGCATCTCTGGAATCACGCGGTACGTGTCCGTCCGCCAACTCGTACGCTGCGCCCAGTAGTGCGCGCGCCGCACGTCCACGGGCAGTACGGCGTTCTTGTCGGCCTCGTGCCGCAGCGGCGAGATCGACACGGCGACATGGGCCACCGGCTCGACGGCGAACAGGCCGAGTGTCGCGGGTTCGTACTCGCCGCGCGCCAACGCCACGTGTAACGGCCGTGCGATGTCCTCCGCCGAGGGCCGGTAGTCGAAGTCGATGGCGTCCACGCCCTCCGGCACGAACGCGACGAATCCGGGCGCGCGATCGGATTGCGAACCCCTCACGTCGAGAAGCGCTGTCGCGCCGCCACGGAGATTATGAAACCGGGCGCCGGCCTTCGTCAGGAAGCGCGCATGCTGCACATCCAGCAATTCGTGGCTGCTCGTCCGAACCAGAATCCGCCACTGATAGTGGCCATCGGCAAGGTTCTCGGGCGGATCCACCCGAACAGCGTCTTCACCCCAGGGATCGATCGATTGCTGCACCACTACTTCGCCCGTCGCGCCGCCCGGCGTGTCCGGAATCGGTGTGCGGATCAACGCGATCTCGATGCCAATCGGCATGTCCATGCCGGCGACGCTCCGGCGGACGTTCACCGCCGGCGGCCCCTGCTCTTCCGGGGTTAGTTCCGCCGACACAAGGCCCTGCAATCCACCCACGTAGAGCAGGTTCGCCGTCAGTGTCACCGGCGTTTCGGCCTGGTTCACCGCCGCTCCGACGGCATCGCCAAGTCTGACTCGCGCCGAATAGCAGCCTGCCGGCAACGAACGTGCCAGCGCCAGCACAAGGGGTGCGTCCGCCCGGCCATCCGCGTGCGCAACAAGCTGCCCCGCGGCATCTCGCACGTCGCCCGACCATGCGGCGCCGGCCGGCGCCGCAACGTTCAGTCCGAAGCGCAACTCCGTGTCGCCCTCGCCTCGCCATTGAGGCGACTGCACGAGGCCGCTGCAGAAGGGCGCCAGGAGGCTGTCAGGCGTGAGGCCGACATACGGCGCCACATCATCCGACAACCAGATGGCGCCATCCTCGAAAGTGCCCTCCCATTCGCTCGGGCGATCCGCCAGGATACGCCACGCCTTGCCCTGGATCTCCGCAGACGGCGTCACGACGACCCGTGCCGTACGGCCGCCGGGCGCGACATCCTGGCCCGCCGGCTCACCATCCGGCGAGAAGACCTTCAGGCGGATGTGCTCTCGGCCGCCGCCGCCGCGTCCGTACACGGCAAAACGATGCACCCCGCGAGGCACATAGAACCATAGCGCTTCGGCCTGACTGATGACATGCACCGGCCGGCGTTCCGACGCCTCGACCACCAGGCCGGTATCGGCCGAAATCGACGTGATCCGGAGCGCGTTGCCCGCCGTGTCCGTTTCAATGGGGAACACACCTCGACGCGCTGTGGCCACCGTCAAGACGCCGCGCGCAGGCCCGCCTCCCCCCTCAGACGCCAACGTCAGTTGGCCGTCCGGAACATCCGGTGCGGAGACGTTGACGGGATCCTCGTACCGCCCAACCTGATGAAGCGCGAGGCCGATTCCCACCCGCGCCTTCGCGGCTGGCGCATACACCAGCAGCGTATGAGAACCGCGCAGATTCACTGCCGGAAGGCTCTCCAGGGCCGGATGCGTGCCGAGCGGCATGAGTGCATCGAGATCCTGGCCATGGGCAAGAGTCCCGATCCCGAGCAAAACGACAGCAACCAGAACTACGAGAAAGTTGCGCTTCATATCCGGTCGTCCTCCATGCGCAGAGCCCCAAAACGGCACAACCGCAACCCGACGTCACCCGAGCCGGTCCAACCATCGGCGTCCGGCATCGGATCAGGTCGATTATGGCAGATGGTGCGTCGGAACACACACCGCATGGCCGAGGCCGGCGCGTGTATGCTATCGTGTAGTGAACAACCGCCGAAATCCTGATTGGAGTGTATCGACCATGAATCAGAAGCGTCTTTCACGCCGCGCGTTCCTGCAAGGTGCGGCAGCCATGCCTGTGTTCAATCTCGTCCCTCGTCACGTGTTGGGTGGCGCGGGAACCACGCCGCCGAGCGAACGCGTCAACGTTGCCGGCATCGGCGCCGGCGGCCAGGCTGCCCACGATCTCCAGATGGTCTCGCGCTGGAGCAATATCGTCGCCCTCTGCGACGTCGACCAGCAGCGGGCCGCCGAATCCTACAAGAACTATCCGGACGCGGTGCGTTACACCGATTTCCGCCTCATGCTCGACAAACAGAAGGACATCGACGCGGTGGTTGTTGCCACGCCGGATCACGTTCACGCCATCGCGGCGATAACGGCCATGGAACTCGGCAAGCACGTCTATGTCGAGAAGCCCATGGCCAGGACCGTGTATGAGGTCCGCAAACTCGTCGAGGCCGCGCGCAAGTACAAGGTCGCCACGCAGATGGGCAACCAGGGCCACTCGTTCCGAGGCTGTTACACCCTTAAGGAATGGGTCGAGGCCGGCGCCATTGGCGACGTCACCGAGGTCCAGTGCTGGACGGATCGGCCCACGTGGCCCCAAGGCATCGACCGCCCCGCCGACACGCCGCCGGTGCCGGCTACGCTGGACTGGGACCTCTGGCTCGGCCCGGCGCCCGAGCGCCCCTACAATCCGGCGTATTGCCCGAGGAACTGGCGCGGCTGGTGGGATTTCGGTTCGGGCGCGCTCGGCGACATGGGCTGCCACATCATGGACGGAGCGCATTTCGCCCTCGGCCTTGGCGCGCCCACGCGCATCCAGGCCGAGTCCTCCGCCCGGAACGAGGAGACGGCACCCCAGTGGTCCATCATCCGCTACGAGTTTCCCTCACGCGGCAAGATGCCGCCGGTCACGCTGACATGGTATGACGGCGGCAAGATGCCGGAGCGCCCGAAGGAACTGCCCGAGGATCGGCGAATGGGCGATCAGGACGGCGGCGCACTCCTCATCGGATCGAAAGGCAAGATCATGACCGGCACCTACGGCAACGGTGTCGAGATCTTTCCGGAGGATCGCAAACCGGCCAAAACCGACCAAGTCAAGCGGCCCGGCCATCACGAGAACTGGATCGAGGCCTGTAAAGGCGGCCCCGCCCCGGCCTCGAACTTCGAGTACGCCGGATCGCTCGCCGAGATTGTCCTCTTGGGCAACATCGCCTTGCGGGCCGGCCAGCCTATCGAGTGGGACGCCGAGAACATGTGCGTCAAGAACGCGCCGGATATGGAACGATTCGTCCGCCCGATGTTCCGCCAGGGCTGGGAAGTGTAGGTCCCGAACGCACCGTAGGGAAAGGGAGACTTATGCTGCGCGGACTACGTATGCTCGTAGTGCTCGGACTCATCGCGATGATCGGCGCACAGGCTGACAACGCGCCGGACACCTACTACGTGTCGCCCGGCGGCGACGACGGCGGCCCTGGCTCGGAAGAGCAGCCCTACGCGACCATCCAGCGCGCCCAAGCGCGCCTCGCCCAGATTCTGAACTGGGGTATGTCGGCCGGCCTCACCGTGTACCTCCGCGAAGGCGTCTACTACCTGCCCGAGGGCCTCTCCTTCGGTTTGGACGATTCCGGCGGCTACACACATCCGCTAACGTATAAGGCCTATCCCGGCGAGACGGCCTCGCTCGTCGGCGGCGTCCGCATCACCGAGTGGCAGCCCTATCGCGACAAGATATGGGTCGCCTCGATTCCGGAGGGCGCAACGCCCTCACAGGTATTCGAGAACGGCGTCCGGATGACGTTGGCGCGCACGCCGGACGAAGGCTACCTCGGCATCGAGAAACCGGTCGAAGGCCTCGAGCAACAGGCCTTTGTCTACCGCGAGGGCGACTTTGATCCGTCGGCGTGGAACACGGCCGGGGCCAGCGTCTTCATCTGGCCGGGCCACGACTGGTTCAGCCACACCAAACCCATCGCCGCCGTCGACACCGCGGCCCGCACCGTCACCTTGGCCAACACCAACGGCTACGCCATGGAGCTGGGCAACCGATACTTCGTGCAGAATGTGCTCGCGCTTCTCGACAAGCCGGGCGAGTGCTGCATCGATCTCGCGGAACGGAAGGTCTATGTGTGGCCGCAGCACGAGCCCATTGCCGAGCAGACCATCGTCATCTCGACGGCCACGAACGTCGTCCGCATCGAGGGCGAATCGGCCCAAAAGCCCGTTCGCAACATCCACCTCGAAGGCCTGGATATCGGTATCTCCAACGGCAACGCTGTCCAATGGAAGAACGCGGAGTATTGCTCGATTCGCGCGTGCCTGGTCGAAAACGGCGGAGGCTGCGGAATCCGCATCACAGACGCCGCCCAGAAGAACGTCATCCGCGACAACCTGATCCGCTTTCACGGCCAGCACGGCGTATCCCTCGAAGGCCTAGCGCCAGGCCAACCGGACGTCAACAAGAGCCACGTCGTCGAAAACAACCACATTCACCATTGCGGCTGCTTGCAGGGCCATGGTTATGGCGTCAACATCAGCCAAAGCGGCCTGAACAAGGTACTCCACAATAACATCCATCACATGCCGCGCTACGGCACCACGATCAAAGGCGTGCGATACCAGATCTTGCGAACGCAGGTCGAAGGCGTCACTTTCGAGAACCGGCACGACTTCCTGCACTCGCGCAACAACCTCATCGCCTTCAACCATATCCATCACGTCAACTTGGATAGTCAGGACACGGGCGCCATGGAATCCTGGGGGCCCGGGCGCGACAACGTATACGACCACAACCTGATCCACGACATCGGCAATGACCGCTTCGACCTGCAGATGGGCGTGTATCTTGACGACGCGACGGACTACTTCACCATCTCGAACAACATCATCTGGAATGTTGTTGCCACAAATCGCGCCACCTGCGTTTACGCCAAAGGCATCGGCAACGTCATCCGAAACAACATCTTCGTGGTGAGCCCCGGCATGGACGCGGCCATCAGCAGTCTCTTCATGGCCGATGAACGCGCCGACAACCACGAGTACACACGAAACATCGTCTATATCGAGGATCCCAACGCCGCCCTCTACGATTTCTACAACTGGAGCGACGACCGCGTCGCCGTCTCGGACTACAACCTCTTCTGGAGCGCCGGCGGCGCCTTGCGGATGGCCGGCAAAGGCCCCGCGAAGACCTTCGACGAATGGCGGCGGATCCTCGACGCCAAGTATGATCAGCACAGTGTGGTGGCCGATCCCTTGTTCGAAGACGCCCCAAACCACAACTATGGACTCAAGTCCGACTCGCCGGCTTTGGCGCTCGGATTCGAGCCTATTGATACGAGTCAGATCGGCCTGAGGGCCGAGTTTCCGGCCCGGTTCGAGCGTGAGTAGCGAGACGGAGGAGAACGGACGATGACACCCCTGAAGTCCCGGTTCGTTGTCGCGGTCATGGCGGCCATGATGGGGATGGGCTGCGTGGCCCACGGAGAGGCCCTCAAGGCCGACGATTTCATCGGTACTTGGTACGGGTCCTTTGGCGCACACGACTTCAAGATCGACGTGACCCTCGATGGCGAGTCCCTCAAAGCCGCGATACTCGCCTCGGGGCCCAAGCGTGGGGTCGTGGCACTCGAGGTGACCACGTGCGAGCTGCGCGAGGACGACCTACTCATTGAGGCCCTACTCGAGCCCGGCCGCCCCGACAACCTGAGAATCACTATCCGTCCCCCCAAAGACGAGATGATCGGTACGCTGAAGCAGGCCAGCGTCGGAATCATGTTCCCTCTCATCGTGACGAAGACCGCACCCTATCTTGAGCAACGTTTCGCCATGGCCGACCCTGAGACCGCCAGCCCCGAGCGACTCCGAGAACTGCGAAAGGCCTGCGCCGATCACCTTCATCAGATCGGCCTCGCACTAAAGGAATTCGCCGCCCAGACCGACGGCGAACGCTATCCCCTCCTCGACCCCCGGCCCGGCCGGCTCATGTTCCAAACAGAGGACTTGTTCCCCGCCTACCTCGAGGATCCGGCCTGGCTTGTATGCCCGGCCGACGCAAACACGGCCCGGATCCAGCCGCAAAACCCCAAGGAGAAGGCGACCTGGTTCGTCGACAACAGCAGCTACTGGTATCTGGGTTACGCCTTGCCCACGGAAGACACGGCCATGGCCTTTGTCGACGCCTACCGAGCGAGGATCAAAGCCGGTGAGACGTTCTCGGAAGACCTAAAGGCGAATGACGGCACCGTAATCTACCGTCTGGCCGTCGGCGTCCAGGACCATTTCGTCTCCGACACCACCGATCCGACGGCCGGTCCAAAAGCGATGGCCTCCATTCCGGTCATGATCGGCCGGCCCGGCCTGCATCCCTTGGGCGCCAATGTCGCCTTCCTCGATGGGCACGTCGAGTTTCGGGAGTACCCCGGTCCTTACCCAATGACCGAGCGTTTTATCGAGGCCCTCCTCGAAATCGACAAGCTCCGGACGAATCCCGATCTCCTCAAGTAGCGCCACCGCGTGCCGCCCCAAGGGCTTCTTTCTAGAGAATCTTAGAATTCTTAACATGTTGCATTATGTCAGAATATCTATCCTCTTGACAGAAACACCCGGAGGATTGTATGCTCTAAGTTAAGAAAGATGTGCAATGCTATGGATCCTGACCGGAGCGATAGTGGGTTGTCCACGCCGCGTCGGGGTCCGGCGGCAGTAGGGGAGGCGAGAGGAAGTGGCAGACCGGATAGCAATTGGAGAATACGACGGAACGGTCAAGTGGTTCAACGCGCAGAAGGGCTACGGCTTCATCACGCGGGTGGATACCACGGAAGGCCAGGACGTGTTCGTCCATCACACGGCAATCCAGATGGACGGATTCCGGACACTGCACGAGGGCGAGCGAGTCCACTATCAGTTGTTCGAGGGGCCGAAGGGCTTGCTGGCCATCAATGTCACTCCGGTCAAGGACGGAAGCGAGGTGGTATCGTTCCGCTAGGTCCGTGGACGGGTGACGCGGGCCGCCCATAGGTTTCGGGGCATCCTATGGTGTGCGGCGAAAGGCCGTGACGCGGGGAAAGGGAGGGCTCTGTCCACCGCGAGTCGGGCCTCTTCATTGGTACCAGGCGTTGGCGCCAATCTCCATGACCTCCGCGAGTTCCGTATAGCCCATCTTTCGGGCCATGACGATCGGCGTCATTCCACCGGCCACCCATTCGTGCGCATGGGGATCGGCACCATTGGCCATGAGCAACTCGACAATCTCCGAACGACCGTTGAGCGCGCCCCAGTGCAGCGGGGTAAAACCCAGGATGCTGGGCATGTTGACATCCATGCCGCTCTTGACGAGGGCGCGCGTGGCCTCCAGATTGCCCAAGCGCACGGCCAAGTGCAGCGCCGTCTCTCCACTGGCATTCTCTTCCGTAGGATCGCCACCCTCATCAAGCATATCCTCGATGGCGTCGCCATAGTTCAAGTACGCCGCGCGATGCATCGGCGGCATCTGGCCGATGAATCGGAGATGATCCTCGATATCCTGGAGCAACATGATGTTCGCGAGGGTCATGCGTCCCGATCTTGAGATCCGCGTCAGCGGCGTCTCGCCGAAATCGTCTGGCTTGCACAACCATTCTGCGTAATCCATAGCCGCCTCCTTGCGCCCGTTTCATTAGGCAAACATCACCTTAGATCTAAGCAAGTTCCGTGCCTCGAAAAGCCTCCCCCGTCCAGTACGTCGCAAGTGCCTGACAAGAAGTGTCTTAGCTCAAAGAACGGAATCTGGAGCAACTCTTGACTCGTACCCCTATTCGTCTCAACGACCAGTTTCTGTCACTATGGCGAACGGGGAGTACGGTCTCTACCAGCGGCATCGCGGAGTCCAGGATCTCGACGGCGCTACCGCTTCCCGTCGAGTAACGCCCACCGTTCGTACAGATCGTCGATGCGCCTCCGTTGCGCATCGAGCGCCGCCAACGCATTCTGAACCACACGGTAGTCCTGCTCGTAGAAACCGGGTGAGGCGATTTGCGCTTCGAGTCGTTCAACGTCCCCTTCGCATTCGAGAATGGCCGCTTCCATGCCATCGAGCTCCTTTCGCTCCTGCCATGAGAGGCGTTGGGGCCGGGGCGAGGCCGATCGGGGCTTCTCGACTGGGACCGGGCGCACCGGCCGCGCCACCTCGCGGGTGCGTTCGCGATACAGGACGTAGTCATCGTAGTTGCCCGCAATCGTGACGATGCGGCCCTCCGGCTCGAAGACGAGGAGATGGGTACAGACCCGGTTCAGGAAATACCGGTCGTGGCTCACGATAAGGGCGCACCCCGCCGACGCCAGGACGGCCTCCTCGAGGACGCGCATCGTGGCGAGATCGAGGTCGTTGGTGGGCTCGTCGAGCACGAGGAAATTGCCGCCACGCAGGAGTTTGCGCGCTAGGTTGATGCGGCTCGACTCGCCGCCGGACAGGTTGCGCATGGGCATGTCAACGCTGTCGCGGTCGAAAAGGAGCGTCTCAAGATAGGCCGGCACGTATAGGCGCCGGGGACCGACATCCCAATGCAACACGCCGTTTGAAACGAAGTGGAGGATGCTCTCGTCGGGATCGATCGCTTCGCGCGTCTGGTCCACATAGAGGAATTGGGTCGTCTCGCCGATAACCACGCGGCCCCTGTCGGGCTCGTCGAGGCCCATCAGCACCCGCAAGAGCGTCGTCTTGCCGCAGCCGTTCGGGCCCAGGATGCCCACGCGCATCCCCTGCTGCATGATGATTGAGAAGTCGAGGAACAGATGTCGGCCATTGTAGCCGTGGAAGACGTGCTCGGCCTCGAGAATCCGCTTGCCAAGGGGCCGAGGCTCGGGAATGGCAAAGGCCAAGGCGGGCGTCGTAGCGCTCGGTTTGTCGCGCACGAGATCGTCAATACGCTGGATGCGGGCCTTCTGTTTCGTGCCGCGCGCCTTCGGGCCCCGCCGAAGCCACTCGAGCTCCCTTCGGATAAGGGGCTGCCGGTTGAGCACGGACCGGCGCTCGGCATCAAGGATGCCGGACTTATACTCGAGGAAGGCCTCGTAACGTCCAGGAAAGCTGAACAGGCGCTTCTGGTCCAGCTCGACGATGCGATTGACGATGCGATCAAGAAAATACCGATCATGGGTGACGAGGATGCAGCTCCCGGCGTAGGCCTCAAGGAACTGCTCGATCCACTGGACGCTGGCCGTGTCGATCTGGTTCGTCGGCTCGTCGAGCAGCAACAGGCTGGGCCGTTGAAGCAATGTCCGGGCCAGATCGAGTCGTCGTAGTTCGCCTCCCGACAACACCGACAGCGGTTTGTCGAGCGGAGGGAGCGTCAGCGACACGTGGATCTCTTTGACGTGCTTTTCCCAGTCCCACGCGCCCGCGATCTCGAGTTCGTGGGCCAACGCCGCGTGACGCTCGGCAATCTCGCGCCCCGCGCGCGCATCGCCTTCGGCCAGAGCATCCCCGAGGCACTCGTATTGTTTCAGCAACGCACGAATCGCTTGTCCCGATTCATCGAGGACCTCACCGACGGTCTTGCACGCGTCGAGATCACACTCTTGCGCGAGCAGGCCGATGCGTAGGAATCGGCTGGAGGTCACCAGGCCCGAGTCCGGCGTCTCGAGGCCGGCCATGATGCGCAACAGCGTAGACTTGCCCGAGCCATTGGTTCCGATCAGGCCGATCCGATCCCCCTCATGAATCGTCAGGGAAACATCGCGGAGGATCGGTTGCGCACCGAAGCTCTTCACAACGCCTTGAACGCCGAGGATCACTTTGGACGGCTTCACTGCACTCATACGATCCGCCTAGCCTTGCATATGGCACGGCAGGGGCATGTTTCGTTCCGCCCGCGTCTATAACACAGATCGGACGGATCGGTCGGATCGGTCCGATCTACTCCGCGAAGGATTGCGCCAAGGCAAGCTGAGCCCACGCCAGGGCTCTCTGGTACCGCTCTCGACCGCCGGCCCATCGCCCTCAGCACACGCCGTACTTCGAGAGCCGGACGAACTCCTCGGGCGATCGGTCGGCGGCGGGCACGTAGCCCTCGAGCGGCTTGATCTGGCCGTGATACGCGTCGAGGAATGCAGCCGGCTGCGGGAAGTAGTCCTCTTCCATCTCGGCCGGCGGCACGATCCAGTTGGCCGCGCCAAGGACGCACACCGGTGCGTCGAGGTAGTCGAAGGCAATCTGCGTGATCTGACTCGCCACCGTGTGATTGTAGCTGCCGCGCTCGCACGCGTCGCTCGCGATGATGAGCTTGCCCGTCTTCTTGACGGACTCGAAGAGCGGCTCGTAGTCGAACGGTACCAGACAGCGTCCGTCCATCAACTCAACGGAGATCCCGAACTGCTCTTCGAAGCGCTTGGCCGCCGCGTGCGCCGCATAGAGCGTGGCGCCGAAGGTCAGTATCGTGAGGTCCGTGCCCTCTTTGACCACGTTCGGAACGCCGAGCGGAATGGTGTAGTACTCGGCTGGAACGCCCTCGGCGCGGAAGATCTCGACCTGGTTATAGAGTTTCTGGGCCTCGAAGAAGACCACCGGATCGCTGCCCCGCAGGGCCGAGGCCATGAGCCCCTTCGCGTCGTACGGCGTGGCCGGGAACACGACTTTCAGGCCGGGCATATGGGCGGTCAGCGCCGTCCAGTCCTGCGAGTGCTGGGCGCCGTACTTGTTCCCGACCGACACGCGCAGTACCACCGGCATGCGGCAGTAGCCGCCCGACATCGACTGCCACTTCGCCAACTGGTTGAACACCTCGTCGCCGGCACGGCCCATGAAGTCGCAGTACATGAGCTCGGCGATGGGGCGTCCGCCCTCGAGCGCATAGCCGACGGCCGTGCCCGCGATCGCGCCTTCCGAAATCGGCGAGTTGAACAACCGATAGTACGGCAGCGACTCGGTCAGGCCCTGATACACCGCAAAGGCGCCGCCCCAATCGCGGTTTTCTTCGCCGTAGGCGATGACGCGGTAGTCGTTGTACACGTGATGGACAATGGCCTCGAACAAGGCGTCGTTGTAGGTGATGGCCTTGTTGCCCTTGAGCACGTTGCCCGAATCATCCAGGCCTTTGCGCGATTTCTTCTCGAGGGCTTTGACGCGTGGGTTTTCCTCGAAGGGGATCCGCACGTCCGTCGCCCGCTTGAGGCCGGGCAACTCGGCTTCCGGCTCGTTCGAGAACATGAAGGTGGCCAGGCCGGTGTGCGGCCCGATCTTCATCCGAGGCGCGGTCTCCTCGCGGCCGGCGAGGCGGCACGCCTTCATGACTTTGCGCTTGGCGTAAGCACGAACGGTCTCGAGATCGTCCGCCGTCGCCACGCCCGCGTCCACCAGCTTGCCGCCGAACTCGACGAGGGGATCGACCTCGCGCCAGAGATCCACTTCCTCACGCACGCGGTACGAAGACTGATCGCTCGGCGAATGGCCCGTCTGGCGATAGCACAGCACATCCAACAACACCGGCCCGTGGCCTTCCGCGATGATCGCTTTCTTGCGCGCATAGGCATCGGCGAGCGCCAGCGGATTGTTGCCGTCGACGACCTCGGCTTGCATCCGCTCCGGATTCACCGCCGCGCCAACGCGGGCGAGCCGTTCGAAGCCCATCGTTTCGCCGATAGGCTGGCCGCCCATGCCGTAGAAATTGTCCATGAAATTGAACACAATCGGCAGACCGCCCCGGAGACCTTCCTCCCAGAGATTCTTGAACTGGCCCATGGCCGAGAAGCCTAAGGCCTCCCAAACCGGCCCGCAGCCCACCGACGCGTCGCCGATGTTAGCCACCACGATGCCGGGCTGTTCCTGCACCTTCTTGAACAGCGCCGCGCCCGTGGCGATGTCGGCACTGCCGCCGACGATGGCGTTGTTCGGAAACACGCCGAACGGAATGAAGAAGGCATGCATCGAGCCGCCCATGCCTTTGTTCAGGCCGGTCTCGCGGCCGAAGATCTCCGCCAACAGGCCGTAGAGCAAGTAGTCAACGCCGACCTCCTCCTCTTCGGTCGAGGCAAAGACGGCGCCAACGCGGAGCGGCTCCCAGTTCGGTTCGTGCTGCTCGATGATGCCGAGCGTCACGCCCCCGAAATAGCCTTCCATGATGGCGCGCAGCTCGGGCCCGAGCAATTCGAAGACCGCGCGCAAGCCCTTGGCAATGATCTCGCCATGGCTTCGATGGCTACCGAAAATGTGGTCAATGACCTTGAGGTGAAAAGCCTCGCCCACCGCCGCGCCTTCTTGGCCGAGCGACAAGTGCGCCGGCCCCGCGTGACGGCACTCGATGCCTTCATACGCACCGAGCTTCTTCACGTTGTCCAGCATCGTCTCGAACTCGCGGATCAACGCCATATCGCGGAAGATGCGCAGGCAGGACGCGGGCGTGATAGCGGGATTCGACTCGAGCTCCTCGCGCACGCTCTTGGCGTACTGGTTGACGGGAATCGAGCCCAGCTCGAGCACTTCGGCCTGTCGGACCACCTTCGGATCGACAATCAACGACTTCGTCATGGATCAGCACCTCATCTCGTTGGGTGGCTGGTGTTTCCGATGCGCGTCTGCGGAAGATCCCCACACCGACTGCGCCCTTCCGCGAAGTATAGCAAAATGCGCGGAGCCGATGCACTTGCGCCGACGCCGGAATGAACCGCGGTCACAGGCGAGCGAGTGGGAACATGCTCCCATGGGCAGAAACACAGAGAGATCTGTGCGAGCCTTCGCTGTCGATCACGGCTCGGTCACCGTGCGCGTTCTGGCCAATGAGAGCGATCGCTCATTTCCAGAGGTAGTCCCCTTCGCGGCCTCTATGGCTGCCCCTTTGTGCGTTTCGCAGCGGCTCTTTCGGGGCACAGTCTCCGCTTCGACAACTGTTGAGGCGAAACGTCGGCATGAACGACGGTTACCTTGGACTTGATCCGATTGCCATTGATGGCTGTCACGACGGCCATCAGCTCCTCCCGTCGGTTCTCTTGTTCTTTGTACAGGCTGTCGATCATCCATTCCGGCTCAATGACGATGATGCATCGATTGGCTCGGAACCTAGGCACGCTTGCCTTCTTCCACAGCTGCTCTTGTACAAGCCTTTCGTGCTCTTCCTGACGGACCTCCTCAACCCTAGCACAAGCACCGTCATCCAGAGATTCCGGATCCGAAAAGCTTCCGGAACTCCCGGATTCACCATCCCCTTCGCGAAACAGCTCGCCGAAGCAGCACGCGTCCATTCCCGAGAACTTGTCGAGTGTCGCGGGGACTATGAGTGTGCCGGCAGGTGCAGCCCATATGGTCTTCTTGAGGTTCTCTTCGCCTTCGATTCCGTGGCAGTAGATATGGTGTGCGGTAATGCCCGACAGACCGACAATGGCGTATCTGACGAAGAAGCCCTGAAGAGTCCGTTCGGCCCGTTCGCCGATGAGCGATTCGTCATCTTTGATGTAGCAGCCGCCCGTCAGGTGAAGGCGGATCGATGGATTGGTGACAAACGCATTGATGGCCGCCATGTTATTGGTGATTACCGTAAAATGCCCCTTGTCCCCTTGGGCCATCTCCCACGCAATGGCTTCGCAGGCACTACCGGCGTCAAGGAACACCGAATCCAGCTTGCTGAGCAGGTTGTTGTGCACATGCATGGCCACTGCGAGTTTGCCTTCGTAGCTTGTAGCTTTGCGGGCGGCATAGTAGGTTCCCGAGGTCCTGCCAGACAGGTAGACCTTGTCGTCCCTCCGCGCTATCATCGGCAACAGGAACCGGAAGTCTTCCTCGAGCTGTTCTCGGCGGACACACTCTCCGGTGAGGCTCTTCACCCTTCGAAGCAGACACTCGATGAGCATCCCGTCACCGTGTTCCTCCATCACCTGAAGGATGGCGCCCCATCGGATCCAGTTCCTGTTGACGGGCGAATCATTTTTCAATCGTCGCATTATATATCTCCTAGTATGGAAATACTATTCCTATTATCTTTTCTCACGCTTTCGGACGATGGATTTGGTCCCGGTATTTCTTCACATACTGGTCGTAGACCTTCGTGTAGTCGCTTGCCATGCGGGGCGTTGGTTCCACCCTTGTGCGCTTCCCGAGAAGCTGCTCCGATGCGTCTGTCAGGGAGTCGAACCATCTCAGGCCGACGGCAGCGCAGAGGGCTGTGCCGGCCAATGCCGTATCGGGATTCCTGCTGACGTTTAGGGGACGACCAAGGACGTCCGCGAGCATTTGGACAAACTCCTTGTTACCGCTGGGGCCACCGCCCGTCAGAACCTCCTGGAAATGGCATCCGAGAGAGTCTTCGAAGTCATCCACTATACACCTAACAATGTATGCCAGTGATTCGAAGAGCGCTCTAATGATGTGGCTTTCGTTGTGTCCCACCCGTAGTCCATCAATTGATCCGGGGCATCGAGTGGCTATTGTGGCTCGTCTTCCTCCCGCGAAGTAGGGGAGCATCGTTACGCTATCCGCCTCAGGTTCTGTGTCCCGAAGGGCTTGGCTGATGCGATCGAAGTCCGGCTTGCCATCCTTCCACGCTCCGAATCGAGCCGCGATGTAGTTGATGGCGCTACCGCAAGACGCAATACCGTCGAATAGCATGTTGAGGCCGCGCCACGGAACATCTGGAATGATGGGCGCGGTTCCCGCAGACTCGTGTATGCGATTACACGGGATGGCGCACACTCCTAACGATGTACCAAGGGACAGCCCAAGTATGCTGTTCGAGGCGCGACAGAGGCCGATGCCCATGACCTGGGCACAGGTGTCATAGGGCGCAACGAAGACAGGCAATCCGGTCGGCAGTCCCGTGATCTGGCTCACCTTCTGCCGGATTAGGCCAACCTTGGCGCCTCCGGGCAGAATCTTCCCCTCCAGTGCCTTTGCATCAAAGGCACCGAGAGACCCGGCCGATGCATGAGGATGGGGTTCCTTGCTCTTGGAAAGGTACCCGGCAAGTTGTTGTCGGAATGCGTCCTTCCAGGGCAGCGACTCGGTCATTCCCCATTTCCGCGAGACGATACTCTCGGATCGAACGACTTGGCCGGTCAGCCACCAGTTGTAGTAGGTCCACTGCTCCATGATGGAGACGTTTGTGTCCATCCACGCGTTCGGAAATCTCGTCGCGATCAGCAGTGCCTTGGCAATGCCGCTGTCCGGCCCCACCGGCGCAAGCCACGGAAAGCCGTCAACGGAAGATCGCCATTGCTCAATCAAGTGGGCTTCATCTTCGGCCTGGAGATCGTCCCAACGCATCGGGGGCGGATCGTCAAGAGCCGCACGTCGCTTCTTGTTGACACACACCACACTTGATGTCGTTGAGGTGATGGCAAGTCCCACGATGCGGACTCCCTCGCGGACGGCCACCGAGGCGCCACGGAAGAGACACACCGCCAGGTCTCCTATGGCCCCTTTCGCGTTCCACTCCTGGGCGCGCTCAGCTCTCGGCGGAATTGGTTTGACGTCGACGCCCGTGAGACGGATGGCCCCACCACACCTTCGGATAAGGGAAACCTTGAAGCTGCTCGTACCACAATCGACGGCCAGAATGGCCTCGCTATCGCCGTCCTGATGCTTCATGTTAATAGCATCTCCATGATAAACACTCACAGCGTACAAGGACAGGAAAATTAAACCATATACCGAGACAGATGTCAATTACTTATAGAACCATTTCACAGTGTAGCAATTGCAGCTGATGAAAGTTTCTCGTCGGCACGCCCATCGAGGGAGACAGTGGACAGGACAGCTCCAGAGATGGGCAGCAACGGTCATGCCGGGTTGCCGCGGCGGCGACGGCTCTCTTGCCCCGGTTTTCTTGGCCTTTCTAGCCTTCCTGCATTTTCTCCTTGACTTGGGTCGCAAAACAGTGTACAATAACGTTCGAATAGTTTGAATTCTAGGTCGTCGGAACGGGTAAGAAGGAGGCGTGGTACGTGATGAACAGGCAGCGACAGGTGCATCACGTAACGCGTTCTCGGAGGGCCGGCGACTAGAAATACCAGAGTAGAAACCACTAGAACAGGTTGACGGCCATTCCGGGAACGGGATGGCCGTTTCGCTATCTAGGGCCCCGGTCATCCACACCTCCGGAGGCCCTCATCTTCAGAAGACGAGGCACACTGGCCCGAGCGCGGATGGGAATCCCCCGGGCCACCAAGACGCGAAATGGAGAGAGTACAGAGAATGTATCCTGATTATTGTCCGATACAAGGTGATTTGCTGCTCAGTGTCGTGAAGGCGTGGACGGAAGAGTCGATGATGTTCGGCGTCCGCCCGGAAGGTTTGGATGCGGCGCACCGGCGTTCGCCGGGCACGGTGAAACGCGCGAGTCGGCGCGTGTTGCTGCTCGTGGCGCAGTCCATGCTCGCCCTAGGCGCCTGGTTGAAGGCGGCCTGCGGCGAACCGGACTCCGGTTTCGGTTCCCAAGGCCGGCCGCACGTGATTCCTCGGGCCTAGCGCGCGTTTGCGCCACCCCGCCACCAGGTTCTTTCATTGATTCGCCGCCGGCCTCGACGTTGGCAGTGCGTTGGCGTAGTTGCCGATCCAATCATGCCGCCCAGATGATCCAAACGAAGAGCGCGGCCGGGATGACGGCGGCTAGCGTGAACGGCACCGAGATCTTGGCGAACTGGCCGAAGCTGACCGTATACCCCTCTTTCCGGAGCAGTCCGGTGGCGACGATGTTCGCGGACGCGCCGATGGGGGTGACATTGCCCCCCAAGCTGGCGCCGATGAGCAGGCCGAAGAGAAGGATGCTGGGTTCGATCTGTAGTTTCTGGGCCATGGAGCCCGCAACGGGCAGCATGGCGGCGAGATAGGGGACGTTGTCTACAAAGGCCGAGACGATAATCGACAGGACGATCAGGGCAACGTATGCGAACAAGGTGTTTCCCCCGGTGAAGCCGGACAGGGCGGCGGAAATCCGATCGATCCAACCCGTGACCGTCAGGCTCTCGACAATCACGAAGATGCCCATGAGGAAGAAGGTAGTGTTCCAGTCGAGCTTGCGGAGACTCGCGCGGATGGAGTCCACATGGCCTCGGGTGTTCCAGACGAGCATGGCCACGCCGAACACCATGCAGATGACGCCGGCCAGGTAGCAGAAATTCTTGTCAAAGAAGGAAGAACCGGCCAGCATCAGTATGAGTAGGACGAGTAGGATCGTGGGCACCCAGGACTTCACGGTCTCCGTCGGGAGGATGTCGATCTTCTTGTGATGACGGCGAAACACGTAGTAGAGCACGGCAAATGATGTGAGTGCCCCCAACTCGACCGCGAAGAAGATGCTGGGTCTGCCGCGGTATACGAAGAAATCGAGGAAGGTCATCTTGGCGTAGCCGCCCAGGAGCATACTGGGGGGATCGCCGATGAGTGTTGCCGTGCCCTGAAGGTTGCTGCTGATCGCGATGCCGATCATCACGTAGGTCGGGTTGACCTCGATCTTCTTCGCCAAGGATAGCGCGATCGGGGCGACAATGAGCACGGTGGCGACATTTTCGACGAAGGCCGAGAGGATCCCGGTCATAGCGCAGATGAACAGAAGCGCCCAGGCGGTGTTGGGCGCCCGATCCACGATCACCTCGGCGAAGTAGGCGGGAAAACGGCTTTCGATGAAGACCTCCGCCGCGATCAGGGTTCCCACGAAGATGCCCATCACGTTCCAATTGATGCCATCGAGGGCCTCGTGCGGCGATACGGTACCCGTCGCCACCAGCAGGAGACCCGTCACGACTGCCACGCTGCTGCGGCGTCCGGGCCACGCGACAAACAGGCCGTATGCCGTTACGAACAGGATCAAGGCAATGGTGTCATGGGGCATTCTTGACGCTATCCTTTGGCGGCCGATCCAAGAGTGGGGCCCGCATGCGGGTCGTGATGACTGAACGCAGAGGATATGATGACGAAAGACAGGGCGGAAGCGCAAGCCGAGGGCAATGGGGGAACACGGGACGCGTGGGGGACAGCCGGGCCTGCGTTCGCGGGACAGCCGAATCAGGAACTCCCGACGGGGGAAATGGTATAGAATAGGAGGCGGGTTGCGTCCACCGCTGGGAGGAAGCCATGCAAGGAGCCACGCGTGCCATCATCGTCACCGCTATGATCGTACTCACGGTCGTCTCGATGTGGACGACCTACGTGAGTCTGAAGGACTCGATTCTGCCCGAGCCCACCATCTCGGTTCCGTTGTGGGAGGGCCACGCATGGAAGTGCTCGGTGTTTGCGCTGGCACTGTCCGTAGCGATTGGCCTGATGCTGTTCGCACTGAAAGTCGCGATCATTGATGAGCAGAAGAAGCTGAACATCGTCGGCGTGGTTGGACTGGCGGTCATCGCCTTCATCTCGATTTCGTTCAACATGGACGTGTTGTATCGCACGGCCGACCGGGAGTTCTTCCTTCGGTATTCGACGGCGCGGACGCGCCAGGCGTATGAGGACTTCCTGATGCAGGCGGACGCGGCCTTAACGGAGCGGCGGGACGAGATCCGGCGCGAGGTCGCTTCTCAACAAGGCGAACTCGAGGCGGAGGTCGACGGATTGCGCGAGGCGCCCGAGGGATATGGCCCGAAGGCGCGTCAGGAGGATTACCGGCTTCGGCTTCTCGAGAAGACGTCGGAGGTCGATCTGACCACGCTGAACGAGACCATCGCCCTCAAGGGGGAAGCCGACACGCTCCTGCGCGAGCGTTCGCCGCAGAGTATTGACGAGATCCAGGCGATGCAGAACGACTTGCGCGTCATCCTCAAAGATGTAGGCGCTCGGGCCGGCATCCCCCTGCCGGAACCGGTGCAGCTCGAGAGCCCGCTCTTTGCGGTGTTTCAGCGCCTGTTCGATTTCAAGACGGTTGGATTGAAGGAGATCTTCTTCCTGTTGATCGCCATATTCCTGGATCTGGGGGACATCATCGGCTACAGCCTGGTGCCGAATCGGCCGGAACGCAAGCGAAAGAGACTGGCCCGCGAGATCCTCGAGGAGGAGCTCGGACTTCCGGGTCCGGAATTCGTCACGCGGCCCCAGTTGACGACGGATTCGCCCGGCTTCATCGCGGAAGAAGGGGATTCGTTTGAGCAGGGGCCGCCGGAAGCCTTGGCAGAGCCCACGGCATCGCGACGGCCAAGGGCGGTTCGGTTCCGACGCCGGTAGTCCGCCTCAGCCGGGGGTGTCCATAAGACCGAACTTCATGACGGCCTCGGCCGCGGGAGCGCCGTCGACTTGGGCGGTGGCGCGGATCTTAAATCCGTTGCCTTCGACCTGAAGCATCTCAGCCTCCACGACGATCTGATCGCCGGGACTGACCGTTCGCCGCAGCTTGGCACGGTCGAGGCCCATGAGGAAGGCGACTCTCTCCGGCGGGCGCCCATTGTCGCTACAGAGCAACATCGAGCCGACCTGGGCCATCACTTCGATAACGAGGACGCCCGGCATGACCGGAACGCTCGGCCAGTGCCCCTGGAAGAAGGGCTCGTTCACCGTGACGTTCTTAATACCGACGACGCGCTCGCCGGGTGTGAACGAGAGAATTCGATCCACGAGCAGGAACGGGAACCGGTGCGGCAACACTTTCATGATCATGTTGACGTCGAGGGCCGGCCCGGCCTTGGTCAAGGAGGCTGCGTGCCCCAGCTCGACCTTCTCGTGGCCGTTCAGGTAAGCCTTCTTGATCTGCTTGGAAAACATGACGTTCTTGCCGTGGCCGCACTTGACGCCGATCACGTGTCCGCGGACGCGACGGCCCAGCAGATAGAGGTCGCCGAGCAGGTCGAGCATCTTGTGCCGCACGAACTCGTCCGGGAATCGGAGTTCGTCGTTGAGAATCGACTCGTCGCCAATGACAACAGCGCTATCGAGGCTTCCGCCCTTGATCAGGCCCTGTTCCTGGAGCATCTTGACCTCGCGTAGGAAGCAGAAGGTGCGGGCGGGCGCGATCTCCTTTTCGAAAGTCTCGGGGGTAATGGTGAACGAGGCGTACTGGGTACCGATGGCGACGTGGTCGTAGGCGATGGTCATGGTAATGCGGAGGTCGTCGGCGGGTAGCACGCTCACCGTGGCGTCATCCTGCCGGTAGAAGACGGGCTTGTCGATGACGATGTATTTCCGGGGGGCATCCTGTTCGACCAGACCGGCCTTCTTCAAGGTGTTCATGAAGGGGAAGGCGCTGCCGTCGCCGTTCGGGATCTCGTTAGCGTCCAGTTCGATGGCCAAGTTGTCGATGCCCAGACCGACGGCGGCGGCCAGGAGATGCTCGACGGTGTGTATCTTGGCGCCGTTGATGCCGATCGTGGTGCCGCGGGAGACGTCCACGACGTGGTCGATGTCCGCCTGGATCGCGGGCCGATCGGGTAGGTCGACGCGATGGAATGTAATGCCGCTGTCGGGCGGGGCCGGCTTGAACACGATACTCGTCAGGCTTCCCGTGTGAAGGCCGATGCCCGAAAACGAAACCTCGTTAGCAATTGTCTTTTGCTTTTCCATTCACCCGCTCTTCCAGTTCCCGGCAACGTTGCTCGAGTGCGCGGAGGCGACGCAGGGCCTCGGGAAGAATCCGTACGCTTGCCTGGTGACGCTTGTCGCGCTCATGGTCTGTGGCCGGATACCCCGAGACGATCTTGCCGGGTTCTATCGACTTTGTGACGCCGGAGAGGGCGCCGATTTGGACGCCGTCCCCAATATCAATATGGCCTCCCACTCCGGAACGCGCGCCCATGACGACATGATTGCCGATCGTTGCGCTTCCGGCGATCCCAACCTTACCGGCGAGCGCACAGTGCTCGCCAATCTGCACATTGTGACCGATTTGCACCAAATTATCAATTTTGGTGCCGGAACCGATGGAGGTAATGCCGAAAGTGGCCCTATCGATGGTTGTGTTGGCGCCTATCTCGACATCATCGCCAATGGAAACACTGCCAACCTGCGGGATCTTCCGCCACACACCGCCGACGGGGGCGAAACCGAATCCATCCGCGCCCAGAACGGCGCCGGCATGCACGGTGCACCGCTTGCCGATCAGGACGCGGTCGAGAATGGTCGCGTTGGGATAGATGATCGTTTCGGCGCCGATCTGCGCGTCGCGACCGATATAGACGCCCGAGTAGAGCACAACGCCGTCGTCGATGGAGCATCCCTCGGCGAGGACGACGTGGGCGTCAAGCGCCACGTTGCGGCCTAAGGTGACGTGGCGGCCGACCACGGCGGTGGGATGGATCCCGACGGGATGCGCGGTCTCCACATCGACATACTCGAGGATGATCTGGGCGAAGGCGAGGTCGGGATGGTCGACCTGGATGAGCACGGCGTGACCGGCGTCCATCTCGCGAGGCACCAACACAGCCGCAGCCCGCGTCGAGCTGAGGAAGGCCTCATACCGGGCGTTCCGGACAAAAGTGAGGTCTGCGGGGCCGGCCTGTTTGATCCCGTTGACGCCCGTGATACGGACGCCCCCGTCGCCAATGACCGTGCCGCCGACCCGTTGAGCTATCTCGGCTGCGGAAATGTCCATTCTGTTCGTTCGACCGACCCACGGGGGCGGGTCGCACCACGCGTTGGGTGAGGGCGGTTCATGGCGCCGGAGCGGGCCCTATTTCTCGCCGCCTTCCTCTTCGTCTTCGATTCGCAAGTCGTGGGTGTTGAGGTAGTCGATGACCTTTCCCGTCATATTGAGGGTGGGGCTGAAGTACACGACCGTCGCGGCCGCGCCCCTGGGCGTTCCGTCCAGCACCAGGTGGTAATTGCCCTCGGCGCCCACGAGTGCAATGGCTCTATCGATATCGCCGAAGAGCTTCTTCACAACGCGCTCCTCCGCTTTGTCGATATCGCCCTGCAACCGGTTGAACTCGCTGCGGTACAACCTCATATCGCTCTCGATGGCACTCTCGAGTTCCTCGCGCTCTTCATTGGACAGCGCGTCCTTCTTACTATCGTATTCCGCTTTCTGCTTCTCGATGCGGTCCATCAGCTCGTCGACAATCGTCTGGCGCTTCTTCACTTCTTCCTGAAGACCGTCGTACTCGTCCTTCTTGCGGTTGTACTTCTCGAACACTTCCTTGCGATCGACGATGCCGATTTTGTAGACTTTGCCGTCTGCTGCGGCCTCTTGTGAAGCCGCGTCCCCGCCACTCAGCAAGACCGCTGTAACCAACAGCGCTACATACCCGGGAATCCAAATCTGCTTTCTCACGATGTAGAACCTCTCCTCCTTGACCGAACTCACGGGATCGGCCCCTATCCGCTCGCGTCGGATCGGCCTGAGGCCGCTCCAAGGTGGACGGGAATCATATCACGCTTTCTGCAAGGCGTTCAAACGCCGAGGGTCGGCGGTCGGTAGCCCGGCCCATGGTGGCGTATCAGAACCGCAGTCCGGTCAGTAGGTGCAAGCGCCCGTGGCCCTGGTCGTCGTCCGGGTTGATGGGCACACCGTAGTCCACACGGATGGGCCCCATCCGCGGCACGTCGACGCCAAAACCCAGGCCGACGCTGTGTCGGGTCTCGCCATAGTCGAAATCCCCGGCGGTTTCCCAGACCCCACCGGAATCCAGAAATCCGTATACGCGGAACTGCTCGGTTAGCTTGTACTTCAACTCGAGGTTATTCAACAGCCGTAACTCGCCGCCGATGGCATCTCGCTCGCCAAAGAAGATGAACCGAGGTGCCTTGGGGCCGATGTCCTGCGTGTCGTACCCTCGCACGGTGCTCGTGCCACCCGCGAAAAACCGCGCTGAAAGAGGGACGAAATCCGATGAGCCATATTCATCCACCCAGCCCTCTCGGGTGCGGAAAGAGAGAATCCATTTCTGTTCTTCACCGAGGGGCCAATACCAGGTCGAGTCGTGCTCGACCTTGGTGTAGTGGTTGTCGCCCCCGAGTCCGGCCAAGGTGAATACCAGGTCATGACGACTTCCCGTCGAGGGGTCCATGTAGCGGTCCAGCGTGTTTCGAGAGAGGACCCACGCGTTGCTGATGGTCGTGCTCCCACCCCGATTGCGCTGGAGTTGCGGAGACGAGAGCCACGAGAGGTCGGAGATGTCGATGTCGGAGTAGCCGAGGGCGGTCCGGACCGTCACGTAGGGGGACAGTGTCTTGCCGAGGCGGATCTGGGCGCCTTGCGTTTGCTCGGTGTACTCGACCCCCCCCGTGTACTCGTACGATTCATCGAAGACGTCGAAGCCGAACGCGAAGGGATAGCCGAAAATCTCGGGATCCGTGAAGCTGAGGGAGTATTCGTTGCGGACATCGCCGACATTGGTGCGCAACGAGAGTTGCTGGCCGCCGCCGGAGAATCTCGGCGGTTTGGAGATGTCGAAGTTGTTTAGCCGGAGTTCAGCGAAGAATCCCAGCTTTTCTTCGGTGCTGTATCCGGCGCCGAAGTTGAAGTTGCCGGTCTTGCCTTCCTCGACATCGAGCAGGAGTCGCGTATAGAGGTCGCTGGCTTCGACGGGGGCCAAGGTGGCACGAACCTCGTCGAAGTAGTCCGTGTTCTCGACGCGTTGTTTGCTGGCCTTGACGGCGGTGCCGTCGAAGCGGTCGCCCGGGGCAATGAGCAGTTGTCGCCGGATGACTTCGTCCTTCGTGACGGAATTGCCGGTGATATCGATTTCGCTGAGATACTTGAGCTCGCCTTCTTCGATCTGATGGACGACAAACGTGGTCTTCTTCTCGCGGTCGAGGGTGGTCTGGGCGGTCACCTCGGCATCAACATAGCCGCTGTCGAGGTACTTGCCTTGGAGCGCCTGCGCGTCCTCGGCCACTTGCCCCTTGTTGTGGACATCACCCGCTTGCACCTGGATGGTGTCGAGCATCTCGTCGTCGTCAAACACGGTATTGCTGGCGACGTCGAGGGATTCGACGCTGTACTCGGCGCCTTCGGCCAAGCCGATCGTGATCCTGAGATGCTTCCCGTTGGGCGAGTAGTCGAACGTGGTTCCGTCGACCTCGGCCTCGAGGCGGCCAACGTTGCCGTATTCCTCGACGATCTTGTCGAGATCGGCCTCGAACTTGGTTTCGTCGTACTTGCCGCCGATGAACCACCAGGCGCGACGCGTCTTCACGATACGTCGAAGCTTGCGCGCAGAGAGAGCCTCATTGCCCTCGAAGCTGATGCCGCTGATTCGGGCCTTTTTCCCCTCATCGATCATGTAGGAGAGGCGGACGCGCCCGGGGCCGGCATCGTCGACCACGATGTCGACGCGGGCGTTCGGGAAGCCTTTGCTTTGGTAGAGGTCAAGAATGGCCTGCCGTTCGTCGTCAAAGGCGTCCGGCACGAAGGATTCGCCTTCCCTCCAGGTCAGGACCCCGCGGATTTGGCGCAACCGGACCTTGTCGTTTCCCATGATCCGGACTTCCTCGATGAGCTGTTTCTCGACGCACGCGAAGGTGAGGACGAGTTTTCCGGCATCGACATCGCCGGCAACTTCGATGTGGTCGAAGTAGCCGAGATCGTAGAGGCGGCGAATGTCTCGGGCGACGGCACGGGGATTGTAGGGTTTCCCGGCCTGAGTCTCGAGCTGGGACTGGACGAGCTTCTCGCTGATGCGTTCGAGCCCTTCGAACCGGATTTCACCCACATCGCGGCCGATCCAGTCCTGCCCCAGCGCCGCAGAACTCAATCCGACCGCGACCACAACCATGATGGCGGAGGCAATGTTCTTCAAGCGGTAACCCCTTCTGCAACCGATACCACGTCGAAGTGGAGTTTCTCTTCCTCGTTGGAGGGCTGAACCACCAGTTTGGAGCCTTCGGTCACGGTGCCCCGCAGGAGAAGTTCGGACAACGGATCCTCGATATGCTGTTGAACAGCCCGGCGCAGGGGACGCGCCCCGTATTGCTCATCGCTGCCCACACGAACGAGGAACTCCCGGGCCTCCGGCGTCAGCTCCATTTCGATGCCCTTTTCGAGGACGCGTTCTATCACTTCCCTGACCTGGATGTCAACGACGCCGAGGAGATGCTCGTGCGTCAAGTGGTGGAAAACCAAGACCTCGTCCACCCGGTTCATGAATTCAGGATTGAAGACTTTGCGCGCTTCCTCGATCACCCGCTCGCGCATGCGCTTGTATTCCTCGGCCTGCGTGTCGCGATGGAATCCGACCGTCGTGTTGCGGCCGATGCGCCGCGCGCCCGCGTTACTCGTCATCATGACGACCGTGTTCGAGAAGTCGACGCGGCGCCCCGTGGCATCCATCATCTGCCCTTCCTCGAGCACTTGTAGCAGGGAGTTGAAGACATCGGGATGGGCCTTTTCGATCTCGTCGAATAGCACGACCGAGTAGGGCCTGCGCCGGACCTGCTCGGTCAACTGGCCGCCCTCGTTGTAGCCGACGTAGCCGGGGGGCGCACCGGCGAGGCGCGAGACGGCGAACTTCTCCATATACTCCGACATGTCGATGGTGATGAGGGCCTCCTCGTTGCCGAAGAGGAATCCGGCCAAGGTCTTAGCCAGCAGGGTCTTCCCGACGCCGGTAGGCCCGAGAAGCAGGAACGAGCCGACGGGCCGACGTTTGCTTCGCAGGCCGGCGCGCGAACGCTGGATTGCACGGGTGACCGCGTCGATGGCCTCCTCTTGGCCGACAATGTACTTGTGCAACTCCTCGCGCATGCGAAGGAGCCGCTCGGACTCGGTTTCCTCGATCTTGGTGAGGGGCACACCGGTCCATTTCGAGACAATGTACGCGATGTCTTCGGCCGTGATCTCCGTCTCCGAGGAATCGCGTTGTTTCTCCCAATTCCGTTTGCGGTCCTCGAGATCCGCAATGAGTTTGCGTTCCGTGTCGCGCAATCGGGCGGCCTTTTCGTACTCCTGACGCCGGATGGCGGCCTCCTTCTCTTGGGTAACTTGTTCGATTTCGCGTTCGCAGTCCTTTAGTTCCAGAGGCCTCGTGGTGGCCTTAAGGCGAGCGCGTGCCCCGGCCTCGTCGATGACGTCAACGGCCTTGTCGGGCAGGAAGCGGTCCGTGATGTACTGATTGGAGAGGCGCGCCGCCGCCACAACGGCCTCGTCGGAGAACTTGACGCGGTGGTGGGCCTCGTACTTGTCGCGCAGGCCCTTGATGATCCTGACGGTTTCATCGACGGTAGGGGCCTCCACGAGGATAGTCTGGAAACGGCGAGCGAGGGCGGCGTCCTTCTCGATATGCTTGCGGTATTCATCCATGGTCGTGGCGCCGATGCATTGCAGTTCCCCGCGCGACAAGCCGGGTTTGAGCATGTTGGCGGCGTCGACGGCGCCTTCGGCCGCACCCGCGCCGACGATGGTGTGCAGCTCATCAATGAACAGGATGATATTGTCGGCTCGGCGAATCTCCTTCATGACGGCCTTGAGGCGCTCTTCGAACTGGCCGCGATACTTTGTGCCGGCCACGACGCCGGCCAAGTCCAGGGTCAGCACCCGACGGTTCAGTAGAAGGTCGGGCACCTCGCCGGCGACAATGGCCTGTGCCAAGCCCTCGACGATGGCCGTCTTGCCAACGCCGGCCTCGCCGATGAGCACGGGGTTGTTCTTCATTCGCCGGCTCAGCACCTGGATGACGCGCTCGATCTCGGCTTCGCGGCCGATAACGGGATCGAGTTTGCCTTCGAGGGCGAGGACGGTCAGATCGCGACCGAAGGTGTCCAGCGCGGGGGTCTGCGACTTTCGACTGGCGCCGGTCTGCGCCCCTCCGGTCTGCGGAGCCTGATCGCCGAGCAAGCGGATGATCTCGGCTTGCACACGGCCCAGATCCACCTTCATGTCCTGAAGAACTTTGGCCGCAATGCCCTCGCCCTCTTTGAGCAAGCCGAGGAGAATGTGCTCCGTACCGATGTAGCTGTGGTTGAACCGCCGGGCTTCGTCCACGGCCAGTTCAAGCACCTTCTTCGCCCGGGGCGTGAACGCAATATCGTCGCCCGACACCACGGATGACCCCGGCTGCACCTGCTGCTCGATCTCCAGGGCCAACGCCTCAATGTCCACCCCCAGGTTCTCGAGGGAGCGGGCGGCGATGCCTTCCGGTTCCCGGCACAAGCCGAGGAGGATGTGCTCGGTGCGCACATACTCGCTGCCGAGCCGCGTGGCTTCCTCACGGGCCGTACTGACGACGTGTTTGGCGCGTTCTGTGAATCGTTCCCACATACGCTGCTTATCCTCACAGGTTCGTTGGCGCTCAGTTCGGGCAGAACCGGGCGCGAATCATGTTTGCCCGTTCACGGCTCACAGCCCATTCGTCGCAGGGCCCACCGGCCTTCATACGGACGTGGCCGTTCTGAACATCGAGCAATAACCTATTGATATCAACGATCCGATGGTCGCTCACTAATCCCGTTGCGACCCCCAATCGGATGGACGAAAGCATGTCGAGGGCCTCCGAGAGGCTGAGGAGCCGCGCCGACCGGGCTAGTCCTACGGCCCGGGCCACGCGATCCTCAATGCGCAACGCGCCCTCCTTCAGCAGGGTCTCGCGTGCCTGTTGTTCCTCCTTAACGATCTCGGCGGCGAAATGCCGTAGGTCGAAGACCAACTCCTCCTCGGACACGCCCAGCGTGACAGTGTTCGAGAGCATATACAAGTCGCCACGGGCGTCCTCGGCGGCGGCGCACAAGGCTCCGGAGAGGTCACCGTAGATAGCCTCACTCACAATGCCGACCAGGTGCTTGACCGGCGCAGAGTCCGAAGCAACTTCATTCGTTGCCACGGGTCGAGGGCAGAGGCGGACGGCCACCATGGGCCGAACGCCCTGGAGCCGCTGGCGGCGGGTCTTGGCGGAATCCGCCAAGCTATGCACGGCATTGGTCATGGCCAACGCGGGCAAGTGCAGGATCACGTTGATCCGAAAACCGGTGCCGGCATACGCCAGATCGCCGGTGAGGTATCCGTATCGCTCGTCGAACGCGAAGTCCAGGGCAGACGCCAACGTATCATCGGCCATGTTGAGTCGTGCCCAGGCCTCTTGGAGCTGAAGACCGGACACAAGGACACGGACACAGAGATGCTCTGGGCCGTTGATCATGACGCTCATGCTATGGTCGTCGGCCACGTAGACGCCTTGGGGCGCGGTGACGGGCGTTGCGGAAAGCTCTCGCTGCTCGGGCCGATCCAACAGGCGGCCAGGGCCCGCGCGCGGCAAATCGATGTCCTCGGCCCGGGCATAGGTCACCAACCGCCGCTCAGCCAGGATCTGGGCCTCGGCCTCGCAATCGATCGAGGCCAGTGAATAGAAACGGCCCTCGTCCAGCAAGCCCACGCTCGTCAGAACGCCCACAATGCGCTCTTCAATGGACGCCTTCTCGCTGTCCGAGCATCGCGGCAGAAAAGGGAAATCGGCAAGGTCACGGAGCAAACTACACTCGCTGCCAACGACAACGGCCGCTTCCGGCCCCTCGCCGGACAGCCAGGCGCTGCTCCTATCGATGAGCTCTGACGCCACGTTAGGCGTCCTTTCCCGGGGCGACCAATTCCTGCTCGAGCACGCGGATCTCGTCGCGCAGGCAGGCCGCCTCTTCATAGTTCTCCGTGCGTAAGGCGCTTCGCAACAGGGCGCGTTTGGTCTGGAGGTCCGCGTGCATGCGGGCGCGCAGATCGTCTACGTGGGGAGCCTTGCCGCGATGGCGGAGCCCCAATTGCAGGTCCTGCAGCAGCGTGTCCAGGTACTCGCCGAAAGTCTCATAGCAGGTGCTGCAGCCCATCCGCCCGGACTTCAACACCTGGTCGAGCGTCTGGCCGCAGTAGCGGCAGCGCACCTGGCGCTGCTGCCGCTGGACGCGCTGCCGCGGCGGCCGGGCGGAGGTGGACTGGGCCTCGCGCGGTCCTTTGCCGGCCAGGACGGGCTTCGTGAACTCGAAGCCCGCGCCCGACTCGGACTGATGCTTGGCAAGGCAGTCCGCGCATAGGTGAAGTTCCTTCACCTTCCCATCCACGACTTCGGCATACCGCGTCGTCGCCAGGTTCTTGTGACATTTCTCGCACAACATAACGGCGAAAACGCCCTCCAACACGACCGCCCGTCGCCTCGGGCGGTCGATGGCATCCTATTCGCACCTTGAGGCTTCGGAATGCTGCGCCCGGGCTGCCCAAGCTGCTCGACCTCGCCCGGCAACGCGCCTAAAGCCGCAGCGATTCGTTCGTCCCACTTCACCTTCGGCCAAGTATACCATTCTGGATTGGGCCAGTCCATTTGGCGCGCCGTAGGGAGTCCATGAAGGCGGCCAGCCGAGAAAGGTGCAGCGGCGGTCCCAAGTGCGTACTCTATGAAATGGGACTGGGCGCTTTTCGTCAAGCGCAGTTCCGTAGGGTGACGGACAATCGGAGGACGAAACATGATGCGGCGGGACTTTTTGAGGCTTGGGGTGGGCGGCGGATTCACGGGCCTGGCAGCCACGGGCGTGCACGGCTCGGCCATGGCCGCATCGAGCGCGGCCCCGGGCCCCGACCACCCGGCGATCCTGGTCTCCTACGAAGCCGAAGACCACCGGCGGCGGCTCGAGAGCATCCAATGCTGCGAACGCGCCGTCCGGACGTGCATGCGCAAGCATTTGGTGACGGACTACCTGCCGGCGCAGGCCTGCTACAACCTCGGCGAGTATCCGAGCGAGAAACGGTGGGCGCCCAACGATTATGACGAAGAGGAACTCGACCGCCTGCGCGACCACGGCATCCAACTCATCCAGGTGTTCGATGATTGGAACGATTCGCTCCGCCTCTTCGGCGGCCACAAACTGAGCGCGGTAAATCCGGAAGGATTCCGCCGGTTTGTGGACATGGTGCATCGGCGCGGCATGAAGATTCTGCTCTACGTGTCTACCGGTTTCCTGCAACGCACCGATCCGGACTTCCGGCCCGAGTGGTCGCGCGAAGGCGATTACCTCGTCCTCGGCTACTGGAACATGGCGCGGTGTTCGCCGGCGAGTCCAGGCTGGCGGGCCTACCTGCTTCCGCGCGTGATGGCGGTACTCGATGACTACGGCGCCGATGGCCTGTACAACGACGGCGGCTACTTGGCCAACGCGCACAACGGCCGGGGGCCAGCCACATCCGACGAGGTGCTTGCCTTCGAAGAAAGCCCGGACTACGACGGCGCCTTCGCGGATCTCCTCGGCCTGCTCTACGCCGAGGTCAAACGCCGGGGCGGTATCCTCAAGCTTCACGTCAACGCCGCCGAGCAGCCCATGACGCGCGGCGCCAAGGTGTACGATTACCTCTGGGTAGGCGAAGGCGTCGGCAATCTCGACACCATGCGCGAAACCGTCAAGAACTACCCGCCGTATCTCGTGCCGTGTCCCGACATGACGTTCACGACGATCGGCAATCCGGACGAGCCCTACCTCCACGCCGTGCCGTACCTGCAATTCCCCGTCCTTCAGGCGGGCCGGCCCTTCACGGGCGAACGCGGCATGGTGCCCGGCATTGCCTACTCGGACAACGAGAACGACTTCTGGCGTCGCTTGTGCCGCGAGGCGTGGGAGCAGTACCAGGCGCATCCGGACGGGCCGTATTCCTACAGCGCGTGGGACTCCATTCCGGGCAGGCCCGAAACGCGGCCGACGCACCGGCGTTGGCTCGAGCAGTACTTGCCGCTCGTCGAGGAAGGAACCTGGGCGTGGCTCGAGATCCGCGATAGCGGCCTATTCGCCGAGCCATTGCCCCCGGGTGTCGTGGCCTCGGTCTTCGCCAACCGCGACGTCTACCTCGTCCTCGCCAACTATGGACAATCGCCTGTCGACGTAGCCACGCGAGACACCTACGCCGCGACCGGCACGCCAACCGGCGCGCCACAAAGCCGCTGGACGCTCGCCCCGCGCTCGATGGAGATTCTCCGGCGCTGCTGATTACTGGGCGCTGGCGGCGCGAGCCTTCTCGAGGAGGGCGATCCAGGGGCCGATGTAGTGGCCGTGATCGTGGTAGGTGCGGCCGCTGATGAGGTTGCCGTCGATGACGCACGGCTCGTTGACGAAGGTTCCGCCGCAGACTTCGAGATCGAACTTGCACTTGGCCACGGTGGCCATGCGGCGGCCTTTCACGCAGCCGGCGTAGGCCGGAATCTCGACGCCGTGGCAGACGCAGGCAATCGGCTTGTTCGTCTCGAAGAAGTGCCGCGTGATGCGGACGAGGGCCTCGTCGTAGCGGATGTACTCGGGCGCCCGCCCGCCCGAGAAGAAGATGCCGAGATACTCCTCCGGTTTGACATCCTTGAACGCGATGTCGGCCTCGATGGTGTAACCTTCCCATTCCTTGGTGATGGTCCAGCCGGGCTTCACCTCGTGGAGCACCATCTGGTAGCGGCGCTTCTCGGGGGCCGCCACCACCGGCTCGAGACCGGCCTCGATGAGCCGATAGTACGGATACAGTGTGTCCACGGTTTCCGTGGCGTCCCCGACGACAACCAATACCTTGTCCATAGCTCCACTCCTTTTCACGAAGTTGTGCCGCCGTCAGGCGCACGCCTTTACACACGCCTCGAGGTAGTCTCGCGCATGATTGATCTCGGACGTGACTTCGCCGGCCGTAGGCAGAATCGGAATGCCTCTCGGCACCGGATGCATGAAGATACTTGTCCAGCCGCTGTAGCCGATGGCCTTCAATGCTGCAATGATCGGCTTGAAATCCATATCGCCCCGACCGGGCATCTGGAGCAGTTCCTGTTCCTTCGGCAGCTTCGTGTGGCAGCCCATGCCATATTGCCACGCGTAGAAGTGCGCGAGCCGGCCGCCGAGGTCCCGGATGAGCCCAGCGATGGCCTCAGGCTCTTGCGGCAGGTGATACGGGGCCAGGGCGATGCCGAGGTGCGGCGAGTCGCATGCCTCGACGAGCCAGCGCATCGAGTCCGGGCTCTCGATGAGATTGTTGGCGTGGTTCTCGATGCCGATGGTTACGCCGGCCTCCTCGGCGGCGGCCACGTGCGATTTCATCTCTTCCGCAAAGGTCCGGACGGCTGCCTTGAGCGCGTCGCCTTCGAGGCCTTTGGGCCCTTCTCCGCCGCAGATGATGATGGAGGCGCCGAATCGCTTGGCCACCGGCATTTCGTCGCCAAGTCCGAAGGGGCCGAGGTCGTAGTGCGTGAGCATGCCGAGCCGCACGCTATGCTTATCGAGCAGCGCATCGAAGGCGTCGAGCCCCATGGCCTCGATCTGTTCGCGCTGGTTCGCGTGGCCTTCGGGCCAGATATCGATGTATTCGGCGCCGGTCTTCCGGACTTCGGGCAGGATCTCGGCCAAGTCCAGGCGGCCGTAGAGGCTCGACGCGAGGATGTAGCGAAGGCGAAACGTTTCCTGAGCAGCGGAGACCAAGCCCGCGATGGGCGCGGCGGCGACGAGTCCTCGGCAGAAGGTACGGCGTGTGAGTATTGGCGCGTTCATCGCTATCCCTCGTCCGTCGCCGGAGCCTTCTCAATGCGCGCCGGCGAGTCAAAGGGATAATAGGCGAGCGCCACGGCCAAATGCCAACCGAGCGAGAACGCGGTGAGGCCTACAGCTCGACGCGACAGCCGTGCAGGCCGCGCTTCGCCAAGTATCCCTGGTGGTATTCCTCAGCGCGGTAGAACGTCGGCGCGGCCACGATCTCGGTAACCACAGGCCGGTCATACTGGCCGGACTCATCCAGCGCGCGCTTCGACGCCGTGGCGGCGGCCTCCTGCTCGGGCGTGTGGAAGAAGATCGCCGAGCGATATTGGCTACCGACGTCGGGCCCTTGCCGATGCCACGAGGTCGGGTCGTGGCATTGCCAAAACACGCTCAAGAGCTGCTCGTAGGTCACTGCCTCCGGATCGTACCTGAGGTGGACGGCTTCGGCGTGGCCGGTGGTGTGCGAGCACACGTCTTCGTACGTCGGATTGGCCGACGTGCCGCCGGTGTAACCCACCTCGGTGGATACCACGCCCGGCACCTTGCTGAAGGTCGCCTCGACGCCCCAAAAGCATCCGGCCGCGAAGGTGGCATCCTGTAACTCGCGAGCCTCTTGGTGTGAATCGGTTTCCGGCATAGCCCTCGCCTCGACGGAACGGTTGCAGCCGATCATCGCCACGCCTGCGCACATCGCCAGGAACCCGGCCGCGCGCCACGGGCGAATCATCAAGCCATCATCAGCCCTTTCCGCTATGTTTGTTGTCGTGTTCATGCCATAGAGGAAACAGCGGGAAGGCATAGATCCTTCCCCAACGCGGCGCCGCGTCAGAATCCCAGCCATGCGATCCACGGCTTGAAGAATGCCACCGCCGCCGGATCCTTGACCGTGGCGCTCCACAAGTGCTCGGCGAGGCCCACCTGACCGAGGCCGTAGCGGCCCAGGACAACCTGGCCGATGGCGATGTTGCCCACCGCGATCTGGCCCAACGCGAAGTAGGCCGTGATCGCGAACTGCGCAATACCCGTCATGCCGAGGAGGGCTTGGCCGAAGCCGAAGAGCAGACCCACGCCGAACTGCGCGATGGTGATGAGGCCGAAACCGAACTGGCCAATCGCGATGATGCCTTTGGCAACGCGCCAATGGCCGTACATGTCGCGCCCGAAGGACACGTGCACCAGCGGCCATCCCGCCAGCGTGGCCCGCGTGCGCCAGTCCACGCCCCAACCGTTCCAGCTCGGATTCGCCGGGTAGAGGACGCCGCAATGCGGACACCGTTTCTCCCGACGGTCAATCTCATGATCGCAGGCCTTACAGTACACCGGCTCCATCATGCCGCTCCTCGATTCCGACAGCGGCATTCTTTCAGAAGGCGCGCCGCTGATTCCACCGGAGCACAAGGGTTGGCGCCGATATCGACATGGACGTCGAAGCCGGTCCTGTCGACGGGCAATGTGTTCAGCACGAGCAGGCCATCGAAATCCGAGAGGTCGGTATGCGAAACCGAAAACATTACGAATTCCGGTGTTGCGTCAAAGCGCTCTTTGAGGATGACACGCGCATAGGCGGCAACGCCGGCGGCATCCGCATGCACCGCGACGCGGTTGAGCGCGCTCAGCTCGGGGCGTGACAAGAGGTGTACAAGTGGGTCGGTCGCCCGACTGCACACGCCCATGCCCGGAATCACCCGGCACAACGGCTGCTGTACCGCGTCCATAGCCGGCACCAGCGCGCAATCCAGCCACTCTTCGCGAAGTTGATCGATGAGGCGCGCAGCCGGCGCTCTCGATAGCTCGACGCCCGGTCGATCGACAAGCGCATACGCCAGGGCTCTGCCGGCGCGCCATCGACGGCGCCTATCCTCAGCGCGTCAAGGCGGTGCAGATGCCTCGTTTCGCAGGAGCGTTCACTCATCACGCGTGTGGTCCTTGCACGTCTCACACATACCAAGGGCATTTTCAAACCGCGCGTGCGCCCAAGTCAAGGCATGGCAGGTTAGGGGAAGAGAAGCGCACATCTCATTGGCGTCCGTTCGAGTTCATTCGTGGTTCATATCTCACAAGACGACGCGTCTCCACTCAAGTTTGGCACGCCGGAAGTTCAGGATAGGGCCAACCTTCAATCCGGTGATTTTGAGGTAGTTCAGCATCTGCCTTGCCTCCGCCGTTGTTGCCACTGGCCCCTTTTGAACCACGAATCAACGTTGATACACGTGAATAACCACACTTTCTCCGTTCATATTAGCGTGCATTCGAGTTCATTCGTGGTTCATATCTCACAAGACGACGCGTCTCCACTCAAGTTTGGCACGCCGGAAGTTCAAGATGAGGCCCACCTTCAGTCCGGTGATCTTGAGATAGTTCAGCATCTGGCCGACCTCGTGGTCCGTTATTCGGTCGATCACTTTGGCGTCGACGACGAGCTGGTCGAAACACACCAGGTCCGGTATGTAATCGCCGACATTCACGCCTTTGTACAGGACTTCGAAGCGAGGCTGTTGTCTGTACAATATGTCTCGCAATCCGAATTCGACCACCAGCGCGTTTTCATACGGTTTCTCGAGAAGGCCGTGGCCCAGTTCATTCAGTACTTCCATTGCACACCCCACGACGCGATGGACCTCGTCCTTAAGCGGCAACTCGCGTGCCTCATCTCCCATCTGCCTTGCCTCCGCCGTTGTTGCCACTGGCCCCTTTTGAACCACGAATCAACGTTGATATACGTGAATATTCGCACTTTCTCCGTTCATATTGACGTGTATTCGAGTTCATTCGTGGTTCGCATCTTCATGACGCCGGCCCTGCGAATCGGCCCATGAAGAGGATGCTGCCCGAGCGCGTGTCGCGGATGAGGAACAAGAAGGGATGGTTTGCACAGAAAGTCACCGGCCTCTTCTCCTGTCTTAGCACTTCCGATTTCGGGGCATCTACAACAACGGTGGCAGCGGCGGCTTCTGTACCTTCCTCGTTGACCTCCACAAAGGCCCTGTGCAAGACGGCGGACACGTATAGGGGATCATCAGGGCGCTTGGAGTGGTCAACCATTCCGGAGAGATCCGCGCTGTTGCCAAAGGCGTCGACCATACCCATTGCCTCGAGCGTGTCACCGAGTTCAATGCCGTATTCCATCCGGAATTCCGGAATGAAGAGGACTACCTCCTCCGTACGCATGGTACTCAGCAGTGTCTCGCAGACCTCGGACGTCAACGCCCGCTCCACTTCTGCCAAGCCGTCAACCTTCTTGGGCAGCACAACGACCATCGAAAGGCCGCCCTTGTACGGAAGCTGGATCACCTGGAGCGAGTCCGTTTCGGCGTAACTGAAATGGTCCGTCTGGCACATGAGCCGCACCGGTGCCGTGGCATCCGGCGTCATGTGGAATTTGCCCGGGTACGTGCCAGAGGGTTTGAATGGGTACTTCCAGTCGCCTTTGAAGTAGACGGCGTTTGCGAGGACAAGGCGTGTCCATTCGTCGATGTTGCCTGAACTGACAATGTTCCGAATCCTCTCTTCCGTGGCTTCGGCTACCCACTCGTTGATCGCGGCGACCGCGGCGTTGGCATGTGCCCTGAAATCGACGTTGTCCGCTTCGGCGCCGTAGGATTCGCGGAGAACGCGAAGATACGGCTTGGAGAATGGATAGCCTTTCTGCGCCCAGAGGCCGTTCGCGCTTCGCAATATGCAGCCGCCCTTCTCCTCGTCCGCAGCCCATTGGTCGAGAAGCGCCGAGAAACCGGCATGTACCGACGCGTCGTCTTCCGGGAAATGCAGTACCTGCTGCATTTGCTCGCGCGTGGTACCACGCGCACCGGCGTAGGTCATGGCCAGCGCCGTCGAGATACTGTGCGGCGAGAAGAAGAGATTGCCCGGCGAATTGGCCATCTTGGCGTAGAGGTCGAAGGCGAACTGGTTGTTTCCGTGCACGAGTGTTGCCGGAACGGCATTCGCCGCATTTGGCTCGGGATCAGGCGGTCTCGAGGCCCGGCAGCCCGCCACCCATACGCCACAGCCCACTGCCAAACAGATGATAAGAACCCTTCGCATCGTACGCCTCCCTGTTCTCGCCGGCTTCGGCCGAGGAACCAGCAATCCCCTCTCCCACACGAACGTTCACGCTCGAAGTTGTGGGCTTAGGCGACTATAGCACACCCCCGCCTATTGGGAAAGCGTGGAATCGACGGAAGAGCGGACGAGAAAGGGAAGAATGGGCTCCGTCGACTTCATCGGACGGATCGGACCGATCCGTCCGATCGGTTCCATCCTTCCCATCCTGTGGGCACTGCCGTTTTGGCCGCGGCCATTGCGTGCACCGCGAGCACCCAATGTGCCATCATGGCGCGCCGATTCGTGGCCCGGTGTGGAGGACTTGATGCGTAAGCGAAGCGCTATCGCGGTGGCGGTCTTGATGCCGTGCGTGGCCTATCTGGTCGTCGTGTTCTTCACGGAACGCGTCTTTTTCGACACGCGCGTTCCGCCGGGCCGCGAGAATCGAGCTGCCTTGGCCATCCGCGACAATGTGACGCCGTTCCAGAAATGGGGATCGAAGATCTCGACCGTTGGGTATTTGCGGCGTTACTACGATCAATCGTGGTACTTCACGCAATCGAACAGCGACGGCCAGCGACAGGCCTTCGTGGATCGCCTGAACAAGGCCCTCGAGGCCTATCCGCAGGTCGATCTGATTGTGCTGGCGCACACCAACAAGGTGCTCCATTGGGTAACTTACCTGCCGGCCGAGCGGCGAGCGCATCTGCACCTCGTGTACAACACGGGATGCCACAACCTGCCGCAGGCGCCGGAGTGGCTGCGGCTGGGCGCCAAGGCGTATGTCGGCCATCCCGGCAAGAGCGCGTCGTCGGTGTTCTACTTCTACTTCCTGCGCCGGTGGGTACGGGGCGAGACGCTCCGGCCCGCCGTGGACGAATCGAACCGGCTGATGCGCCTGAGGTTCGGGCAGGCGCAGCCCTTCTCGCTCGGGCACCTGAACGCCGCGAAGCTCATGTATGAATCCGAGGCCGTCTGCAACGGGGATAGCGGATTGCGAGTGGAGGACTGCGCGCTATGAAGAGCCGGTGGCATTGGGAACTCCCCGTGTTGGCCCTCGTGTTTCAAGGCCTGGCGCCGGCCCTGCTCTGGGCCTTGCCGGTCCTGTTCTATCATGATCCGCCGTACCTGTCCGAGGCTGTCGAGTGGCCCGTATCGCTGATACTCATAGCATCCTTCGCCATCCTTAGCCTGTTGCTGGCAAGCATCGGCGCATACGGCCTCCTCACGAGATCGTCGCGACGGACAGCCGTGGCGCTCATCGTTGTCTGTTGCGTACCGGCCTGGATCGGCGGCGCGGTGTATCTGCACGCCTTGTTGGTGTTCCTCACACTCGCGTAACGCGCCGAGGCGCCCGCCGAGAAACCATCGAAAGGAAGCCATGGACGAAATGACTCGTCGAGACGCGTTGCGCCGTTCGGGCGTGCTCGCGTCGGCCCTCGGATTGCCGCTGGCTGACGCACAGGCCGCCGACACAAGCCTCAAGGTCGTCGTGTTCGGCGCGCATCCCGACGATCCGGAGAGCGGCTGCGGGGGCCTCATGGCGCTGTATGCCGACGCCGGCCACGAGGTGGTCGCCATGTACCTGACGCGTGGCGAGGCCGGCATCGACGGCACAACCCATGACGAGGCGGCGCGCGTTCGCACGGCCGAAGCCGAGGCGGCATGTGGCATCCTGGGCGCGCGGCCGGTGTTCGTCGGCCAGATCGATGGGGCTACCGAGCTCAACGCGGCATGGTACGCGACCGTGCGCGCCCTCATCGAGGAGGAGGATCCCGATCTCGTGTTGACGCAGTGGCCCGTCGACTCGCACCGGGACCACCGGATCGCGGGCCTGTTGGTGTACGATGCTTGGGAAGCCCTGGACCGACGTTTCAGCTTTTACTACTATGAGGTGGAAAGCGGCGGTCAAACGCAGCTTTTCGCACCGACGCACTACGTCGATATCACCTCCGTGGAGCAGCGCAAGCGGGAGGCGAACCTCGCCCACGCCAGCCAGAATCCCGTCGGCGGATTCTACACGCTCCACGAACGCATGCACGCGTTCCGAGGCCGCGAAGTCGGCGTGCGCCACGCCGAGGCCTTCCTCCGGCACAGTCAGTCTGCCGCCAGCCTCGAGTGAGCCGGCATCGTCAGCGTGCAGGACTCCAGATGCGCGGACACGGGCGCTCCGTGTAGAATGGCCCGCGAACAGGAGGAAGGATTCATGCGCAAGCTGCTGCTCATCAGTCTCGTGTGCCTGGTCGCGGGTCCGGTGTGGTCGGAGACGAAGCCGAACGGACTCGTGATTCTGCATACCGATTACGGAACCGACTCGCTCTATGCGGGCGCGCTCAGAGGAGCGATCTACACCAAGTTTCCGCAGGCGCGCATCGACACGCTCACCAACTCGGTGCCCTCCTTCGACATTGCCACGGGCGCCTACATGCTCATGGAAGTCTGCAAGGAGTTCCCGGCAGGCACGACCTTCTGCTGTGTCGTCGATCCCGGCGTCGGATCGGATCGGAAGTGCGTCGTCCTCGAAACCGAGTCGGGCCAGCTCTTTGTTGGGCCCGATAACGGATTGCTCTCCTTGGTGGCGCAGAAATACGGCACGGTGGAACTGCGCGAGTGCACGAATCGCGCGCTCTGGCGCGAAGGCAAGGTGTCGCACACCTTCCACGGGCGCGACATCTTCGGGCCGGTAGCGGCCAGCCTGGCGTCCGGCACACCGCTCGAAGAGGTGGGCGATCGCATCGACACGCTTCAGGCCATCGATTTCGGCGAGCCGCGCATCGAAGGTGACACGATCTCCGGTACCGTCGTACGCGTCGACTCCTACGGCAACATGATCACGAACATCTCCTATGAGCACCTCGCCGGCATGGGATTCAAAGAACACGATGTGGTCAAAGTGACCATCGGCAAGACGCAGTTCGAGGCGCCGCTCGAGCAGGCCTACAGCGCCGTGCCCAAAGGTCAGCGGCTCGGCCTGATCCAGAGCATCGGATACCTCGAGTTCGCGGTCAACCTCGGCAGTCTGTCCGACGAGACCGAGGAAGGCGCCCACGCGCCCGTCTCCGTGCGCAAGAAGGAGGCCAAGTAGCCGAGCGCATGAGACGATCACGGCCCATGAGAGAGACGCTCGAGCACATGTATGCGCTGCTCGAGAAACGGTACGGCCCGACGCACTGGTGGCCTGGTGATACGCCTTTCGAGGTTGCCGTGGGCGCGATTTTGACGCAGAACGCCGCGTGGACGAACGTCGAGAAGGCCATCGCGAACCTCAAGCGCGAGCGGTTGCTCAGGGCCAAAGCGATACTCGAGTGCCCGACGGTGCAGCTTGAGGAAGCGTTGAGGCCATCGGGCTACTTTCGCGTGAAGGCCAAGCGGCTGGCGAGCTTCTGCAACTACCTTGTCGAGCGTTACCGCGGCAGCATGGCGCGCATGGCTGCGCGGCCGCTGAGGGATCTGCGCACCGAGTTGCTCGAAGTCAAGGGCATCGGCCCGGAAACCGCCGACGATATGCTGCTGTACGCCTGCGAGAAGCCGGTGTTCGTCGTCGATGCCTACACGCGTCGGATACTGAGCCGGCACGGCCTTGTGCGGCCGGACATCGGCTATGAGGAGCTGCGGGCGTTGTTTGAGACCAATCTCGACGCGGACGTGGCGAGGTTCAAGGAGTTCCACGGCCTGATCGTGTACACCGGAAAGGACTACTGCCGGCGGAAGCCGAAGTGCGCCGAGTGTCCGCTGAGGCCGCTGCTGAAACGAGGCCAACCGAAGGAATAGCGCCATGGGCGCGCTGCTATGGGCCAAGAACCGAACAAACGTGTGAGTCTTGCATCGCTCTACCGACTGGCGCTCCTGCTCCATAGCGGCGTGCCGTACCGCCTGTTTCGAGGCGGCTACGCGTTTCCGACGATCCACTATTACCTCGAGGTAACGCGCCGCTGCAATCTCCGCTGCCGGATGTGCCAGTACATCGAGTGGCTTAAGGAAGCCTTACCCGAAGAACAGAAACGCGGCGAACTCTCGACGGAGGAGTGGAAGCGCGTCATCGACCAAACGGGGCGGTTCAGCCTCGTCACGTTCACGGGCGGCGAGCCCTGGGTACGCAGCGACTTTCTCGATCTGCTCGAGTACGCATGCGCCCGGCGGATGACCCACTGCATCTCGAACTGCACGCTGCTGAACGCCGCGCGCGCGCGCCGCTGCGTCGAACTCGCGGCCAAGCGTTTTGGCGGCCGAGGCCTGATGTCCCTGGGCGTCTCGCTGGATGCGCCGGGAGCGGTGCACGACACCATTCGCGGCCTCGACGGTGCTTTCGATCGCGTTACCGAGACCATCTCGAACCTGACGCATTACCGGACCGAGCGCGGCCAGCGCTGGCCCATGGTGCACGTGACCACGGTCATCCAGGAAGCGAACGTGGACGTGCTGCACGAGATGCCTCGCGTGGCGCGCGACATCGGGGCCGACGTGCTGAACCTGACGCTCGAGATCCGGTTCCACGACTTCCGGCGCCTCGGCGATGTCGATCCGTCGGCAATACGCGCCTCGGACATCCGGTTGCCGCGCATCGAGCGTGCGCGCCTCGAAGGGGCGCTGCACAAGACCCTCGATGCGGCACAGAGTGCCGGCATTGAAGTCCGATTGCCTCGGATGCCTCTCGATCAAGTTGTTGAGTACTATGCCGGTGACCAGGATCTCGGCCAATTCGAGTGCCGAACGCCCTGGACGACGCTCTTCATCGGCTGCAAGGGCGATGTGTTTCCTTGTTTCATCTATAAGGCCGGCGACATCCGCCGCGAATCGATCAAGGCCATCTGGAACGGCGCTCGAATGCGCGCGTTCCGCAAACGGTGCCGGAAGGGCCTCTGGCCGGTATGCAAAGGCTGTTGCGAAATGAATTACCGAGCAAACGGGAACTGACCCAAGCGGACCCAAGTGGAGACCCGTCTCCGCTTTCTCGGTTAGGCTGATGTGAAGAGGACTTTCCATGACAGCATCTCGGATACTCGTCATCGGTAGCGCCAACATTGACCTGGTCGCCCATGCGCCTCATTGTGTGCGGCCTGGCGAATCGCTCATCGGCCGCGCCTTCGAAACCGTTTGCGGCGGGAAAGGTGCAAACCAGGCCGTGGCGGCGGCGCGGTTGGGTGCGTCGACGTACTTCGCCGGCTGTGTCGGAAACGACGCCTTCGGCGAGATGCAGCGGCGCTCGCTGGCCGAGGCAGGCGTGGATGTCTCGCATCTCAAGTCGCATCCCAACAAGCCTACCGGCACAGCGTTGATTTGCGTGGCCGACGATGGACAGAACTCGATTGTCGTTGTGCCATCCGCAAATCTCGAGTTGCGGCCGGCCGATATCGACGCCGTCGGAGCCTTGTTTGCGGAGATGGACGCCGTGCTGCTCCAACTGGAGATACCGCTCGACACAGTCCAGGCGGCCCTCGATATGGCGAGGCGTTACGGTGTAGTATCCATCCTCGACGCCGGGCCGGCCCAGGCCGTGCCGGAGGCCATCGTGCGGGCGGCGGACGTGGTTTCACCGAACGAAACCGAGGCCGAGGCCATGACCGGCATCACGGTCGACTCGATCGAGCACGCGCGCGAGGCCGCCGAGGCGCTGTCGGACCTCGGTGCGCGCGAGGTCGTCATCAAGCTGGGCGCGCAAGGCGCGCTCTACCATGGCCACGAAACGTTCCACGTGCCGGCGTTTCGCGTGTCGCCCGTCGATACGACGGCGGCCGGCGACGCCTTCACGGCCGCGTTGGCGCTGAACTGGCGCAGCCTACCGCGCCGCGAGGCGCTCCGCGTGGCGAACGCCGTCGGTGCCCTCGCAACGACCGCGGCCGGGGCGCAACCGTCGATGCCGACGCGCGACGCCGTGGAGCGGTTCTTGATGGACGCGCAACAGTAGGAGATCTGAGGTGAGCGGTAAATTGATGTATTCGGCATCGGTCATGTGCGCGCGCTTGGCGCGACTCGAAGATGACCTGAAGGCCCTGGAAACCGCCGGGTGCGACGAGCTTCATTTCGATATCATGGACGGGTTATTCGTGCCGAATTTCACGCTCGGTATCGATTTCGTCAAAGCCGTGAAGAATTGCTGCAACCTGCCGTGCAACGGGCACCTGATGATCACCCGGCCTGAGCGCTATATCGAGCGCTTCGCGGAGGCCGGATGCGACAGCATCACGGTGCACGTCGAGACCTCGCATCACGTTCAGCGCCTCCTCGCCGAGATTCGCGAGTTGGGCGTCTCGCCCGGGGTTTCGCTGAATCCCGCGACGCCCCTCCTGCGCCTAGACTACCTGCTCGACTACGCGGATCGTGTGCTCGTGATGACGGTCGATCCGGGCTATGCCGGCCAGACCATACTGCCGGGCGCTTTCGACCGCGTTCGCATCCTCAGCGAGAACATCCGTTATCGCAAGCTCCGCGCCAAGATCGAAGTGGATGGCAATATCAATGTGCGCAATGCGGCGATCCTGGCCAATGCCGGCGCCGAGATCTTCGTTCTCGGCACATCGAGCATCTTCCGAGGCGGGGATCTCACCCAGGCCCTGAGGGAATTCGACGCCGCCGTCGCTCACGAAAGGTCTCTCGTGTAGTGCGCAACATCGAGCTTAAGGCCCGCCTACATGACCGCGCCTCTGCCGAAGAGGCATGCGAGGCCCTCGGGGCAACGTTTCAGGGCGACATCGTCCAGCGCGACACGTATTTCCCGGTGCCGGAGGGCCGCTTGAAGCTCCGGGAGAGCGACCCCGGCGATGACTACCTCGTCTTTTACCGCCGGCCGGACGCCGCGGAAGCCCGAGGTTGCGACTACGACATTGCCAGCGTGCCGGGTTCGGTTCGGCCGGTGCTCGAAGCCGCCCTCGGCACGCTGGCCGTGGTTGTGAAGGTGCGAAGCCTCTACTGGTGGCACACCGTGCGCATTCACCTCGACCGTGTCGAAGGCCTGGGAATGTTCATCGAGTTCGAGGCCGTCCTTTCCCACGAGCATAACGACGCCGAGGGACTCGAGCTGATCCGCCGACTTGAGAAGGCCTTTGACCTCAACCCGGAGGATCTCTTGGCATGCTCATACCTGGATATGGTGCTCGACCCGAAAGGATCGACGGTGGGGCCAATCTTGACATGAGCCGGGAAGTGTGCTACACCATAGTTGTTAAGAGTTTATCCGGTTGTCGGAGGTGATATCATTTTTCTAAGATTGTGACAACAGATTAGCTTGTTGCCAGACAAGTCCTGTCTTCTTTCTTTTCCACGTGAGGTGGTCGTTACAATGCTTATCTCTTTGGGCAAGGCTGAACAGAAGGCCGTGATGGAGTATCGGGACTGGCTCTCAACGCAGCGGGGCCGCCCGGTGAGCCTTGAGGACGCCCTCGCCGACTGGCTCAAGAACCGTGCGGTAGCATGGCGGGCCGAACGCCTGCGGCGAATCCTCGAACTCGAACGCCAAGAGATGCTGCGGCACAAATGGATCGAGTCCGAAAAAGCGCATCGTGACCTCGGCAGCGAGGCCATTATGGACTGGATTCAGAACCACGCCGCCAAGTGGCGCGAATGGTATGAACGCGAGTACGAAGGCGAGTGCGATACGAACACCGCCCAGGTCGCCTCGTAGTCAGCAACCAGCCTTCTTGACCTTCCCGGCACGCGCGTATCGTGGGGTGCCCTTGCTCCTCCTCAGGGGTTCTGTCTTCTGCCGACGGGCCGAGACGGGTTCCGCTACCGGAAGTGCGCACGTTGTCGCACCTCATTTCCAGAAGCACACTATTTCATGCAAAACACTCATACTCCTGCAATGTGCCTGTACGTCCGCTGAGTAACGGCATCACGGCTCCGCTTTCGCCGGTGGCGCGGACCTCTCTCCGGTAGCCTCGAAGGCCATGGCACGTCACACACTCCCGTTCGTGACGTGGTTGTCTCCGAAGGAAGACGGTTCTGACCTTCCCCACCCTTTTCCACCACCCATGCCCTGCGAAAACCACTTCTGGGCGCAAGTTGACGTGCTTCTGGCTTGATCCCTCATTCCGTGGGAAGACACTACATATTGTGTCTACAAGGCCATTTGTCCAAGAAACGACTCAATATATTGTTGGTTCTTAGGGGATAACTCGTTTGATTTCATGGGTTTGCGAATGAAGAAAGATCTTGACAAGAGGGTGGCGGGGTGGTAGAGTAGGGTGCGAAGTGACGCGAAAACGCGTTTCTGAGTCCAATAATTCGGTTTAGGTGGTGGGAAAGGGTGGCGGATGTATTTCGGCACGTACGATACGGTTCTCGATGACAAGAACCGCGTAACGGCGCCACGCAAGATCCGCGATACGATGGATGTCCTGGGTCACGCGGTGTGGTACATGGCGCGCGGGTACGATCACTCCATCTCCCTTTTCCCGCAGCATGTGTGGAACACGATTCGCGAGCACGTGAACAAGTACTCGTCCATGGACGCCAAGGCGCTGGATTTCCGGCGGCTTCTCTTTGCCAGCGTGACGGAGCTTCGGCCCGACCGGCAAGGTCGAATCCCTGTGCCGCTTCATCTGCGCGAGCACGCCGGGCTGGAGCGCGACGCGGTGTTGATCGGCGTGGATGAGTATCTCGAGTTGTGGAGCCGCGATCACTGGCGAGCGTTCCAGGAGCGGCATCAACCGCAATTCAAAGAGATGGCGACGGCGCTTTTCTCCGGAACCCCCGGGGACGGCCATAGCGGCGTGGGTAGTGGACAGGACATGCGGAATGGGGAGCGAACCAATGAAGCTTGAGCACGTGGATGTGGGACCGGTGACGATTCTTCGTTTGGAAGGGGACATTGACGAGGAGGGCGTGAAGATCCTCCGCCTGGAGTTGCTGCGGTGCATCAAGACCCATCGCTGCAACCTCGTGGTGAACCTTAGCGGGGTTCGCCTGGTGAGTTGGATGGGCTTGGGCGTGCTGGTGGAACGGCTCCGCCAGTGCCGGGCCTGTGGCGGCGACCTCAAGCTGGTGGGCGTGAATCTGTCGCTGGACCGCATGTTGCGCCAAGCCGCCGTGGGCTCGGTATTCGAGACCTACGAGAACGAGTCGAACGCGGTTCACGTGTATCAGGAAGCGGCGTAACTCGGCGAAGGTGATTGGGCCATGGGCCCGGAGGCTGGACATCCGCAGGCCCCCCGGCCCGAACACATCCCGGTACTGCTCGCCCCGGCTATTGAAGGCCTGAACCTTCGCCGGGATGGGACGTATCTCGATGCAACGGCTGGGGGGGGCGGCCATGCCGCCAGGATCGCCGAGATCCTGGCGGCCGGCCGAGGTCGGTTGATCGCGGTGGACCGTGATGAGTCGGCCGTTGCCCTTGTGCGGACGCGGCTGGCCTCGTTTCGAGGTGTCACGGTGGTGCATGGGAACTATGGTGAGGTGGAGCGGATTGTCAACGCGTTAGGCGTGACCCGCCTTGACGGTGCGATCTTTGACGCAGGTCTGTCAAGCGCGCAGCTCGATGATCCCTCGAGGGGGTTCTCGCTCGAACGGGAGGGCGTTTTGGACATGCGGATGGATCGTTCTGGCGGAACGACGGCGCGGGAGTATCTCGCCCGCGTGAGCGAGCCCGATCTGGCGCTGGTCCTCAAGACCTACGGCGATGTCCGGCCCGCCCGGCGGATCGCCCGGGCGATTATCCGTCGCCGCGATACAGGGCGTATGAATACCACCTTCGATCTCGTGGAGGCCGTGCGCGAGGCGCTGCCGTTTGTGTCCGGCATTCCGGAAGAGACGCGTACTACTTTCCAATCCATCCGCGTCATGATCAACCAAGAATTGCACTGGCTTCGGCAAGGCGTGGCGCAAGCGATCGGCTTGTTGACACCCGGTGGCCGGATCGCCTGTATCACGTTTCATTCGGGCGAAGCGTCGGTCGTAAAAGAGGTGTTTCGGTCGGCCTCGCGACCGCGGCGGGAGTTGATGGCGGATGGCCGTGTGGCGCGCACGGTGCCGCCGGTGCTGCGCCTGGTGACCGCGAAACCGATCCGCCCTACGGAGGACGAGATCCGACTGAATTCGAGGGCCCACAGCGCCCAATTGCGAATAGGGGAACGCTTAAACGATCAGGAGACATGATATGAGTACCGCAACGTCCAGTTCTCGACGCGCCGCGCCCATGCGCGCCATGCTCAAATGGATACCTATTCTGGCGATGCCATTCTCGGTGTTGTTCTTCGACACGTACATCAACGTCAAGGTACGCATTAACGACTACCGCATGTTCAGCATCAACAAGCAACGGCGCGCGCTAGAGCAGGAATCGTGCACGCTGGAGGCGGAACGGGCGTGGCACGGCTCGATGAGTCTGATAGGGGAGCGCGCGCCCAATCTCGGCCTGGTCGAGCCCAATCCGTCGCAGATTCAGGTAGTTCATTACAAGCCGGAGCGCAACGCGGCTTCCGAATCGCATTCCTATGATATTGCGCGGGCGACGCGGGAACCGGTTACGGCCGACGATCCGGTCGCCTACCGGTGAGGAGACACTCATGGCCAGCCAGCGGGTCAAGCAGCGCGAGGAGCTACGTCGGTATGGGCTGCCGCCGGGCACCGACCAGAAGAAACGCATCTGGTGGCTATTCGGTCTGTTCTCGGCCGCATTCGCAGGAATCATCGTCAATCTCGTGTTTCTGCACCTCTTCCCGAGCCAGCGCCTCCTGGAGGTAGGAGCCAGTCACGTAGCGGAGTTGGCGTTGCAGATCCCGCGGGGTGAGATCCGAGATACGAACAACGGCCTGCTGGCGGGTAACCGCGAAGTGTACTCGCTGTGGGCCGATCCGCGCAAAGTGGCGGATCCGTATACGACGGCGCTGTTGTTGAGTGCCCATATGGGCCTTGAGGAAGAGGGCATGGCGTTCCGCTTGTCCAAGCGCGACGAAATGGGACGGCAGAAGAAGTTCGTGTGGGTGAAGCGTCGTCTCAGTGATGCCGAATACGCGAAGTTCCTGGCCATCAAGGAGCGACTTGGCCCGGGTTTCGACGTGCGGAAGGAGTTGATTCGGTCCTACCCGGAGAATCAGCTTGTCGCGCACGTGATCGGGTACTCGAACGACAATGGTGTTGGTTGCGAAGGCATTGAGCGTTCGTTCGACAAGTACCTGCGAAGCACGCCGGGCCTTCTGCGATCCCACGTGGATGCCAAGCGGAAGGTCCTGGAATCGGAGACGATCGAGCACACGGCCCCCGAGGGCGGCCACACCGTCTATCTGACGATCGACAAAGCCATCCAGTACTCCCTGGAGCGTGAGCTGGAAGCGGCCCTCGATCGCACCGAGGCGGATCGGGGAATGGGCATCCTCATGGATCCCCGCACCGGCGCCGTTCTTGCCTTGGCCTGCCGGCCGACCTTCGATCCGAATACGTACTCGAAGGATCCTGGATTCCACGGCAACCGGGCCTTCACCGAGGTGTTCGAACCCGGCTCCTCGTTCAAGATTCTGACGTTCGCGGCCGCCCTCGAGTTGGGCCTCGTGACGCCGGACAAGCTCATTGACTGTGAGTGGGGCCGGTACGTGCCTTATGGTCACCCGATCCACGACTTCCACCCGATGGGCGTGGAGCCCGTCGAGATCTGCTTTGCGCACTCGAGCAACATCGCGACCGTCAAGATCGCGGCCATGCTGGGGGAGGATCGCCTCGACGCCTGGATCCACCGTTTCGGCTTCGGCGAACGGGTCTGCTCTGACTTCCTCGGCGAAAGCCCCGGGATTGTCTGGCCTCGGGCGAAATGGACACGTTACACCATGGGGGCGATCCCCATCGGTCAGGAAATCGCGGTGACGCTGCCTCAGTTGGCGCGTGCCTTTAGCGTGATTGCCAACGGAGGACACCTGGTTGAACCCTATCTCGTCGATCGCGTGCAAGACCGCGAAGGAGAGGTCGTGTACCGTCATGAATCGAAGGTGTCCGCGCCGGTTCTCTCGCCTGAAACGGCCGCGACGATGACGGCAATGATGCACAAGGTCGTCACAGAAGGCACGGGCACGTACGCCAGTATTCCCGAGTACAGGGCCTGCGGAAAGACCGGGACCGGCCAGATTGCGAGCCCCGACGGAAAGGGGTTTCTCGATGACAAGTACACGGCGATCTTCGCCGGATTCGCGCCCGTGGCGGATCCACGCATTTGTGCGGTCATCGTCATTCAGGAGCCTGGGATCAAGCTGCACTACGGGGGCTACTGCTGCGGCCCGGTATTCAAAGAGGTGGTTCGCGAGGCCCTGGTGCTGTTGGGCGCTCCAGAGGACCCCGTGGCCGACGTCGTTGTGGCCGCCGAACCCGTTCCGGAAGACAGCGATTTCCCGGCCGCGCGCGCGATCGGTGAATCCGAAACGCGTCGTGCGGGATTAGATACGCTGGAACTGACGCATGTGGACGTGCCGGCCACTGCGGAGCCCGCGCTCCCCTCGTTTCGTGGACTCACGATGCGACAAGCCAAAGAAGCCCTCGGCGAACTCGGCCTGCCGTGGGATTTCCAGGGAACCGGGCGCGTCGTGCTCCAAGATCCCCCGGAACATACACCGCTCGATCAAGTAACGCTCTGCCGCCTCGTGTTTTCGAATAGACCCGTTGCCACGCAAGATGAAACTGAGAGAACTGACTCGACTCCTCGGATGTGAACCGCCCCACAACGCAGACATCTCGATTGCCCGCGTTACCGAAGACTCGCGCCAGGTAATACCGGGCGCGGTCTTCTTTGCGATGCCGGGCGAGCACGTAGATGGGCACACCTATGCCGAGCAGGTCGTGGCGCGCGGCGCCGTCGCGGTTGTCGGCAACCGCTCCGACCTCACCGACATCGCGGGCGCGCCCTACCTTCGTGCAAGCAATCCGAGGGCATCGCTGGGCATTGCCGCCCATGCCCTGGCCGGGAATCCGTCGGCCGCCATGACCGTGATAGGCATCACGGGAACGAACGGCAAGACCAGCTCGATTCTCATGACGCGCGAGATCCTGTCCTTTGCCGGGTACTCCGCAGCGGCCTTCGGCACGTTGGGATATCAGATCGGCGACGCCCTGATGCCGGGCCACCACACGACGCCCTTCGCCGAGGAATTGGTGCACGCCTTCGTCCAGGCGCGTGACGCAGGAATCTCGCATGTGGCCATGGAAGTGAGCTCGCACGCCCTCGCTCAGGATCGGACGTCCGGCATCGCCTTCGACGTGGCTGCTTTCACGAATCTTACGCAGGATCACTTGGATTATCACAAGGACCTCAACCACTACCGCGCCGCCAAACTCAAGCTTTTCGAAGCGCCAAGAAAGCCCCGGGGCTTCAATGTGGTGAATGGCGACGATCCGAGCGCTCATCTATTCATCGCCGCCTCGGCCTGCACCTGCTACACCTACGGCGCCCACGGCGATTGCCGCGCCGAAGAGATCGTGGCACGGCTGGAAGGCATGCACTTCCGCCTGCACAGCCCGTGGGGCCAAGCCGAGGTAGCGTTGCCGCTTCTCGGCCGGCACAACGTATCCAACGCCCTCTGCGCGGCTACAATCGCCGGCGGACTCGGCGTGCCCGTGGACGCGATCGCCGCCGGATTGGCCGCGCTTCCCGGGGTACCAGGCCGGTTCGAGCGCATCGATTGCGGCCAAGACTTCTATGTCGTCGTCGACTATGCACACACCGAGGACGGTCTGCGGAATGTCCTCCGTGCGGCACGGGAGATAGGCCAGGGCCGCGTCATCGTTCTGTTTGGATGTGGCGGCGACCGGGACAAGACCAAGCGCCCGAAAATGGCCAAGGCCTGTGCCCAACTCGCCGACTTTTCCGTGGTAACCTCGGACAACCCGCGGACGGAGGATCCGGAGGCTATCTTGTGCCAGATCGTTGCCGGAATGGAGGCGGCCGGCCAACGGCGGAACGTCGACTACTGCGTCATTAGCGATCGCGGCGAGGCCATCCGACACGCTATCGGCTGTGCCCGGCCCGGCGACCTGGTCCTCATCGCCGGAAAGGGCCACGAGGACTACCAGATCATCGGAACGCAACGCATTCACTTCGACGACCGCGAACAGGTCCGCGCGGCCCTGATTTCGCCTGAGAGGGCGCGCTGATGGCATGGCAACACACCCTCGAGGAACTGGCGCGCGTCATCGGAGCTGCCCCTCCGGGCGTGACGGGTTCCTTCGGCTCGATCTCGACAGATACCCGGGCGATCCGGACGGGCGATGTGTTCTTCGCACTGGCCGGCGAGCGTTTCGACGGCAACGCCTTCGTGCCGGAGGCATTGGCGGCGGGCGCCTGTGCGGCTGTCACGCGTATCGCCGGGGAGCCCGGGCCGCGCTTGGTCGTCGACGACCCGCTTGCGGCGCTTCAGGCTTTTGCCGGCTACCACCGACGTCGGTATTCGATTCCGTTGATCGCGTTGACGGGCTCATGCGGTAAGACGATGACCAAGGACCTCACGGCGGCCGTTCTCGCATCGAAGTACCGTGTCCTCAAGACCCAAGGCAATCTGAACAACGAGATCGGGTGCCCACTCTCGCTGCTGCGACTGGACGAAACCACGGAACGGGCCGTCATCGAGATGGGCGCCAACCACGGCGGGGAGATCGCCCGCCTGTGTGAGATGGCCCGGCCCACCGAGTCGGCCATCACGTTGGTGGCACCGGCGCACCTCGAAGGATTTGGCCGCATCGAGAATGTGGCCGCGGCAAAGGCGGAGATCGTCGACGCATTGGGTGGATCCGGCACGTTCTATGTGAATACGGACGATGCATGGTGCGTGCGGATCGCCGAGCGGCATGCGGGGCGGAAGATCCGGTTTGGCCGCTCGGGCGATGTCGCGCTGCGCCGTTGCGCCGTGGAAGACGACGGCATGATGCGCCTATCGGTGAGTCCGGTGGGCGACCTCCGTCTTCCTGTCGCGTGCCGCGCGCATGTGACCAATGTGCTCCTGGCTATCGCGGTAGGCATCGAGCATGGTATCGAGCGATTTGACACGCCGTTGGCGGAAGCGCTGCGCAGTTCGTCCCGGTTCCGACTGATCGCGATCGGGCCGCTGTCGGTTATCGACGACACCTACAACGCGAATCCGGCCAGTATGGCCGCCGCCCTCGACGCGTTGGCCGAACGTCGCACGGATGGCGTGCGCATTGCGGCCTTGGGGGAGATGCGGGAATTGGGGGACGCCGCACCGCAGCTCCACCGCGAACTCGGGCAACGAGCCGCCGAGGCGGGCATCGATCACGTGTTCGCGTATGGCCCCCACGCCGACGACATTGTCGCCGGCGCCCGGGCCAACGGCATCGGAAATGCCCGTTCCTTCGAGCATCACGACGCCATCGCCCACGCCGTTGTGGACGCGGCAGGATCCCACGCACTGCTCCTCGTGAAGGGCTCACGGGGCGTTACCATGGAAAAGGTCATCGAGGCGCTCCGGCGCCACTACGCACCGAGAGAAACATAGATGCTATACCAACTGGCACTGTTCCTGAAACCGCATCTGAGTGTGTTCAACGTCTTCACGTACCACACGGTTCGGGCGGGCGGTGCCGCGCTGACCGGTTTCCTGTTCTGCCTCATGGCGGGCCCCGGGCTGATCCGGTGGTTACGGGCGGTGAAGGTAGGGCAGTACATCCGCCAGGAACACGTGGCCGATCTTCACGCGCTCCACAAGGGCAAGGCGGGAACACCTACAATGGGCGGCACGCTGATCATCTTTGCCACCTTGTTGTCGCTGCTGCTCTGGGGCCGGCTGAGCAATCGGCTGCTCTGGGTGGGCGTGGCGGTCCTGTGTATGATGGGAGCCGTCGGTTTTATGGACGACTTCATCAAGCTCCGGCGCAAACACAACTCCGGGCTGAGCGCCCGGGCCAAGATGGCCGGCCAGATAGTGACCGGCTTGGCCCTGGGCCTTTATCTCCTCTTCTGTCCGGTGACACTCGGGCCCACGCTGTTGAGAAGCAGCGACATCGGCGATTGGCCGAGATTCATCGAGCGCCTGCGAGACGCGTCGCCGGGATCCCTCGAGGCCGACCTCCTCAAGACGCTGCCGGCGCCGCTGCGAGCGCAGGTCACGGACTGGAGCGATGGGACGCATGTGACGGAGGAGTACCGTGGGGAGTTGACGGCGGCGGTTAACGCCGCGCTCGAGCGGAAGGCGGTGAATCTCGGGCATTGGGAAGGCCTGGAGACCGATCGGGAATCACGGAAGTACTTGGCCAAGGTATCTCGCGGGATGACGGATCGCGAGCGGGTCCGGCTCAATCGTTTGTGGCTCGAGACGGCGTTTCCAGACTTGGTCGCGTCGAGTCCGCGTAGTCTCCACACGCAACTCGAAGTGCCGGGGTTCAAAGACTTCCTCATTCCGTTGGGCCCGTTCTATGTTCTTTTCGTCGTCTTCGTCATTGTGGCCATTTCGAACGCCGTCAACCTGACAGACGGCCTGGACGGTCTCGCCGCCGGAACATCCGTGATCTCGTTGCTCGCCTACACCGGCATTGCTTACGTAGTGAGCCGTGCCGACTGGTCGAACTACTTGTGGTTGATCCACGTGCCCGAGGCCAGTGAACTGACCGTGTTCGGGGCGGCGCTGCTGGGCACGGGCCTGGGATTCCTTTGGTACAACGCCCATCCGGCGGAGGTGTTCATGGGCGACACCGGCGCATTGGCGCTGGGCGGTGTGATCGGCACTATGGCTATTCTGACGAAACAGGAATTGGTTCTTCCGGTGGTGGCGGGTCTGTTTGTGATCGAGGCGCTGAGTGTTGTGATTCAGGTTGGTTCGTTCAAACTGACGGGCCGTCGCGTATTCCGTATGGCACCGCTGCACCACCATTTCGAACTACTCGGCTGGGATGAAACCAAGGTGACGATCCGATTCTGGATAGTGGCGGTGCTGTTCGCCTTGATGAGTCTGAGCGCGTTGAAACTGAGGTAGCCTGTGGATATTCGTGGCAAGAGAGTGCTGGTCGGCGGCATGGCGCGCACGGGATTGGCCGCGGTGAGGCTGTTGCTGCGCGAAGGCGCGATACCCTTTGTATCCGACTCCGCGGCCGCGTCGGTCGTGGCGGAGGCCGTGGCCGAACTCGAGGCCCTCGGGGTAGCCTACGAGTGCGGTGGCCATTCGGACCGCGCCTGGGCTGACGCCGCGCTGGTCGTGCTGAGTCCCGGTGTTCCACCGCGCCAGCCCTGGATCGATCGCCTCCGCCAGGCCGGCGTTCCCGTGATGAGCGAGCTCGAGCTGGCCTACGGCTACTGCCGGTCGCGCGTGTTGGCGGTGACGGGAACCAATGGAAAGACAACGACCACGGAGTTGCTGCGTTTTCTCGTGGCGGAGACTGGTCACTCAGTCGCCCTGGCCGGTAACAACGCAGTGCCGTTTTCGCGGGCCGTGACCGAGGATCCGGCGCCGGAGTTCCTCGTCCTCGAGGTGAGCAGTTACCAACTCGAAAGCGCGTGCACCTTTCGTCCGTGGATCGGTGCCGTGCTCAATGTCACGCCGGATCACCTTGCCCGCCACCACACGATGCAAGAATACGTCGCCGTGAAGAACCGACTCTTTGCATGGCAGCAACCGGGCGATGTGGCCGTGCTCAACGCCGATGACCCGAGCGTTGCTGCCATGGAAACGCGCGACGGCGTGGCGGTATCGCGGTTCAGTCGCTCCGCCCCGCAGGAATCCGGGCTGTGGATGGACGGCGACATCATCCGGTGCGGGGCAGCCGAGGTGGCTCGCCGTGCGGACATTCCCTTGCCGGGCGATCACAACGTCGAGAACGTCCTGGCTGCACTGGCCATGATGCGAGCCGGGGGATTCGACTGGGAGAGAACCATTGCTGGTCTACGCGCCTTCCAGGGCGTTGAACACCGCATCGAGTTCACGGCCTCCCTGAACGGGGTCGATTTCTACAATGATTCAAAGTCGACCAACCTGGAGAGCCTGCGCGCGGCACTTCTCAGCTTTGACCGCCCCATCGTCCTCATTGCGGGCGGCCGTGGAAAGGGCAGCGACTACGGCGTGCTCGGTGCGTTGATTCGCACGCGGGTGGTCCACCTCATCACACTGGGCGAGGACGCGCCGCTGCTCGAGGCGGCCTTCGGCGCAATCGTCAAAACCGAACGGGCAGGCGACATGGCGGACGCGGTGGCGCGGGCGGCGCGGGCGGCGTCACCCGGCGACGTGGTCCTGCTGTCACCGGCATGCGCGAGCTTCGACCTGTACAACGACTTCGAACACCGTGGGCGCGTGTTCAAGGATGCGGTACATCAATACATCCAGGCGGGCGCCGCCGATAAAAGGAACTAGTCATGGAACGGGAAACGAATGTGCTGGCGGTGGTCACACTAATCTTGGTGCTGGTGGGCATTCTCATGGCGTACAGCACGAGCGCGGTGGATCTCGAATCCAAGCGATTCGCGACGCACGTGAGATACGCGGCTGCCGGCTTCATCATCATGTGCCTCGTGGCACACCTGGACTACCATGTCCTCGGCCATCCCTGGATCTATCGTCCCTTGTTCATCCTCGCCCTTGGGTTGTTGGTACTCATCTTCGCGCCGGGATTCGGAGTCGAGGAGTACGGCGCGACGCGGTGGATACGGCTCTTGGGGGTCCGATTCCAGCCTTCCGAGTTCGCCAAACTCGCGTTGATCGTAATCCTAGCCGCCAAACTGACGGAGAATCGAGATCGGCTCGACCGCCTCTGGGGGGGCTTCCTGCCTCCGCTGGGCATCGCGGCTGCCTTCGCGGTGCTCGTCGCGGCGGAGAATGACCTGGGCGTGCCGGCTACGATGATGGTGGTCGCGATCATCATGATGTTCGTGGCGGGCGCGCGGGTGCGCCATCTCGCGCTGAGTTTCGGGGTGCTCACCATCGGCATTGGTGCCCTGATCTTCGCCAAGGGCCACCGACCGGAACGCATGCTCGCCTTTCTCTTCCGCTGGGAACTCAAGGACAAGGCGGCTTTCCAGTTGATCCAGTCATTGTCGGCGTTCGCGCGCGGCGGCCTATGGGGCGTCGGCCCCGGCGCGGGCGAACAGAAGCTGGACTACCTCCCCGCCGCCCACAACGACTTCATCTTCGCGGTCTGGGGCGAGGAAATGGGCTTCATCGGCTCAGTCGCCCTCGTGCTGTTGTACGTGGGCCTATTGGCGGTTGCACTGCGCGTGGCCCGGAACGCCCCGGATCTCTTTGGGAGTTTCCTGGCGGCCGGGATCATCGCCCTCATCACCTTCCAGACAACCTTCGTCATGGGCATGACGACGGGACTCCTGCCTACGAAGGGGCTTCCCCTCCCCTTTGTGAGCTACGGCGGCACCGCGCTCGTCATGTCGCTCGTTCTGATGGGCGTGTTGCTGAGCGTCGCTCGTCAGGCGCGTCCGGACACGGATGGGGCTTCCTGCCCTGCCTTGACCTAGGCCGGCCGAGGCAGACGCCAGGTCCGCTTTGTTTTTGGCCGGCCCGGAGTGTAGGCTGAATCTATGCGCATGATGATCACAGGAGGCGGGACGGGCGGTCACACGTCTCCGGCCATTGCCATTATCGAGGAGTTGCGTAAACGCGATCCGCTGCTGATGCTGCAATGGGTCGGGCGCAAGGGAAACCTCGAGGAACGGGTGAGCCGTGCCATGGACATCCCCTTCCGCAGCGTGCCCGTCGAAGGCTGGCCGCGCGGTCAGCGCTGGCGCAAAGCATGGGCCGCCGCGAAACTCGCCATCGGCATGGCCCGCGCGGCTATGTTCATACGAGGATTCCGTCCGCAGGTGGTCCTAGGCGTTGGTGGGTATGTCTCGTTGCCGCTCATGTATGCCGCGCAGCGGATGGGCGTGGCGACCGTGGTGCACGAGCAGAACAAGCGCCTTGGCTTGGCGAATCGACTCCTGGCGCAGAGGGCGCGGCGGATCCTGCTGAGCTATCCGGACACACTGGGCGATTACCCTCAGGATCGGGCGCGCGTCGTGGGCAACCCGGTTCGAGCGGGCTTCGCGTCGCCGCCGTCGCAGGCCGAGGCCAAGGCACGACTCGGACTCGCCGAAGACGCGCCCGTGGTGCTTGTGTGCGGTGGCAGCCAAGGGGCGCATACGCTCAATGTGGCCACGGCAGAACTGCTCGGTCGCTGTACGCGAGGCGAGATCCAGTTTCTCTGGATGACGGGCGCCGCCGAGGCGGAGGCGGCGCGCGAACACGCCGACAAGAGCGGCCTGCCGGTCCAGGTGTTCCCGTTCATCGACGACATGGTTACGGCGTGCGCCGCGGCGGACCTTGTGGTGAGCCGGGCAGGCGCCTCGACCACGGCCGAATTGGCCGTGCTTGGCAAGCCCAGCGTCCTCGTGCCGTATCCCTTTGCCACGGACAACCATCAGGAGCAGAACGCACGCGCTCTGGAGGCCGCCGGCGCCGCCGCGGTCATCCTGGATGATGCGTGCAGCGGCGAACGGCTGGCCCAGGAAATCCGTAGCATTCTGGGTTCGCCGGAGCGCCTCGCGGCCATGGCGCACGCCGCGGCGACATTGGCACGGCCCAGCGCCACGGAGACGATCGCCGAGGAGATACTATCGCTCGTGTTCGAGTCGGCCCAGTGACGCGGCTTCAGACCGTGCAGGGAGATCCGGATCCTTGATACCTCGTCGCAGAGCCCATGGCCTAGTCGGAGAATGGAACACAATTGCGCGTGGCCTGCAAGGCTCGCTGGCCCTGCGTCCTGAACTCGTCGGAGAGTGGGAACGGGCCGTGGCGGACTACGTGGGGATGCCGCACGGCGCGGCAGTGAACTCGGGTCGGCGGGGGATGTCCCTGATCTTCGAGCACCTGGGCATCGGTGAGGGCGATGAAGTCATCGTGCCCGCCTACACGCTGGGCGATCTCCTTCCCCTGGTCGAGCAGCACGGCGCCAAGGCCGTACCGGCCGACATCGACAGGCACACGCTGAACGTGACCCCCGAGAGCATCGGGCGACGGATTTCACCACGCACCAAGGCCGTGCTCGCGCTACACGCGTTCGGCATGCCGTGTCCAATCGAGGCTATCCAATCCATATGCGAGCGGAAAGGCCTTCCGCTCATCGAGGACTGCGCCCATTCGCTGGGCGCTACTGTCGGCGAACGCCAAACCGGCTCTTTCGGGTATGCGGGGTTCTACAGCTTCGAGGCGACCAAACCGGTCAGTACCTTCGGCGGCGGTCTTGTGGTCTCGCGTGACAAGGCGCTCATCGACCGGATTCACGGCTGCACGGCCGAGGACGCCGAGGATCTGAGTTCCGTCGAGAAGAAGGCGAAGTCGACACGCACGGAACAACGGCTCTTTGATACCGGCTTAGCGTTTCCTTTCCTCTTCTTGCTGGCTATGCCTCAGCTCAAGGGGCTGATGAACAAGGTGTATCGGAGCACGTTCCACGCGCCACCCGCCACGATCCGGTACGCGCCCCTCCAGGCCCATCTGGGTCTCGGAAAACTCCCCGATCTTGCGCAGCGCATTGAGCGCAGGAACGGGCATGCCGCCTTGTACCGAGACCTCTTGGATTCGCGGATTCGAATGCAGCCGATAGGCGGAGAAACGCGCTCGACCTGGTATTTCCTCGTGGCGACGGTGCCGGGCGATGCCGTGCGCATTCGGAGGCGCCTGCTCTTGCGAGGTGTTGACGCCGGTACTCGCGAGGAGATCGCCGACGACTGCGCGGCCTTACTCGGCTATGACGACTGCCCCGCCGTCGCGGAAGTCTATGCGCGCGCCGTCAACTTGCCGATGTACGATGGCCTCGAGGAGCACGACATCCACCGCGTGGCGGCCGCGATCAATGCCTTAATCGGCTAGCCTTCGCCTGCGATCGTCTCGAGGGCCTCTCTCGCAGGGCCGAAGTCCGGCTCGATCTCGAGAACCGTCTTGAATTGGGCCGTCGCGTCCTCGTCGTTGCCTTCTTTCGCCAGAAGCACACCGAGATTGAACCGCGCGCCAACGTGCTGCGGATCGATTTCGATCGCCCTCTTGAAAGCGCCCTTGGCGTCCTCGATTCTGCCGGCCTCTGCCAACGCGTTGCCGAGGGCGTTCGGAATATCCGCGTTGTTCGGTGCATTCTGCATCGCGAGCCGATACTCCGCGATGGCCTCGTCAAGCTTGCCTTGCTCGTCGAGTACGGACGCGATGTTGAAGTGGGCGAATTCGTCGCCCGGATGGATCTCGAGGGCCTTGCGATACCTCTGAAGCGCGGCATCGAGATGCCCCTCGGCTTTTTCCAGATTCCCGAGGTTGTTATAGGCCAACGGGAATTTCGGGATGAGTCGAATCGCTTCTTCGTAATGGTGACGCGCCTTCTCGTTCTCGCCGCGTTTGGCGTACTCGAAGCCGATACTGTTCTGAAGGTTGCCATCTTCGGGCCGAAGCGCGATGGCGCTCGTGAACCGCTGGATCGCTTCGTCGCTCCGGCCCACTGCGCCAAGGGCCGTGCCGAGGTTGTTGAGGGCCAACACGAAATCGGCCTTGACCGACAAAGCCTTCTCGTACAGGGCGATGGCTTCCTCAACCTCGCCGCGTTTGTACGCCTCATAGCCGAGATTGTTGTAGATGAGCGGATTCTCCGCGTCGACATCGAGCCCTTTCCGGTACATCCGCTCGGCGTCCTCGACACGGCCGAGCTTCGAGTAGAGCAGAGCGAGATCGTTCGGGATATACGAATTGTCCGGACTGTTCACCATGGCCTTTTCGTAGCACTCGATGGCGTCTTCGGTGTGTCCGCGCGCCTCGGCGCTCTTGGCCAAATTGTAGTAAGCGTACTCATCGGTCGGGCGGACGCGCAGCGCTTCGCGGTATCGATCGTCGGCGCCGGCATAGTCGCTCTTCGACGCGAGCAGGTTGCCCCAGTTGTTCAAGACGAGCGTGAAATCCGGCGCGATCTGAAGCGCGGCCTTGAAATGCTCGATGGCCGCCTCCGGATCCGTATCGCCGAGGAGCAATCCCATGTCGTTGTGAGCGCGCGCATCGCCCGGATTGAGCTTGAGGGCGATCTCGAGATGCTCTTTCGCCTCGGCTATGCGCCCTTGCGACGCGAGCTCGCAACCCATCAAGTAGTGAACGTCCTGGTTCTCCGGATTAATGTCGAGCGCCTTCTGGTACAAGTCGATGGCCTCGTCATACCGGCCTTCGGCCGCCAGGAGCTTGGCCATCTTACTCAATACGTACACAAATTCCGGCGCGACGCGAAGCGCCTCTCGATAGTGCTTCATGGCCTCTTCCGTATCGCCGCGGGCCGCCAGAAGCTCGCCGATCTCGTTGTGGGCGCGGGCGTCGTCCGGATTCAGCGCGATGGCTTTGTGGAACTCGTCGATGGCGCGTTCGGTTTCGCCTTGGCCGGCCAACTCATGGGCCAAGCGGTAATGGGCGTCTTGGTTGCTGGGATCCAACGTGACGGACGAATCGAGACTCGCAATGGCTTCCTGCGTCTCGCCGCGCGCCGCCAGGATCCGGCCCATCTTGTAGAAGACGTAGTGGAAAGAAGGCTCATTGGCCACCGCCTGGCGGAAATGCTCGAGTGCGCCGTCCTCGTCGCCCCGTTCGGCCAGTAGGTCGCCGAGTTCATTGTGGGCGCGCGCATCGTTCGGATTCAGGCGCAACGCAATCTCGAAGTGCTCCTTGGCCTCATCCTTGGTCCCTTGCGTCACCAGCAGACTGCCCATGAGATAGTGCAGATCTTGGTTCTCGGGATCGATGTTGAGGGCGTCTCGGAACCGCTTGAGCGCCTCCTCCGGCTGACCCTGGGCCGTGAATAGCTTGCCCATCTTGTAAATGACGTGACCGAAGAAGGGGTAGATGCGCAACGCTTCTTCGTAGTGCGTCATGGCCTGCTCGACGTCGCCGCGCCCGGCCAGCAGGTCGCCGAGTTCATTGTGGGCGCGGGCATCGTCCGGATTCAGCCGGAGGGCCTCCTCGAAATGCTTGAGCGCCTCCTCCTTCTGACCCTTTTCGGACAGTTCGCGGCCCAAGAGATAGTGCACGTCTTGATTCTTCGGATCGACATCAAGCGCCTTCCTGTAGCGTTCGATGGCCTCGTCGTACCGTCCCTCGGCGGCCAAGAGCCGGCCTAGTCGGTCCAGAACGTGGCCGAAGTCCGGGTGAACACGCAAGGCCTCTTCATAATGACCCATGGCGCCGGCGAAATCACCCTCACTCGCGAGAAGGGCGCCGAGCTCATAGTGGGCACGCGCGTCGTCGGGATTGCGGCCGAGCGCTTCGTCAAATCGCTTCCTGGCCTCGTCGGTCTTTCCCTGCGCGGCCAACTCGCGGCCCAGGAGGTAGTAGATGTCCTGGAAGTCCGGATCGGCCTCGAGGGCCTTCTCATAGCGGGCAATGGCCTCGTCATACCGCCCCTGCGAGGCCAAGATGCGACCGTATTTGTCCAGCACAAACGCGAAGCTGGGAACGATTCGGAGGGCCTCCTCGTAGTGCGCCAGCGCCTCGTCCACGCGCCCGAGATTCGCCAGCAGTTCGCCGTATTCGCTGTGCACGCGCGCATCGTACGGATTGAGCTTCAAGGCCTGTTCGTAGGCTGCGACCGCCTCGGCATCCTTACCGGCGTTCTTCAGGGCATTGCCCAGGAGGTAGTAGCAGTCCTGGAACTCCGGATCCTTCTCGATGGCGGCCTTGAGTTGATCCACGGCATCTTCCCACAGGCCTGCCTCGGTGAGCTGTTGGCCGAGCCGCTGATGCATATAGGGCATCGTGCTGCCCAGGTCCAGCACATTGCGTGCCTCCGCCGCCGCCTTGGCCCAATCGCCGATGCGGAAGTACGAATCGGCGCGCTGATAGTGCCAGCGCGCGAGGTCGGGATCGAAGCGCACAAACGGAATACTGGCCAGACCGCAGAGCACCGCCAGCGCAACCAGGGCGAGTTCCGCTCTGACATACGCGCGTTGCCGCGCCCACTGGACGATACGGGCGATGCCGTACGCACCGATGAGGAGGTAGAAAGGAATCAGCGGGATACGCGCCCGGCCATTGACGAAGAACGGCAGGAACGTGGCGAGATAGACGACCATGAAAGCCCAGAACAGCGCCGACATCTCGGTCGAGCGCACCGGATCGTCGGCCTTCGCCTTGAGCACGCGTCCGCGAACGAGATCGGCCAAGAACAAGGCCGTTCCGAGGAGAAACAGGCCCAGGACGAACGGAAAACCGGGCAGGTACTTGAGGGGACTGTAGAACCGCTTCTCGTAGTGCACGACCTTGTTGCACGTGACTTCCACCGGAGACCACATGAGCAGGAACTTCTTGCCCATCATCTCGAGTGTGCGCTTCTTGTGCGCCTTGGCATAGTCCAAGCCCTTGTGGAAGAAGTACTTCGAGGCGGCGGTGTGCTTGATCTCCGGCTCGCCGATGAGCTTGCCCAAGCCCTTGACAACGTTGATGTAGTCACGAGCGGACCAACTGCCCGTTCCCTCGAGGGTTTGCAGGTACGGCGTCCACGGCGTCACGCCATCCGAGTCTTCGCAGTTGCCGATCAGGAAGTTCTCGCCGAAATAGGTCGAAATCGGCACGAACTCGCCCGACGCCACGTAGTTGCGGATGGTCACTGGCATGATGACGAACACCGTGGCCAGGAGCAGGCCGGCCCACGATTTCGGAACCGCCGAGAGCCGCGTGTGCCGGAACGCCATCCACACCATCCAGGCCGCCACTACCGGCCCGAAAGCGAGGATATTCGGTCTCATCAACGCGTAGCATCCGAAGATGACACCTGCAAGGGCCGCCCATCGAAACGTCATGGTGTGCGCCCATCGCCACAAGACGCCCATCAGGGACGGCACGAGAAACACGAAGAGGATGGGATCGTTGAGTTCGCCCTCCCAGTAGATAAACCCCCAGTATCCCGCCATGAACAACGCCACCCAGAGCGCCGTCGTGCGGCCGTACACGGCTCGCGCCAAGAGGAACATCATGACGACTGCCGCCAAGCCGATGAAGACATTTACGACGCGCGGGGCGAGGTAACTGCAATTCGTGAAGTAGTAGATCGCCGCCAGGAAGAAGCCGTGGCCCGGAGGCCGGAAGAACGGCGTGGTCCGCATCTCGGGATCGGTCTGGCCTTCCGGCACCGACCAGTCTCCCGTAACCAGCGCCCGTGCATAGTAGTCCTGAACCTCGGGATCCTGCTGGGGCGCGCGGAAATCCGGCGCATGGACGATCTGCGCGAGGAACCACACGCGCAAGACCAGCCCAAAGGCCAAGACCAGGCCGAGAATGAACCACTCGCTCGCGTACCAACCCGCAGGGCGCGGAGCAGAGGGACGGTTAAGGTCGTTGTTCTTGACTTTTTCCATATCCATTCCCACCGGAGGACAAGAGACACCGAGTCACACCACCTTCCCAAATTCAGAAAGCATCGGGATATTATCCCGTCCATTCGCCAAGGCTGTCAAGAACCGGGTATGATCAGCCCGCGTGACACGAAGCGGCCGGCCCGAACGGTGGAGGAGAACGTGTCTGAACCCGCGGTAGACAAGATGAGCGAGACCAGCGCAGGGCGCGGCATGGCGCGCGTCTTTTTGGTGCTCGACGTGTTGCTCATCCTGATGGTCGGCACGGCCCTGCGTGCCTACCGACTCGAGGCCCAATCCGTATGGTTGGACGAGTACTTCAGCGCGGCCTATCTCGATGCGCCCGATCTCATGAGCTGCCTGCGCGATCAGCGGCCCGAGAACTGGGAAATGGTGCCGGTTTACTACGCCGTGGAGTATCTCTGGGCGCAGGTTGTCGGCGGGTCGATCGAAGGTGTGCGATGGCTCTCGATTCTCTTCGGCATGGCGGCGATCCTGCTGACCTATGCCTTTGGCCGTGAGCTGGCCGGACGCTGGGCGGGCCTGATCGCGGCGTGGTGTCTGGTGTTGTCGCCGTTTCACATCTTCCACGCACAGGGCATCCGACCGTACGCCCTGGTCACGATGCTCGGCGTGCTGTCGTGCTACGCCCTCTGGAAGGCCCTCCACGGGGGCCCGCGGCGATGGTGGGCCCTGCACGTGGCGGCCAATGTGCTCCTGATGTGGACCCACCTGTTCGGGATACTATTGTTGGCGCCGCAAGGCCTCTATCTCCTCGTGTACCACGGTCGCCGACTTCGGAGACCCATCCTGTGGATAGCCGGCCACCTCCTGTTGCTGCTGCCCGTGGCGCTGTGGGTATCGACGATACGCATGGTACCTGACCCCGCCGGAACGCCGCCGACGTGGTCCGACTTCGCCCAACTCATACTCAGTCGTGACGCCGAGTACCTGAGATGGGCCGGCGCGCACACCGATAAGATCGCGGAGTTGGAGGTGCCGCTCTGGATTGATGTCGTCGCCCATGCGCTTACGCAGATCGAATGGGGTTTGCACAGAATCCTTCTGATTGGCAGCATTCTCGCCCTGTGGTGGGGTGTGCGTCGGCCGCTCCTACGATGGGTCTCGCGCGGCTGTCCTCAGCCAGCATCTCCTCACCGATATTTGCTTCCCCGCAACGACGCCACGCTCTTGGCGCTATGGTTGTGCGTACCCGTTCTACTCTTGTTCGCGTTCGCGTGGATGCTGAAGCCGGGCGTTTTCCAGAGCCGCTACGTCATCTACTCCTATCCGGCGCTGTTCCTCTTGGTGGGCGTAGGTGCTGCCCGCGGCACGCTAGGAACAAGACTTGTCTTCCTGTCAAGTCTGGTGGTTTTGTTTGGCGCGGAGGCCTCGCTCACGTCGGCCGTGTCCATACGAACGGACTATCGTGGGGCCGCTCGCCTGATCCAGGCCGAGGCTCACCCGAATGATCTTGTGCTCGCGCAGAATTGGAATGTCATGCGCGTACTCGCATTTAACCTGGACGATCCCGAGGTGAGGATCGATTGGCGCGAACACCTGCCCGAACTTTGGCAAGCCATCGACTCGACCTTGAGTCAAGGGAATGACGTGTGGCTTGTCCTCGCTGCCGACGCGGATCGGCCTGAACTGCCTCAGCGGTGCACAGACCAGTTCCGAGCGTCCGGAATCCCCTTTGTTCGAACGAATCTCCTCGGCATGCTCAACCTCTACGTCTTCCACTGCCGGCCTCCCAACAGGCCTCACGAGGCAGCGCCGTGAGACTCCGCCCGGCCGAGCTTCGACCGTACATACGGCTCAATCGATTCGGCAATGATCTCGGCCTTGCGCTCGATGGTATCCAGGTGCATGTGGCACACGTCGCTGAAGCAGTCAGCACCGCCTCGTATGCCTTCGGCCACCGGCACGTACGGGAGTCCTTCCTCGGCGCACAAACGATCGACGGCGGTATTGTACAGGCCGATGATCCGCGCGTAGCTGGCGATATCCACGAGGCGACCCCAATGCATCGTTGTGGCGCGCCAGTCGTAGAATGCGCGCTCTTCCTCGGACAACGAGCCTACATCTGGCGCCGCAAAGCTGCAAATGGCGAAGTCCACGCCAGCGCCGCGCGCTTGAGACACCATGTCGCGCATGTTGGCAAGCGTCTTCTCCTCGATCCGACGGGCAATGTCCTCATCGGGCGGCAACAGCCACCGATTTACGCGATAGAAGAAGAAGCGGGAGTGCCGTGACCACGCACGGAGACGTCCCGCCATCGATGTCTTCGCATCATCCTCGAGCCAACTCGGCAGGTTGTCGGCGAGATCGTTTACGAAGTTGTAGTGGACAATGAGGTCCGGCTGGATGGCCAAGAAATCCGGCATCCGCTCGCGCTCGCCGGCGGATCGGAGCGCGAAGACGCCGCAGTTGACGACCTCGACGCGATCCGTGTTCAGGCGCGCGCGGAGCTTTTTCTCGAGGATGTTCGGATACGTGAGCGCGTTGGTCAGCCCTTCGGCCGTGGTCGAGCCGCCAACACACGCGATTCGCACGATATCGGCCGGTCTCGGCAACGTGATGTCGTCGTCTCGAAATCCGAGGTTATTCGAGCGAAACTCGTAGGCGTCGTTCTGGTAGACGTTCTCGCGAAATGAAAGCCACAGGACCTTCCACATAGATGCGCGGATGAAGACGGCCACTGCGCCGGAGTCCGCCCGGATGTCGCCGGCATCGCGGAATGTCCACTGAGTTACATAGTCGGTCCGTTCGTCGAGGGCGATTTCATACTCACGCGATTCATGGGGGCTGTCCGGCCGAATCGACGCGATGGTCCTCAGCGCGTCCTCGGCCTGAGCTGCCGCGAGGCACGCCGTGACCGGCCGGCCGACTTCGATGCGGGCCGCCACCGCGTCAAGGGGCGATGGCAAGGGCGCCTCGTGCTTCTCGAGTACCTCGCCTTGGCGTCCGCACAAAACGACGAACTCGGCGCGGTCCTCGACGAATCGCCTGCGCCCCACCTCGTCGAGCGTCGCAAACGCGTCACGCGCGGCAATATCCGTTCCGATATTGGGCTCGTGGCCGATCAATCGCAGGGCGGCGGCTTCGTTTCGCCGGAGTACGTCGGGCCACATCCGCGATTCGAAGGTCTCGGCCGCCGCGTGGGCCCGGCGCTCGCACCAGCTGCCGTAGGCCTCGAGCGCGGTCGCCAGTACGGCAATCCATAGCGCCAGCGCAGCCACCGCGAATCCGAAGCGCCACAGTATCCGCCGTCGAGCCGTCATCGTGCTCCCCATCCCATTACTGTGCCTCACTCGTGGCGTCTTGCAGCAGGCGCGCGACGCCGTCATCATCGGGCGCGAGCCGCGCGGCCTCTCGCAACTCGGCCGCCGCCGCATCGTCCTCGCCGCTTTCGCGAAGAGCCAAGCCGAGCTGGGCGTGTAGCCAGGCCGCATTCGGATATCGTTCGAGGCCCGACTGTAGAACGCCGATGGCCTCCTCGATTCGGCCGACTTCGCGTAGCAACGCGGCCAGACCAGCATAGGCCGATTCAAGGATATCGCCCGGCGCGGTAAGGGCCTCACGATACGCCGAGATCGCCTGGTCTCGCATGCCGAGTTCCTCATAGGCCATACCGGCGTATGAATAGGCCTGCGCGCGCACTTCCTGCGGAACGCGCGCATCGAGCGTCAGCCGCACCACTTCGGAGGCCTGCTTTCGCTCGAAGAGCGCCCCAACAACACCCATCAGGATGCCGGAATCCACCGGCTTCGAGTCGAAGGCCGCCCAGAAGGCCTCCGCCACGTGGCTGTAATCAGGACGATCGTCGAGCTCGGAGCGCAGATCGGCGAAGTACACCGCGTAGATCGGATCCAACGAGACCGAACGCTCGAGCGCGCGCGCGCCCGGCTCGACTTGGCCGGCCCGCGAGAGAGCTACGCCGACGCGCGCGTAAGCGCCGGCGAGACCAGCGGCCTGCTTGAAACGACGGTCGAACGCCATGACCGCATCGTGGCCGGGCGCCCGGTTCACGGCCGCTGCCAGCGAGCGCATTCCTTCGCCTGCGGCCGGTTCCGGAGTTGCCGCAGCCATCTCCGCCCGACAATGATAGAGGAAAAGCGTGCGTTCGCCGCCGAACTCGACTAGGTCACACAAGGCACCGGAGGATTGAATACGTCGGCCAAGGGCCTCGGCCGGTTCCGGAGAGAAGCCCTGAACCGCCAGAATCCATACGCCCGGACACGCATCGTCGCTGAGACAGAATCCGGTCACGTCGGCAAGGTCCTCGCGTGAAAACACACCCGCCACCGGATTGGCCAGGCCCACCGCGTTGAAGGCGAAGATGGGCTGCCAGAAGGGATCCTCGATCAGCACCGGTTCCGAAGGCGCGCCCATGGCCGCGATATGTCCGGCGGCCGATCTCCAGTCGGTTCGGGCCGGCCCCGACAGGCCGAGGGACAACTGCCCGGTGAATAGGACGGCCGTAACCGCTACGGCGGCACGCCATGCCCAACGATTGCCAATGCCGGCCAGGCAGCCCCCCAGGGCTACATATAAGGCCACGGAGCTGTACACGCTGTATCGCGACGAATGACACGGAAACCCGCCATAGGACGCGAGCGCCATCAACAGCACCGGGGCGGCCCACCACGCCATGAGGAACACACACGCAGCCCGGCGGTTCGTACCCTCATCGCGCCGGGACACAGGACCACGGGGCGCGCGAAACAACCGCACCGCGAGCCATAGCCCCGCAATCGTCATCCATGCGATGAGCGCCCAATCCATCCACGGCCGCCACGCGGCCATGCCAGCACCGCTCGGTTTGAGGCCCAGCGCGGAGATGCTCACAACATCATCCGCCAACAAGTCGGCCAGGATCTGGTTCAGCGTCGGCGGGAAGCAGAACGCGTACACGCTATCATGATGCGGCATCGTGACCAACCAGGCCAGGGTCAGGACGGCTACGGGCGCGTGCGCCAGACTCCACGGGACGGCGCGACGGATGCGGCGTTCCCCCACGGAAAGCAAGACCAGGCCTTGCGCCACGACGAACAGCGCACCCATGAGATGCGTCCAGACAACCACGGCATTGGCTAGGACATCGAGTGCCCACCATCGCTTGTCGTTCGTGTGCACGGCCTTGACGAAACAGTATGCGGCCGCGAGCACGGCCACCGTAAGCGGCCCCGTGTGACGGACCTCCTGAGCAAAGAAGACATGGACGGGCGATAACGCAACGCACTGCGCCGCGACGAGCCCGGCCCGGCGACCTCGATCGCCGCCCCACAGCTCGGCCGCCAAGGCCAGCGTCAGCGGGATCATCAGCAGCGAAAGCAGAACCCCTATCAGCCGGGCGCTGACGACCGATGTTCCGGCTACGCGCGTCCAGAGATAGACCAATGCAAACGGGAGAGGCGCGATGGGCGGATCCGTGGATCGGACCCGTTCGATAAACGCGACGAGGCTCGGGGCGTCGAGGTGCTCGATGCACACGAACTCCTCGAGGTCGACCGATTCGGACTCGATCCGATGCAGGCGCAACCCCAGCGCTACAAGCACGAGACACAGCGTCACGGCCACGGTGCCGAGGCGTCTGCCCTTTCGCGTCTTCACCGTCAAATACCATTGCCTCCGTGCGCGTCAGTATATCCGCGGGAACGCGCCCGTCCAACTGGAGACTTGGAGCCGGTCTCATCGAGTTGATATAGTCTCAATCAGGTTCTACAGCCGCATCGAGGCCAAGCGTGCTCGATACAGGTGAACGCGTCTGATGTCTTCCGTTCCCTCCAATCCGGCCGAGCGTGATGGGTGCAATGAATCCGTGGCCCCTCGACGCCACAGGGCGTTTCTATTGCTCCTGATCCTGGCGCTGGGCCTCGGCCTGCGCTTATACCGACTCGCTGACCAGTCGGTCTGGTACGACGAGTACATCAGCGTCTCGCACATTCACGATCCCGATCTCGTTACGGCGCTCGAATCGCAGCGCGCGGCCAACTGGAATCTTGTGCCCGTCTACTACACCCTCCAGTATCTGGTGGGGCACTACGTGACGTCGTCGATCGTCGCCATTCGACTGCTGTCGGTGGCCTTCGGCATGGCTACCATCGCGCTCATCTTCTTTCTGGGTCGGGATCTCTTCGGGCCGACGGCAGGTCTCGCCGCTGCATTGCTGCTGGCCCTGAGCCCTACGTACATCTATCAGGCCCAAGAGCTTAGAAACTACGCGGTCTCTCTCTTCTTCGGCCTTCTGTCCATGTACACGTTCCTCCACTTGGTTCGCACAAACGCCCGGCGCTGGTGGCTCTTCCATCTCGCGGCCAATGTCCTGTTTGTCTGGTCACATCTGTTCGGTGTGTTCCTCTTCCTACCGCAAGGCTTATTCCTGCTCCTTTTCCGCCGGCGCGCCCTCGGTCGTACCATCGTGTGGATCGCCCTGAATCTAGCGTTCTTGGCGCCCGTTGCCCTCTGGATATCGCACCTTGACGTGCATCCACCCAAGTGCCCCCCACCCGCCGCAACGCAGATTCTCAGTAATCTGTTCCTGGACTCCCTCATCACCACATGGCACCCGGGGCTGATCTCGGAAGTGCCCTGGAAGAACGCCCCGCCCCACTGGGTGCGGGCGATCGAGCCTGCGTATCCCTACATGGACTATGCCCTCCTCGCCACGCTTGTTGCGGCCATCGCCGCGTTGGCGTTGCGGGCCCTTCGCGGGCGCCCAGCAGCTTCCCAGACCGGAACAAGGTGCGTTCGCGAGGCGGTCGGTTTACTGTTGCTTTGGCAATTCGTTCCGGTCCTGTTCCTGTTTACATTATCTCGCCTTTGGCGTCCGGATGTGTTCTCACCCAAGTACTCCAATTGGGCCTACTTGGCCACACTGCTTCTCGCCGGCGGAGCCGTAGCCTTGTGTCCGAAGGCGCTCTGGCGCCGAATCGCGATGGCCGGCCTGATCGCGCTCTACGGATACCGAGTGTGTTTCGCGCTGACCTATCCGCAACGGACCGACTGGAACTCCTTGACGCGGTACATCAAGACGCACGGGATCACCGACGACGTACTCATCACGTCATGGACGCACGACTTCGTGCTCGAATACAACTTGGCGCCCTATGAGGGATCCATCGAGGCCGTTCCAGAGATATCGAGGGTGTTTGACGAGGCGGAGCAACGCCTCGAGGCCGGGGCCGGGGTGTGGACAGTATTCGCGGGATCGCCGTACACGCTCGAGGGATTCCTCGCGCTGCGCCGCTATTGGCAACTGAGGGGCGTGCCGTTCGAGGAGGCCGGGTTTCTCGGGATGCAGCCCCTCCTCGCCATCCATGCCGGGCCCCTTGTGCCGTACCAACCGCCCCCTCACGACCAGTTCATCGAGGCGCTCGCGCGCGACATCGAGCGACAAGACGACGCGTTCCTGCGCCGGTGCCTCGGGCGCCTGCTCGAAACCGCCGGTCGCCTCGAGGAGGCCGCCCAGCAATACGGTCGGAGCCTCGATATGATCCCCCAGGACAAGGACGCACGCGATTCGCTCGTCCGCGTCCTGGCACGCATGGGACGCAACGAGGAGGCGATCGCGCTTCTGACCCGCATGATCGACTGGGCGGACACGGACGATCTCCTGGCTCTCGTCAACCTTCACATGGACGCGCAGGATCCGGCCAAGGCTGCCGAGGTGTGCCTGAGCGGCATTGAGCACAATCCGACGGAAGCGCGGTTGTACATGCGGCTGGGCCAGGCCTATGCGGCGGCGGGACGCTATCCTGACGCCGAGAAGGCACTGAGCAGAGTCATCGAGATCATCCCGGATCTGCCGTGGGGATACATCAGCCTGGGGGAGGTACTCGAGGCGGCGCAGCGGCCCGACGAGGCCCTCGAGTACTTCAGGAAGGCCGCCGCCCTACCGGGTCCCGAGAGCCGCAAGGCGCGCCTTGCGTTAGCCCAAGCCCTCGAACGCCTCGGCCAGAAGGAGGAGGCCATCGCCCAGTACCGAGCGCTCATCACCGAGGATCCCACGCCCGGCATGGCCCAGACGTGCGAAGGCGTGATCTTCGAGGTGCAAGGGAACACGGCGCAGGCCATGCAGGCCTATCTCAACGCCATCGAAGAGGCACCCGACTTCTTCCTCCCCTACCGCAAACTCTACACCCTCGCTGCGGCAACCGATACCCCGGAAGCGCAAACCGCGCGCTGGCGCGCCGTCGTTGAGACACACCCTGACAGCCCCCACGCGCACCTGTACCTCGCCATGGCCCTCGAGGCCGCGCAGGATCTCCTTGGCGCCGAGGACGCCTACCGCGCTGTATGCCGGCTCAATCCCGACGATCCCGCCGGCCACGCCAACCTCGGGCAGGTGCTCACACGCCGGGAGCGTTTCGACGAGGCGGTTCACGAGTTCCGCGCCGCCTTGACACGCAATCCGGGCATCGACCACGTGCGCTCGGATCTTGTCTGGAGCCTCTACTCCCTCGGGCGCGTGGACGAGGCCCGCGCCGAAGCCCTCGAGTGCGAACGGCGCGGCGTCGTCTTGCCTGCCGAACTCGTTGCCCGGCTCGTCGATCAGGGCTCGTGAACGGACACCGGCTTATCGCCCTTGGCGTCGAGCAAGCGGTTGAGGTTTCGGCGGGCCACCTCGAAATCGGGATGGATGTCCAGGGCTTGTCGGTAGTGGCCGATCGCTTCGTCGAACTGTCCTTGAGCGGCGAGCAGATTGGCCAGGTTGTTGTGGGCCAAGGCAAAACGCGGCGCGATCGCAATCGCCTTTTCGTAGTGCTCCTTGGCAAGGGGGACTTCGCCTCGGTTCGCATACAGGAAGCCGACACTGTTGTGCAATCCGGCATCGTTTGGATTCGTGGCAAGGCCTTGCTCGTAGGCCTCGATGGCCTCGTCATAGCGGCCTTGCTCGACGAGCAGGTTGCCCAGATTGCCATAGGCGAGGGTGAATGTGGCATCGGCTTCGAGAGCAGCGCGGTACTGCGCCTCCGCCTCGTCCGCGCGTCCCTGCTCGGCGTAGATCAATCCGAGGTTGTTGTGGGCGCGCGGGTCGTGCGGGTCGACGCGCGACGCGGTGCGGTACCACTCGATGGCGGCCTCGGATTCCCCGGCCTGCGCCAAGTGGCGTGCGAGATTGTAGTGGTACTCGTAGCGGTCCGGTGCAAACCGTACCGCCGCACGGAACTGCTCTACGGCTTCGTCCTCTTGTCCGTGCCGCGCGTACCAGTCGCCGAGGTTGCTGTGAGCCAGGGCGAAGTGAGGCGCGATCTCGAGCGCCTTCTGGAAATGGGCTAGAGCCTCGTCCGTCTTGCCTTCACGGTCGGCCAGCACGCCGAGATCGTTGTAGATGCGCGCGTCGTTCGGATTGGCACGCAACGCCTCGGCATACGCGGATCGGCTCTCGTCGAGCAGGCCGGCCTCGGCCAATTGCGATGCGAGATGGAATTGAACATCTTGGCGGTAGTGAGGATTCTGGCCTTCCGGATCGATGTCGAGCGTGGCCCGGAACAGGCGGGCGGCAAGCTCGGGCCGATCGACACCGGCAAAGGCATGGGCCAACCGGAAGGGCATGTAGTTCATGGGCGGAGTCGACAGCGACAGCATGGCCTCCGCCTCGGCGGCAGCCTCATCGACTTGCCCTTGACGGAGATAGGAGTCGGCCCGAGCGTAGTGCCACCGTGCGAGATCCGGGGTGTAGGGAACCCACTGAATCGACGCGAAGGCCCACAAGCCGGCCGTGGCCGCCACGGTCGCGCCCGCCGTGAGCCATTGACGGTCTTGAGCCAATTGCCAAACTCGGTCGAGGCCATACGCACCGATAAGAAAACACAGGCCTATGATGGGAACCCGTGCCCGGCCGTTCACGAAGAACGGAAGAAAGGACACATAGTAGACCAAGATAAACAGGAAAAAGAGGGCGGTCATCTGGCTGCGGCTTACTGCGCCGCCTGACGCTTCGGCCATGGCGCCTCGACGCCAGTCGCGGACGAGGAACGCCGCACCCATGATCCACAGCGCCATGGCCATGGCAAATCCCGGCAGGTACTTGAGTGGCGGATAGTGTTCCTTCTCGTACTGGATCACTTTGTTGCCGGTGATCTCGATTGGTGACCAGAAGAGAATCGCCTTCTTGAGGGCCAGCTTCAGCGTACGCAGTTGGTGTTGCCTCATATAGGCCAAAGCCTTCTGGGCAAAGATGCGCGAGGCCTCGGAATGCTTGAGGTCCTCGACGCCCACTTCCTTGCCCAACCCGCGCACGATATTCGGATACACCCATACGGAGAAGCTGCCGGTGCCCTCGAGTTGCTGAAGATAGGGTGTCCACGAGGTGATGCCGTCGGATCCGTCGCCATTTCCGATGAGCAGGTTCTCGCCGAAATAGGTTGAAATCGGCACGAACTCCCCGGACACAAGGTAGTTGCGGACTGTGACCGGCGCGATGATGAGGACCGAACCTAGGGCGAGCGAGAACCAGGAGGCGGGGACGCGGCGAATCGCGCGGCGTCGCGAGGCTACCCAGAGCATCCACAACGCCATCACCGGCCCGAACAGAAGGATGTTGGGTCGCATGATGGCGTAGACGCCCGTGGTCGTTCCCAGGAGAAACGCCCAGAACGCATTGGGTGTGCGGCCCCATCGACGAAGCAGGAGCATCAGGCACGGAACGAGGAAGACGAACACAACCGGATCGTTCACCTCTCCCTCGAAGTAGAGGAAACCCCAATACGTCGCCATGAAGAAAGCCGTGATGAGGCCGACACGGACGCCGTACACGGCCCTCCCCAGGAGGAACATGAGCAGCACCGTCGCCAACCCCATCACCATGTTGACGATGCGCGGCGCGAGGTAGCTGCCGCCCGTCACCCAGTAGATGGCAGCGAGGTAGTAGGGATATCCCGGCGGCCGATAGTAGGGGGTGCCCAGTATCTCGGGATCCGGCCGGCCGGCTGGCGGCGTCCAGTTCCCCGTGATCATCGCGCGGGCCTGATAATCCTGCACGTCAAGGTCCTGGCGGAGGGCCGTGAAATCGGGCGCTTCAACCACCTCGGTCAAGTACCAGGCGCGTAGCACCAAGCCCAACAATAGAATGAGGGCCAGCCAGAACCATTCGTTTCGGCGGCGGGAGGGAGTTCGCGCTATGGGAGAAGTGGCGCTCATCGGGCGCAGTCTCGCTCCATCGGAAGATCGCATTGTGGATCATACCAAACCCGACTGTGTATCGGTCAATCCGGAGCGCGGTTCTGCAGAGCCTGACGCTTGGCCTCTTTGACGATCTCCATGTTCTTTATGGCCGGTTCGAAGGCGGGATCGAGTTCGATTGCCTTGCCGAGTTGTTCCATTGCTCCGTCGAACCGGCCCGTCTCGCCGAGCACATTGCCCAGGTTGAAATGGGCCTTTACGTGGGTGGGGTCGATCCGGAGCGCTTCGCGGTAGTAGCGCATGGCCTCCTCGTAGTGCCCTCCGCCGGCCAAGAACAGTCCGTAATCATTGAGCACATCGGGATCTCGGGGGCTGTTCGCGACGGCCCGGACAAACTCCGCCGCCGCCGCGTCGCGCTCACCGCGACGCAGCCACAGATTGGCCAGGTTGTAGTGGGCGAACCGGTCCTCGGGATCCGCCTCGAGCACGGCCCGGTAGTGCGCCTCGGCCTCGTCGAGGCGGCCCATCCCTGTCAGGAGATTGCCCAGGTTGTTGTGCGCGAGGGTGAAATACGGGTCTAGTCGAAGGGCCTCGACGTAGTTGCGTTCGGCCTCTTCCAAGGAGCCGGCCCGCGCCAGTTCATAGCCCAGATTGTTGTAAGCCAGGGCATACTTGACCTCGGCTTCGATCGCCTGGCGGTAGCGATGCATGGCACCCTCGGCGTCACCGGATTCGGCCAGCATGTAGCCGAGCAGCAGATGGGCCTCCGCAAGATGGGGGTTGGCCTCGAGCGCCTGATACAACTCGTCCTGGGCACGGGCGCGATCTCCTGAAGCCGAGTAAGCCTGGGCCCGGCGAAGATGCCACATGGATCGATCCGCTGTATAGGGAACCAAGGGAAGACTGGCTACCGCATAGGCGACTATCCAAACTGCGCCGAGCGCCGCCGTGGCCGCGTACCGACGTGCCCCCGCCCACCGGACCAGGCGGCCGCCACCATAGGCGCCAACCACGAGTAGAAACGGGATCACCGGCACGCGGTAGCGCCCGGCCATGAAGAACGGCAAGACGGACAGGAAGTAGGCAAGAATCCCTACCGTCAGCAGCGCGACGCCGCCGCGTGACCACGATGCCTCCGCATCGGGCGTCAACGGGCGCCGCGCCTCAACAAGGCACACGACAAGGCCCAGCACGAACAGTGAAAGGGCCAACGGAAACCCCGGAAGATGCCGCAGTATTCTAGAGTGGACTCGCTCCTCGTGAATTACCTTGCTGTCCGATATCTCCGCAGGTCCCCAGAACAACAACGTCTTTCGCAAGGCAAGTTTCACCGCAGCAACAGGATTCTCAGACACGAAGTCCCACGCGCGACCATAGAAATAACGGGACACGCCGGAGAAGGTCGGTCTTGGGTAGCTGAGGTTACGGCTCAGTCGCCGAACCAACGCGGGGTAGCTGAAACAGTCCCACGACCGCATACCTACGATCTCCATGAGGTCGGGGATTTCGGCGGATGTCCCGTCCGATTCGCGGTTGTTTCCGATGTAGGCGTTGACCCCACCGTACGAGGAGATGAGAATCAACTCTTTTGAGACCAAGTAGTTACGGATGATCGCGGGTGCGATGACCAGGGCCGCTCCCCCAACAAAAAGACTGACAGCAAGAGCAGCGGGGCGGAGCGCTCGCCCGCGCCGGCAGGCCCGGCGGGCCAACCAGACAGCCAGAACGGCCACCACAAGGAGGACGTTGGGCCGGAACAAAGCGAATGCTCCCAGTATTGCCCCTGCGGCGAATGCCCAGCGCGACTTGCCCTCGCGAGCCCACCGCACCAGGCATAGGGCGGAGGTCAGGCCTAAGAAAACGGTGAACACGGGGTCGTTCAGCTCGCCCTCGAAGTAGACGAAAGCCCAGTAGGTAGCCATGAGAAGCGCCGCTAACGCCCCTTCCGTGGCCCCGAAGAGGGCAAGAGCCAAACGGTACGCGAGGAAGACGTTGATCAGCCCCGCGAGCATCTGCACGACACGCGGCGCCAGATAGCCCTCGCCCGTGAGCCAGTAGATGGTCGCCAGCAGGTGAGGATAGCCCGGCGGACGGCCGTAGGGCGCAGTCCGGATGCAGGGATCCTCAGCGAAATCCGGCGGGTTCCAGTCGCCGGACACGAGGGCGCGAGCCCAGTAGTCGTTTAGTTGCGGGTCCAGAATTGGGGCTGTAAAGTCAGGAGCATGAATGACTTCCGGTAGATAGGCAGCCCTAATGCCAAGACCGAGAACCAAGGCGAGCAAGACGAAGCCCCGAGCCTTCCGCGGCGATCGTGACGCGTTTGCCTGTATCGGGTCGACGCCCGACCGCGGCTCCATAGCAGCACGAACCTCCTTCAGTTTGACGGCCACACGGGACCGGCGGCATCCCCCGCAAGCTTCAATCGGTGATTCATGGTTGGTACTCAGTGTCTCACTCTCTGCGACGTTGCACGGGCGGGTACCCAATCCAGGCCGCCCGGCACCTCTGTCGCGCGCGGCGCCATCGTGCACGAACGGTGCCGGGAATTCAAGCTCGGATGGGCATTCGCCGTCTGCCGGGGAACTCGGCACAGGTATTCTTTGGCGAGACGATGGCGCGAGAGAAGGGCGGGGGATGGGGATGAAAAAGGGCTTGCAAAAACACCGGGCCTCTGGTACTATATGAACAAGACGAGCTTGGGGAGGGCGTCAGGACGAGCGGACCGGGCTTGAAAAAGCGTCCTGAATCCTCTATAATTCAAGGTAGAGTCTTGTCGGAAGTCTGTGGTCATATTTGAGATTGCGATAGGGCCGATGGAGACAGAGGAGGAGTAGAGCTGTGGGTAAGTTTGTTGCAGCCACACGACGTGCGAAGCTGGGTGTATGGGCCGTTGTGGTACTCGTTCTGCTCGGTATCGGAGCAGGAACAGCGATTGCCACGATCCACGACAGTGGAAGCAAGGCCAAGGCCGAAGCTCGCGACGTGGCCGAAGTACCCGCCCTCACCTCGACGGTGACAACGGAACTCCAAGTCAGTAGCTTGGGCCTAGTGGGTAGCACGGGCGGCGCCGGTGGCGCGGCCGGTGGTGGTGGTGGTGGAGCCTTTGGAGGTGGCGGCGGCGCTACCATCAAGGTGGCTCAGTACTAGTCGTGCTTTGTGCCGTCGGGAACGCCTCGGAACAAGCTGGGCGATGCGCGGACGAGGAACGTGGTGCGAGGTGGGCTTAGCCTAATCGCGCGTCGTAGGTAAGTGCAAGAAGAGCGTTCTCTAGAGAAAGCAATTGATGTAGGCCACCCTCGGTGATGCGAGGGTGGCCTTTCCGTGGTGCGCCCGGCAGGGCGCGTTTACTTGGGGGTGCAAGTCCCCTGCAGGCCTGA
>DAIPKA010000025.1:0-92831 GCA_036769985.1 Candidatus Hydrogenedentota bacterium | reverse complement strand
GTCTTTCATTTCATCACGGAAGACAACCATTTGGACCGCCCGGCACCCCTCTGACGAAAGCCTCCGGCCTCTCACCCATCCGGGCCGGTGCGCCTGAGGTTCTGACCGCGGAAGCGCATTCAGAATGTGGAACCGACGCCCTGGCGGACACCAAAACACCGGCGGCAGATGTTCATCCGCCGCCCGATACCCGGGAAGGCCGAAAGACCTATCCCCGACTAATCCTTGTCGCCCACCAGCGGCGAGATGGCCAGCAGGGCCGCGCCGACGCCGGAAAGAATCGTCGCGATGAGAGTCATGATCTCGGCTGCGCCCATTTCGGCTTGCTTGACCGGGACGCTGGAGAGTCTGCGCACGTGTTTCATACTAACCCTTTCATGTTGACTGCCGCGCACATAATCATGCGCGGCACCACGGACTGTCTACTGGCACTAGGATAGCGAACGCCCTTCGCTCTGTCAAGAACCCGTCGCGGCGTCAGCTCAGCAGCGCGGCAATACGCACCATGAAGTTACCGATGGCGGCGCCGTATTCGGGCGACCCATCGATGGTCACCTGGCCTTTGCCGATGGCCTGCACCATATCCACGCGGTTGCCGAGCACCGGTAGCGCATTGTCTACGCCGTCGAACTTCATGTGGACAAATGGCTTGCGCCGCGTGTAGTACCCTCGGCCGGCCTTTGACTTGCCGGCCTTGACGCGCAGGTAGGCGGCGATCCCTTCCGGTTCGCACGACCACTGGTAGATGCGTTCCGGCTGCTTCGTCGTCCACTTCACCATGTCCGGATCGCCGGCCTTGTTCAATTGGCTCAACGCCGTGGTGATCATGTAGAGCGTCATCTTGACCTTGAGGCGCGCCTGTTCGGCGTCCTTCGGCTTGGCCTCGGGCTGGAGGAGCTTGAGCGCGAGCAGCACGCTGAACACCTTCACAAGCAATCCGACCTTGGTGAGGCCCTTGATGTGCGGCAGCACGGGCTTGCCGGCGAACATGGCGTTCATCTTGGCCACGCTCGAGAACGCGAACGTGATGTCGGCGGCGTCCGTCGGCTCGGGCACAATGTCGATGGTGCCGTCGTGGAAGCGCATGTGCGCCGCCACGTTCTCCGGTTCATTCTTCGCCGCGAACTGAACCGTGGCGTCCACGCCCTCGAAACGCTTGGCGAACTTCGCGTCGTCCTCCAAGAGGACCTTGATCACGGGAAACACCGCGCGAAATGCGATTCGCGCCGCCAACAGATCCTGTTCCGTCGCTTGGGCCATCGGCTACACCTCGTCTTCCCAGTCTTCGTCTTCCTCGAAGTCGCGGCCCATGATCTCGCGGACCTTCTCGAGGATGCCGTCGGTATCGATCTTGTAGTGGTTCTGAATGTCTTCGGGATAGCCGATCATCGAATACTCGTCGGGAATACCCACCTTCTGGAAAGCGCAGCCCTTGCCGCTCTCGGCAATGACGTCGGCCACGGCCGTGCCAAGGCCGCCAATGACATTGTGATCTTCGAACGTGACGAGGCGGCGCGTGTCTTGCACAGCCGCGAGGATGGCCTCGCGATCGATGGGCTTGATCGTGTGCATGTTGAGCACGCGTACGCTCAAGCCGTCTTCCTTCTCGAGGATATCGGCCGCCTGGACGGCGTGGTACACGGACGGGCCGCAGCAGATGACCGTGATGTCGGTGCCCGGATGCATTACGACGGCCTTGCCGATTTCGAAACCGTAGTCCTGGCCACTGTACACGCTGGGCTCGAAGCCTCGGCCGATCCGGATGTACACCGGCCCGTCGATATCCAGACACGCCCGCACGGCATTGGCCGTTTCGTGGCCGTCGGCGGGAACAATGACCGTCAGATTGGCGAACGCGCGAACCACCGAAAGGTCTTCGGTGGCATGGTGCGTTGTGCCGGCCGGGCCGAACGAGGTGCCCGAATGCGTGGCGATGATCTTACAGTTCAGCTTCTGATAGCAGATGTCCGTGCGCACAAACTCGCCCGCCCGAAGCGTCGCAAACACCGAGAACGTCGAGACAAACGGGATCAGACCCGCCTTCGCCATACCGGCGGCCACGCCGAACAGATTCTGCTCGGCGATACCCACGTTGAAGAATCGCTCGGGAAACTTGTCGCCGAGCGCGCCGATCTTCGTCGATTTCGCGAGATCGGCCGATAGTCCGACAATCTCGGGGATCTGGGCGGCGAGATCGCACAGCACGCGGCCGTAGATCTCGCGCTGGCTCATGGCGTCGGCATCGTAAACGGTCCAGGTGAGTCCTTCGGTCAGTTTGCCCATGTCACTCCTCCCCGATGGATTGCTTGGCCCGTTCGATGAGGCCGGAATCGAGGCCGCCGTAGTGCCAGCTCGGATCGTTCTCCATGAAGTCGACGCCTTTGCCCTTGACTGTGTTCGCGATGATCGCGACAGGGCCCTTGTCGTAGGCGAGACCGAAGTCAATGGCGGCGGCAAGTTCCGGGAAACTGTGGCCGTCTACCGTCTTGACTGCCCAGCCGAAGGCCGTCCACTTATCGGCAATCGGCTCGATGCCCATGACCTCTTCGGTCGGCCCATCGATCATCATGCGATTGCGGTCGACGAAGGCGATGAGATTGTTCACCTTGTGATGGGCAGCGCACATGGCCGCTTCCCAGATCGAGCCCTCGTTGCACTCGCCGTCGCCCACGATGCAATACGTGCGCCACGATTTCTTGCGCACGCGCGCGCCCAGCGCCATGCCCACCGCCACGGGCAGTCCGTGGCCCAGCGAACCGGTCGAGGCATCGACGCCGGTGACCTTGTTGCCGTCCAGGTGCATGCCGAAGGACGATCCGGAGTGGTTGAATTCCTTGAGCAGCTCCGGATCGAAATAGCCGCGCTCGGCCAGGACGACGGCATAGCCGACGCCGCCATGGCCCTTGCTCAGCACAAATCGATCACGATCATCCCAATCCGGACGCTTTGGGTCGATATTCAGGTACTTCCAGTACAGGAGCGTCATGATGTCGGTTTGGCTCAAGGCGCCGCCGATGTGCGCGCCGCCGGACCATCCCGTAACATCCACGATCGCGCGCCGGATTTTTGCGGCGGTTCGTTTCAGGTGTCGGATCTCCTCATCCGTCAGTGGCATGCCGATCTCCTATCTCCGTTCTGGACCATCGCCAACGTCTGGCCGTGTCGGCAACGCGTCACACGCTACGCCGCTGCTTGACGGCCTTCACGGCATCATCAAAGATGTCCCATGACCGTTGGATATCCTCGTCCGTATGGGCCGTGGACAAGAACCAGTTGTGGTGCGACGAGAAGAACGCGCCGCGCTTGGTGCATTCGCCGCAGACGTCTTGATGGAACATGAGGCTCTCGTCGTTCGTGATGCGCAGGTACGGCATCGAGGTGACGCCGGTGACCTTGAGGTCGAGGCCGTGGCTGCGCGCGATATCCACGAGTCCATCGCACAGCTTCTTGCCCTGGCCGATCATGAGTTTCGGGCCGTCGAGGCGCTTGAGCTCGTCGAGGCACGCCATCGCCGCCGCCATAGGTCCCGCCGAGAACCAGTAGCTGCCGGTATAGAACACCTTGGCCGTGTCGTTCTTCAGCGCCTCGGTACCGACGAGTGCCGAAATCGGATAGCCGTTGGCGATGGCCTTGCAGAGGCACACGAGGTCCGGCTTGAAGCCGAAATACTCGTGCGAACCGCGCATATCGAGGCGGAAGCCCGTACGCACATCGTCGATAATCAGCAAAGCGCCGGCCTTGTGCAGCAGGTTCTCGACCGTGCGCCAATAGCCGTCGGCCGGAAGCTCGTTGTCCGCGAACACCGGATGGTGATACGGCGTCGCGATCATGCCGGCGACCTGGCCCGGATTCTCGTTGAGCACGCGCTCGACCTCGCTCACGTCGTTCCACCGGATCCGAATAACGTTCTCCTGGTCGGCATCGATGATGCCCGGATGGCCGAGGCTCTGCATCCAAGGCGCGACGCCGTGGTAACCGCTCTTGATCGCGATGATCTTCTTGCGGCCGGTGGCGGCGCGCGCCACCATAATCGCGTAGTTGGTCACGTCGCCACCGTTCTTGGCAAAGTAGGCCCAGTCCGCCATCGGCATCAGGTCGACGAAGTACTCGGCTAACTCGACCATAACCCTCGGCGCGCACGTGACCGTGTTGCCCTCCTTCAACTGGGCCAAGTACGCCTCGTCCACTTTGGGATGGTTGTAACCGAGCACCATCGGGCCGTACGCGCACATGTAGTCGATGAACTCGTTACCGTCGGCGTCCCAGAAGTGGGAGCCGGCGCCGCGAACCGAAAAGAACGGATAGGCGTCTACGGGGACGAGCGGCGCCGGGCTGTAGTGTCCGTAGATGCCGCACGGAATCACCTGGGCCGCGCGCCGATACAGCGCGGCGTTCTGCTCATAGGTATAGGTCTTCATCTTCGGCTCGCCGTTGGGTTCCTGCTTCACGGATGCTTCCATGGCCACTCCATTCGACTCCTGTCCTGGTGAGCGCCCTGCGTTGCGGCGTTAGTCTACGTACTGGCGGACGCGTTCGAGGATCAGATTCGCGTTCTCCACCATCGGCACGTGGCCCCAGATGGCCACATCGCCCTGCGCCACCGCCCGGAATCCATCCAGTCGATCGTTGAGCAGGTCGCTGGCCACCTGAAGATTCCGGAAAATCATCTTTGCCATCGGATGCTCGGCCTTGCCTTTCGCCACCCGCATCGTGCCGTCACCGAGCTCAAGGTGCACCACCGGGCCGTCGGGCAATACCTCGACCTGCAAACGCCCGGTGCCCATCTGCGCCGCCAGGTGCCGGCTGATTGGATCAAGCTGGGCCAATTCGGCCACGCAATAGAATGCCGTGTAGAGCGTCAGCGGCGTATTCACGCGCACATAGTCCGGGTCGTCCAGCCGCCCGTCCTCCGGCTTCAGAAAGTACTCGAGCCGCTCCGTGAGCCGCGCGAACTTGCGCGTCAGGAAGCCCAAGCGCAGAAAGCCCTTGAGCGGAATTGGATTCGCCTTGCCCTCAAACATGAGGTTCAGGTGTTCCGGCGACTTGAAGTACAGCTTGACGGTCGGGTGCTCGTGCGCCCCGCGGCCGACGGTGCACCGGCCTCGATCAAAGGCCACGTAGGCTTGAGGGCCGTTCTTCACCGAGAATTGGATAACGATGCGCCACTTCTTGGATTTCTCGGCCGAATCGGCGTCGAGCCGCACCAATTCCTCGAGGTTGGGCAGCACCGCATACAGGTTGATATTGGCCTTGATCTGCTGCTCAAGATCATTGCTCAAGATGACTACTCCTTGAACGAGACGTATCCGCGTCGTGCCCGCGCCAAGAGGTATCCCAGCCGCCCGTCTCCCGACGAACGCCCGAGGATTATAGCCTTGAGCCGCTCGCCGAGCAAAACGTTTCCGCGCACACTTCTACCTTGGTTCAGCCGCAAGCTCGAAGACAAGGACCTGGAACGGCGCGAGTCTGAAGGTGAACGGCTCGCCCGCAGCCAGGATTGCGCCGTTGTGCACTATCTGGCCCGCCCGTGGTAACGTCACGCGATAGCGCTGGGCCGCATCCGACGGGAGTTCGAGGGCGCGGGCGACATCGATGGCGATGCTCTGCTCAGCGCTGGCAGGATTACGCAAGACGAGAATGGCTTTCTCGGGCGTCCAGGAGGCCCAGCCATACACCTCGCCGGCGCCGGGATCGCCGCCGACCCAATGCGTGTCGACGAAGAGGCCGGCATGGGCGCGCGCCCAGCGGGCCGCCTCGGCGAGTACATCCCACTGCACGTCGGTCAACCGCCTCGGCGCTATGTATAGTTCCTGCAATCCGGTGCCGCTACCGAAGAACGACCACACCTCGTCGCCCCACTCGCCGATATCGTCGCCCAACTCGGCCGCCGGGCCGTGCCACGCCTGGGCAATGCCTTGCGTCATCAACGAGTTCAACGGGTATAGCGGGCCTTGCCGGACGACGTTCCGATACGTGTAGGTGTCGCGATAGGTAATCCACTGCTGGCGCTTCGACCCCTCACCATGGAAGCCCATGTCGCCCTCGCCGCGCCACGTCGAGTCGGCATGCCAGAGAAAGTAGGGCGAACACCAGGTACCGGTCGTCGCGCTGACGTAGAGGTCCGGCGCGAGGGCCCGGAGCTCGCCCACCAAACGCATCAGCGCCTCGATGTCGCCGAAGTAGTCGCCGCCGCCGATGGCCATCGCCTGACCGCCCGTGCCCATGCCGTCGAACTTGAAGAAGTTCACGCCGTAATCGCGGATCATCTGCGCGCAGATGCCTTTGAACCGCTCGTAGTACTTCGGCCCGCCCAACGAGAAACCGTTCTCATTGGTTTCGAAGCCCTGCTCGCGCGCGTACGCCAGCCGTTGCTCGCGAGCCCCTCCGTATCCGCCAAAAGGCGACAACCACGCGCCCACAGCCGATCCGTACTGGGCCGCAGCATCCTTCAATCCGGCGAATCCGTTTGGAAACCCGTCGTGAAACTGCCAGAGCGTCTGGTTATCGTCCCACCCGTCGTCGAACACAAAGCTATCCATGACCACGTTGCGGCCGCGGATAAGCTTCTCGCCGAAGGTGTGTATCGCCTCGAGGGCCTGCGCGTCGTTGAACTTCCTATCGGCCCATGCGATGTCGTACCACGAGTTGTAGTGGAGGAACGGCCGATAGGGATGGGCGCGCTCGCGCTCGACGTAGTACAAGAAGCCGCGCCGAAGCTGCCCGTCGGGCGTCACGCCGATGACGGCCGTGAGTTCCATAGCCGCACCGGCCGCTACGGCACAATGCCGCCGGAGTCCGCAGACGACACGATCGCCTTCGACGCGGTTCAGCGCCATGGGATGCTCGAGCGCGAAGAACATGCCGCCGCACACCACCGGCGCGCCCTGGGTAGTTCCCGCAACCTCGGCATCGGCCACCGCCACGTCGAGCAGCGTGATCTCCTCGACGGGAAGATCCGCTCCGGTCGCGCGAAGGGTGAGCCGGAGTGTGATGTAGTTCGAGCCGTCGCGTAACTCGGCGGCGTACTCGGCCTCGACCTTGCCGTCAGACGTACGGAGCACGGTCGCAAGCTTCCAGCCGCCGAAACGCTCAGCCAAGCGTCGCGCATCGGCCCGGCCCTCGAGTCGAGCCAGTTCCGGCGCTCTGGCCACCTCGAAATCGGCCGCGTCCAACGCGCCGCCATCCATCAACGTAGCCCTGAACAGCGATCCCCCTTGCACGCGCACCGCCTGGCCGGTTCCGCGAGGCCCGACCTCACCCAACCGGAGGCCGCCATCCCCAACGCGCCACGTCGCCTCGACGGCCTCATTGCTGAAGACAAACGTGCCATCGCCTTCCCGTGCTTCCGCGCGGCCAGGCTCATCGCCCGGATACGCCACCGCATACACCGACGCTGCACCATACGCACTCGTGCTCACCAGCGCCAGCAGCAGTCCAGGCAAGAACGTCATCAGCCTGTTCACCGTCATCATGGCCGTCCCCTCCTCGTTGTAGACGGCATTATGTGCGACCCGGCCGCACATTAACAACGCGCCATCGAGAAGAGCCTGCGCTGTGGACACCCCCCCCCGCTGTGACCCTTCTTCCATCTCCCGACCCCGCGCGGCGCGGGGCGCCGACCCAAGGTCTCCACGTTGTGGCCGCCCCGATCCAACCACGGTGGCCGTTCTTTCACCACGGCGTGCGACGCAGGGTGCCCCGAAGGGGCGTGAAGAATTGAGCCCAGGGCAACGCCCTGGGGATACAGGCGTTACGCAGTTCCCCGTCGCCCTGTAGGGGCAAAATGGGTGTTCGCCTAGAGGCCCGGCGCTATTGCAGGAGCCACAGGACCCGGACCAAACCGGCCGGGCCGCCCGATAAACCATCGCGTCGCGCCATCGCGATGTGTACCATACTCATGATCTTATCATAACCAGGTTGTACCTTTTAAATCATGCATAACTCATATTTCTCAAGAAGGTTGACATCACAAGATACTTGTGCTATCGTAAGAGCGTACTGGAGTTCGAAGTTGGGGGACGAGATCGTGCATCCGCTGGTAAGGATAGGATACACCACGGTTCCCACCTATCAGGTCTGCCTGGCCGTTGCCTTTCTCGTGGGCACTATCCTTTTGATAGATGCCAACAGAAGGTCCGTGAGTCCTCTGCGCATAGGACCGTTCATGATCGTGCCGTTGTATCTTGCGTCCCTTCTGGGCGCAAGACTGATGTCTACGCTCATGCCGCAGACCGCGCCGGTGGACTCGACAGCGCTCGCCTTGTGGAAAGGCGGATACTGGTACCACGGCGGCCTGATAGGAGGGATCGCGGCCTACGCCCTGTATCATGCGATGAGGAAGAACAGCATACTCGACGCCTCTGATCTGGTCGTTCCCTTTGTCTGTTTGGGCGAGGGGATCACGCGTATCGGATGCTTCCTGAGCGGATGCTGTTGGGGAAAGCCTGTCACGACCCTTCCGGGCGTCGTGTATCCGCGCGCCTCTCACGTATGGGCGCAACAGCTTCATGACGGACTGATCACGGAGAGTGCTGCAAAAGCCCTACCTGTTCACGCGGTCCAGTTGTATATGTCCATACTCATGCTCATCTTGTTTGTGCTCCTTCGACTGGTTTCGGCAAGAAGGATCGTGGCCGGCGAGATAACCCTTCTGTTCCTCGTAGCCCATTGCTTCGTCCGCTTCTGGATTGAATGCCTGCGGGCGGACATCGACAAGGCGGCGCTCGGGCTCTCTGCGACGCAATGGACATGTGCCGTTGTTTACGTGGCTGCACTGTCGCCATTGATGTATGTCTATGGACGCAAGCGGGCCGAGATACGTGTCGTGGCGTATGGAAAGGCCGCACCGGCATGACGATGGGAATGCTGATGTTAGTCTCCGTGCTTTCTGAACCGAAGGAAGCAGCTATGGATTCCCATGGAAGGATAACGGTGTCACCCGAGGATCGTGAGCGGGAGAAGCGTGCACAAAGTCTTCTTCACGAAGCCCAACAGTATTTCGCGAGCACTTCCCGCGATGGCGAGGTCGCCATTCGGAAGTACCAGGACGTACTGCGTGAAGTCAAACTCCATCCCGCCATCCGCGAAGACATCCTCTTCAAGCTGGCGGAGCTGCACGAACAAGCAGCGAACGCCAATGACTGCGAGGACCATAGCTCGCACGGCTCGATGGCCGAGGCCCCGAGATCGCACCTCGAGCATGCATTGGAATGCTACATGACCATCCTCGGGCTTGACGAAAGGCGTCCAGCAGTACTGGCCAGAACGCGCCTGGAAATGGGAAGAATCTGCCGGCGTCTTGGCCGCACTCCGGAAGCGGTGGACTACTTGCTGTCCGCCAGAGCAGTGGCCAATGGCGATGAGTTGGCTTCGGAAGAACTCGCAGCAGGTACGATAAAGGCCGTTGGCCGAAATGCCCTGGCGGAACTCGCGTCCATTCTCGGCGATCCGGCAAACCGACTGCTGCGCGAACGCGTGCTCGTCGACCACGCCGGAGATGCTGAGATTGCGAATGCCCTGGCCGCGTGCCAGTCCGCGGCCGACATGGTCAAACCGATTCCTCCGGCTATGGGGCGACTCGAGCAGTCTGTGATGTTGGTTCTTGCCGCATTCACCATAGGCCTGGTCGTGGTAATGAGACGAGGCTTGTATTGTACGCCGGCACATGGCATCGAGTTGCCTGCCGGCAAAGAAAGGAGAAAGTAGTATGAGATTAACGCCGTTTCTGTTTCTTGCTATCGTTCTGGCGGCATCGGCCGGCTCCGCCGAGTCGTACTGGACACCCGAACCGCCGCCCAGTGGAGAGTGCTCTGTGGATCCCGAAATGGTAACCTTGGATCAGAATGTGTGCTTCGGCGTGCTGAGTCTTGATGACAAGGACACGCACACGACCATTACACCGAGTGGGAAATGCGTTAACATCAGTCAGGCAATGGAGGACGATGTTGTTGGCGGCACCTGGCGGATATCGCAGGCCGGCTGCGCCACGGTAGACGAGGATGTAACGGCCAAGTGCGTCACGGCCGAAGCCTGGGACTGGGATCCGGATGAGGGCACAGGCGCTGAGGAAGAGATCTCCGGAACCTTCACCTTCGACGACAAACGCGACGCTGAAGACGCGAGGCATGACACGAGTGGCTGTTCACTAGGCGGAGGCCTGTGCGTCAAGCTGATCCCGGATCACGTAGAAACGATAGCAGCCTTCATGTGCCCAGGCGAGTATCCCGAGCATCACGGATCGGTATTCCTTATGTTGTGCAACAACGACGCCCATCCGGAGTTCTCCTTCGAAGGCCTGACGATCAAGGAGGAAATCACGAGTATCCAGTGTGCCATCCATGACGAGATCGTTGATGCCGCGATCAAACTGGTTATTGGGCAAGCCACGACAACATGGACACTGAATGCGAATGGCTGTTTCCACGATTGGCACGTTGTGGGACCAGGAATTACAACAATATTTGATCGTGGCAATCAGTTAGCCAAGCTTATCCAAGTATATGTTATTACCAGTACTGGATGGTCATCTCGGAATCCAAGCCACACGATAGGCCGCACGCCAGGCATATTCGGGGGGCTCTCCGCCTTACATTTGGTTGAGTTCACACACGAAGCTCAGGGATTCTGGCGAGTGGTGAAAGATGGCAGGACATGCGATCACACGCCATAATGCGAATGAACGTGATACAAAAAGAGGGATATGACATGACAAACAAGATCATCTGTGTTTATGCTAGTATCTATATCCTTATTTGCATGGTCGCATCGAGTGCAACGGGGTCGCCTTCGGAATCCGAGACGGCGAGTCCGTTGCTGCCGGCGACGCCGGATGTGCTGACTTCGCTTCGCGCGGCGGAACGTATTGAGAAGCTCAACTACCAGCTTGTTGAGACAGATCAGGGCTCCGTGCCGATAGCGGATGGCCTATCGACACACGATTCCGCAATTCGCGCCGTGCAAGCCGCGTTCCGAGTCCCTGTCTGTGAGGAGGTCCTCTATGGCAATCAGGCAGTCGAAGTGCGCAAAGCCCAACTACGTTTCACGTTCGCCGTGGAGGCCAATGAACGACTGGTGGATGCCCTGGACAAGCTCACGGCGACGACGGATGGCCTCGTTCAGTGGCGGATGCTCGACGGCCGGATTCTCCTGATCCGACACGATCCTCTCTCAGGCCCTGATCTGGACATCATGGATTGGCCGGTAGACGTCGATGTCAACGCGGAGACGCTTCTCGGTGCATTGCAGCAGATTGAGGCTGCCTTTAACCAGCAATATCCGGATTCGGCGCCACTGTTGGTACGGTCAATGTACGTTCAGTTGGATCTGAGCGGGCCGGCCGAGGATCCCGGCCAGACCGGCACGTTTCTGCTGCGAAGCAAGAGCACGTTGCGCGAGGCCGTCTTGGCCGTGCTGGACCGGATGCAAGATCCGGCGGTGTGCTATATGCTGGTCGCGTCGACCGACCAGCAAGGACGCATGCACTTCGCTCTCTGGCTAACCAAGGATGACGCTCCTCAGTGGAACACCTACGCCAGCGGCGAGGAGATGTCCAAGCACCAGGAGCTCATGGCAGAGGGCAGAGACCGCCTCGAGGGGTATTTCTCCGACCGAGAGAAGGCGGCGGGCGAAAAGCGGTGAGTTGGATCCTGGTGTTCCAGTGCCTGGTAGGCCGACGTTCTCCTGTGCGCTGCGGCGATTGCCCTCGAAAGGCTGGACAATCTAGCCCAGGGCAACGTCCTGGGAATACAGAATTTACACAATTTCCGATCGCCCTGTAAGGGCATAACGGGGGGCTCCACGGCCTCCTTTCGGCAGGATTGCCGCGCGTGGCACGTAGGATTATCATGCCCTTTCAGGGCGATTCGTTTCGGGACGCCGTTTTCCCAGGGCGTTGCCCTGAGCTGTAATCTCGCGGCCCTTCAGGCCGCCGCGTCTTGGCGTGCCACGCTCTCACCAGGGCGTTGCCCTGGGCTGTAATCTCGCGGCCCTTCAGGCCGCCGCGTCTTGGCGTGTCGCTCTTTCACCAGGGCGTTGCCCTGGGCTGTATTCTCGCGGCCTTACAGGCCGCCGCGTCTCAGCTTTCACCAGGGCGTTGCCCTGGGCTATATTCCCGCGGCCTTACAGGCCGCCGCGTCTTGGCGTGTCGCGCTTTCACCAGGGCGTTGCCCTGGGCTGTAATCTCGCGGCCCTACAGGCCGCCGCGTCTCGGCGTGTCGCGCTTTCACCAGGGCGTTGCCCTGGGCTATATTCCCGCGGCCTTACAGGCCGCCGCGCCGTGACAATCGTTCCTTCACCAGCGCGATTGCCCTGAAAGGGCCGGAATAATCTAGCCCAGGGCAACGCCCTGGGAATAAAGGAGTTACAGAATTCATGCTCGCCCTGTAGGGGCAGAACAGGGGGCTAGCCTGAAGATCCGACGTTGTCGCGAGAAGCCATCGGAACTGGACCAAGCCGGTCGAGATGGCCCGGCCGTTTCTGCCGCGTTCCACAGGCAAGGATATCGCGGTAGTTCTGCCCTTACAGGTCAGCCATCTTCCTGCGGCGGCTTACCCGATAGGCCAACGCGTCGCGCCGTCACGGTGTGTATCACGCACATGGTCAGTCCGTAACTCACGTGTACTATGTATATTAGAAGTCAAATGTCCCCCATAAGAAAGTTGACATCAAGACATATCAGTGCTATCGTAAAAGCGTACTGGAGTTCGAAGTTGTAGGGACAAGATCGTGCATCCGCTGGTAAGGATAGGATGCACCACGGTTCCCACCTATCAGGTCTGCCTGGCCGTTGCCTTTCTCCATCTCAGCGACCAGAAGACCGAACGGTGTTCAGGCTCAACGCAATCTGCTATAATGGCGTCAGGGTGTCCGGTAAGTGAGAAGACAACGCATATACATCGACACTTCGGTTATTGGTGGTTGCCTTGACGACGGATTTGCGTTCGAGAGCCAAGCACTCCTTGAGATGGCACGAGCGGGCTCCATCGCACTCGTGATCTCCGATATTGTCCTGGACGAACTGGATGGTGCCCCGCCGGAGGTCCAGGCGCTGCTTGCGGAATTGCCGGAGCACGCTTATGAAGTGGTCGAGAGCTCGTTCGAATCCGAGGCCCTCCGTGACAGCTATCTCGACGCGAACGTCGTTGGCTACGCTTCACGGAATGATGCACACCATGTGGCAATCGCGTCGGTGGAGCGTGTGGACATGATCGTGAGCTGGAACTTCAAACATGTTGTGCATCTCGACAAGATCCGCGCTTTCAATGCGGCCAATCTCCCAGAGGGGTGTCCCTTGATCGAGGTTCGCTCTCCCAAGGAGATCGTTTAGACATGGGTAAGAAGAAACCATTCGACTGCGTTGAGATGAAGGACCGCATCCAAGCGAAGCTTCTGGAGGAGTACGAGGGCTTGACCCCTGAGGAAGAACGCGCCAAACGTCTTCAGAAACTCGCTGCCGGCGATAGCCCTGCAGCGAGACTGTGGCAAGCCTCGCGCAGGCAAAGGGCTATTACCTCACCTTTACGCTGAGGTCGTAGGAGGTCGTCATGCAATACAGGGACATCTCGGGCGCGCTGAAGCGAGCGGCACTTCTGGGGGCAATCCTCGTCACAGCAATCCCCTGCGCTTACGGCCTGTACGGCGAGGATCTCGTGGCCACAGCGGGACAGGATGTTCCCGCACCGTTGCCAAGGGTGGTCACGACGGTCTCCGAAGACGGCACGCTGACGACCACGCGGACGGAGCCATGGCCGGACGGCGTACTCGATCTGGTCAACGATCCCCTGCGGACCAACGTGCGTAGGCATTGGTTTTCCGAGTGCCCCAATGACATCCAGTGGTTCGAGTTCGCGGTGCGCTCCACCGCCGACATCAACCACTTGATCGAGCGACTGGCGGCCATCAAGGCGGATTGTGTCCGCCTCGAGCTTGCCGTGAACGAGAAGCCCACGCGGGAGGAAAGCCCAGGGGCCACGACCCTCCGGGCGAACTTCGCCGTGGGCGACCAGTGTATGCTCGATAGCTGGTTCGAGAACCTCTCGTGCGACGATACCGGCGCGGCCGTCTTTGGCGTGAATCGCTACACCGAGCCGCCGAAAGCCTGTCCCCCGACGCTCGCGCTCATGGTCGGCCCGGACGCTGCGGACGACTTGGCCCAGCTCAGGATTCCCGCGCGTGTGCAAGTCACGGCGCGAGTACCCGAGTGGTACCGCGCCGAGCACGAGGGCAGTCCGACCATCAAACTGATCGACCAATTCGTCGCAGCACACGCCGGCCCGAAGAACACCGACACAAGCGATCCCGCCGACAAGCCCTAATCACCCCTACGCGCGCTCGGTGGAAGCCCCGGACGTCACCGCGAAGTCCCATCCTCCTTTGGCACCTGATAGAACACGAGACCGTCCCCCTCCAAGACCGGATCGAGATCCAGCGGAACATCCTCCGGTGAAAGCACATAGTGGAAACGGTAGTGCTCGGCCAGTTGCTGCCACTCCGCGCGGGGCCGGGCCCGCCAGACCTCGAGGTCATAGTGCCACGGTTTGCCGAAACGGTAGCCGTAGAGATCGGTGTAAAGCTTCTCGATACCGGCGGCAAGGCTGGGGATATAGGAGGCCAAGGCTTGGGTCTCGTAGGTAACGAGGACGGGATGGCCAGTGCACATCTGGAGGTCAATGTCTCGGCCGGAACTGACGAGCATGGCATCGGATTCGCCGGCCTGTTCGAGGTAGGCCGTGACCTCGCGGTACACGGGTTTGACCGGCAGATGCTCGCGGTGCACGCCTTCTCGCCACAGGACCTCGGCGCTGCACACGAGGCCGAGGCCTGCAAGAACCGCCACGAGGCCCCGCTCCGCCACATGCCGGGGCGTTACGAACCAGGAGAGCCCCGCCCCAAGCATCCCGGCTATCACGCAGAGCAATCCGGCCTGATGACACAGAGCCAGCGCCCCAAGCGCCAACAGCACTGCTGCCAGCCACGGCCCCTTCCAGCGCCAGTCGCCTTTCCAGGCCAAGGTCTCCGAGCCCAGCGCGCCGCCGGCGAGCACAAAGAGCACCATTCCGGGCGGCTCGACATAGGCGGCATAGAATGCGGAGGGCAACACCAAGGCCACCAGGGGCTTCACGGCCAAGAAGCCGAGGCCGGCTGCCAATAGCCACCGCGCGCCGCGGCCTTGTTCGCCAAACCGCGATCCGGCAAGCGCCGTTGTAGCGGCCAGGAACAACACAATCACTTGGTTGGGCAACCGATGGGGCATCCACCCCACGAGCGCGAAAGGAATGGCGTCGCCACACCGATTCTGGATCATGAGAATAGACCAGACGAGCACAGACAAGAGCACCGTGTAGAGCCAGACCCAGTACCACGGCCCCGCCGAGCCCCGTTGCCGCCGCTCCATCCGGGCTGCGCCCGCGCCGATGAGCAACATGCCGACCAGGGCGAAGTTGGTATGCAGAAACGGCCCGAAGCGCGGATAGGCCCGGTGGACGTCCGTGAACAAGGTATAGCGGCGCCAGGCCTCGGTGGCATCGGCCGCGCTGTAGAAAGGCGAGGCGAGGCCAAGAGGCGGCGGTGTCTGGCCGTGCTTGAAGAGGAGGTAACCCGCCGACAGGGCTGCTCCGGCCAGGCCCCAGACCACCATGCCGCCCAAGATGCGCTTCTCACCGCGCCACAGCAGCCGCAGCCCAAACAGTCCGGCCATCACGACCAGCACCGGCGTATGCCCGAGGTGAATCATGGGCATAAGCCCCAGGAGCAACGCCCCGAGCCGGTATCGCTCTGTCGACAAGCACAGTAGCACCAGTAGGGCACAGCCCAAGGCAATGTGGGCGATGGTGAAACGCTCGGGCCACACCGAAAGCGGATAGTAGCTGTGGAAGTCCAGGTGGACGGCGAAAAGCACGAAAACGGCGGCGCAATGCCCCACCAGGATCCGCCGCGACAGAACCGCCGCCAAGAGATAGACGGGCAGCACCGCCGCCATCACATGCAACAGGCTCTGCCACGTGCAGACGGCCAGAGGGCCGTGCGTCAGCCGCACCAGCAGGGCGCCCAGATCGTGCCAGATACACGGCGCTGATACGGACCAGTGGTAGAGCGGATGGTCCTTGGGATACGGCACCATGCCCGTGATGATCTGGGCTCGCTCATAGACCTCGTCCCATCGCACCCCGCGCACGGCCACCGCGATGACCGCGAAGAGCATCCATGGCAGGGAGCCGGTCATGAGCCGCCTTCGGAACGAGGCAGCATTCCGGCCGCAAGCGCCGGCTCCCTGACTCCCGTTGTTCCCGTCCTGATTCATATTGAATCCCGCGCGCCGGGCGCATGCCGGCGCTTCCCCACCAACTCTACCCAGGTGCTGATTGTATCCCCCGCGACGAACGCTATCAATGCCAACCACCCGAGAGCGAGGCAGTCCGGTGAGAACAGCGAGGAAGGGCAACGGAGGATCGTGACGCAACATATTTCTGTACAATAACTTAGCAATAGGCCTTCGATCGAGGGGTCTGTCCTGCACGTTGGCCTTGCGACTGCCGCGGAACTGGCTACGGGCCACGCCGCCAACTTGACCGAACCTGTGGATCCGGGTTGCCGGCAAGAGCCTCAACACGAGCTCGGGCCCCATAGCCGCCGCCGGAAGGAATACCGGAATGCCTTCCCGCGTTTACTTTAGAGCAAGGGCAACGGGAGCGAGTGAGGTGTTCCTAATCGCCAACCATGCCGTGGAACCGGTGTCGGATCTGTTGGCGTATCTCCGTAACGATCCCGTGCGATGAGGAAACGGGAGAACCGCGCGTCATGATGGGTCAACGGCCAGCGAGACCCTCCACGGGAACAACCACTTGGATCGCGGCGATCTTGGCTATCCTTGCCGCGGGGCTCGTGTTGACGTACTGGACCGTTCACCGGGCCGATCGCGAGATGCGCGACAGGCTGCTCTTGCAGGCGCGTCTCGTGGCCCAGGCCGTGAACGTCGACCGCCTTCGGCAGTTCGCGGGGGATGAGACCGACCTGGATAGGCCGGTGTACGTCCGGCTCAAGGCACAGTTGGCCGCCGTGAAGCGCGCCCATGCGAAGTGCCGATTCATCTACCTCATGGGCCGCAAACCGACGGGCGAGGTGTTCTTCTTCGTCGATAATGAGCCGTCCGACTCGAAGGACTGCTCGCCGCCCGGCCAGATGTACCAGGAGGCACCGGACGCCATACGCCGCACCTTCGAAACAGGCGCTGGCACAGTCGAAGGACCCTTCACGGACCGTTGGGGCACATGGGTGTCGGCATTTGCCCCAATCACCGATCCCCAGACCGGTCATCCGGCGGCTGTTCTGGGTATGGATATCGCCGCCGACGCTTGGGCGCGCGACGCACTGCGCTCGGCCCTGGCCCCCGTGTTACTCACCCTGGCGCCGTTGGTCATCTTGCTGCCGCTGGCCACGCTCTTGACCCTCCAATCCCGGAGGGCCGGCGCGAGGCGGCACTGGACGTCTCGGCTCAAGCCGGCGCCGGCAGTAGCCGTGGCGCTTTCACTAAGCATGTTTGCGGCGTGGACGGCCGGCCAAACGGAGCGCCATGTCCGCGAACGCATGTTCGCGCAAGTGACGACCAGCCGAGCGGACGTCATCGCCAAGACGTTCCACGGCCTTCGCGACACGAGAATCGAGAGCCTGGCCGACTTCTACGCCGGATCGGAGGAGGTTTCCGAAGACGAGTTCCGGCGGTTCACCCGGCATCTCACGAAGGATGGCACAGTCCATCGCTGGCTGTGGGCGCCCGCCGTGGCCGAAACGGAACGGGCCGCCTTCGAAGCCAACGCCCGCGCAGCCGGATCCAAAGACTACGAAATCTGGCAGAAGGACGCTCAAGGCACCCGCGTTCGAGCCTCGGGACGAGACACCTACTACCCGATCTTCTATATAGCACCCCTGATGGATGACGAGGACTTGTTGGGCTATGACCTCGTATCGGACCCCGTGCACCGAGCAGCGCTGGAAGAGGCGATGCGCGCGGACCTTCCCTCTGCTACTGATGCCGTCGCGCGAAGTCCCGAGCCCGACGGGGCGAAGAGCGTGTTCCTCTACCGGCCCGTGTTTGACCGCGACCGCCCCGAGCGCCTGAGCGGATTCGCCGGGGCCGAAGTTCGGATGAAGACGTTCCTGAGGAACGTGGGCCACGATGGCGCCACGCTCTCAGCGATATCGCTCGTTCGCGACGCGGGCGCGCCCGAACTCCTCGCCTCGGACTGGAGTTCGGCCGAAGCACCTCCTGCCGAACCATCGCTCGCGTGCCCGGTGTTTGCGTTCGGCAAGGTCTTCTGGGTAGACGTCCGTGCCGGCAATGAATTTCTGCGTCTACACCCAGCCCGGGCGGCGGAATCCACGGCGTTGATCGGGTTGCTGCTCAGCGCGGCGCTATGGTTCGTGCTGAGCATGTTCTTCCGCCGTCGGACGGAGCTTGAACGGCTGGTTGCCGACCGGACCGCGAGCCTGCACGAAAGCGAAGAGCGGTACCGCATGCTCTTCGAGAGCGCCGATGACTCCATCCGCGTGATGGACGGAGACCGAATCGTCGACTGCAACGCGCGTAGCGTCGAGATGTTCGGTTTCGAGAGCAAGGAGGATGTGGTCGGCAGAAGCATCTTTGACTTCTGCCCGAATCAACAGCCGGATGGCACACCGTCCCGAGAGCGGGCCCTGGCGATGATCGCGGCGGCCCTGCGCGGCGAACCGCAGCAGTTCCAATGGAGACACCTGCGCAAGGACGGCACGCCTCTCGATCTGGAGATCTCGCTGAACAGATTTCCGAGCCAGGGCAAGACCTATATCCAAGCCATCGGCCGCGATATCACCCGGCGCAAACAGACGGAAGCGGAACTGCTTCGGACGCAGTTTGCCATGGATCGGGCCGCCTACAGCATCCTGTGGGTCAACGAAGAGGGCCGCCTGGTTTACGCAAACGACGCCGCCTGTGCCTCGATGGGCTACACCCGCGACGAGTTGCTGGCCATGACGGTGTTTGATATCGACCCGGATTTTCGCATCGAGAACTGGGAACAGCACAAGAAGGACATGCGACGCCTCGGCTCGATGTCCTTCGAGTCGCGCCACGCGACCAAGGATGGCCGCATCTTCCCTGTGGAGGTGACCACCAACTACTTCGAGTTCGACGGTCGATTCATGGCGTGCGCCTTTGACCATGATATCTCTGAACGCAAACGCGGCGAGGAGGCCATCGAGAAGCGAATCATGGCCCTGACGCAACCCTTGGATGACCCCCAGGGAGTGGTCATTGAGGACTTGTTCAATCTGGACGACCTCCAGCACCTCCAAGACGAATTCGCGCGGGCCACAGGCGTCGCATCGCTGATTACCCGCCCGGACGGAACGCCTGTCACCAAGCCCAGCAACTTTACCCGCTTCTGCGCCGAAACCATCCGCAAATCCGAGATCGGCCGCGCCAACTGCGAACGCTCGGACGCCCAACTCGGCGTCGATGGCCTGGCAGGCCCTATCATCCGCCCGTGTCTGAGTGCGGGACTCTGGGGCTCAGGCGCCAGCATTACGGTCGGCGGGCGGCACATCGCCAGTTGGCTCATAGGCCAAGTCCGCGACGAAACGATATCCGAGGAGCACATACGAGCGTATGCCCAGGAGGTCGACGCTGACGAAACGGATTTCTTGGCGGCCTATCACGAAGTGCCCGTGATGACACAAGAACAGTTCACGGAAGTTGCCCAAGTGCTCTTTACGCTCGCCCGTCAGCTTTCCACCCTCGCCTATCAAAATGTACAACAGGCGCGTTTCATCACGGAGCGGAAACAAGCCGAAGAAGCCTTGCGGGAGAAAGCGGCCCTCCTCGAGGCGCAGGTCAACGCGACGATCGACGCCATTCTGGTCGTCGATGAGCACCATCGACGTCTCCTGATCAACCAGCGGGCCATCGAGCTCTTCCACGTTCCTCAGCACATTCTCGAGAACGAAGATGACACGGTCTTGCTCCAGCACGTGGCCGCCATGGTCAAGGATCCGGAGCTCTTCCTCGAGAAGGTAAATCGTCTTTACAGCAACATTCACGAAGTCTGCCACGATGATATCGAATTGGGGGACGGGAGGCTCTTGGATCGGCACTCGGCTCCGGTCTTGGGCAAAGATGGGAAGTACTACGGCCGCATCTGGGTCTTCCGCGATATCACCGAGAGCCGGCGCGCCGACGAGGATCGGGAGAAGCTCCAAGCCCAACTGGCGCAAGCGCAGAAGATGGAATCCGTCGGGCGACTGGCGGGCGGTGTGGCCCACGACTTCAACAACATGCTCGGCGTTATCCTCGGTCACACGGAGTTGGCCCTCGAGGATCTCGATCCGCGCCAGTCCCTCTTCGCCGATCTCCATGAGATCCGCAAAGCCGCCGAGCGATCCGCCGACCTGACGCGACAACTCCTCGCCTTTGCGCGGAAACAGACGATATCGCCGAAGGTTCTCGACCTGAACGAGACCGTCGAGGGCACGCTCAAGATGCTGCGGCGGCTCATCGGCGAGGACATCGAACTCGCTTGGCGGCCGGGCCACAACGTGGGACCGGTTCGGATCGACCCCTCGCAAATCGATCAGATCTTGGCTAATCTGTGCGTCAATGCCCGCGACGCCATTGGCAATACGGGCACGATCGCCATCGAAACCAGTTCGGCCATCTTCGACGACGCCTACTGCGCCCAGAATCTAGGCTTTCTCCCGGGCCACTACGCGCTGCTGGCCGTAAGCGACAATGGTTGCGGTATGGACAAGAACATGCTCAAGAACCTGTTCGAGCCGTTCTTCACAACCAAGGAGATAGGCAAGGGCACCGGTTTGGGCTTGGCCACGGTTTACGGCATCGTCAAGCAGAATAGCGGTTTCATCAATGTGTACAGTGAATTGGGCCAGGGGTCCACATTCCGAATCTACCTGCCTCAGTACGCACAGGAGGCTATCCCGATTCCACAGGAAAGCCCCGTCGAGCGCTTGGCTCAGGGGAGAGAAACCATCCTGCTCGTCGAAGACGAACCCGCCATCCTGAGACTCGCCAACACCATGCTCCAGCGGCTGGGATACGCCGTGATAGCCGCGTCCAGTCCGGGCGAAGCCATGCGCCTGGCGGCGGCACACCCCACCGAGATTCACCTCCTCATGACCGACGTCGTCATGCCCGAGATGAATGGTCGCGACCTCGCCGAGCGTCTCCTGCCTCTCCATCCCGACCTCAAGCGGCTGTTCATGTCCGGCTACACGGCTGACGTCATCGCACACCACGGGGTGCTGGACGAGGGCGTTCACTTCATCGAGAAACCGTTCTCGATCAGGGATCTGGGAGCCAAGATTCGGGATGTACTGGACCACGGATAGGAAAGATGCGGGCGCGTGTCGGGCAGCACTTCGAGCAGGATGAGGCCGGGCGGACACTCCCGATGTATTGCCTTTTTCGCGGAGTTGAGGTAGTGTTGTCAAGTGACTTCTTGTGGTCGGGAGGACCAACGATGCGGGCAAACCTGCCGCGTTTGATGTGTTCTTCCTGCAAGAAACGAGCGGAGGTCCTCCACGAGCGTGAGCCGCTCTTGGTCGCTTGCCCAGGCTTGGCAAAGGACGGGCCATGTTGCGCTTCCTGCTGAACGCCGGCATTGCCGCAAAAATGATGGCCATTCTGGTCCTGGTCGTGGTGCTCTTTCTCGGGGCGCTCCTGCTCGAGTATCTTCCGTCCTTCGAGCGAGAGCTGCTGAAGGACCGCCGGGAAAGCCTCAAGCACATGGGCGAGGTGGCGCACGCCCTGCTCAGCGAATACCAACAACGCGTCGAACGGGGAGAACTTTCGCGGGAAGAGGCGCAGAACCGTGCCGCAGATCGCATCCGAAACCTACGCTATGGCGACAGTAACTACTACTGGATTAACGACGATACTCTCCTAGTTCCCTCCATGGTAATGCATCCGATCTTCCCGGAGTTGGAAGGGAAAGCCTGCACGGACCCGCGTTTCAACAGCGCGGCCAAGATGCGGTTCGGTGTCGAGGGCCGACTCAAGACCATTCCGGACGCCGACATGAACATATTTCAGGCGTTCGTCGAGGTCGTGAATGAGTGCGGCGAAGGCTATGTCACCTATTCCTGGCCTAAGCCCAGCGCGCACGGTGCCACGGAAGAGCTCTTCCTCAAGGAATCCTACGTCACGCTCTTCGCACCGTGGGGATGGGTGGTTGGGACCGGGGTCTACATTGACGATATCCACGCCCGACTCGTGCGGTTGCGATGGTCCATCATGGCCGCCACGGCGGGCATACTCACCACAACCATGATCCTTTTGGCATCGTTCATCGCGGTCTTCATCGTCCGTCCCATGAGGGCCTTGATGCAGTACGCCGAGAGGATCTCGGCGGGGGAACTGAACGCCGAAGTCAAAGGACGCTTCTACGCAGAGACTGCCCGGTTGAAGTCGGTCATCACCGAGATGGTCAGCGACCTCAATGGCGCCGTCAAACGCGCCGAGGCGAAACATGATGAAGCCCTGCAGGAAGCCGAGAAGTCCCGCCGGCTCACCGAGAAACTCGAGGCGCTCTTCACCTCCATGACCGAGATCGTCGCCGTGTACGAACTCGTGTTGGATGGGACGGGCATGCCGGTCAACTACCGTATTACCGACTGCAATAGTGCGTTCACCGCCGCGGAAGGCGTCGCGAGAGAGGACATGGTCGGGAAGCTGGCTACCGAGGTCTATCAAGCCCACACCGCGCCGTATCTGGACACCTACGCCCGTGTGGCCATGACCGGCAAGGCCTGCTCCTTCGAAATGCACGACACCCGCTGGAACAAGCACTTCATCGTATCCGTGGCGTCGCCGGCGAAGAACACCTTTGCCACCATCGCTACGGACATCACCGCGGCCAGACAGGCGCGTCAGACCATCGATGCCAAAAACCGCGAACTCGAGCAGATCATCTATGTGGCGTCGCACGATCTGCGATCTCCCCTAGTCAATGTGGACGGTTACGCCCGCGAGCTCGAGTATGCCGTCGAGGAGATCAAAGGACTGATCGAAGCGGGCGACGGCGCCCCCGAGAAGCTGGAAGGCGTCCTTCGCTCGGCCCTGCCGGACATGACCGACGCCTTAGGTCACATCAGGAACAGCACCCGCCAGATGGACGCCCTCCTCCGGGGATTGCTGAAGCTGTCGCGCTCGGGCCGGGCGGCGTTGAGCATCGGCCCGCTGGATATGAACGAACTCGTTGCCCAGACGATCTCGTCACTCGAGTTCCAGATCCGAGAGGCGGGCGCCGAGATTCGACTCGGCCCACTGCCCCCGTGCCGCGGCGACACGGTCCAAGTCACCCAAGTCTTCACCAACCTCATCGGTAATGCGCTCAAGTACCTCGTGCCGGAGCGCCCCGGCGTGATCGAGATCACGGGCGCCATCGAGCGCGGCCGCAGCACCTATTTCGTGAAAGACAACGGCGTCGGAATTGCCCCCACGCATCAGGAAATCATCTTCGAGCTGTTTCACCGCCTCGAACCGTCCAAGTCCGAAGGAGAGGGTCTAGGCTTGACCATCGTCCGGCAGATCCTCAGCCGGCTCGACGGCGAGATCCGCGTCGAATCGACGCCTGGCGAAGGCAGCCGTTTCATCGTAACGCTGCCGCCTGTACAGCCCGCTATCGAGAAAAAGCGCCATGAGTAGACAGGAAGGAGGCTCGATCATGAACAAGGAGGTTGTCATCCTTTTGGCCGAAGATGACGCGGGACACGCCGGGCTCATTCGTAGGAATCTGCGCCGCGCCGGGATCGCGAACCCAATCGTCCACTTCGAAGACGGACAGGCAACTATGGACTTCCTCTTTCGTCAGGGCCCCGGGCCCCATGCGCGGGAGGACGCCGCCTACATCCTGCTTCTCGATATCCGCATGCCCAAAGTCGACGGCACGGAAGTCCTGAAGCGCATCAAGAGCGATCCGAAACTCCGCGCCATTCCTGTAATTGTGATCACGACCACAGACGATCCGCGCGATGTCGAGCGTTGCCACATGTTGGGGTGCAACAACTACATCACAAAGCCTGTGGAGTACGAGACCTTTATGAACGCCATCCGGCAGTTAGGTCTGTTTCTGATGGTTGTGCAGGTGCCGACGGTCAATCGGGAACAGGAACACGACTAGGAGGCACAACGATGGACGCACATGCCGCGACTGACAAGACGACGCCCCGGCGCGTGCTGGTCGTCGAGGACGACGAAGGGCTGCAGAACCTCCTCATGAAGTCCCTGCGCAAGGCGGGATTCGAGGCCTGTGGCGTCTCGAAAGGTACGGAGGCCATCGCCCGCGTCACCGAGGATCCCTCCGTCGCGCTCTTGCTCGATCAGAAGCTCCCCGATATGTCCGGCCACGATATCGTCGTCGCGCTGGCCGATCGCGGCATCCGGACGCCTTTCGTCGTGATGACCGGCCAAGGCGACGAGCGACTGGCCGTCGAGATGATGAAGCTCGGTGCGGCCGACTACATCGTCAAAGGCCTGGATGTGATTGACCTCTTGCCCAGTGTCTTCGATCGCGTGTTCCGCAACCTCGAAACCGAACGACAACTCCGCGATGCCGAGGCCTCGTTGCATGAGAGCGAGGCGCGTTATCGCGAACTGGTCGAGAACGCGAACAGCATCATCATTCGCCTCGACGGCGAGGGTCGAATCACCTTCTTCAACGAGTTCGCCCAGCGCTTCTTCGGCTACGAAGCCGCTGAGGTCCTGGGCCGCAGCGCCGTGGGCACCATTGTGCCGGAGACCGGTTCGGAAGGTGACGATCTGGCCGCCATGATGGCGGGCCTCGTGCGTTGCCCGGAACGCCATACCACCGGCGAGAACGAGAACATGCGCCGCGATGGCACCCGCGTCTGGGTGTTCTGGAACAATCGCCCTATGTACGACGCCTGCGGCGCGCTTCGCGGGATCCTCTGTATCGGGAACGATATCACCGCACGCAAGCAGGCCGAGGAGGATCGCGCCCGCCTCGCCCAAATCCTCCAGAACACCAGCGACCTCGTCCTCACCGTCGAACTCGACAAGCGCATCACCTACGTCAACCGCGCGGGAAAACGCCTGCTGGGCTGGACCGACGACGAAGAACCGTTGGAACGCACCGTGGACGACCTCCATCCGGTCTGGGCTCTCCGTAGGCTCGAGGAGAACGCACTGCCGGCGGTGGCGCGTACCGGGCAGTGGCGGGGCGAGTCCGTGATTCTCCGGCACGACGGTTGCGAAATCCCCGTTTCGCAGGTCATTCTCCGCCACCGCCGCGGAGACGAAACGATCGCGTACTTCTCGACGGTCATGCGGGATGTCTCCGAAGAGAAACGAGCCCAGGAGGAACTGCGCGCGCGCGAGGAGACCTTCCGCGCCCTGGCCGAGAACTCGCTCGATGCCATCATGCGCTTCGATGCGGAGGCCCGCCACCTCTATGCCAATCCGGCGACCAAACGGCACACCGGCCTCCCCCCGGAAGCCTTCATCGGCAAGACGCATGCCGAACTCGGATTTCCCGCCGACCTCTGCCATGTGTGGGAAACCGCGATCCGGCAGGTCTTCATGACGAAGGAGATAGACCGCATCGAGTTCCAGCTCCCGAACAAGATTTGGGTTGACTGGCTGCTCATGCCGGAGTTCGACGAGACCGGCAAGGTGAAGGCGGTGATCACCTCGGCACGCGATATCACCGAGCGCAAGGAGGCCGAGGACAAGAACCGGCGCAACGCTGAACGCCTCAAGGCCGTCGTGGAACTCCTACAACAACCGGCCGAATCGGCCCAGGTCCTCCTCGATCAAGCTCTCGAGAAGGCCATTGCCCTAACCGACAGCAGCATCGGATACATCTGCTTCTACGACGAAGACACGAGGCAATTCACGCTGAACTCGTGGTCGGAAGACGTCATGAAGGAATGCGAGATTGCCGATCCTCAGATCGGCTGCGAATTGGAGAAGACCGGTTTCTGGGGCGAAGCGGTGCGGCAGCGAAAACCTATCTTGGCAAACGACTTCTGCGCCGCACATCCCCTGAAGAAAGGCTATCCCGAGGGCCACGTGCGCCTGGATCGTTTCCTGACCGTCCCTGTCTTCTACGCCGAGCGGATCGTCGCGGTCGTCGGCGTGGCCAACAAGGCTTCGGACTATGACGAAACCGATGTCCTCCAACTCACCCTCCTCATGGACGCCGTGTGGAAGTCCTTGGAGACCGCGAGAAGCGAACACGCGCTACGCGCGAGTGAGGCAGCCCTCCGAAGCTTGTTCTCCGCGACCTTGGTGGGGCTTGGGCTACTGGTCGACCGCCGGTTCAGCAAGGTGAATGCCGGTCTGTCCAGCATTACGGGATACGCCGAAGAGGAGTTGATAGGAAACACGACGCGGATGATCTACTCGAGCGAAGAGGAATACATCGCCGCGGGCCGTGAGCTCTATGGACAACTCGAGCGAGAAGGCCAAGCCGTCAGGGAAACGCGGCTTCAACACAAGAACGGTACCGTCATCGATGTCCTGGTTTGCCTGAGCCCGTTCGATCCGGCGGACCTCGCGGTGGGTACCTGTTTCACCATAGTCGACATTACCGCCCGCAAACGGGCGGAGGAGGGGCTGCTGCGGTTGGCGGCGGTGGTTCATCACAGCAAGGAGTTGGTCGCCCTCGCGACGCTGGATGGACGGATGATGTTTCTCAATCCGGCGGGCTGCGCGATGATGGGTATCGAACCTGATGCGGTGGAGCGAACACACGTGCTGGACGTGATTCCGGATCACTATCGCGACGTGGTCGAGCGCACTATCCTTCCCCTCGTTGCTCAGGGCGGCGATTGGCAGGGAGAGCTGCAATACCGCAACCTTCAAACGGGAAACCTGGTCGATGTCCGCGCCATGGTCTTCCTGGTGACCGATCCGGCCACGGGCACGCCCCAGTTCCTGGCCAACGTTTCGCTCGATATCACCGAACGCAAACACGCCGAGGCAGAGCGAGAACGACTCCAGGTGCAGTTGGCCCAAGCCCAGAAGATGGAGTCCGTAGGGCGACTGGCCGGGGGCGTAGCCCATGACTTCAACAACATGCTCGGCGTGATCCTCGGCCACACGGAATTGGCCCTGCAAGGACTTGATCCCACCCAAGCGCTCGCGACCGACCTGCACGAGATCCGAAAAGCGGCCGAGCGATCAGCGGATCTCACCCGTCAACTCCTGGCCTTTGCGCGCAAGCAGACCGTCGCTCCCAAAGTCCTCGACCTGAACGAGACCGTCGAGGGCATGCTCAAGATGCTACGGCGCCTCATCGGCGAGGACATCGATCTCGCTTGGCTGCCGGGCCAGAACGTAGGTCTGGTCAACATGGATCCCTCCCAGATCGATCAGATTCTGGCCAATCTCTGCGTGAACGCCCGCGACGCCATCGGCGACACCGGCAAGGTTATCATCAGCACGGGTGCTGCCGCCTTCGACGAGGCCTACTGCGCCGAACACATGGGGTTTGTCCCCGGCGATTACGTGTTGCTGGCCGTGAGCGACGATGGCAGCGGTATGGACCAAGAGACCCTCGATAACGTGTTCGAGCCGTTTTTCACCACGAAGGAGGTCGGCAGAGGTACCGGCCTGGGACTGGCTACGGTCTATGGCATCGTCAAACAGAACGACGGGTTCATCAACGTGTACAGCGAACTGGGCCACGGAACGACGCTCCGAATCTACCTGCCCCGGTACACAAACCCAGCCGACTTGGCGCGAAAGGAACGCCCCCCCGAGCGCATGGCCCGAGGAAGAGAGACGGTCCTGCTTGTGGAAGATGAACCCGCCATCCTGAAGCTCACGACCACGATGCTCGGCAGGCTGGGGTACACCGTCCTGGCTGCTTCCATGCCCGGCGAGGCCATGCGTCTCGCCGCCGCGCACCCCGGCGAAATCCATCTTCTCATCACCGATGTCGTCATGCCCGAGATGAATGGCCGCGACCTTGCCAACAGGCTATCGTCCCTCCATCCCGGCCTCAAGTGCCTGTTCATGTCCGGCTACACGGCCAACGTTATTGCGCATCACGGGGTGCTGGAAGACGGCGTCCATTTCATCGAGAAGCCCTTCTCGGTCCGAGACCTTGCCGCCCGCGTCCGCGAGGCGCTGGGAAACGAGTAAGACACGGGAGGCCGCTCCTCTCCGCGCACTCGATCCGCGCCGGCGCTCCTCCGCACGCTTTACTTCCGACGGCCAGTCCGTACATCCTTGTCGATGCAGCGGCAAGAGGGCCGCGAGGGAGCGTGGTTGCCATGTCACACCGCCAACGAGCCGCCTGGCTGTCCATCGCGCTGGCGGCCACCAGCGCGGCCACCGAAGAGGGCGCTATCCGGGCGCCGATTCCATTCAACGCCGCCGAGGCTGTTATCGAGCCATTCTGGTCGACGGAACTGAGCGAGTTCGCCGCGTGGACGGTGGATGACGGGACCGCCCACGGCCTGCGCATCGCGCAGAACTGGAGTGCGGTGGACTTCGAATGGACCTCGAAACCCGTATCGGGGCCGGCGTTGCGAATGTCACGCGCGGTCCATGTCGATTGCCGGCGTTACACGCGGCTCATCGTTCGGCTGGCGCCGCCGAAGGCCGCCATCGTGCGTATTGTCGCCGATACCCCAGACAAGGGACCGCGTGCCTTCGTCTCCGATCCCGGCGAAGGCAGGGAGACGGAGTATGCCCTCGACCTTGACGGAGCAAGCGCCATCAAGCGCATCACCATCGAGATCGAGCCGACGATCGAGGGGGGCGCGGCCGGGTGGCTTCGCTGGGTCGGCTTGCAGAATCCGGCGGCTATGGAGGTGTACTTCGCCCAGTGGGACTTCTCCGGCATGCCGTGGGACAAGTACCTGCGCCTGGTCGACTTGGAACCGGCGTATGCGCCGCGCTACGGCATCTTCCTGACGCCCGAGGAGCTCGCGTCGCTCCGGGCCGAGCACGCCGAGGCCATGCGGACCGCCGGCCGCTCGCGGTTCTCGGACCTGGCCGAAGCCGCGCGTACGATGGACTTCGAGCACGGCATCCATGAGTATGCCAACACCGGCGGCGATACCGACGGCCACAGCCGCGCCCGCGACGCTGCCCAGCCTCAGCTACCCGGGAGTGCCAAGCTGGCGGAGGCCGCCCTCGTGCTCCAAGACGCCGATCTGATGCGCGCTGCGGGCCGCTACGCCCTCAGCCTTGCCCTGTCCGAGCATTGGGAGCACGGTTTCATGTCCAACCTCCCGGGCGGGCCGTGGGAGGATCGGGCCTTCCGGCGCTCCTATATCTCGAATGACATCGCGACAATCCTCGACCTTGCCGGCGATGTCTTCACCGAAACGGGCCGCCTCTATCTCATGCGTCGTCTGGCCGAGGAAGGCATTGGCCCCATCAATTACGTAACGTGGCGCCATGAGTATATCTTCCACTGCAATCAGCTCGCGTATTTCAACACCGGCCGCATGTACGCATACCTGGTTCTCGAACGGGAATGGCCCCGCGTCGCACCCTACACCGACTTGGCGCTGAACGACGCGCTCGACAACCTCAACACCGTCATCCTGCCGGACGGCGGCTCTCTAGAGGGCCCGACATACCTCGCCCCCACCGTCCGCGAGAACTTCTACGCCATCCAGCACTATGCCCGCGCGCGCCACCGCGAACTCGCCGCGTTGCTGCCTGAGAACCTCCAGAGAACGGCCTGTTTCGCGGCCGCCATCGCCTCCACAACGGAACAAGACGTCATTCCCATCTGCGATGCCGGCCCCGAGTTCTCGGGAGCGGCGCTCGAGGTGCTCACCGAGTTGATGCCGAACAGCCACTGGACGACCATGTACAACAAGCGGGCCCGCCGCGAAGGCCGGCCGTCCTTGCCGCAGTCCGGCCCACCTGCCCCCGCGTTTGTTCACCTCCCGGACACCGGTTACATTGCCTCGACGCGGCCGCTGGATGGCGAGTTCGTCAAGCTCTTCATCATGGGCCACAACAAGGCCGCCGACCACACCCATGAGGACAAGGGCGGTTTCGTCCTCGAATTCGCCGGCGAGGCCTTGGCCATGGACCTCGGCATCTGCGACTATGACGACCCCATCCATATCGAATACAAGCAGTGCCAGCGCCACAACATGCTCGTGCCCGTCGGTATGCCCGAGCGGGCCCGGCCTCAGCGGCCGATTCCGTTCGACGTCAAGCCTTCGGGACGCGGCGACGAGGTGGCGTTCTACGCAACCATCGATGCCACGCCGGGTTGGAGCGGCTACTACAAGAAATGGGTGAGAACCTGGGACTCGCCCGCGCCCGACCACATCACTATCCAAGATGAATATGAACTCACCAAGGGGTCCGGCGTCGAATTCTACTGGCAGACCCTGCTGCCGTGTCGAGTCGAAGACCACGCGGTGGTCATCACCGGCGCACGAGGCCAGGCCGAGATCCGGTTTCCCGAGGACTGCCGCCTTCGCATCGAGTCCTTGCCGATGTCCGGGGGCCAGAAGCACACCCGCATCGCCATTGGCCGGGACGGGCCCGAGGGCGCACTCGATGTCGACGTGCGACTTCGCGTACTCCGGCCCGCGGCCGACCAGTAGACCACCCGCGTGGACCTTGTCGGGCGAGGCGTCACCGGGAATGGGTCCTGGACGGGGGCCGGTTGGCGCAGCACGGTCCCTGCGTGGCTCTCGCCGTCGCCACGGCGCCTTGGTGCGGCCCAGGGCCATCCTAGCGGCCATGGACTTTCAGGTCGGAGGCGGGCGGGGAGGGTGCGGCCGAGGTCATGGTGCGGTCGACAGGTGCGGCCGAAGCTGGTTGCGCCTGTACGAGAATTTGTGCTAGACTGACTGCTGCTATATTGTGTCATTCCCGAGAGTGGGTGCACGCCCACTTTTTTTGTTGTAGGGCCGGATAGGCCCAACGGGTGGAAGGGCTTGCGGCAAAACGACGAAATAATCCGCCGGACATGGCAGGAACTCGGCCCGGAACTGGCCGAGCAAGGTTTCGAACTCGTCGAAGTCGAGTTCGAGGGAACGGGTGCGCGTCGTACCCTGCGGTTATACATTGATCGCGCGGACGGCGTCACCGTGGACCATTGTGCGACGGTGTCGCATTTGGTGAGCCCGCTTCTCGATGTGAAGGACTTCATCGACGGGGCGTATATGCTGGAGGTGTCGTCTCCGGGCATCGCGCGGCCGCTTCGGAAATCGGAGGATTTCACACGATTCGCAGGCGAGCGGGTGAAGGTCAAGACGTATGAGCCTGTTCAGGGACGCAAACGGTTCTCCGGCATACTGCTGGGGTTGCGAGATGGCCTTGTGGAACTGGATTGTGGAGGGACTCCGTGCTCGGTGCACCTCGAGAACCTCAAGAAGGCCAATCTCGACCGCTAGGACATGTACGAAGGAGGGGCCGTGGACGTAAATCTGCGAGTGATCTTGCAGCAACTGGAGGCGGAGAAGAGCATCGACCGCCAGACGTTGTTGAATGCTATTGCGAGCGCCATTGAGAGCGCAGCGCGCAAGAGTTTCACCCATGGCAATGAGATCTCGGTCGAAGTGGACCCGGAAACGCTTGAATTCAAGGTGTTCGAGATCCGTACGGTAGTCGAGGAAGTACAGGACCCGGAGCGGGAGTTGTCGCTGGCCGAAGGGCTGGAACTCAATGCCAACGTAGTGGTCGGCAATCGATTGAAAGTGCCGGTGAAACCGAAGGATTTCGGGCGCATTGCGGCACAGACCGCGAAGCAAGTGATCATCCAGCGCATCAAGGATGCCGAGCGCGACAATGTATATGAGCAATTCAAGCAGCGCCAGGGCGAGCTTGTGACGGGCATCGTGAAGCGGAACGTCCGCGGCAACATCATTGTCGGTATCGGTAAGGCCGAGGCCATCTTGCCCCATCGCGAGCAATCGCCCCGAGAGAACTTCAAGCCGGGGGACCGGATGCGCGCGTATCTGATCGAGGTGGACAAGAGCGGCCGGGGCGCCCAATTGGTGCTCTCGAGAACCGCGCCCGAACTGGTGCAAGGCCTCTTCGAGCTTGAAGTGCCGGAGATTTACGATGGCACGGTGGAGATCAAGGGGGTGGCGCGGGAGCCGGGCAGCCGAACGAAAGTGGCCGTGATGTCGAACGATCCCAACGTCGATCCCGTGGGCGCGTGTGTGGGTATGAAAGGCTCGCGGGTGCGGACGGTGGTGGAGGATCTGTCCGGCGAGAAGATCGACATCGTCCGTTGGAGCGAGGACCCCATCGAGTTCTGTGCCAACGCGCTGAATCCTGCTGATATTCTAGACATCACGGTGGATGAGGAGTCGCGCGAAATCGTGGTGGTGGTGCCCCATGATCAGTTGTCCCTGGCCATTGGCAAACGCGGTCAGAACGCGCGGTTGGCCTCGAAGCTGATCGGTTGGAACATCGATATTCGAAGCGATGAAGAACCGCTCGGCGAATCCGAGAGCGAGTCGGCGTCGGACACGGCCGAGGCCGAAGGAGCCCCTTCAGCGCTGGAGAATGAGCCCCCGGACGACGGAGCGATCGAGACGCTCGCGAACCCGGATGAGAACGAGGCCCCGGAGAGCGGCGGCGCCCCCTTGGATGCCGCCCCTCCGCCGACGCCGGATCCCGAGGGATACGCCTCATGAGTACGTGAACGGGTGCGCGGTGCACGGCAATCTGGAACGTGGTGGGAGGTACTGAATGCAGACGATAGCGAGTTTGGCCGAACGGCTCGACATGACGGCCGAGGAGGCCCTCGAGAAGCTGCGCTACATGTTCTTCGAGGTAGACAGCATCGAGTCGGGTATTACCGACGAACAGTGCGATCTACTGATTGATATCGACGAGAACCCCTCGATCGCCGAGCAGACGCGAGAAGCCAAACTCAAGGAAGTCGAGAAAGCGCGCGAACGTACGGAGCGTCTTCAGGCCGCCGCCAGGAAGGCGGCCGCGACGCGCAAGGCGAAGGCCCCCGCCAAGAAGAAGGCCGCCGGCAAGGCCAAGCCCAAGGCGAAGGCCAAGGCGAAGAAGTCCGCTGAAGAGGAAGAAACGCCTCCGGAAGAAGCGGCCATCGAGGCAGGGGAGGCCCCAACCGAGGAAATCGCTCCGGTGGCTGTGGCCGAGGAAGCCGCTAAGGCGGAAGGCCCCGTGGCCGAGATTCTTCCGGATGAGGTAGTACCCAAGGACGCCGGGGCCGCCCCGAGCGTGGTCAAGGCCCGGGAGAAGAAGGCCGTCGAGGCCGAATCCAAGGGGCCGGCGATCCTGATTGGCAGCGCCATCGACCATGAAGCGCGCAAGGTCGAGATTGTACGGGCCGATGGGACCCATCTCGAGGCGCCGGACGTCGATATCGCCGAAGAGCCGGTCGTGGCCGAGACGGAACCGACGGAAGAAGAAGAGCAAGGACTGCTCGCCGAGGCAGAGCGTCGTCAAGAAGAAGAAGACCGGCGTAATGCGAGGATCGCCGCACGTCCGCTGGCCAAGCCGGACCCGGCGGTCGTGGCGGAAGTGATTCGAAAGGCGGCCGAGCGCAAGGCCCGCGGCGAGGTGCGCGAGAAGGTCAAGGGGCGCAAGGCGCCCAAGCCTCACCAGGAATCGGGCGTGTCCGCCCGAGGCGAAGCGCCCGCGGCGACGCGGCGCACCGGGAAGACCGCGCGCAAGCGCCAGAAGAAGGCCGAGCGTGCGCGCTTGGCGGAAGACGTGCTCCGCCGCGATGCGGCGGCCGCCGTGCGCGAGTATGAGGCGGGTGGCCTCGGCGCGCCCAAGCGTCGCAAGCGCAAACGGACTCGGGGCGACGAAGCCGTTGACGCCTCCGACACCCCCAGTCTCGAGATTCTCGAGGTCGAGCACAACATGACGGTGGAGCAGTTCGCCGAACGGATGGATACGCCGGTGAATGATCTCATCCTCGAACTCATGGATGAGAACATCCTGGTGACGAAGAACCAAGCCCTCGAACTTTCGGTGATGCAGCACGTGGCACTCCCACGCGGCTTCGAGGTGGTGGCGGTGATTCCTGAGGAAGAGGATATTATGAAGGAAGAGCCTGACGACCCGAAGGATCTCAAGTCTCGGGCTCCCGTCGTTACCGTCATGGGCCACGTGGATCACGGCAAGACAACCCTGCTGGACAAGATCCGTTCCGCCAACGTGGTGGATAGCGAGGCCGGGGGCATCACGCAACACATTGCCGCGTATGACGTTGACTTGCCGACGGGCCGCGTGGTGTTTCTCGACACACCGGGCCATGAGGCCTTCACCCAGATGCGTGCCCGTGGCGCACAGGCGACGGACATCGTGGTGTTGGTCGTCGCGGCGGACGATGGCGTCATGCCGCAGACGGAAGAAGCCATCGATCACGCGAAAGCGGCCGGCGTTCCCATCGTAGTCGCGGTCAACAAGTGCGACAAGCCTGGCGCACAGCCGGATCGCATCCGCCAGGAGTTGACGCGCTTCGACTTGGTTGGCGAGGAGTGGGGCGGCAAGACGCTCATGAAGAACATCTCTGCGCTCCGAGGAGATGGCGTGAGTGAACTCATGGAATTGCTCGTGCTCGAGGCGGAACTGCTCGAGCTGAAAGCCAATCCCACCAAGCCGGCCCGCGGGGTTGTCATCGAGTCCGAGATCACGCGGGGCCTCGGGCCGGTGGCCTGGGTGTTGGTGCAGAGCGGCACACTGCGCGTGGGCGATGAGTTTCTGGCGGGGTGCAGCACGGGCCGGGTGCGGTCCATGCACGATTCGCACAACAAGACCCTCGGGGAATGTGGGCCGGCGACGCCCGTAGCGGTGACCGGTTTCGATTCGCCGCCGGACGCGGGCGACCAGTTCGTCGTCGTGAAAGACGAGCGCGTCGCGCGCGCGATTGCGGAGAAGCGCGCCCAAGTGGCCAAACAGAAAGAGGGCGCGTCTGTCCGGCGTATCACCCTCGAAGACTTCCACGCACGGATGCTGGCCGGCGAGCAGAAGCAACTCAATATCGTGTTGAAAGCCGACGTGCAGGGCTCGGTGGACGTGATGAGCTCGAGCCTGTCGCAGTTGGGCAACGAAGAGGTGAAGACCTCGATCGTCCACGCGGGCGTGGGCGGCATCAATGAATCCGACGTGTTGCTGGCGAGCGCGAGCAACGCCGTCGTACTGGGATTCCACGTCACCGCGAACCCAAGAGCCCAGAAACTCGCCGAGCAGGAAGGCGTCGAGATCCGGTCGTACCGAATCATCTACGAAGCGATCGATGCCGTGCGCAGCGCGCTCACCGGCATGTTGGCGCCCAAGATGCAGGAAATGGTGACCGGCCACGCCGAGGTGCGACAGGTCTTCCACTCCTCCGCGTTGGGTAACATAGCCGGGTGCTACCAGAAAGATGGCGAGATGACCCGTAACGCGTCGGCCCGTCTTTTGCGTGACGATGTGATCGTGTACGAAGGGAAGATCGGCAGTCTCCGGCGCGGCAAGGAAGATGCACGCAGTGTGGCGGCCGGCCTGGAATGCGGCATCAAGCTCGAGAACTTCGACGATATCCGCGTCGGTGACGTCATCGAGGCCTATCGGATCGATCAGATCGCCCAAACGTTGTCCTGATGTTTCGTTCGGTTCGTATCTCTCGGTGTTCGACATAACGGTCGGATGTCGGGGAGACGGGGCGCGGCCGGGGTCGCTTTCGTCCAGGGCATGCGGCGCCGCCCGTCCGGATTCAGGAATGGTTCCAGCCTGTGACCATCGGCCTTCTGCACTTGGATCTGCGGATCCCCGGTTCGCGGTCGCTCAAGGAAAAGCGGCGCGTGATCAAGAGCCTCAAGCAGGTGATGCACAACCGCTTCAACTGCTCGGTGGCGGAAGTCGACTGCCAGGACGTGTGGAGCCGGGCGCGCCTGGCCGTGTGCGTGGTCTCGGGCGACAGCCGGCACGCCAACGAGCAACTGAACGAGATCGCGCGCTTCGCGGGCATGAAGGGCGGCGCGGAATTGATCGACTACTCGATTGAAATGCTATAGCACGGCGCGGCCGGAAGGTCGCAGGCCGGACAAGAGGCCGATGCGCCGACGACGCAGTCGCCCGGGACCGCGCGTTGTGCGGCGCACGCCATGGGAACAACATCGATGTCTCGTTTGCGGGCAGAACGCGTGGCCGAGCTGATCCGAGAGGAGATTGGTCGCCTGTTGATCAAGGGCCTCAAGGATCCGCGAATCGGATTTGTCTCCGTTATGGGCGTTCGAATGTCGCCCGATCTGCGCTATGCGAACGTCTACGTGAGCCTGTACGGTAGCGAGTCGGAGCAGAAGAGCTCGTTGATTGGGCTCGAGTGCTCATCCGGCTGGATCCGGCGCGAGGTGGGCAAGGCCATACGCCTTCACCACACGCCCGAGATTCGCTTCTTCTCGGATCATAGCCTGGACGAGGTCTACCACCTCGAGGATGTGTTCCGTCAGATCCACGATGAGACTCCGGCGGCGAGCGAGGAAAAGGGAACCGGTGGGCAAGAAGATTGATCTGGCGGGTGTGGCTTCATTGCTGCGCTCGGGCAACTCGTTCCTCGTGACATCGCACGAGAATCCGGACGGGGACGCCATGGGCAGCCTGTTGGCCATCGCGCATCTGCTGCACAGCCTCGGCAAGGATCGCGTTCACCTCGTGAGCGCGGACCCGGTGCCGGCCATCTACCGCGACCTGCCCTGGGCCGAGCGGATTGCCGATGCTTCAGGGCCTTGGCCGGAGATCAACGTCGTCGTCGTGCTTGACGTGGCGCGGAAAGACCGATTCGAGGCGGTGGCCCGCCGGATCAATCCAGGCATGATTGTCGTGGTGATAGACCATCACCGCGAAGCTTCGCCGTGTGGCGATTTCCACTTCGTGGATCCCTCCTACGCCGCCACCGGCGAGATCGTGGTTGAGTTGTTTGAGGCGGCGGCAATGCCCCTCTCGCGCGAGGCGGCGCACTGCCTCTACGTAGCCCAGGCAACGGACACCGGTGGATATCGCTTCTCAAACACCAACGCCCGTTCGCACCGGATCGCCGCCCGACTGATCGAGGCCGGTGTCGATGCCGCGGCCATCAACGAGCGTATCTTCGAAGTTATGCCGCGCCCGAAATTCGCCCTCCTCAAGCGCGTGCTCGAGAATCAGCGCTTCGCGATCCAGGGACGTGTGGCCTACACGTGTCTGCAGGCGAGCGACCTTGACGCCACCGGCGCTCGCGGCGAGGACCTCGAAGGACTGGTGAACTTCATGCGCAATATCGAGGGGGTCGACGTGGGCATCCTGTTTCGTGAAGTGGACGCCGCGACAACCAAGGTCAGCTTCCGGTCGCGCCGCGTCTTCGATTCGGCCGCGTTTCTGGAGCGGTTCGGCGGCGGCGGTCATGCGCCGGCGGCCGGGGCGACGATTCCCGAGCCGCTGGACGAGGTATGCCGCCGCGTGTTGAGTGACCTGACGGCAGCCCTGGAGGATTCGATGTGAACGGCATCTTGCTGGTCGACAAGCCGGCGGGCTTGACGTCCCATGACGTCGTGGATCGCGTGCGCAAGGCCGCGGGCATTCGCCGCGTGGGACATACGGGCACGCTGGATCCCAGAGCCACGGGGCTCCTCATTCTGTGCCTTGGCCGGGCGACACGGCTCTCCGAGCACTTGACGCGCCTGGACAAGGTGTATGAAGGCGCCATGCGCCTCGGCGTGGTTACCGACTCTTTCGATCTGGACGGCACGATTCTCGAAGAGCATCCCGTTCCGGCTTTTGATGAAACGGCCATTCGCGAAGTCTGTGCGCGCTTCACCGGCGATCTGATGCAGGTGCCCCCGATGGTCAGCGCGGTGAAGGTCGGCGGCGAGCGGCTCTACAAGACGGCCCGGCAGGGCGGTGTCGTGGCTCGCGAGCCCCGGCCGGTAACGGTGTACGCGTTCGACGTGCTGGACTTTGCCTCTCCGGACGTCACCATCCGCGTCCGGTGCACCTCCGGCACCTATGTCCGTAGTCTGTGCCACGATATCGGCCGGGAACTTGGCTGTGGCGCAGCGTTGGCCTCGTTGCGGAGGATGAAGGTGGGTCCTCATTCCGTGGTGGACGCGGTGGTCCTGGACGCGCTGAACACGCCGCAGGATGTGGTCTCTCGGCTCGTGCCAATGAACGAAGCGCTTGACCTGCCGACGGTAGTCGTGCGTTGGGAGAGCCGCAAAAGCGTTGTCTCCGGAGCGACGTTGACCAAGATGCAGTTCGTCGGCACCTGTCCTGTTCGCACGGGCTGGGTCCAGATCAAGACCGAAGACGGGGAGTTGTTGGCGATTGGTTTGGTCGAGTCTACGGCGGCCGCCGAGCGCGTATTGCCCAAGCGCGTATTGGCCGACTAGCGGGCGTTCCGCGGAACGGCCAACCGATGAACACCACGGTGTAGTATGAAGATCATTGAGAACATTCGCGAGACCGAGTTCGCATTCCCGCATACCGTGCTCACGATCGGCAGCTTCGACGGCGTGCATCGAGGCCACCGCCGCGTGCTCGACGACGTCGTCCATCTCGCGCGCGAGCGAAACGGCACCGCAGCCGTCCTCACGATGCGCCCGCATCCTCGCGAGTTCTTCTCGCCCGACCACGCGCCGAACCTGCTGACCTGCGACAGGAAGAAGACCCAGCTCCTCAAGGAGGCCGGCGTCGATGCGGTGCTCCTCCTGCAATTCACAGCGGAAGTGGCGAATCTGGATCGAGCGGCGTTTGTCGATCACATCATCCGCCGCTGCTGCCACGCGGAAGCCGTCGTGGTCGGCCACGACTTCCGGTTTGGGCGAGATGCGTTGGGCGACTTCGAGTTCCTTCAGAGCCTGGGACAGGTCTATGACTTCGTGGTCCATCAGGTACCTCCGCTCTACGTACAAGGCGAGCGCGTGTCGAGCACGTTGATCCGCGAGCAGGTTCTCCAAGGCGATATCGAGAAGGCAGCGTTGTTGCTCGGCCGGAAGTACTCACTCGTCGGGCGCGTGGTTGCCGGACGTGGCATCGGAACGGAACTGGGATTTCCCACGGCCAACATCGAGCCGCGCCACAGCGCCGTCCCGGCCCAAGGCGTCTACGCGGGCGAGGCGCTGGTGAATGGCCAGCGTATCCCGGCCGCGATCAACGTCGGTATCGCGCCGACCATCCGTCAGAAGGACCTCGTCGTCGAGGCCTTCTTGCTCGACTTCGACCAGAACCTTCGAGACGCCGAAATCGAGATCGTATTTCACCGACGACTTCGGAGCGAGAAGAAGTTTCCGACGCATGCCGCGCTCACGGAACAGATCGCTCATGACGTGGAGGCCGTGCGCGCGTGCCTCGCGCGCCGCGAAGACCCAGAGACCGGCAAGGAGGCCCTATGCGATACGTGATGCTGGCCGCGAGCGTGGTCGCCGCGGTCGGGATGGCCCTTTCGGACCAGGCCAGCACCGAGGATAACGCCGCCATGGCCGAGTGGAATCCCTGCTATCGCGTCCGCGGCGGCCTCGACCACTGTCGCATCACGTTCACGCAGAAGAAGCAGGGCCGCGTTGCCTATCTCGGCGGCTCGATCACGACTATGCCGGGCTGGCGCGATCTCACGTACGACCTCCTCAAAGCGCGGTTCCCGGAAACGGAATTCGAATTCATCGACGCCGGGATCGGCGGCACGGACTCGACATTGGGCGCGTTCCGCCTCGAGCACGATGTGTTCAAGAACGGGCCCGTCGACCTCCTATTCCTCGAATACGCCGTGAACGACAGCGGCGAAGGGCGAAACCAGCCAGGCCGGATGCGCGCTATGGAAGGCATCATCCGTCAGGCCCGTCGACTCCATCCGAGAATCGACATCATCGTCCAGTACTTCGCCGACCAGGGCAAGGTCGCCGCGCTCAACGCCGGCCATCTACCGGACGTGATCCACGATCACGAGATTGTGGTCGCACACTACAACCTGCCCGCGCTCAACCTCGCCGTCGAGACGACGCGCCGTCTCAATGCCGGTGCGTTCACGTGGGAGGATTTCTCGCGGGATTCGTGCCATCCGCTACCGCTCGGGCATGCCCTCTACGCGGAGTGCATCGGAACGTTCCTGGACGCCGCCTGGAGCGCGCCGCTGGATGCCGAGGCGGCCACGAAGGAATACGCCTTGCCGACACCGCTCGATCCGCTGAATTACGAGAACGGGCGTTTCCTGCCCGTCGAAGACGCGACGGTTGTCAGCGCTTGGACGCACGACGCGGCATGGATGGCCGAGAAGACGTGCAACTACAGCGGCGCGGTGGACGTGCTGGTGGCCGAAGCGCCCGGCGCGACGCTGACGCTTCCCTTTGACGGGCGCCTGATCGGCATCTATGCTATTGCCGGCATGGACGCCGGTCAGCTAGAGGCCTCGATTGATGGAGGCGACTTTGCGACGACGGATCTATTCGATCATTACTGCATGAGTTTCCATCGGCCCGTCTGTCATCTGTTGCGTCGTGACCTCGCGGCGGGCCATCACGTGTTGACGCTACGGATGGGTCAAGGAAGGAACGAGAAGAGCGAAGGTCATGCGGCGCGGATTCTCGAGTTTGTGGCCAACTGAGACCGGTCTGAAACCTGGGTGTTGCGGATGAAGTCAAGCAGAGAGCGCGACGAATCACCAGCGGATCACGCGTTGCACGCAATACCAGTCGACACTATGCGCAACCCACGGTTCCCGGATAGACCCATCACTCTCCCGAGCGCCGTGCTCGGGATCCTGATGGCCGCCGCGATCGGCTGCTCGACGACCCATTACAAGGAGGCGGCGGATCGCGAGGTCTACGGCATTATTGCCGAGGAGGGACGCCAGGTCGTCGGCATGCCTGAGACGTTCAGCATCGAGGAGGCCGAGGTCTCGCTCGACGGCCTACCCACAGTGCCGGAGGCGATGCTCAAGGATATCGAGTTTCTGGGCGAAACGGCCCAGGACGAGATCGGATGCCCCATTCTGAGCCTCGAACAGGCCCTATCGATCGCGGTCAGAAACAGCCGCGAGTATCAGAGCCAGAAAGAGTCGCTTTACGTTAGAATTCTGTCGTACACCGAGACGCGGCAACGCTACACACCGGTGTTTTCGGGCCGCGCGCAGGGCACCTATACGGCCGAAACGCGAGATGTCACGAAGCGCTCCGGCACGGCCGTGGTGGCCGAGGCGGCCCCCGACGTCATCCGGAATCTTGACGGACTTGCCGGCACGCCGACCGCGCTCCTTAATTCCTATGCCGCGATTGTCGAGTCGGCCGCAACCGCAACCGGCGCCAACGCCGCCGAGGTGGCCATCGAGCAGGACCGTAGCGTTGCCGGTACGACCTCGTTGGGCGTGGACATGCTGATGAAAGGCGGCGCGGCGATCGCCATCGGCATCACCTCGAACTTCCTGCGCTTTGTCAAGGGCGATCCCCAAGCGGCGACGTCATCGATGCTGAACATCGCCCTCGACCAACCCCTCCTGGGCTCGGAACGGCGCGCAGCGACGGAAGCCCTCACGCAGGCCGAACGGGACGTTCTCTACGCGCTACGGGCGTTCACGCGATACCGAAAGCAGTTCTCCGTGAACATCGCTTCCACGTACTACCGCGTGTTGCAGGATCGCGACGCCGTACGCAACAACTGGTTCGGCTACACCGCGTTCAAGAAAGATCTCGAACGCGCCCAGGCTGAAGCAAACGAAGGTCGCATCACCAAGGCGGATTTCGGACGCACCAAGGAAGGAGAACTCCAATCCCGAAACCAGTGGGTCACGGCTATCCAGGAATACCACGACGCCTTGGATGCGTTCAAAATCGAGCTGGGCCTGCCTACCGACGCGCGCGTCGTACTCGACGAGCAAGAACTCACCACCCTCATCGAACGAGGGCCGGCTCCGGCCCCGGATTTCACTCCGGAGGATGCCATTCAGGTGGCGCTGTCCGCGCGGCTGGACTACCAGACCGAGCGTGATCGCATGGAGGACTCGGCACGTCAACTCCAGCTCGCCACCGACGGACTCCTGCCGAATCTCGGTGTGTCGGCCGGCGCCCGTGTCGACAGTACCGGTCGTGACAACTTCCAGGAGTTGGATTTGAAGCGCTATACCTGGGATGCTGGGCTTGATCTCGATCCGAAACTGAATCGGAAATCGGTGCGAAACAAGTACCGGCAGGCCCTGATCGCCCTGGCGGCGTCGCAGCGCGACTTCGAAGAGTATGAAGATGAGGTCAAGCTCGGCGTACGGCGTGCGTGGCGTCAGCTCGAGCAGGCGGCGGTTTCTTACGAAATCCAGATGAACTCGCTCCACGAAAGTGAACGCCGGGTGCTTCATCAGGAACTGCTCATCGAGGCCGGCCAGGGCAAGACGCTGGACTGGATCGATGCACAAAACGACTTGAATCGCGCGCGGAACAGCGTCTCCAGCGCCCTGGTCAGTCATACCATCGCCTACCTGAAGCTGTGGCTTGAGATGGGCATCCTCTACATCAAAGAGAACGGCCAGTGGGAGGACGTAACGGATGCCGACCATTCCTAGCGGAGAGAACCAACGGCCAAGGGGCAAGCGGATCCGAGGTCGGTGGCTGCTTGTTGCGTTATTCGCCGTTGGGGCGGTAGTGGGCGCGTTGAAACTCACCGGCGGTCAGCGGGACGCCTCCGTGCGTGCCACGACCTACGTGGCGCGCCGCGGCACCTTGCCGATCATGATTGTCGAAGGGGGCAGCGTCGAATCGCTCAAGCCGTGCAATGTCAAGTGCGAAGTCAAGGGCGGCGAGACCAAGATTCTGTCAATCATTGAGGAAGGCTACCGCATCACGCAGGAGGACATTGTCCGGCGCAAGATCCTGGTCCAACTCGATTCGTCGAGTATCGAGGACGTGATCAGCAAGCAAGAGATCAGTTACCAGAATGCCAAGGCGGCCGCCGCCAAAGCCCAGCAGGATTACGAGATCCAAGTCAAGGAGAATGAGAGCAACATCCAGGCGGCCGAGCGCGATGTCCGATTCCAGGCGATGGATTTTCAGAAATACCTCGGCGATGAACTCGCCCGCGAACTCATGGACGAATTGCACCGGCGCCGGAGCGCAGAGGCCGCTGCCGAAGAGGCCTTGGACGCGGTGGACCTCTTCGAGAAGGCCCAGCAGACCGTCAACGAGAAGAGAGCGCTTGTCCAGGCGCTCGATGCCGTTCGCGCATCCTCCGCAGAGGAGAGCGACCGGCGGAATCGCGAGTCGCTCCAACCGGCGGACCGCCCGCGTGCGCGCGGAACCCGCGAAGACACACCCCAGGCGCCGGAAGGAGCGTCTTCCGCGGACAACGAGACTGCTCCAGCACCTGCGGCCCCCGCGGATTCGAGCCCTCCGGCGTCGCCCGCTGTGCCTGGGGACTCGAGCGCGACGTCCGAATCCCCTAGGCCGCTCGATGCGCTGGGAAACGGGCTGGCGGATGCGTTGGAGCGTGGTCCTGAGGCATTGGCCCAAGATCTTGCTGAGGCCGAGGCTGCGCTGGCGCTGGCGCAGATCGAACGTGACGGCAGGATCGCCGAGTTCGTGCAAACCGCGAAGACGGCCGGCGTCGCCGAACCGGACTGCGAGACCCTCGGCCTGAGCTTCCCGCCCGTCGATTTCGCGCGCCTCGTTGATGATCCGCGTGTGGGCGGCGAGGCGGCGCAGAAACGTCGGCAACTCGAGACGGATATTCTGCTCGAGGATGAAGAGCGGATCACCGCGGAGGACACCCTCGAAGGAACGCGCCGCCTGTTCGAGCACGATTTCGTCACCGAGACTGAGCTCAAACGCGACGAAATGGCCGTCAAGCGTCGTGAGATTAGCGTCGAGGCGAAGAACATCAGTAAGGAGTTGTTTTTCCGCTATCAGTTCCCGAAAGAGGCCGAGCAGGCGTTCTCGAACTACGAGGAATCGCTGCGCAAACTCGACCGGGTGATGCAAGAGACCGCCACGAAGTTGATGAGCGCTGAAGTGAACCTCGATTCGGCGGAGGCACGCCTCCGCGTCGAGGAAAAGGAGCGGGCCGAAGGCCTCGAGCAGCTCACGAAGTGCACCATATACGCTACGCACGAGGGCATTGTCGTCTATGGCGGCGCCGAGGATCGGTACTACCGAGGAGACCCCATCGCCGAAGGTACCACCGTGCACGAGAACCAAACGATCCTGATGATTCCGGATATCACGAGTATGGCGGTGCGCGTCAAGGTTCACGAATCGGCCATCCAGCAGATCCGGCCGAGCCAGTCGGCCACGATCCGCGTCGAGGCCTATCCGGAACAAACGCTCCATGGAGAAGTCAACAAAGTCAGTGTGGTGCCCAGCTCGCAGAACCGTTGGCTGAATCCGGACTTGATGGTCTACGACACGGTAGTCGCCATCGAGGGCATCTACGAATGGCTGAAGCCGGGTATGACGGCCCAGGTCGAGATCTCCGTGGCCACCCTTGAGAACGCGATCTACGTTCCCCTGCAGGCCGTATCAAGTGTGGGCGACGAGCGCGTGGTCTACCTGGCCCACGGGGAGCGCCGCACCGTCGAGACCGGCATGTTCAACGACACCTATATCGAGATCAAGAAGGGGCTTGATGACGGCGACGAAGTCCTCTTGAGATCCATTGAAAGCACGGAGGAGAAGGAGACCGCCGAGGAACCCGCTGCGGACACCCCGGCCTCGACGTCGGATGAATCGAGCAAGACGAGCGAACCATGACGGACGACACGCCCATAGCACGCATTGAAGATCTGCGCAAGGTCTACCAAATGGGCGGAGTATCGGTATCGGCGCTCCGCGGCATTACCCTATCGTTTCGAGCCGGTGAGTACGTGTCGATCATGGGGCCGTCCGGCTGCGGCAAATCGACGCTGCTCAATCTCCTGGGCTGTCTCGACCGGCCGACATCGGGCAAGTACTTCCTGGGCGACGACGACGTGTCGCAGATCGACGACGACGCCCTTTCGATGATCCGCGGCACGCGCATCGGCTTCGTGTTCCAGTCCTACAACCTGATCCAGCAACTCTCCGTTATCGAGAATATCGAGGTGCCCCTCTACTACCAAGGCTGCTCCGAGACAGAGAGTCGAGCCATCGCCGAGGAGTTCGCCGTAATGGTCGGCCTGAAAGAGCGACTGCGCCACAAGCCCTTCGAGCTCTCGGGCGGCCAGCAGCAGCGGGTCGCCATCGCCCGCGCGCTGGTGAACGATCCCTTGATCCTCCTGGCCGATGAGCCCACCGGCAACCTCGATTCCGCTTCGGGCGACGAGATCCTGGCGCTGTTCGACGGATTGCATCAACAAGGCAAGACGCTCGTGGTGGTTACGCACGAGGAGGATGTCGCGCGCCGGACCAAACGGGTGATCCGACTGCGCGATGGCCACGTCGAGAGCGAGCAGTATAATGATTAGCGAATACTCCGGAAGGCGCCCGCACCACCACGCCGTATCGCTGACGCGCATCGACCGGACGATCCGCCTAGGCCTCAAGAGTCTGTGGAATCACCGACTGCGCTCCCTGCTAACCGCGCTGGGCATCGTGTTCGGCGTGTGTTCCGTCATCGCGATGCTCGCCATCGGCGAAGGTGCCAGCTACGAAGCCCAAGAGCAGATCCGCAGGCTCGGCAGCAACAACATCATCCTCCGCGGCATCAAACCGCCCGAGGACAAATCGAGCACGTCGCAACAGAGCCGGATGGCCGAGTACGGCCTAACCTACGATGATGTCCGCCGCATCCGCGAGACGGTGCCCAATGTCCAGGTCGAGGTGCCGGGCCGGATCGTGCGGAGCGATGTGTGGCACGGCGGCAGCCGAATCGATTGTGACGTATACGGAACCGTGCCGTGGTATCCCGAAGTCAACAATCATCCCGTGGCTGAGGGCCGGTTCTTCACCGACATCGAGTTCGAATCCAAAGCTAACGTGTGCACGATTGACGAAAACATGGCCCGCCAGATCTTTCGCATCGACTCACCCGTCGGCGGACGCGTCCGCGTCGGGACGCTGTACTACCGAGTGATCGGCGTCATGGCGCCGAAGGCCTCCCACGCCACGACCAACGCCGGAAAAGCGAACAACCTCGACGCACCCAAGGGCAACGCCGCGCCCGCGGCGTGTCGCATGTTCATCCCGCTGACCACCAGCAAGGAGCGCTTCGGAGAGGTGGTGATCGAGATGCAGAGCGGATCGCGTTCCTTCGAGCGAGTCGAGCTCCACGAGGTGACCGTCAAAGTGGCCTCGCTCGACAGCGTCGTCGAGGTGGCTTCGATCATCGACGGGCTGCTGGACTACCATCACAAGAAACAGGACTACGAACTGGTCGTGCCGCTCGAACTGCTGCAACAGGCGGAACGGACCAAGCAGATTTTCAACATTGTGCTCGGCGGCATCGCAGCCATTTCGCTGCTCGTGGGCGGAATCGGCATCATGAACATCATGCTCGCCAGCGTGACGGAACGCACCCGTGAGATCGGTATCCGCCGGGCCCTCGGCGCACGCCGCCGCGACATCGTCATCCAGTTCCTCGCCGAAACCGTCATCCTCTCCGGGGCCGGCGGCGTGATCGGCGTCGCGCTCGGCATTGCCATACCGTTCTTCATCACCCTCTTCGCCCAAATGGCGACGATTGTCACCCCATGGTCGCCGATCATCGCCTTCTCGATCTCGGGACTAGTGGGCGTCATCTTCGGCATCTACCCGGCCCTCCGCGCGGCGAACATGGATCCCGTCGAGGCACTGCGCCACGAGTAGCTCGCAGTTCAGCGCGCGAAAAGACTCCGGGCAAAGGCTTCCGAGAAGGGGCGGCCCACTTCATAGCCGCGGATCCATTCGCCGTCGATGACGAGAAACGGCACGCCCTGCTTGCCGGTCTTGGCCTCGAGTTCGCGGGCGTACGCGGGATTCTCCTTGATGTCGCGCACGACGTAAGCGATTCCATGGGCGTCCATAAACGCCCGGAGTTGCTGGCAGTCGTGACACATCGCCGCCGAGTAGATGATGATCTCCTTCGCGATGAACTCTACCTCCTATGATCCGGCAGTCGCCATGCCGCCTTCCAACACCGCGATCACGACCATCGCGGCGATAATCGCATGCCTCACGGCCTCCTCCCGTGTTCCAGCGGCCTCCCGATGTCGACGCCTGCTCGATACCGCCGGAGCGACGGACTGCGTGACGGTTGAACTTCGACGTCCAGGATTCTACCATGGAGGCCGTCACGAAGATTGCACGCCCGTCGGGTGGGTGGTAGCATGGAATCGGCTCTTGGCTGGAGATAAGTGCGCTATGGTTGACCTCACTAGTGTGAAAAAAGCGTCCGGATGGCCGGCGGCCCGTGCCACCATGGAAAAGGCCGTGATGGACGTCCTGCAATCCGTGCCCAAGGAGCGTGCTGAACTCCAGGTCAAGCTGATCGATGAAATCGAGTTTCCAGGCTATGTGCGCCGCCGCGTGAACTACTTTGTGGACCCGTGGGAGCGGGCGACGGCCTGGCTGTTTGTGCCCGAGGGCCGCGACGAGACGCCAGCCCTGTTGTGTTGCCACGGCATGGCAGCGGCCGGCAAGGACGAGTGTGCAGGTCTTGAGGGAGATCCGGTGTTGGCACTGGCCCAGCGGTATGCTGAGAAGGGATATGTGACCATTGCGCCGGACTGTATCACCATGGGCGGCCGCGTGTCTTCGGGCCTCGAACCGTTCGACACCAAGAGCTTCTACAAGGACAACCCAAGCATGTCGGCCGTGGGCAAGATGCTCGTGGATCACATGCACGCCATCGATGTGCTCTGCGAGACGCGATGGGTCGATCCGGCGCGGATCGGCGTCATTGGGCACGGATTCGGCGGCATGAACGCGCTCTGGCTGGCCGCCTTCGACGAGCGCGTCCAGGCCTGCGTCGCTAGTTGCGCCTTCACGCGATTCTCGGACGACAAAGACGCTGAACGCTGGGCGCGGAACGATGGATTCGTCTTCCTTCCGATGCTGCGTCAGCATGTCAAGACCCGGAAGTTCCCCTTTGACTGGGAGCATATCCTGGCCTTGATTGCGCCGAGCCCGACGTTGCTCATCACGGCCCTGAACGATGAGGAACTCCCCAAGACCAAGGGGTGTGTCAAAGCGGTGGAATCGGTGCGACAGATCTACCGACTCCTCGGCGCGTCCGAGGCCCTGCAGCATGTGACGCACGAGGATGGCCACCGCCTTACCCGCGAGACGATCGAGGCCGCCGATGACTGGCTCGATCGCTGGCTCTAGACATGCGTTTGGGTATGGGGGCGTGTATTCGAGACGAGAACCGGAGCCTTGTGCCTGCGGTTAAGGACGATCACGAGGCCGGAGCGTCCCTCCCCGTGGGAACAAAGCGGACTGGCGTAGGCGTTCCGTGACGGACAGAACGAATGCGATGGAGACTATGGAAGCTCACATCTCTCAGAGGATTAACGCACTCGTAGACAATATCGAGCAGGTGATCTTCGGCAAGCGCGAGGTTGTCAAGTTGTGCGTTGTCGGATTGCTCGCACGCGGCCATATCCTCATTGAAGATATCCCCGGCATCGGCAAGACGACGCTGGCCCAAGGCCTGGCCCGCTCGATCGCGTGTTCCTTCAACCGAATTCAGTTCACGAGCGACATGCTGCCCTCGGACATTCTGGGCGTGTCGGTCCTGGATCCCAAGACGATGGCCTTCGAGTTCCGGCGAGGGCCCGTCTTCGCCAACATCGTGTTGGCCGACGAGGTGAATCGCACGCCGCCGAAAACGCAGAGCGCGCTGCTCGAGGCCATGAGCGAGGCCACCGTGTCGGTAGACGGCCACACGCACCCCTTGCCGAGGCCGTTCATGGTTATGGCGACGCAGAACCCCATCGAGTACGACGGCACCTACACGCTGCCCGAATCGCAGCTCGATCGCTTTATGCTCCGCATCGACATGGGATATCCGCCGGGCGCGGACGAGTTGCGAATCATGCGCCGGCGCGATCCGGCCAAGGTATTGGCCGAACTGGCGCCGGCGGTTAGTGCCCAGGACGTGCTCCAGTTGCAGGATGCCGCGGGCGCCGTTCGTGTCGACGACAGTGTGGCTGCCTATGCGTTGAGCATCGTGCGGGCTACGCGCGCCCACGACCAGGTCCAGCTTGGGGCGAGTCCGCGCGGTTCGCTGGCGCTATTCGAGACCGCACAGGCCAGGGCGCTTGTCGAGGGCCGCGACTATGTGACCCCGGACGACGTCAAGCAGATGGCAACGCCCGTGCTGTCCCATCGACTCATCGTGCGGGCGCGAGGCGCGGATCTGGTGGCGGCGGCTCGAGAGCGCGCTCGCGTCGTCGCGGACATCCTCAAACGGACGAAGATACCGGTGTGAACGCGGGTGCTGTTCGGATCGACGGACGCCCGTCTGTCCGTGCCGCCCGAGCGACACGCCCATCGAGATGCCTATGCTCCAACGCATACGACGAACGCGGCTGGCCGGCAACACCTTCCTTCTGATTGCGTTTCTCACGCTCCTGGCGGCGTGGAACACCGGCACGAACCTCCTCTACGTGATTGCCGGCGGCCTCGCCAGCTTTCCAATCATCTCGGCGGTTTCCGTCGGCTGGGGCCTGCGCGGTCTGCGCGTGACACGCGATGTGCCCACGGCCGCACATCGCGGCGAGCCTGTGGGCATCACGCTCCGTGTCGAGAATCACAAGCGTTTCATGCCGACTTTCCTGCTGCGCATCGATAGCCGCGCCTCCGTCGGCGCCGCCGCAACGTTCCTGCCCCAGGTTCCGGCGCGCCGGGCAGCGGTGGTGCGCATGAGCGCCGTCTTTGAACGGCGGGGCGTCTACACCTTGCCGCCTATCGAGTTGACCAGCCTGTTCCCGTTCGGACTTGTGTCCAAGCGCCAAACAGGGGCCGGTTCGGCCGAGATCGTTGTCTATCCTCGGGTGCGCGCCGTCCGCAGCAGCGCGTTGGCGCAACTACCCAACGCGCAGGCCGCCCGCGTGGTGAGAACAGGGGACGGCGACGAGTTCTTCAGCCTCCGGGAATACGTTCGAGGCGACGATCCGCGCCGGATCGCGTGGCGGGCCAGTGCACGTGCCGGGAAGTTCCTGGTTCGGGAACTGAGTCAAGGCGCGAGCCGTTTTGTGGTGCTCGTCTTGGACACCCAGCGCCCCCAAGCCCCGGAGGACTTCGACGAGCGATTCGAAGAGGCCGTCGAGTTGACCGCTTCGCTGGCCGTAACGCTGCTCAACCAGCACTACACCGTCGCCTTGGCGACAGGTACTGCCCGCGTGCCGGAAGGAAAGGGGCAGGCTCAGGCGACTCGCATTCTGGATTGTCTTGCGCGCGTGCAGCCCACGGACAAGGCCTTGCCGGACGCCGTCGAACGCTTCGCCGCGACCCACGCCGCCGACGCCCGGATCGTGTTCCTAACGGCCGACGCGACGAAGTGGGGTGGGGCGAGCCCATTCGCCCATTCCCGCTTCATCGACCCTCACGAGGTGACGTATGCGTAATCAGGCGGCATCGGCGCTTCGCATCACCTCTTCCGCATTGGTGTGTGCGGGGTATCTGGCCCTGGCCTCGACGCACTACTACGGGCCGGCCATCTTGCTCGTGCCTCTGGTGTTTATCCCGCTATCCCCCTGGGGCGAGTCCCTCGATCGGCGCTACCGCGCGTACAGGCGAGTCACCGGTGCCTGTTCCCTTGTCGTCGGCCTGACACTACTGGCCTTGTCCCCGCTGTCCCTGTATACGCTTGACCTGCTCACGGCCATCACCTTGCTGGTCATCTACGTCCAGATCTACGCCCTGATGCACGAGAAGCGCGCGCGCGACTACTACTACCTATTCCTCATGAGCTTCTTCCTCCTCCTCGCAGCCAGCGTCATGTCGCCCGAACCCCTCGTGGGCGTGGCCTTGTTCATCGCCCTCGTCAGCGGTGTGTGCGCATTGCTGGCGCTACGTATTCACACGGAAATGCGGGATACCGGTACCGATGCGCCACCGGACATCTACTGCATCGACGAGGGCCAGCCCGCGATGGTTCCCGAGCCGGAGGATGGGCTCGGTACCGGCCTGATCCTGGCAACGATGCTCATCTGCCTAGCGGCGCTGGCCATCACCACCGGCTTCTTCCTGGTAACCCCGCGCTTCGAAGCGGGTTTCCTGGGCCGGAAAGACGCGGGGCCGCTGGTGACCGGACTGGACTCGGTCGTGAACTTGAACGAAAGCGGCCTGATCGCGCAGGACCCCACTCCGGTCATGAGGGTCGAGTTTCCCGAGGAGCCCGACGGCCAGTATCGTGGCCCCTTGTTCTGGCGGTGCACGACCCTGCCCAGCTATGCCGACGGCATGTGGATACGCCGGCCTGTGCCGACGCGCATCGACGATAGCCTTCCTCGCACCATGTTCCGCAACACCACCGAGCCCTCCACGGGCCAGAAGACCATCGTCTCGTGCAACGCGAAGGGGACCGGCCGGCTCATTCGCCAGCAGATCTACATGGACGATGTGCCGACCGAAGGCGTTCCGGCCCTTCCCCTGGTCCAAACGATGCGGTGCACGGGCAATCCCAAAGGCGTCACGCTCAACTGGGACATGATGAACGATCATACCGTGCTCATGGCGCGATTGGGGCCCCGTCGCCTCCAGTACGATGTCTTGTCCGAGGTCGATATGTTCACGCCCCAACAGCTTCGGGGCGCCCCGGACGATTACGCCGACGCCTTCGGCAAGCGGAGTTTCGAGTTCCTGACGTGGCATCCCCTGGACGAAGACACGCAACGTCTCGTACGCAATCTTACCGAAGCGCAGCCCACGGTGTACGATAAGGTGATGGCGATCCAGCGTTGGCTCGGTAGTGAGGGGGGCTTCGGTTACACGCTCAACGTGCCGGAGCTCGATCCCGCACGCCCCATGGACGACTTCATCCGAAACGTCAAGCGAGGACACTGCGAGTTGTTCGCGAGCGCGATGGCCCTGATGGTCCGCGTGATCGGCGTCCCATCGCGCGTCGTCACCGGCTACCGCGGTGGCGAATGGAATGCCGCGGACCGCTCGTACCTTGTCCGGGCCGACATGGCCCATCTTTGGGTGGAGATCTACTTTCTCGACCACGGTTGGATCGCCTTCGACCCTTCGCCGCCCGCCGACGATTCCGACTTGATCATGTCGCGCGGCCTCCTGAGCCGGGGAGAGCATCTGATCTTGCGTGCCAAGATGACGTGGTACCGCAACGTCGTAGCGTATGATCGCGGCCTCCAAATCACCGCCTTGGGCCGATTGCGGCGACTGGTCTCCCCGGAACCGCGCGAACCCAAAGGGCACGATAGCAAAGAAGAGACGCGAAAACCGTTGTTCCGATTGCCCCAGGCGCCGGCGGTGGTCTTCGGCGGTGTCCTCTTGGCTGGCCTGGCGGCCCTTGTGGCCATGCGATCCCGTTCCAGGAAGGACGCGGTGCCGCCCCACGTGCTGACCGATGATCAGGCCCGCGCCGTACGCCTGTTCCGAGGCCTTTGTCGACGGCTGCGCCGTGGCGGCATCGAATGCCGAGGCCAGACCGCCGAGGAAATCCTGACCCAGCTTGAGCGTCGCCCGCTGGCCGAAGTAGGCGTCGCGATGGCCGTCCTGTTCACGTACAACCGGGTCCGATTCGGGGGGCGGCGGCTACCGAGGCACTACTACGCCAACCTTCGCCGCGGCGTGCGTCGATTCCGATTGGAGTCCCGGTGATCCGCAGTTCGGCCACGCGCCGCGGGGGGCATGGCGCTCTGAATGAAGACGCCGACGGCCGTTTGACTGTTCCTTCAGAACTGATCTATACTAAGCCCTCTTTTGGATTCGTGATCCGCAATATCTGAATGTCTCGCGACGAAACGGCCAGTGAACCTGCCGGCATGCGTCGCAGAGGCCGGGAGAATCCTCGACACATGGGCGTCGGGCCGTCGTGTCGGTAACGCAATATCGGGCAAAGAGGAGCGAATAGTGAAAAGGACCTATCAGCCGTCCAACATCAAGCGGAAACGTGACCATGGGTTTCGCGCTCGGATGGCCACCGCCGGTGGGCGGGAAGTAATCGCGCGGCGCCGGCGTCGGGGCCGCAAACGGTTGAGTGCGTAACGAGGAGGCGATGAGCCTGTTGTGCCGGGCCAGTATCGATTGCCGCGACGCGAACGGCTCACCCGTCGCAAGGAGTTCGTGCACCTGTACGAACACGGAGCGAAATGGGTGGGGGCGGCCTTCGTATGCTACATGGTCCGGGCGGACGGTCAGGGAAACAAGATTGGCTGCGTCGTATCGCGCAAGGTCGGCGGCGCCGTGGCGCGCAACCGAGTGAAACGCTACATTCGGGAAGTATACCGCACGCACCGAAGCGACCTCGGACCCGACGTCCAGGTTGTGGTGGTAGCGCGACCGGCCTGTGCCGGCCTCGATTACCACGCGTGCGAGGCGTCGATACGGCAGCTCTTCCAGAAGGGAGCCGCAAACGGTGGGTAGAATCCTGGTGACCATCATTCGGATGTACCAGAAGTACCTTTCCCCCTTGCTCGGCGCCAACTGCCGCTTTTCCCCGACCTGTTCGCAGTACGCTATCGAGGCGATTCAGACCCATGGCGCGTTCAAAGGAGGCGCGTACTTCCTTTGGCGCTTCGTGCGGTGTCAGCCGTTGTGCAGGGGAGGGTATGACCCTGTGCCCCCGCGGCGTCAATCCGCCTGATAGACGAAGGCTCATCCGCGTTCCTGGGAGACCAAGGAATTGCTGGATGACAATCGGGATAAGGAGCTGATTCGAAATCAGCTCATCGCCATCGTGCTGATGACGCTCCTCGTCGTGGCGTGGTTCCATTTCTATGGACACAGACCATCGCCCACGCCTGAAGCACCTCAACCGATCACGACCACCGAGCCGACGGACTCCGACGACTCGGCCGCGGCGGCGGCGGGATCGCCGTCCTCGCCGGAAGCCGCCGAACCATCCTCACCCGATCAGTGGCCTTTCTTGCCCGATGTTCCGGTGCAGGGGATACCGGCCGACGACGAGATCACCCTCGAAAACGGACACCTCCGCCTCGTATTCACGCGGATCGGCGCGCGCCTCAAGCAGGCCTACGTCCTGCTCGACGAGGAAGGGAAGGATAACGTCCAGCTCGTCCCTGAGATCGAGAAGGGCAGGCCCGATACATCGGCTGTCTTGCCTTTCGGTTTGCGGTTCACGAACGAGGCGCTGGCCGATGCGCTCGACTATCGCCGGTTCGACGCCGAAGTGGATCCCGCCGGCCGTTCCGTAGTGTTCCGGCTCGCCTTGGGCGAAGCCGCCGTAGTCCGCAAGACCTTCTCCCTGAACGAGCGGCCCTTCGTGATCGATGTGGACATTGCCTACGAAAACCGGGAGCCTTCGGCACGCATCCTGGGCATGGACACCACGCCGGCCTTCTCGCTGAACTGGGGCCCGAACGTCAGCTCCGGCGACGAGAAGAAGGGCGTCAAGCAAGGCATCTACTGGCGCAAAGAGGCCAAGGTGCTGAGTCACGAAACCGGAAAACTGGGCTCCGGCCTCACGGTTCCGGAGCCGGACTGGGTGGCCATCAAGAGCGCCTACTTCGTCGTGGCCGTCAAGCCGGAGTTTGAAGGTGCGCGGATGTGGGCCGAGGGGCAGATGGGGCAATTCCGCCTGGGCGTCTCCGCGCCACGGCTCGAAGTCGCTCCCGGCGAAACGCACGAGGTCTCGTACGCCACCTATGTCGGGCCCAGTCAACTGAAAACCTTGGCCAGTGCTTGGGATACCTTGCCCGAAGTCCAGCGGTTCTTCAAGTCCGTGGATATCATGGACCGATTTGCCAAGCTGCTTCTGGCCGTGCTCAACTGGTTCCACGCCCACGTCATTGGCAATTACGGCTTGGCCATCATCTTTCTCACCGTCGTCGTCCGCAGCCTCATGTATCCGCTAACGCTCAAGAGCATGCGGAGCATGAAGAAGATGCAGCTCCTGGCCCCGGAGATCGAGGAACTCAAGAAGAAGCACGGGGGCGATCCTCAAGAGCTCAACAAGCACATGATGGAGCTGTACAAGGAACGTGGCGTGAATCCCATGGGCGGATGCCTGCCCATGATGCTTCAGATGCCCGTGTTCATCGTCCTCTATCGGATGCTGTGGAGCGCCTACGAACTCCGCGGTGCTCCTTTCGTATTCTGGATCACCGACCTATCCGAGCCGGATCGCCTGTTCCGCATCCCCGGCATCGAGCACGTTCCGTTCCTTTCGTCCCTCGAGTATCTGAACTTGCTGCCGATTCTCATGGGCGTGGCCATGGTGCTGAGCCAGAAGCTCACCCCGACGTCGGGCCCGGCCCAGAATCCGCAGCAGAAGTTCATGATGACGTTCATGCCGATATTCTTCAGCTTCATCTGTTACAACATGGCGTCGGGACTCAATCTGTACATCCTCACCAGCACGCTGCTGGGCATCGTGCAACAGCATTTCACGCGTGCGGGTGACGAGAAGACCGAACCGAAGAAGAAGACCCCGCGTAAACGCCAGCACTTCTACGCGGCCGCCCAACAACGCAAACGCCGACTCGCGCAAGAGGCCAAACAAGAACGTCTCAACAAGCAGCGCGCGCGCATCGCGGCCAAGAAACAGGGGTCGGGAACCAAGAAACGGTCGTAAGCCGGTGCCACAATGGTAGGGGCCGGCCGCGACCAGGGAGAACGAAGAGCATGCAATCCGTGGAGGCAGCAGGAAAGACCCGTAAGGAAGCGATTCAGAAAGCCCTGGACCAGTTGGGCGTCGAGCTTCACGAGGTCGAAATCGAGATTCTGGACGAGGGAAGTAAGGGGTTCTTTGGCTTGGGTTCGCGCGACGTCCGTGTCCGCGTAACCGCTGAGGGATTGCCGGATCGCCCGAAAGCGCCCAAGCCGCCGAAGCCGCGGCCTCAGGCCGCGCCGCGCGGCGAAGCATCCGAAGGCAGTCGCCCGTCGGCGCCCAAGCGCAACGTGGCCAAGCCCGTTGTCAGCGAAACGACGGCGTCGACAAAGCCCGCGCCCCAACCCAAGGCCCCCCTTGCGCCTATCCCGGAGGGCACGTCGAAAGAAGCGGCGGCACTCCTGGGCGAGGTGATTCAGCGCATGGGCATGGAAGCCGAGGTCACCGTCGCCGCGGGCGAAGAGGGCACGATTCGCCTCAATGTCGCGTCCTCGGACTCGGCGCTGTTGATCGGCCGTAAGGGCCGCAATCTCAGCGCGCTACAGTATCTCATCAACCGTATGTTTCTGACGGGCGACCACAGCGAAGCGGACCGAATCATCATCGATATCGAGGGCTACCAGGATCGCCGCCGGCAGAATCTCGAGGAGATGGCCCTCGGCCTGGCTCGGCGCGCCAAGGAGACCGGGCGCGAGATGCGCGTGAAACCCCTCAACCCTCAGGAACGACGCATGATCCACTTGGCCCTGCAGGACGATCCCGATATCCGGACGTTCAGCCTCGGCGATTCGCTCATGCGGACCGTCGTCATCGCGCCCAAGGCAGCCTCCGGAAAAGGGCCCAGCGGAGACCGGCCACGTCGCCCCAGGCCGTCTAACGGCAACCGGCGCCGACGGAACGGACCGAGACCGTCAGGATCGCCGTCGTCCGGCCGCCAGCGTCAGCACGAGACTTCCCACGAGGGAGGCGACGATGGGGTCCAGGACGCCTGACGACACCATCGCGGCGATCTCGACGCCCCTCGGGGAAGGCGGCATCGGGATCGTCAGGATCAGCGGGCTTCGTGCCATCGACATCGCCGCCGAGGCCTTCCGCTCCGGGCACGGGTGTGACCTCCGAGAGCGCTCCCGGCGTGTCTACTACGGACACGTCGTGGATGCTTCCGGCCAGGTCATCGACGAGGTCCTCGTTCACGTCATGCGCGCTCCCCACAGCTATACCCGCGAGGACGTTGTCGAGATCAACTGCCATGGCGGCGCCGGGCCGGTGAGCGCCGTACTCGAACGCATACTCGAGGCGGGCGCCCGTCTGGCGGGGCCGGGCGAATTCACGCAACGGGCCTTCTTGAACGGCCGCATCGATCTTGTCCAGGCCGAGGCCGTGATCGATCGAATCCAGGCTCGCACCAAGGCCGGACTCCGTGCCGCCGCCGCCGCCGCCGACGGTGTCCTCTCGAAGTCCATCCATGAGATGCGCGACACGATGGCCGACGCGCTGGCCCACATCGAGGCAGCCGTCGATTTCCCCGACGAGGACTTGCCGGATCTCGTCGATGAGGGACTCCGATCGCGTCTCGATGCCGTGTCCCTTCGCATGCGCGAACTGCTCGACACGGCTGAGGCCGGCCGACTCTACCGTGAGGGCGCCGCCGTCGTCATCGTGGGCAAACCCAACGTGGGTAAGTCCAGCCTTTTCAATGCCCTCCTGCGCGATGCCCGCGCCATCGTCACGGCCATTCCCGGAACCACGCGCGACCGGATCGAGGAGATCATCACGGTTTCGGGCGTTCCGGTCCGGCTCGCGGACACGGCCGGCCTGCGCCCGCCCCAGGACGAGGTCGAAGAGATCGGTGTGGCCCTGGCTCGAGATTCGATCCGCCGGGCCGATGTGATCCTCTTGGTTATCGATGGTTCACAGCCGGTTTCGAGAGAGGATGAATCGCTGGCGGGCGAGGTGCTGGCCACCGGCCAACCGGTTGTGTTGGTCTGCAACAAGCGCGATCTTGGGCAAAGGGGGGAATTCCCGGGTGGTGGCCGCTTCCGTGCCACGGCTCGCGTGTCGGCCAAAACCGGTGAAGGCCTTGGCGATCTTGAACAGGCGTTGGCCTCACTTCTCTTGGGCAACGCCTCGGTAGTCCCCGAGCAGGGCCTCATCACGCGCGCCCATCAACGCGACAGCCTGCGGCGGGCCGAGGCCGCCCTGAACCACCTGCTGGCCCACTTCGGCGCCTCGCCCGAGTTCCTCAGCATCGATCTCCGCGATGCGTTGGCCGCCGTCGGCGAGATCACCGGCGAGACCACCGCCGAAGATGTTCTGAATCGCATCTTCTCGACGTTCTGTATCGGCAAGTGAGCCCGCGGCCGGCGCTTTCCAACGCGACGCAGGATGTGGTAGCGTACAGTGTCTTCAAAGGGCGTGAGAGTGCGCGGAGGGCCACGAAAATGAAGCGTCACGATCAGGTGCACGAGCCAGGCTCGAAATGTCCGTGTTGCAGCATGTCTCGCCGGTGTTTTCTCGGGACATCCATGGCGGCGGTAGCGGCTCCGCTGATGGGCGCAGCGGTGGTGGACGACGCGAACATAGGCGAGTACATTGACCTGGCGCAGTTCCGGCCAAGACCGAAGGTCCGCATCATGACCGCGACGATTCGGATCACGCCGCCCTACTGGCTTGGATGGCCCGGCACCGCGTACGACCTCGAGGCCCGCGGCAAGGAGTTCAAACAAGCCTTCGACGAGTCGGCGCAGCGCGTAGGCGTCGAGTTGATGCCGGAAGAGAAGCCTCTTGAAAGCGAAGAGGCCGCCAACGCCTTTGTGAAGAAGGCCCAGGCCGAGAAGCCGGATGCCATCCTGGTGACGCTCCAGCATCTGGGCGTGTGGAACTGGGCGGACATCGTCGCGCGTTCGGGAATCCCCACCATCGTGTTCGCCCCCATCGGCACGGCGTTCACGGGTCATGTCATCGAGATCTCGCGCCGCCCCGGCGTCCACGTCATCTCCTCGATCGAGATGTCCGGCATCGAACAGGCAATGCGGATGGTGCGCGCCAAGCGCCAGTTCGAGGAATCGCGCGTACTCGTCGTTGCGCACGACCAGCGCAACGAGACCGTGCTCGAGCGCCTCGGCACCAAGATCCGTTACGTGCCGCGCAACATGCTCGAAGACACCTTCTCCAGAATGCCGGAAACGGACGAGGCGCGCGAAGTGGCCAAGGCGATGATGCATGGGGCCAAGGACATCGTTGAACCTACCAAGGAGGACGTCCTGAACGCCGCGCGCTCCTACATGACGGCGAAGCGGCTGCTCAAACTCGAGGCGTCAAACGCGATTACTACGGACTGCCTCGGTATGGTCACGCAGAAGAAAGTGCCGACGCCGCCCTGCATGGCCGCCACCATGTTCCAGGATGCCGGCGTCACCTACGGCTGCGAGGCCGACCTCTTCGCCGCAATCTCGCTCATGTTCGTGAGTTACCTGTTCGACCGGCCCGGCTTCCAGAACGATCCCGTTCCGGAAACCGTCAAGAACCAGCTCATCGTGGCCCATTGTACGTGCGGCACACGGCTCAACGGTTTCGATCAACCCTCCGAGCCGTACTTCCTACGCTCCCACTCCGAATCGGATCTTGGCGTGGCCACACAGATTCTATGGCGCGTCGGCCAGCCGGTTACGCTCGTCAGGTTCAGCAATCCCAACGAGTTGATCCTCGACACCGGCACGGTTACCGGCAACGTCGACACGCCGCCCGCCGGCGGTTGCCGCACCAGCGTCGAAGTGGCGATGGACCGCGTCGAGGACTCGCGCGACGTGCTCGGATTCCACCAGGCCGTTTTCTACGGCAATCACCGGCGCGACGTCGAGGCCTTCTGCCAGATGTACGGAATCAAGATCGTCAACTCGCCCGAGAAGGCGCCGAGGAGGGAGTACGCATGAGCCGGTTCGGTTACCTACTGCTGGCACTTGGAATGGTCGCCGCTTCGGCCGCGTTCGCCGACATCGATCTGAGTTCACCGGGATTTCCCGCGTCGACCGTCGACGCCAACGGTGCCCTGCACGAGCCATGGGGCGTGTTCTCATTGCGGGTCGGCGCGCCTGAGGGCGATCTCAAAATCGACCAACGGCAAGAGCAGGCGCCCTTCCCCAAAGCCGTAACCGTGAAATCCGTCGGGCCGATCACGCTGACCGAAACGGCCTTCCGAGCACCCGTGTGGCCGTCGGGCATCGACGTGCTGACCGCCGCCGTGGCCAACGACTCGGACACGCCGCAAACGGTGCGGCTCGACGTGGTCGTCCCGGCCGACATGGGTGTCGGCGAGCGCACCGGCGCGGCCAAAGGCCGGACCGTCCTCGCATTGCCGGCCAACACGGAGCCCCAGCGCGAAGAGCACGACTGGGGCTGCACGGGCGGTGTCAGTGCCTTGCCGGGATGGGGCCACCCGAATCAGCCCTGCGACCCGGCCTTCAGCAACATCAGCGCTGGTATGGGCGGCGTGCCGATCAAGTACCGATTTGCCGTGCCGCCGGGCGAGGCCCGCACCGTGGTGCTCGGCTTCTGCGAGAGCCACTGGACCACCGCCGGTCAGCGCCCCGTCGAGATCCTCGTCGAGGGAGCTCCGAAATCCCAGGTCGACCCTATTGCCCAGTGGGGGCACAATGTCCCGGGGTGCCTCGAGTTCTCCGCCAGAGATGAAAACGCCGACGGGAAAATCGACGTGGCTATCGCGCCCCATCCCAAGGCTAGCGACAGGAATACCATCTTGAATGTCGCCTGGGTGTTTCCGGCCAATGTGCCGATCGATCTCGACCGCGTCGTGGCCGGCGAATGCTCGAAGGAGGCCGAGTGCTATGTCGACGTCGGCGGCCCAAACGACCAGATGCTCTACAAGCCCGGCGCCTTGTCCTACACACTCACCATCGAGCCCAAGTCCGAGCAAACGCTGCTGTTCCTACTCGAATCCCCCGGCGGCTCGGGCGTGCCCGATCCAGCGCACACGGCATGGACGCTCGATTCGCTCCGCGAGGCTGCGGCAGATGTCTGGAAGGACTATGACCCGGCCCGGTGGCAATGAAGGTCAATCGGGCCTATCAGTGTAAGACGTTTGTTGATAATGACTTATAAATGGGAAGAGGCGCCAGGACTCCCGATCCCGGCGCCCATATGCGCACTCGCGGGGGCCGGCCCAACCGACCCGCCGCGAGCTATTGTAGAGGCCCGGGAGGAGGACGCCCGGGCCTCCGCGGAAGGAGAAAAACGCCACTAATGGCGCTAACCACTGAAAGTCTACCACAAGAATTCGGGGAAGGCAACACAAAATGGAATTTAGCGATTAATTCATTTTTATCGCCGACTTTGACCGTGCTGCTTGCCTCTGCACAGGCGCATTAGCCGTTGCCAGTATTCAACGTACATCATGCTCGCGCCGCCGTTTCTCAGAGAGGCCTTCCTGGATTCCTCTCCCGAAATCGGCGGGTTGGGGAGCAGGACGACGGAGTCTGCAAGCCGGGGCGATGCGAGCGTTCCCCTATCCCGTTCCTGCGGCACCGAATCGCGCGAACCCGGGAGGTGGTGCAATCGGCAGGGGTGAGGGAGCAGCGGTCTCCCGTCGTTTGATTTGGCCCCGCCTCTGCGCGTAACCTGCGCCCGCGAAAACGTGGGCGTCTGCACAGCGCGCCCGGCGGCGCAGGAAAGGTGTGGCCATGGCGGATGGGCCCATTCGGGTAGGTCTGGACTTGAGCTGCCTCATGCCGCATGCGCCGCTCACGGGCGTCGGATACTACACGCTCGAGATCACGCGCGCCCTTCTTACCCACGTACCCGGCATTGAGGTACGGGCCTTTGCGTCGGCAGCTCGGTTCGCCCCGAAGGTCGTCTGCGACTTGGCCGCGGCATGCGCGTCTGCCCGGCTCGTCCGCTGGCCAACGCGTCTCAAGATCGCCCTCTGGACGCATATCGAGTGGCCGCCCATCGAGCGATTCACGGGCGCCATTGACGTGGCCCACGGCGCGTTCCACCTGCTGCCGGCCACGCGCCACGCACCCCGTCTGGTGACGGTGTTCGACCTCACGAACTTCCGGTATCCCGAGGCCCATCTCTCCGGCCAAACGCATCTGCATAGGACCATGTTGCGTCATGCCGTCCGCCGTGCCGACGCGTTGGTGGCCATCTCGAAGAGCGCGGGCGCCGACCTTGTCGAACTCCTCGGTGCGGACGAGTCCAAGGTGCGCGTGGTTTACGGCGGCGTGATGCTGGACGAGTTCTCGGGCGATCTTGACAGGGCCGCTCTCGACAAGGCAAAGGGCCGGTTCGGCATCACGCGCGACTATTTCATCCACCTCGGAACGCTTGAGCCGCGCAAGAATGTGCCGCGCCTGCTCGAAGCGTACGCTCGGGTACGGGAGCGGCGCGCCGACTGTCCGCAACTAGTGCTCACCGGCAAGGCCGGCTGGCTATGCGAGCCCATATTCGAGACGATCGAGGCGCGCGGTCTGCACGACGCTGTCGTATGCACCGGCTACATCGATCGCGCCGAGGCCGTACTCTTGCTCCGGGGCGCGCGTGCCTGCGTGTATCCGTCGCTCTACGAGGGGTTCGGCCTGCCGGTGCTCGAGGCGATGGCCGCCGGCGTGCCGGTGATGACGTCGAACGTGTCTTCGCTGCCGGAAGTCGCGGGCGACACTGGCATCCTGGTGAATCCGGAGGACGTCGACGCATTGGTTTCGGGTATCGAGCAGCTCATCGACGACGAATCCGGGAATGCCGTGCGGGTGTCGGCGGCGCGCGCTCGAGCGGCGACCTTCACTTGGGCCGACAGCGCCGCCGCCTTGGCCAGCGTGTACCGCTGGTTGGCCGGCTAGGCATGGCCATGGCCAAACAAGACGTCCGGCGAAAGGCTTCCGCACGAGCCATCGCGGTCAACGCGACGCTCGCGGTGGCAAGCGTGCTGGCTGCTGTATTCATGGTGGACGGCGCCATCGGTCGGTACGTCTTCTTCGGAACAACGTACAAGCAGGCGCCGAACGCGCGCTACACCTACGCGAACGATTCCTTCTCGTTCGATGTACGCCTCAACTCGGACGGCTTCCGCGATAGCGAATTGCCGACGAAACCCTTCGCCACCGGAAAACGCGTCGTGTTCCTCGGCGACTCGATGACGTTCGGCTGGGGTGTCGACGCCAAGCATTCGTTCGTGCGTGTCGCCGAGGACCTGTTGCGCGAGGCCGACGGCGAGGCCGCGTGGGAATTCATCAACCTGGGCGTCGAAGGCACCGCGCCCTTCGACTATCGCGATAATCTGCTCGCTTTCGGCGCGCAACTCGAGCCGGACATGGTGGTTCTCTGCTACTACGCCGGCAACGACGCGGTGTCATCCGCTCCTCCACCGCGCAAAGACGTGCGACGGCCGAGATTCCACGAAGACCTGATGGCGTTGCGCCCGCGTAATCTCGCGACCTTTGTGAAGAATCGGCTTGTTCCTCCCGGCGAGCGGCCGCTCTATGCCATGCCCGGCACGAGGCAGCCGAATCCGCTGGTCGAGTATCTCGGATCGAGCGATCCGGCCGTGCAGGCGCGCGTTGAGGCCATCCGGCCGGCCATGCGCGAGAAAGCCTTGAACTGGCAGGTGAATCCCTACTTAGTCGCCGGGAGCGTGACGGATCCGAACCTGCTGGCCTGGCAGATTCGCCAAGGCAACGAGACGATGATGAACCCGGCCGGGCGCATCATCCTCGAAGAGGTCCGCGTTGCGTGCGAGCGGCTCGGCGCCGAGTTGCGCGTTGTCTTGATTCCGGCGGGCTACACGGTCAATAAGGTGATGTGGCCATCGCTTGAGGAAATGGGGTACATGACGCCTGCGGCGCTCCTATTCGATCGCCGTTTTCAAGATGCCGTTCAGCACTACGCCCGCGTGATTCAAGTGCCGGTTCTCGATCTGCTACCCGCGCTGTGTGCCTCACCCGAGGCCACCTACTTCGAAACGGATCCTCACCTCACGGAGGCCGGCAACCATGTCGTGGCCAAGGCGATGGCCGAGTGGCTCGCGCGCGAGGGGGCCGTCCGCTTGGCCCAGGCCGGAATCGAGATGCCGCCGATGGAGTCTGTGCATACGTGGCGATTCTCGAGTGCGGCGGGCCTGCAAGGCTGGCGACTGAATGCACAAGACAGTTCGTCGGAAGTCGGGGCGCACGGGTGGCGGATTCTCAGCGGCGACGAGGAACTGCGGCTACTGAATCCATCCGTCACGCTCGATGCGGCCCGTGTCAACCGCCTCCGCGTGCGCATGAAGGCCGATCGCGGCCGGTTCGGCCGGTTGTTCTGGGGTCATCCGCCCGGCGACACATCGGATGCGTATCCCTTCTCGGCCGATCGCATCGCGCCGTTTCCCATCTTGGCGGACGGCACGTTCCACGAGTATGATGTGGCCCTGGATCACGCCGTGGCGGACTGGCAAGGGGAGTGGAACCTCGTGCGGTTGGATCCCGCCTGTCTTCATGAGCGTGAAGGAACCATGGATGGGGCCGAGATCATCATCGAGTCCATCGCCCTCGGGTACTGCACGCCGGAGGCCAAGCCGCCCGACGCGTGGGCGCAAGTCGAGATGATGGCCTATGCGCAACGCGCCGAAACACTCTCGGGCAGCCCCACGGAGACCCCATGAGCAACAGCCCTCGCCAGCGCGAATTCGAGCGCGCCTCGACCCGGATCGGCATTAACCTCGCCGCGCTGGTCACGGCGCGCGTTGTCACGATGGCGATGACGCTCGTGCAGATGGGCGTGATCTTCCGCGTGCTCGGCGTCGCCGGCTCGGGCCAGTTCGTGTTTGCCCTCAGCTTCGCCTCATTGTTCACCGTATTCGCCACACTCGGGATCCAACGCTTGCTGGTGCGCGACATCTCGCGCGACTACGAGGTCGCCTGGACCCTCGTGTGGACGGCAACGGCGGTCGTGATCGGCCTCTCGGCGGTGGTGTTCGCCATCGTGAGCGGGTCCGTATTCGCCATCGAGGCGAATCCGGTGATCCGGCATGCCGTGATGCTCGCCACACTCTCCTTCGTGGTGTTCTGGGCGGTGCAGTGTCCTTTCGAGGCCCTACTAACCGCGCGCGAGCGGATGTTGTACGTGGCCGTCGTCTACATCGCCACCGGTGCGATTAAGCTCGTGGGAATTGTGCTGCTCCTGCACAAGATGCCGTCGAGCGCCCACGCACACGCCATCGTCGCCGTGGCGCACGGCACCGGACTGCTATTGTGCGTGATCTTCGCAATTCGCGTGGGCGGATGGCAGCCGCCCCGCCTTGATCTGCGACTGGCTGTCGATCAAGTACGCGAGTGCTTTCCGTTCCTGCTTGCCATGATCTGCTCGCAGGTCTACTTCAAGTCGGACATGTCCATCCTCAAGTTCATGCGCGGCGAGATGGCCGCTGGCCTCTATGGTCCGGCGCAACGCACCGTCGAACCGATCATGATGATTGCGAGCATCTGGGGTACCGTTGTGTTCCCGGCCCTGTGTCGTTCGAGCGTACATGCAGCCGACCAGTACGCGCGCCTGAAGAGGACCTCGCTCCGGCTGGCGTTGCTCGTGGCGTTTCCCATGGCCGTAGGCATCGCATGCTTGGCCGGGCCCATCACCCGCCTCCTCGCCGGGCCCGGCTACGAGCAGTCCGTCGTCGTGTTGCGTGTCCTGTGCCTGGCCATTCCGATGTTCTACCTGAACGGCGTCGGGCAAGAGTTCTTCTACGCGGCCCACCGGAACTGGCTGGTCGTCGGGGCGTATGCCGTGGGCGCGGCGGTCAGCGTCTCGGTCAACCTCGTTGCGATTGCGCACCTCGGTGTAGCGGGCGTTGCGCTAGGCGCCATCGCGGCGAACTTCGCGATCAGCCTGCTCTTCATTCGAGGGCTTCAGCACGAGTTCGGTGCGATGGAACTCGTGCCGCTGATGGGGAGGACCTTGGTGGCCTGCGCCATCATGGCCGCAGTCGTGTGGCCCTTCGTCGGTCGCTCGTGGGTCGCGGGGATCCCCGTGGGGGCGGGCGCGTATGTCGCCGCGCAATGGCTTCTGGGCGTGCTGTCGGCCGACGAGCGCGAACTCGTCACGCGCCTAGTCTGCACCATACTCCCACGCGGCGCTAGAAAGCCTCCGCCAGGTCGAGGTTGAAGGTTCCGGTGGCCTCGCCCTTGATTTGACCGATGCCCGGCACCTCGGAGGCGAGCCACTGGAATGTGAAGGTGCCGGAGATCGCCTCGGCGAAGCCGTTGGCATCGGCATCGTGCGCTTGAGCTTCGAAATCGATGTGGAGTTCGAAGGGAATCTCCTCCTGAGGCCATTCATCCGGATCGAACGCGAACGTCATCTCCCCGAGCCGGTTGATGCTCCCACGGAGAGGAACCTTCAGCGTCGGCACAGCCACGGCCCCAGCCAAGTCTTCCGGCAGCAAGCAATCGTGCGCGAACTGAATCGTCCCGCCCATCAACGTGCCGGATTGCGCCAAGGTCATCGTGATGGGACAGACGGGTTCTCCTTGAAGGTAGTCGGCCGTGCCGACCCAGGACCCCTCGTAATGTCCCTGGATCGAGAACACCGGTGCCGGACATCCAACGAGGCAAACGGCCGCCCATGTCAGGCTCACTGCCACCAGCCCCGTGCGCGCGACGAAGGTTCGCATAGCGGTTCTCCCGTGTGTAACTCCGCCCATTCTACAATATCGGGGGCGTGGTGTTGCAACCATGACCGCGGGGCGAGTGCCCGGAATCCGCGATTCTCCCGCAGGCATCCCCGCCGCTGATGCGCGGTCATGGCGTTGGCGCGGCGGCCCGCGCCTCGACCTCGCTGCGCCATTTCCCGAGCAGTTCGTCCACGTGGTTGGCCCCGCCACCCTCGTAGAGGTGCGTTACCCCTTCTCGGCGCGCGATGGCCTCGAACTCACTGGACACCTGCTCGAATTCGGCGGCGTATTCCTCGTTGCGCCACAGCTTGAGGTAAAGAACCGGAAGCTTGGCGAGTTGCACGCGGCGTAGTGTCTCCTCGTTCGATGCCATATCCTCGGCGCGCTCGAACAAGGCCGACGCGGACGCAATAAACTCAGCCGTGAGGAACTCGGCCGTTGGCGGATATCGAATGCCGCCCGTCCGCCGCAAGGCCGTCATATGGCACAGCTCCCACGTGCTCCAGAGTAACTCGTCATACTCGGCCATTGGCGGCGCGGCCTCGCCATAGAATCCATAGGTGAAATCGCGCATGAGCTCGCGCGTATTCAGCGAGGGGTCCCAGAGCTGCTTGGCCCACACCCAGCACCGCATCGGGCCTCGGGCCGACCCGGGGCTCTGGTAGGCGCCCTGAAGCATGATGCCGTTCACGTTGTGATCCATCAGGAACCGGATGTTCTGCGACACGATGGGCATGTTCGGCATGGGAATCGAGTAGTGACTGAAATTCACCGTGTAGTCCCAGATGTGGATTTTCGCGCCGATATCGGCCCATGTTTTGAGCGCCTCTTGACATTCCTGCGTCTCGGTGAGGAACTGGAACTCGTGGGCCCACGCGTGCCGGTCGGTGCACAGCCGGATCACGACATTGTCGCGCGGACGGATGGTCTTCGGGGGTTTCACCGTATCGAGATACGCGAGCGTCGAGATCTTCACGCGCGGGAACTCGTCTCTCACGGCATCGGCCATGGCGTTGACGAACTCGAGCGCCGACGCGGCCTTCGATCCCTCGGCCTCATCCAGCGCCCGGCAGCGTTCGCAGTCGCAGTAACCGGTGCCATCGTTGGGCGACACGCTGAGGAGTTCCGCGTTCGGATCGCTGCGCAGGGCCTCAAGCACGGACTGCTTGGCGATCTCGATGACCTCCGGATTGGTCACGCAGAGTTGGCGGGCCACGCGCGTGCCGTCGATCTCGGAGTAGTACTCCGGATGCTCGGCGAAGTACTTCTCGGGCGGCACGAGCCGGTTGTACGTGTGCACGAAGAGGCCCGCCGCGTAATTCACGTGGCCGCCCCATTCATCCGGCACGTTGGCTGACGGCGCGTTGGTACGATTGCGGAGCGACCAGTCGGCGTGGAACGCATCCCAGTAGAAGGGATCGCGGATCTCGAGCACCGGCGTATAGGTTCTCGGAGCGGGGCTGAACGTCAGCGTCGGCCTCTGCGGAATCGTCGCCGAGTCGCGGTGGTACCACCGGCAGCCGAGATCCTCCTCGAGCAACGTGTACACGGCGTTGATGACGCCCCGGCCGTCGCCGCCCCACAGGTACAGCGCGCCGTCTCGCACGGCGATGCCGTAGCCCTCGGGACCCAACTCCGTGTCGACGCCTTCCGGCTTGGCCTGAGCGAGAAGGGCCGTCCGGCCGAGGCTGATCTCGTGGCCCGACGGCGTATACGCGCCTTCCCGCTCGACGGCAAATGTGACGCCGGTCATCTCCGCCAGCCAGAGGCCCAGGTCGGCCGCGGCCTTTTCCTCCTGCGACGTAGGCGATGCCGCCAGCAGGATCGTGTAGCGCGCCGTGCCGCCCTCGGCGAGCGTGAGCGCTTCGGGGCCCGGCTCGGCGGGCAACAGCGCGTTCCGCCATTCCGAATGCGGGGCAACCCGCGTGATGGGCGTGCCGCTGGCCGGTTGGGCCGAGACGGGTAGGAGCGCCACAGCAGCCACGGCAAGAGCGGCGGCAATCCGGCACAACGAAGTGATTTGGCGATGGCGTGGAGCAATCATCGGTACTCTCCTTTCGATATCGGATGGGCAGAATCGCGGAACCCATCCGAAACAAGGTTCACTCGGCGAGAAACTCGCCCAAATTCCTTTGGCATGCTCAAGTCCCCTCTCTAGACCCGCGTGACGACGAAGAGAATCCCCGCCATCGGGAACGTACCGCCGCCCCTGTCCCTGAGCATAGCCGGTTTCGCCACAGCGGGCAAGTGGGCGAGGTGGCGCTGGGCGTCAGTCCTCAGGACAGACAGGGACGGGGCAGCCAATGGGCGTCCTGTCCCGTCTCAACAACCCATCGGATTGATGGACCCCCATGCCTCGGAAAACCCACGCCCGAAGGGCCGAACAAAGTGCTGAGCGGGAAACGCCGATTGTCCAATTCCCGCTGAACCAAGGAAGAAGAAGGGAACGGTGCTACTCGGTGGGCGTCGTCTTGGTCTCGATGTCTTCGTAGCTCTCCCTGCTATTCCAAACATTCTGGGCTTTGTCGACGCCCTTGATGTTTGCAACGTCGCCCGAGGCAAGGCGATCATCGAGCTCCCGCTGGGTCAGGGGTGTGTTGTCCTTGTTGTAGAACCAGGCACCGGCTTGGCGCAGTTCCTTGATCCGTTCGACGTCCTGGGCCTTCGCCGCACTCATCTCTTGCACCGTCTCCGTCACGGAATCGGCCGCAGCGTCGTTGCCGGCCGGTTTCTCGCCGCCCTCGCTGGATTCCGTCTCGGCCGGTTCCGATCCCGGTTCGGCTTCCTCTGCGACAGAAGAGGACTCGCCGGTCTGGTTCGGGGTCTCCTTCGACTCCTGAAGCGTCGGGGCTTCCTCGCTGGCCGGAGCGCCAGCCGGAATATTGGACATGCGGAAACCCGGTTGGTTCACAAGCGTCATCTCACGTTCCGTCAGCAAGCGGACGGAACCGTCGGCAATGATTCTGCCTTCGCCGGGCCGGCCGAATATGGTTGTGCCCCTATCGTGCGCCGCCGATGGCACCTTCGTGAGGCGGTCGGTTCCCGACTCCAAGGCGCCGGGTTTCGTGGCGGTGAAATCCGGAAACGACGAGCGGGGACCGGCAGCACTCCCCGTCGACAGGTCCCACACAGTGCCTCCAGCGGAGTAGGCACGCGGGCTGATCAACATGGAACTGACGGCGGAGGAAAATCGTCGGTCCGCGCCATTCAAGAACTTCCAGAGTTTCTCGTAGCGGCCGGACGTTGTGGTCGCCGGTTCGACTCCCGCACCGTCTGCGGGAGGCTCTGCCGATAAGGCTGCCCCGGACTCGGCGGTGGCCGTTGGCGCGGGCAGTTCGGCCGCGGCGCTCGACTCCTGGCCTTGGCTGGCCGGGGCGACGCCGAGCATTAGAACCAACAGGCAAACCATCCCGTATAGGCACGCAGGTTTCATGGCGCTGATTTCCTCCGGTCGCAGGATAAATATAGTCATCCGCGTTACATTTTGATTATAGCACGAAATAGACGAAATCACCATTGATTGTGATACGTCAAGTCTGGACGGCCAAGGATGGAACTTGTGGACGCGTCGACGGCAGCAGTACTCGGCTCGTATGAACGCCGCCAAGCATTCGTTTGTTGACGAATCGATGGACACAAGGGCTATAATGAGGCGCGTAACAGAGGTGTCCGAGCGGTGTAACGGGAGAGGTCCGCTCCGTCGGGCCACACGCAGGACTGATTGATGAAACACATACTGCTCACCGGTTTTCCGGGATTACTGTCCGAGGAGTTGCTTCGGAGCAGTCGCGAGGTACACTCGGATCTGTTCTGGCATCTGGTGGTGTTGCCCGAGGAGGTGGCCGGGGCGACCGCGCGGCTTCGGGAGTTGGATTTCTCGGTGTCGGAGTACGCCGTGTATCCGGGAGACATCACAAAGGCCAACTTGGGCCTGCCGGAAGAGGACGCTCGGCGGATCCAGGCTGAGGTCGAGACGTGTTTCCACCTGGCGGCGCAGACCGACATCTCCGCTTCGGCGCGCGATGCCCATGCCGTGAACGTGTGGGGGACCTGTCAAGTCATCGAGTTCGTCAAGGCCTGTCCGAACGTGCGCCGATTCAACTATGTCAGCACGTGCTACGTGTCCGGTACGCTCGAGGGCGAGCTGGCCGAAGACGAACTGCCCGAGCCCGCGTCGTTCCGAAACGAGCACGAGCGGTCAAAATATGAGGCCGAGCGCATTGTCCGCGATCATATGGACACGATCCCGACGACCATCTTCCGCCCCGCGATGATTGTGGGCGATTCGCAACGGGGCGTCACGACGAAATACGACGGGCCGTATATCATCATTCGGTTCTTCCGATGGGGCCAGCGGCTGTTCTACTGGATGCCGAATCTGGGCTCGGACGACACGTGGCTGAATACGGTGCCGGTGGATTTCGCCGGCGCCGTGTTGCGCGATGTGGGCTTGTCGGACGAGTTTGTGGGCAAGACACTGCACGTGGCCGATCCGCATCCGCCGACGACGGCCCAGGCTTGGTGCGCGTTCTATCACCAGATCTCCGGTCGAACGTGTTTCGGCATCAGTCCGGGATTGCGCAAGCTCAAGCTGTGGGCCATGCACCATTTCCCTCTGGACCTGTTGACCGGAATGCCGGCTCGCTCGCTGGACTACCTGGAGCATCGGGGTCGTTACCAGACGTCCAACCTCGAGGAAGCCTGCACGCGATTTGGCCTCCGGACGCCCCAGTGGGAGCAGTTCTATCCGCCCGTAATCAAGTTCGCACTGCTCCACCGCAAGTATGCCGCCAATGCCGCCCTGATCCGGGAATTCCGGTTGTGGTGTATGACGTTCCGCGTGCTTTATGCACTCACGGCCCTAGGCTTTCTGTTCTTTCCCGGTGCCGTGGCGCGTTTCCTGACGATGTTCGATGGCGCGGGCGGCGCCGCGACCATGGTGACGGACAACCTGTTGTATCGGCCGCTCGGAATCTCGCTGGTCCTCGGGCTATTCGTGGCGGTGGCCTCACTTGAGCGGAATCCCTTCCAGAAGCCGCTGCATATCTTGATCATCGGCGGCAAGTTTCTATCCGCGGGTCTCTACTTCTTCTTCGCCGCGTATTGTGCGGCATTCTGTCTGTTTCTCGGCGGCCTGGTCGACGGTTTCATCGGCGTGACGCACCTGCTTTTCTACTATCGGCTTCGCCGCGTTCGGCCCATGGCCGGCGGGGAGATCGATTGGAACCCGTTTGGGCTGCTGTTTCCGCAGCGATTCGTTCTTGACTTCACGGAGACGATGACACCGGCGCTCGCGGAACCGATCAACATTCCGGGTGTGGTCTCGAACATCCGAGAGCACGTGCGGCAGCTCCCGTTCGTCATTCGATACGGGTTCGTTCTCTCGTGCTACTACATCTTGTTGATCCTGCCGTGTTTCAGCGGGTATCCCCCGTATTTCCTTATGAGCGAAGCACAGCGCGACCGCTATCTCCGGCATGCGCAGAACATGCCCAATGCGTGGTTGCGCCTGCCGTTGATCTTCGTCAAGATGGTGTGTTCGCTCTACCTGTATCAAGAAGCCCCGTACCTGCGGTCGATTGGAGCGATTTGAACCATGAAAGAGCGACCGGAAGGCATCCTGTTTGGAACGGAGATCACGGGATATCGCAAGGAGTCCTGTGAGATCTGTGTGATCGGCTCCGGGCCGGGCGGCGCGGCCGCGGCGGAGGTGTTGGCGCGGGCGGGTCATGACGTGCTCATGATCGAGGAGGGGCCGATTCCCGAGAAGGGCGCCCGGCTCACGCCGCAGAAAGCCATGCAACGGTACTATCGCGATTCCGGATTCTTCGCCACCTTGTGGCCCGTCCAGGTTCCGATTCCGACGGGGCGCGTCTTTGGCGGCACAAGTGTCATCAACTCGGGTACGTGTTTCCACACGCCCGAGCGGCTGTTCGATAGGTGGGAGCGCGATCTTGGGGTGGCGTTCGATCGGAAGGCCTGGCGCGAGGTAGAAGGCGAACTCGACGAGGACCTCCACGTCTCGCCGTGTCCCGTGGAACGCATGAGTCCGTCGGATCGAATCTTCGCGGAAGGACTCGAACGCCTCGGGTTGAGTGGCGGAAAGCCGCTGTCGCGGTGTGAAGACGGCTGCGATGGTCAGGGGCTGTGTTGCTTCGTGTGTCCGAACGAAGCGAAGCAAGCCATGCACCTGAACCTGCTTCCGCGCGCGCTCGAGCAGGGCATGCGTGCCATTGTCGAGACGCGAGCCCTGGGGCTGATCCACGACGGGGCACGCGTCACCGGTGTGGTGTGTCAGACGTCCGCCGGGGCGCGGCTCGTCGTGCGTGCCAAGCGGTTCATCCTGGCGATGGGCGCTCTCGAAACCCCCGATTTTCTGCTCAAGAGCGGTTTTCGACGACGCTATCCCGCTATCGGCCGCAACCTGGCCATTCACCCCGCGTCGAAGGTGCTCGCTGAAATGCCCGAGTCGATCGGCGCGTGGAAAGGTGTGCCTCAGGCGTACTGCTATGAGCACCCGGACTATCCCGACGTGCACTTCGAGGGCATCTTCTTGCCGCCCTCGCTTGGTTCGGCGAGCATCCCGTTTCTTGGCTCGGATCTCTGCGATTGGATGGGCGTTTACGACCGCCTCAGCGCGTTCGGATTCTACGTGTCCGATTCCCAGTACGGCCGGTTGATTCGCATGCCGGGTATGCGGCCCCTGATTCGATACACGCTGACCGAAAAGGACCTCGACGGTTTCTACTTCGCCATTAAGACCGTCGCTCGGGCCCATTTCGCGATGGGTGCCAAGCGTGTCCTGCTGCCTATCGCCGACCCGAGCGACGTGTGCTCTTCCGAGGATGAACTCGAACAGCGATTCCGTCGCGAGAACATGCACCCCAAGCGTGTCTACTCGATGGCGTTTCACCCGCTGGGGACGTGCCGGTTTGCGGGTTCGCTGGACAAGGGCGTCGTCGATCAATTCGGCCGCTGCCATCGCCACGACAACGTATTTATCTGCGATGGTTCTGCCGTTGCCGGTCCGCTCGGGGTGAATCCTCAGATTACGATCATGGCCTTCTCGCGCCTCGCCGCCCGGCATATGGCCTAGCGCCGTCGGAGGCCCGGTGTCAGATCTCGAAGGCTCCCTCGAGGTCTCCGCGCAGTCGGTTCATGCGAAGCTTGAGTTGATCACCCACCAGCGTGCGGAGCGCCTCCTCGTCCAGATTCGGCAGTGCCTTCGTGGTCAAACCACCGAGATCCAGCGAGAACCCGCTGCCGGAAAGGCTTTGGGAATCGTTCACCAACGCCCGCTTCACTTCTTCCCGTTGGTAGGCGACTTCCTTGAGCAGCGTTTCCGCTTTCTTGAACTGCGGCGCGAATTCCTGAGGGACTCGGCTGTACTCGGCTTCGGCCTGCTGATACAACGCGATGGCGTTCGCGAAGTTGAGCTTGGCCTTGGCCTGTTCGGCCTCCTTGAAGATCTCCTCGCCCGCGGCCAAGGCCGCCTCGGCCGCTTTCAGCCGTTCTTCGCGCTCGGCCAGGAGCCGCTGAGCCTCGAGACGCTTGCGCTCGGCATCGGGGTGGAGGGCGTCGGCGGCCAGCGCCTTGGTGAAGGCGTTGAGGGCGTCTTCGAGTCGTTCCTCGTTGAGCGCCTTGTCGCCCACGCCAACGTAATAGTCGCCGGCCTTCCGGGCGATCTCTCTATCTCCGGGGTCGGCGGCGAGGACGGCCTCGTATTCCTTCATGGCCAGTTCGTATTTGCCCGCGTCGAAGAACATGTCGCCGAGGTGCCGGTGCAGCTCGGGCGTCGCCTTCGTGAGCGACAGCAGCTCGTCGTAGGATCCTTCGAGTTGTCCTTCCTTGCCGTACTGCACGTAGTACCGCAACGCGGCCACGACATAGCCGCTGACGGCGGCCTCGGAACGATCCGCGTGCAGCACCTCGCCGGTGAGGATGGTATACCAGACATCGGAGATGGCCGCGACCGAGCGGCTGGCATCATCGGAAAGCGATGCCTTGGCCAGGCCCGCGAACTGGATGCCTTCCTTGTAGTCCTTTTCGTACACCTCGCCGCGGAGATTGGCTTCGCGGCGGACACGGACGAAGTAATCCGCGGGATCCACCACGACGCGCTTGGCAGGCTTGAGTGCCACGTTGTCGATGCTCTGATCCACGTCGGCATGGTACAAGTCGCGGTACACGGAACTGCGCTGCGCCATGGGCGAAGTGACCTCGGCAATCATCTTGCCGATGAGTCCCAGCCGGTACGCGAAGTATGGACTGATCTTCGGGCCACGTACTTCCTGCAGCAGATGCAGCTCGGCCGTGATCGCGCCTACGGGATCGTCTTTGTATTGCGGATATATCCGGAGGATCTCGGAGGTCGAGGTTCCGGCGCCGTTCAGAATGTCGCTGTCGAGTTTGTCGAGCGGCACGCGCGCTTCCCGCGCGGTGATTCGTAGCGCCGATGTGACAAGGGCTAGCGTGGCCCTTGGGCCCCAGGCGATGGCCGGTTGGACCGTGAGCATGAGCGCGAACACGACCGCGATGAGAAGGCACAGGCGTGTTCTCATGAGGCGCTCCTTTCCGAGGAGACATCGCCCGCGGCCTGCTCGCTTGTTGCGGCGCCCAGAGTCTGCTTGAGTTGGGCCACCAGCATTTCGACTTCGGGGCCGTGGGCGCCCGGCATGTCGGGATCGATGATCGTCAGGTATTTCTCGAGTTGCTGAATGCCTTCGGAAAAGACCTCGCGTTTGATGTAGACCAGACCGTTCTCGAGATAGGCGGGCGCGTAATTCTCGTCGGCCAGAATGGCGCGCTTGAAGGCCTCCTGGGCCGGACGAAACTGACCGGTTGCGGCCTCCACGCGGCCTCGCAGCGTTTCGAGCGCCGGGCCGCTTCCGCCGTACTCGTCGGCGCGGCGGATGGCCTCGCGGGCGCGTTCAATGTCGCCGTTCACCAGGTAGAGATGGGCGGCCTGAAGGCTGGCCTCGACGGCGAAGGGTCCTCGTTGCAGGCCTAGGGCCTCAAGCTCGATGAGGGCATCGCTGTGGCGCCCCGACAGGGCCAGGCACATCCCGTGGAAGAACTTGGCGACGACCGCGGTTTCTCCCGTTCCGCCGGCCAAGACGTTGAAGTGGGGGAGCGCCGTTCCGTACTGTCCCTGGCGAGCCAACAGCAGCGCCAGCCTGAGCTGGGCTTGTTGTTGGACGGTGGTTCCTTCGTCGAGCGCCTGCGACAGAAACGGCGCCGCGTTCTCAATATCACCCATCAGATATCCGGCGAACCCTTGGGCGGCCGCCAGGTTCGCCGTGGCGACGCCGTCGCTCTGCGCCGCGGCCAGCTCGCGGGCGGCCTCCTCATAGGCGTGGCTTAGGGCGAGGGCCAGGCCGAGATTTTCCCGGGCCGCGGCGTCCGTCGGGGCGGCGGCCACGATCTTTCGGAGCACGGTCACTTGCCGCTCGACCTTTCCCTGCACGCCCTGGGCCAAGGCCAGGAGATAGCCGACGTCGAGGTCGTCGGGAAACGTCTGAAACAGGTCTTCGAGGATCGCGGCCTGCCGGCCCAATGTGTCGCCGCTCGGCTGCGATGCGAGAGAGAGCACGGCCATCAGTCCTGTCTGCGGTGAGGTCTTGTCGATCCGTGCAGCCCGCTCGAACGCATCTGCCGCGTCCATGAATTGGTTCATTCTCCAGTGGACCTTGCCCAGCAGGCACTGCGCTTCGGCATCGTCGGGGTGCCGCTCGATGTGTCTGCGCAAGACGTTGGCGGCTTCGAGGAAGTTGTTGGCGCGGCTGAGGTCCACGGCTTTCTGGAGCGGGTCGCGCGAGAGAATGGCAACAACCACCAAGGCCAGGGCCAGGATGATCACCACAATCAGTGCGACGATGAGCCATTTGAGCGTCGATCGTTCAGCGGCGGGTGCGAGGCGTACGCCGGGATCCGCTTTGGGCTTTACCCCCTGTTCGGCGATCTTCTGGCCTGTCAGTAGGTTGGTGCCGCATGCCACGCAGATGATGTCGCCATCGTTGACCAGCGCCCGGCAATTCGGGCACGACTGGCCCTTGGCACGAGGCTTCTTGGGGTACGGATCGAGGCTGTCGTCCTTCTTCTGGAGATAGCCGCCGCAATGAGGGCAGTTCTCCAATTTGGGATCGGTCAGCTTACCGCAGTATGGGCAATTCGTCATGCCAGCCATAGGAGTGGCTCCACCTTTCTAGCGCTCCGTCTATCCCTGTCGGACGCTTGAGCCCCCGCGCGGATCATCTCCGACCCTTGCGGCGCTCAGTGGTCCGTCTTTTCCTCCGAGAAGGCCGCCCCGCATTTCTTGCACATTCGCGCGTCCAAGCCGTTCCGGGCACCGCATGTGGGGCACTTCTTCCGAAATAAGGAGGGCACGCTCACCCCCGTTACAACGGCGATAATGCCCAACATCACTGCAAGATATAGGCCACCGGACATGAACCCTGTCTTCCGTACTCAATGCCGCTTGGCATGCAGGTGGTTTCACATAGCCAATTATACCCGAGGATTCTAGAAGGCCGTATCCCATGCTGTCAATCCGGGCCGGGTACCCAAGGCATGCGTGAAGGCCCTCTGAAGACACGCGGCGGCCACCTATACGACCGCTTCAACCTGGCAGGCTTCGCAGATGCCGAAGACCACGAGATGGTGTGTCCGCCGCGCGAAATTCTTCCTCTGACACTGTTTTACGATCAGTTCATCTATCTTTGCGTGCGAGAACTCGATGAAGCACCCGCACCGTTCGCAGATCATGTGGTCGTGGCGTTCATGACCGTAGATGTGTTCGTAGTGGGCGTGCGTGTCGTCGTCTCGCACGCGTCGCACCATGCCTGATTGCTCGAGAAGGGACAAGGTCTGATACACGGTGCCTCGACTCACACGGCCGGGGCCGGTGCTGAGCGCCGCGGCCACCTCGTCGACACGGAAATGGTCGTGGCGCCCCATGATGTGCCTGAGCACCGTCTCGCGGGCGCGGGTGATCCGGTGCCCGTTCGCCCGAAGGAATTGCTCGAATTCCTGCCACGCTTCCTCAATGGACGGGTCGGCGACGGCACGTGTGGTGCGCGTTCGGCCACTGAAGGGCGAAGTCCCAGTCACGAGGGTCGGCATGGTGTGGTTCCCTTTTCCTGTGCAATGCGTCAGACACACCGGACGCGATTATCAAGACATAGTCTAGATAACAGCGGGGGGCTTTTTCAATTTTCCCGGATTGCGCTTTTGGGGTGACGCGCATCGGGACGATGGCGCGTGCGGACGGCGAACAAGAAGCGCCCCCTATCCCGAACGGGACCGGGGGCGCGCAGACATCACTCCCTACACCGTCGCTCGGCCGCACACGCGCTCAGCGGGTGGTGTCACGTCTCGTCGGACAGCCCACGCTCCGGACTAGAGGGCGTTGGACATCACGCCCAATGCGGTTGCCACGAGCTTGTTGCAGAGGATGTCGCCCTGGGGCACGTACTTGACGAACTCGACGTGGGCGTCCATGAATAGGACATTGGAACCGCCGGGCATGTGGTTGTACATGCTCGGGTCGGTCGCGATCTGGTCGAACATGATGGGCATTTCGCTTTGGCCAGTGGCCGTGGCGCTGGCATCGGCGACGTTCTGGATTAGGAAGCGCTCGATGCCTTCACGGATGCGGAAGATGACGGAACCGCCGCCGTTCCCGAGTCCATGCGCCACCGCGATGTCGTTGTCGATGTACCGGGCCATTCCGGCGGCATCCTTGTTCATAACGGCGGCGACCAGATCCGGCGTCATCGCGCCATTGAGGGCGGCCACGAGTTGCTCTGGACCGCCTTCACCGAGATCGTCGGGGATGCGCCCACCCTCACCGACGGCCTGCATCGCATTGGCAATGGCATCGAGCGGAGCCGCTCCGTCGGAGTAGCCGTACTGGTCCATCACCCAGCCGAGGTAGGTGTAACTCGTGTCGATGGCGCTGTTGCAGCGATCTTGCTCGTCCGCGCTGGTCGGCCACGCATAGCCGAGGCACGATGTGCCGTCGTCATACGTCAATGCGTCCTGCGCGGCTTCGAGTTCGGAATCCGAGGGACAGAACATGATGTTGACGTCCGTCAGGTACTCCGGATATAGGGCAAACAGATTCGGTCCCAAGTCGAAGGTCGCTGCATGATCTCGCGTCGCGTCATGATATGGGAACACGCCCGCCTGCATGGACGGATAGCGCTCGCCTTCGGTCTCGTTCGAGTACATCTTGAAGACGACGCCCCACTGCTTGAGATTGTTCTGGCAACTTGAACGGCGGGCGGACTCGCGCGCTCGGGCCAACGCCGGCAACAAAATCGCTGCCAGAATACCAATGATAGCGATGACGACCAACAACTCGATCAGGGTAAAACCTCTTGTTTTCATGACAGTGTTGCTCCTCAAGCCACGTTTTGTGGTAGCACCAATAAACCTCATACTACACAGTTGGTTGCTTCCAGTCAATGATTTTGGTAGATTTGGTACTACTACTTTGCGGCCGCCGACCGCTCTCTTCCCGTGCGTGCCGAACTCGGGGGCTGAGAAACCGATCTGGGCTTGGCTGTGGCCGAAGCCTGATTGCCGGGGAGGGAGGATCGTGGAAAGGGCGTTCTATGGTTTCGAGATCCGCATCTGATCCCGTCGTGCCTGCCCGGCCGACGCGATCGCACGAGATCGCCGGGCGTCTCGCGCGGCGTATCCTCAGCAAGGGTACCGGCCCGGGAACAAGACTTCCTACCGAGCGCGAGATGGCTGCGGAATACGGGACGACGCGTAACGTCATCCGGGAGGCGATCCGTCGCCTCGAGGCGGTGGGGTTGGTTGATGTACTACGCGGTTCGGGCACGTATGTGGGTAATCCTCAGTTCTCGGCCGGAATCGAGTTGTTCGATGTGCTGGTCACCCGGGAAGACGGGTCGATCAACGAGGCGTTTCTGCGCGACGTGTTGGAGTTTCGCGCGTATGCCTTCCGGCTCATGGTTCAGCTTGCCTCGGTTCGGCGCAGCGAGGAGGAGTTGGCCCACATCCGGCGTTTGGTGGAGGAGCGCGAGACGCTGGAACGGGATTCCGAGGCGCTGTCCGACGTGACGGTTGGGCTATTTCGCGAGATCGCCTATGCCACACACAATCAGGTCTGCCAGCTTATGTTCAACACGGTTCAGCGTATCTCGCTGCGGCTAAGGACCCTGGTTGATCTCCAGTTTCTGACCTTTGAGGAGAGCCAGTCTGTGTTTCGCCGTCTCGTGGATGCCTTCGAGCACAAAGACGCCGCCATGGCCGAACTCGTGGTCATCCGATACAACCAGGCGGTAGAGCGGAGCCTCAACCTTGGCCTTGTCAGCACCGAGTTTGTGCACCTCTGAGTGATCCGAGCCAACGGAGACGCGGTCTACTTGTCATCCACGAACAGGCGCATCTCGGCGAACACGGCGTAGTGATCGGAGGGGTAGCGCCCGTTCTCGTTGTAGATAACGGTTTCGCAGCGCGATACCGCGACGGGACCGCGAACAAGGATCCAGTCGATGCGGCAGTCCTTGCCCGGCTGTGGCGCGCTATAGACGCCGTCCGTGTGCGATGGGCCGATACGCTCCTCGGCTACCATCCAGGAGTCTCGAAGGCCGCCGTCCGTGAGAATGCGCCACGGCTCGCTTGCGCCGCCTACGGAGTTGAAGTCGCCCGTCACGATGCACGGGACCTCGCCCGCCGTCTGGTTCACGCGTTCGAGGAGCAGCCGCGCCGAGGCCTGCCGGGCTGCCTCACTCACGTGGTCGAAGTGCGTGTTGAAGTAGAAGAACCGCTGGCGCGTCTTGAGATTGAAGAACTCGGCCCAGGTCACCATGCGTGTGCACGCCGTGTTCCACGAGCGGCTTCCCACCACATCCGGCGTCTCAGACAGCCAGAAATGCCCGGAGCGCAATGGACACAACACGTCTTTCCGATAGAACACGGCCATCTGCTCGCTGATGCGATCGCCGTCGCGTCCCATACCGAACCAGCGGTAGTCGGCGAGGTTCTCGGCGAGGTAGTCGGCCTGGAACTCGAGGCATTCCTGCGTGCCGAGCAGGTCCGGTTCGTACTCGCGGATGGCATTCACGAGAATGTCTTTACGGTGCAACCAGGAATTCTCGCCGTCTTGTGCCAAGCCGTAGCGCAGATTGAAGGACATCACGTTCAGCGGCATGACCTCGCCCCACGCCGAGATAGACCAAGCCACGAGACCCAATACCAATGCAATTCGATTCATGTCAATCCGTCCCTCTCTGTGTGCGCCGTCGAAACACGTGGATCAATCGCCGCACGTCTTCGGAGGAGTTCTCTTCCTTCCGGTCGGGCGCGTTTCGCCGAGCGCTAGAACGTGTTCTCGTGAACGAACTCGGTCACGTCTTTCCTCGGAGGCGGAGCGACCGCGCCATCCGGATAGCCGATGGGCATGAGTGCTACCACCTCGTATCCCTCGGGGACCTTGAGCGCGGCGCGCGCCTCATCGTGATCGAAGAGGCCGACGATTACCGAGCCGAGTCCGTGGGCCTGCGCGGCGAGGGCGATGTTCTGCGCGGCGACGCCGAGGTCGAACATGAACCAATCGCCGAACTTCGTGGCCGCGTTGCCTTTGTAGAAGCCGGCCGCGCCGAGCTTGGCGCATAGCGCCAACACGATGGGCGCTTGGGCGATGGCGTGATGCGACGGATTGCCGGCGGGCGCCGTGGCCTGGAGCGCCAATCTGATTGATTGGTCTCGGACAACCACGACCTCCCAGCATTGCGTGTTTGCCCATGACTGTGCCCACCGAACCGCGTCGAGCAGGAGATCCACCGTTTCCGGATCTACCGGTTTCGCCGCGTACGCGCGCACACTCCTGCGCGCCCGAATCACTTCCATCACATCCATCATGGCCAGTCTCCTCATACCGCGTTGCGGCCTCCGATACGCTCGGGAATCTGTCGCCTCTTCCGGGCCGATTCATCGTGTTATCCAGACTATAGAGACTCGCTGATGCAAATACAATGGCCGGCTCGGCGAAGGCGCAGCCCGGTGATTGGCCGACGGTTCACTTGACTTCCATTCGTGCGCCTCTGTAAACCACTACCCCATGGATAACGAGGAAGTGCCATCCCCATCGTTCGGTGATTTCGAAATCGATGCCCGTTGCCTGAGCGTCATCCACGCCCAAGGCATCTCTGAACCTACGCCCATCCAGGCCCAAACCATACCGCCGGCCCTGGCCGGGCGAGACGTGGTGGCCTTGGCCCAGACAGGCACCGGCAAGACGCTGGCCTTCACGCTGCCGTCGCTGACGCGGCTGGCGGCCGGGCCCGCGCGGCGCAATCTGATGCTGGTGCTGGCGCCCACGCGCGAGCTCGCGGTCCAGATGCACGGCGTGATCGAAGAGCTGGGGCGCCCCCTGCAACTGCATTGCGCGTGTGTGTACGGTGGTGTGGGATTTGACAAGCAAACGCAGAGTCTCCGAAGGGGCTGTGCGGTCGTTGTGGCCACGCCCGGCCGGCTGCTCGATCACATGAGTCGCGGCAACGTCCGCTTCGACGATCTCGAGATCCTTGTGATCGACGAGGCGGATCGTATGCTCGACATGGGATTCCTGCCCGACTTGCAGCGCATCCTGCGCGCCCTGCCCGAGAACCGTCAGACGATCATGTGTTCGGCCACGTTTCCGGACGAGATCGCGCGGCTGGCCCGCACGATGCTGAACGATCCGGTGCAGGTCAAGGTCGGCTCCGTGGCCCAACCGGTCGATTCGGTGCGACAGGTGTTGTACACCGTCGACCAGGAGCGGAAGACCAGCTTGCTCGTGACGCTGTTACGCGACAAACGAGTCCTGTCGGCCTTGGTATTCCTGCGCACCAAGCGCCGCACGGATCGCGTGACGAAGAGCCTACGCGCGGCCGGCATCAAGGCGCGCGCCATCCACGGCGACCTCACGCAGAGCCAACGCGATCAGGCCCTCGAAGGCTTCCGCGAGGGTCGCTACCGGGTTCTTGTCGCGACCGACGTGGCCGCGCGCGGTCTCGACATCACCGGGATCAGCCACGTCATCAATTTTGACATTCCCGAGAACCCCGACGATTACATCCACCGTATCGGCCGCACCGCCCGCGCCAACGAAGAGGGCGACGCCGTCACGTTTGTCTGTCCGGACGAGGCGTTCGCCCTCGCCGAGATTGAGCGGGCCGTGGGCAAGAACCTGCCTCGGGCCGACTGGGACGGCGCCGAGGACGTCCTCTCGCTCTACGTGCCCGAGTCGTTGGTCCCGAAGCGGGGTAGCACGCGTCACCGCAAACGGAGCATGCTCCGGCGTCGATAGGAACTGCGAACAGGGGGCGGGCTTAGAGCAGGACCTGCGTCACGTGGCCGGTAGTCCCGTCGATTATCAGCTTCGCGCCTTGGGGGATGCGTCTGGTTGCGCAGTCCACGGCGGTTACCATGGGCACACCATACTCGCGCGCCAAGATGGCCGCGTGCGAGAGCATGCCGCCTCGTTCGAGCACGACGCCGGCCACTTGCGTCAAGACCGCCGTCTGCGCCGGATCCAACGTAGGCGTGACAAGGATGGCGCCAGCGAGGTCGCACCGATGCGCTTCGTGCGGATTGGGCACGACCATGGCGGACGCCGTCGCCCGGCCCGGACTGACCCCGATGCCGTGGAGCAACGGCCCCGGTTCCGGACGGGCCGGCTCGCCTGGGCCGATAAACGGCGGCTTGTCAACACTGGCGCAGATCCAATGGGCGCGGCGGCGCCGTGCGACGGCCTCTTGGGATACCGCCGCACCGTCGAACAGGGCGGCTGTCAGTTCGCGCCATTCCATGAACCATACGTCGTTCACGCGTTCGAGCGCTCCGCGCCGGGCCAGCTCGTCAGCCGCTTCGAGAATCATCCGGCGCTGCGCGGCGAGGATGCGCTCCCATTCGAAACGTTGCTCTTCACGCATCTCGATGAGGCGGGCCAACGGGCGGAACAGGGCGCGGACGGTGCGCGCCGCGCGAGAGAGGGACGGGCGTGGCTCGATAGACGGGCGATTCCGCACGTGCGCGTACGCCTCGGCCAATGTGCCGTCCTCGATCCCCTCGGCCCACGTCGGCACGGCGAGGTCGAGCGATTCCGAGCGGTGGCCATACATGGCGCGCACGCGCGCCATGGCGTTCGCGTCGCCGTCGAGCGCGGAGGCCAGCGCCTCGTTGGCTCGGCGCGTCGGAAAGTCCAGGTTCGAGAACACACTCCGCTCGATCCATGTTGCCCACGTCTTCGGGACGGCGCGCAAGGCCACGTGAAAGCCACGATGGCCGTAGTCCGCCCACAGTAGGCTCCAACGGTGCACGCGCAGGCAGGCCTCGGACAGGCGCTCGATCGTGTCCCACCGGGCGCGCCAACTCGATATTCCCAACGCTTTGGCGCGGTCGACCTCCTGCAGCAGGCCCGGCAGGCGTTCACGGAAGACATTCCATGACGGAATCGCCTCGAGGCTTTCATGGCGGTTCGCGAGGATCGCGTGGAGTACGACGAAGAAGTAGTACGCGGTATGGCCAAGGGCCCGCACGATGCCGTGCGTGGGCGCCTCGCAGTGGCACGTATCCGGAAACAACTGGCGGAGGTCGGGGGAGAGATACCATTGCGGCACGCCGAGAAACATGCGTCGGTATAGCTCGTGGGCGATGTATACCTGGCCGCCATAGTCGAATTCGAGCGGTTTCGGCACGGCGCGGCGGAGCATGCCAACGGATTCCTTGAGGGCCACGTCGATCACCACCGGAATCAGCGTGGTCCGCGTCAGCGGACGGATCGGTTCCGTGAAGCGTTGGTCGAAGAACCACGAGGTGACGCAGAAGGATGGGCGCAGGGCCGGCGCGGCCTGCATCGCCGTTATGGGGCGTGCCTGAAGAATCCAGACCTGTCGGCCGTCAAAGGCCCATTCGACGTCTACGGCACGCTCGAGCGCGTCTTCGATACGCCGCAAATGGCTGACGAGCGTCTTAACGATTTCCGCATCGAGATCCGCGGGGCCATCGGCGCCCTGAACGATGCGCCATGGCTCGTCCGATGCCAGTGCTGGCTCACAGAGCGAAGGATCGGCTTCCCCGTCGACGAGGCCGGTGTTCTCGCCATTGACGATCTCGATGTAGCAGCGATCCATCGCCGCTGCGTTTGGATTGGCCGAGAAGAGCACGCCGGCCACGACCGGCTCGACCTTGCTCTGGAGTACGACGGCCACCTCGGGTGCCTCGTCGATCCCGTGATGCTGGAGGTAGGCCGCCAGGCGCGGCGAATCGGCCGAATTGACCACCTGCTCGACCGCGGCGATGACGGCGTCCGGCGTGGGCGCGAAATGCGTGTCGAAGAGGCCGGCGAAGGAGTACTGCGGCGTGTCCTCCGGCTCGGCCGAGGAACGCACGGCAATGCCGTCGAAGGGCGGCGCGCCCAGCGTAGCGAAGACATGGTGCAACTCGAGTACGGCGCCGGCCTCGGCGCGCCACGGCCTTGCCATGGCTTCGTCGACGGGAATCACGCACCACGGCGGCACCGGTACGCCCGCCCGTGCCAGGGCGAGCAGGCCGCGCGCCTTACCGCCTATGCGCAACGCATCCGTGGCGTCGCCCCGTTCCGGCTCGTAGATGAATCGCATGGTACCGACATTCTAGCGGAACGCCCGGCCGATGGGACAACGGCCTTGGCGTCGCCGCCGGAATTCGTGTACCGTGGAGCGCGATGGGTCAACGTCAACGAGGCCAGGAGGTGCTGATGGAACGCGTGCTCTATGCCGAGTTGACGCCGAGGCGATTCCGCGAGCGATTGGCGGCGGCGCCGATCGCCTATCTGCCGCTCGGCACGATCGAGTGGCACGGCGAACACCTGCCGCTCGGCTCGGACGGCCTACAATCGCAAGGTTTCTTCATCGAGCTCGCGCGCGAGGTCGGCGGGATTGTGCTGCCGACTCTGTTCCTCGGCCCGGACTACGATACCGAGCACGACGGGCGGCCGTACTACGGCATGGACATCTACTCGTTTCCCGAGGGCCCGCCGCAACAGCTCGTCGGCAGCGCGTACTGGGTCGAGAACGCCTTCTTCGAGCAGATCATCGACCGAGTTGTCCGCCAACTCGCCCGCGCCGGCTTCCAGATCATCGTCGCCCATGGCCACGCGCCGTCCGCGCAGGCGTTCATCGGCATGAAGCCGCAGCTCGAGGCCGACTACGGCGTCAAGGCGTTCATCTGCTGGCGCGGCGATGAAAGCGACGGCCTCGGCATCCAGACAGACCACGCCGCCGCCAACGAGACCTCGCTGATGATGGCGCTCCACGAGGATCTCGTCGAGATGGGAAATCTCGATCCGGATCCCGAGGTCGCACCGCTCGGCATCGGCGGCGACGATCCCAGGACGCACGCCAGCGCCGAACGCGGCCGCAAAGCCATCGCGCTCAACGTGCAGCACATGGCCGGCATCCTGCGCGACGCCCTCGCCGAACTCCGCTGAAGGCCGCTACGGAGCGTACGTCCCGTCGAAGAGGCGGCTGACGTCTTCGGCAGACAGGGCCTCGCGCGAGAAGAACACGTCGGCGATGGCGCCTTCGAAGCTCTCCGGCTCGCCCAAGTTCGGATTGCAGCCGATGCCAATGGTCTTGACGTCACCAACGAGCAAGGCCGGAACCGTGACGGCGTGAACGTAGGCGCCGTTCACGTAGAGCCGGAGCTGGTCATACTCCTTAACGACGGCCACGTGCAGCCAGCGGTCGTTCTCGACCTCCGGCCCAGGCAAGTGCGCGCCGCCCGACGGCTGCTCGATATTCACGACGAGCTGCTTCGCCTTTACCGACACGCGCAGCGGATCGTGCACGCCCTGGTACCACGCCGAGAAGATCTGATGCCAATCCGTGTCTTCTTTCGTGGCGTTCTCGGGGCGGAACCACGCGCTGAACGTGTACGTCCGCAACGGGAATTGCGGCGCCTCGTAGACAAGTCTCGAGGTCGTGCCGTTGAAGTGGAGCGCGCCGTTCTCGGCGCCATCGCGTCCGGCCGCGGCCGCTACGTCGGTAGCCGACACAAGCGCGCCCTCGTCGGGATCCGGACGGCCCGCCAACGAGGCGCGGAGGATGACGCCTTTCATGCTCGATTGAATGGTCGGATCGATGGTGAACCGCCATGGGCCATTGACGCACGGCAGCGTTTGCCCTTCCGTTTGGGCATCGACGCGCCAGTAATGCGTCACGTTCGGCGCCAGTGCTTCGTCGATGACGAGCGGCCCGACCTCCGTTGTCTCTTGGCGGAGCACGACGTCGCCCAGATCGGCGTCGCGCGCGACGATCGCCGTGTAACGCGCATCCGGCCCGGCCGATGACCATGCAAGGCCGACTTCGTCGACGGCAAGCCGCGCGTTGTCCTCGGGATACCGCAGGCGGAAGGGTACCGGCGGCGCGTGGAGCACGGGTATCCACGAGCGGTAGAGCGTGCCGTGGGCGCCGGCCGTTGCGTAATCGCAGAGAAACACCTCGCGGCCATCCACGGCCTTCACCTTGAACAAAACGATGGGCTGGAACCGCGCATCGGACGTGGCCGGTTCGAGTTCGAGCGATTCGAGGTCCAGGGCGGGCGGATCGCTCGGCTCGATGGTGTTGAACTTCTGATCGAAGGCCAGGAGAATGGGGCCTCGGAACAGCGATGACTCGAAGTTCACGTTCTCGTCGCCGCGCAGCGCCCACACGCCCATGTCGAAGGCGATATCGACGACATCGCCCGAGCGCCATTCGCGCTCGATGCGGAGATAGGCCCCCGCGTCGACACCGGCGACGGCCTCGCCGTTCACACTCACCGTCGTCTCGCGCGACCACGACGGAATACGCAGGAAGAGGGGCATCCGCGCAGCCGCGGGCGGCGTCACCTCGAGCCGGATCGCGCCATCGGCCGGATAAGCCGTTTTCTGGACGAACGACCACGTCGTACCGTCGTCGAGCGTCGCCTCGATGGCGCCACGGCCGTAGTAATTGAGATAGAGCCCGGCCGAATCGCCGAGGATCGCCCAGTCGCTGATCAGGCCGAGGCCGCGAGGGCCGTTGGCGGAGCAGCAGTTCAGTTCCGGCGTGCCTGGCCGCGACTGGAACACGATCGTGTGCGCCGAGGCGAGGCGTTTCCCGCTCATGGGCGTATCGTAGGTGCACCAGCGCCCGCTCGGATGCTCGTAGCCGAGGACGGCGTTCCACGTGCCGCATTCGAGGGCGTCGGCGACCAGCGGATCCATGGATAGGCGCAACGCGCTCACGCTATAGGCGAGCCAGGCTACCGTGCAGCACGTCTCGATAGCGCCCGGCTTGAAGGGATTGCCGATGGCCTGCTCATGCGTCGAGAAGCTCCCGGCGTTGTGGACGTCCGTCTCATAGATGCTCCGCCAATGATGAAGTAGTGCGTTCTTGAAACTGTCGTCGCCCGTAATGAGATACATCTCCTCGAGGCCCTGCATGGGATGCAGGCTCTCCCAGCGCGGCTTGGGAATCTGGTAGAACTCGACACCAGCCACGCCCGTGCGGTAGTAATCGCCCGCGCCCGGCTTCTCCCAATCCTCGAGAATGTCCTTCATAAGGCGGAAGTACGCCTCGTTGCCCGTTTCGCGATGGAGGATGCCTAGCGCGTGGATGATGGCCATGTTCATCTCGTACGATCCGGCATCGTAGACGCGGTGATCCGAGTCGAGAAACGTCGCGCAGCAGAGGTCCGCGGCGCGCACGGCGGCGTCGAGGGCGGCCGTGTCGCCGGTGTCGCGGTACCACGTATCGAGAGCGAGCATGACATGGTAGTGGCCCCAGAGATCCCAGTTGGCCATGAGGTGATTGTCCGGAAACGGCCCGAGATAACCGTCTTCCGCCTGCGTCGAGATCAGTTCCGGAATGACCTCGCGCAACAGCGCGTCCACCTCCGGATTGTCCGTCATTCGACGCAGCAGTGCCGCCGACGTCAAGTACTTGCCGATGAACTCGCCCGCCCACGGCACCGGATTCTCGTACGGCGGCTGCAGATCGCGCAGGCGGAACATCTCGAGGATGCCCGGATTCGCATCCGGCGTCGTCAGGATCCAATTTCGGACCACGGAATCGATCCGCCGACCCGTTTCGCCGCCGAGACGCAGCCGTAGTCGTGGCTGGCCCGCCTCGACACCCTTGGCATTCTTGCCCGCCTGCGCCGAGACGCCCGGCGCCACCGCTACCACACACAATGCAACCACCGCGATCCTTACCATGCCCAACTCTCCTAGAAAGGGACTACAAACTAAAGCTCGAGCCAACAATACGTGGGCCGGCCTTGCCGTTTCTCATCCTCGATGATAGCCCTCTTCGCCACACCGAATAACGCTCTTGCGACAATCCTTCACAGAGGCCGCGACTTGTACAGCACTCACACGAAGGGAACGTCTAATTCGTAGTCTGTCCCCTTTTTAGAGGGGCCAAGGCCAATGAAGTCTGGATCGGGAAGCCGCAGGTACAGCCGGCATCCGCCTCGGGAATGACGATCAGGCCGCCAACGGCCAACATGTTGATCCAGCAACCGGGCCGGGTCACGCTCGTTATGCGGTGGGAGCCGCCACCGGGCCGCAAATCGTACAGCCATGGGTTTCCGCCGCGCCAGAATAATCCGTGAGCGCTCGCCGAGATGCCGCCGCATCCGTGGCCTTGGCGGTCGAAAGTCCATCCCTCGATGCGTTGCCCGGTCTTCACGTTGTAGGCATACGGCCATGCATACACGGTCTCGCCGACAATGGTCGGATGACGGTTGTACTCGCCGTGGCCTCCGTCGACGCGGAGCGTGGTGGCATGGTCGGTCGTCCAGACGGTCTCGCCGCTGGTCGAGTCAAAGGCGTAGTAGTAGTAATGGATATGCTCGTCGCCTTTGATCTGCATCGCCGTGGCCGCGCCGGTATTGGTGATGCCTTCGCCGCCGACGATGCGCGAGCCGCTGAGTAGGATCACGCCTTGAGCGCAGGCCAAATAGCTTGGTTGCTGGAGGTTGGCGGTATCGATGGGCTTTCGAAACGCGACGCTGCCGTCGGATAGGTTCAGCGCGGTCAGGTACTGATGGCCTCCGCCGGCGATCTCGCGCATCATGACGCGTCGCGCGTCCGGCGCCGTGACGACGGGATCTTCGCTCTCGACGAAGTAGACGCGTCCGTCGTCCGCGGCGAGCGTGGTTTCGATGATGCGTCCGCCGCGATGAATCCAGCGCGTCTCGCCCGTGGCGCGGTCGGCGACGAAGATGTAGTCGCTCAAGGCAAGCGTCATGTTCGGATACCAGACGGCATTCTTCTGAAGCTCATCCTCACGGGTGAGTTTTCGGTACCCGGTGCCTGGTTTCCGGCCGGTGCCGAGTAGCAGATTTCCGGTGTACGCGAGGTAGCCCCACTCGCCGGGTTGGCCGTCCACGGGTTCGGGAAGGCCAAACGCCGCGTTCTCTTCGCCGGTGACAACGCCAAAGCGGTGGCACTGGTCCTCGGCCACGATGTAAAGGAATTCGTCATCCACGACCATGTTGCTGGTGTCCAGGAACACGCCGATTCGCAGCGAGTTGGCCACCTCGGCACTCCACAGCAACGTGCCGTTGTACGCGTCGGCGGCGTATACGATTCCGTTGCCGGGAATGAAGACGCGCCCGTCCTTGTAGAGCGGCGGCACGTTGCGGAAATGGCGATCGACGATCCGGCGCGGTCCAGGCGGACCAAACCACTGCAAGCGGATGGGCCAGACGGGCATCGTATCGCCGCTGCACGCGGAGTTGCCGGGCTCGGCGTAGGTGTGTGTCCACTCACCTTCGCCCTCGATGGGGCCCCGTCGGGCCGTGGCTAGCCCTTCGGTGACGCTCCAGTCCGGCAGGGCATCGCCGGCCCATGCCTCCAGCGCGTCGGCCGGGGTGCCGGTCAATGCGAGCGTTCCGCCGCGGGGCCGCAGCACCCGGGCCACTTCGGCGGCCGGTATCTGAGGAGGCGCCCCCTCGACCATGCTGCGCTCGGAGACGATGAGGTTGGCAAAGTAGTCCGGATACGGCAGGCTTTCAGGTCCCACTTCATGAACGACGACGCGCACGCCGTACAGGCCGGCATTGCTCAGCCATGCGCGCGCTTTCGACGCGCGATCCGCGTCGGCCTCGGCTACGATGATGCTGAACGCGGAGTGCTCGGCCAAGGCGCGGACCAGCCTGCCGTCAGCGATGCCGAGAACGAGACTATAGCCTTGGCGTGTCGGAGTACTCCCGAGAATCGCATCGGCTGCGGCGGCATCGGGCAGGTTGGTTGACTCCACGCCCGCCGCGTGGGCCACCCGTGGCTGTTCTCCTGTCGCGCCTTGGGCAAAGCCGTAGATGGTTCCGGCATCCGTGCTCACGATCAGTTGGCCGCGTGCCACCGCGAGGCCGCAGGCCTTGCCCTCGACTTCGGCGCTCCAGAGCTCCCGGCCATCCGTGGTGGCGACGGCGCGTACGCCGCCGACTTGGCCGAGAATGAGCGCTTCGCCGGCCATGATCAGCTCGCAGACATCCGTGTGCGGCGTCTTCCACTTGAGGCACGCCTTCCGCTCGACGTGGAGGTTGCGCAGGCGATCGTTCTGCTCCTGCGTCCGCTGCCGTGCGTCGATCCACTCAATGGCCTGGATATCGCGGCTGAGGTCCAGGTAACGATCACGATCCAGCGCGGACAAATCCTCCGCGCCGAGAATGTACACCATACCGCCGTGCGCGATGATGCGGCTGCCAGGTGTCGACACGATCTTCTCGCCGGTTTGCGGCTCGGCGATGTGGACGTTGCCGCGCTCGCTCGTCGCGTGCACCAGCATGTCGTCGAGCACCAACGCGAAGCAGCCGCCCGTATCCCCGTGGCCGAGGTCCTGGATGCTGCCGAGAGGCTTGCCGGTGGCGATGTCGAAGAAGGCGGGCGGTGTGCGGCCCGTGCCGATGAAGAGGCGGGTCGGCGAGGCCAACATGTAGCCTTGCGTGGACACGTCCAGAGCCTGCTTCCAGACCACGGTGCCGTCGTCCGCGTTCATGGCCATGATGTACGCGCCTTGCGATGGGAACAGGCCGGCCGTGGCGTAGGCTGTCGGACCGTTCACCATCACGCTGCTGCGCACCGGCCATAGCGAAATCATGCGACCATTGCCCGGTAGGCGTTGATCCGACGGCCCCACGCGCTGTCGCCAACGCAGGGCGCCCGTTGCCGCGTCAAGGCAGTAGACACAGCCGTCGTCCGAGCCCGCGTATACGCGGCCACCGGTGACCGTGGGCGCCAAGCGCACCGGCCCCTCGGTCACGTGCGTCCAGACCACCGCGCCGTCGGCGGCATTGAGACAGTAGATCGTATCGTCCGCCGAGGATCCGTAATAGAGTCGATTCTCGACGGCGGCCACGTGGTACGCGTGATCGTAGTCGTTGACCTGCTTGAGATCGTAGGCGCGGTTTGTGATGTCCTGTTCCGCGGGCGGCGGCCAGGCCGGACTCGGCGCGTGTGCTGGGACGTGACGCCATGCTTCGCCCAAGGGAAAAACCAGTTCCGTGGACGTGATGCCGGTTCGGCTGCAATCATGGCGATAGGTGGGCCAATCCTCGGGTGCGGCCAGCGGTGCGAGTGGGGCCGGCGGCGCGGGCGGCGCGTCCGTCACGCGGAGGTTATCGATGGCCCAGAACCAACCGTTCTTGGCGCGATACCGCCACTTGAGGACAAGTGACCATGCCTCAGCGGTGGTTGGTGGCTCGACGGCGAAGGTCACGCGGACGTTCTCGACGGTGTGTCCCTGGAAGTCCTTTACAACGACGTCCGGCCCGCCGTTTATCGATACGCTGAATGTCGAGATACTGTCGTTGATCCGGCGGTAGAAGCTGTCCCATGCCACGTAGGCCGTCTTGCCGGCCGGAACCGACAGAACCGGCGAGACCAGCGTGCTGTCGAAGGCATCCGGTCCATCCTTGTCATCGTACTCATCCGAATCCGCCACCGCGAACACGCCTTCGGCCAACGAGAACCTGTCGCGGCCCTGATTCTCCGTCTGCGACCAGAACGCGGCCGTGGTGAAGCTCCAGCCGCGCCACTCCGTGACACCCTTGTCCGGCGACATGGCGGTCGCATCCACAGACCAGCCCGCTGGCGGCGTATGCGTCCAACCGAGCACCATAGCGTCGATGGCCTCGTCCTGCGCTGGTGCCAGAGTCCCCGCGAGCCCGTCGAAGTCCTCCTCGAGCAGCCCCTTCGCCTCTTGAGCGCCCTGAGCGCCCGCAGCCGTGCCCACAACCAACCCCACTGCAACCAACCACCACCCAACACCTTGACCCATGGCTACCTCCAAAAAGGGGACAGACTACGAATTTCTGCCTCTGCGAATGCCAAACTCAGCAACACACGCGGTCTCTGCCTCATGCGTCATGAGTTGCGTAATCTATTTTTTCCCAGTGCCTTGCGCTTCAGACACGCTTGGTCGAGCAGGCGAGAATCTCATACGGATGGCCACTAAATCGGCCACGAAATTCGTAGTCTGTTAGCATGCATAGGTTCGAAGTGGATGGGTAAGCTTGGAA